>NZ_NOKT01000015.1 GCF_002237655.1 Streptomyces sp. XY006
CGGCGCCCCGCCCATGCCGGCCGCGCCGCCGCCCGGCGGCCGCCCCGGCGGGTACGGCTATCCGCCGGCCGCGGGCGCCCAGCGCCCCCCGGCCTCCCCGGCCGCCGGCGGACGGACCCGCCACTGGATCGAGATCAACGGCACCCGCCACCAGATCTCCCGCCCGACGCTCGTGCTGGGCCGCAGCACCGACGCCGACGTGCGGATCGACGACCCCGGCGTCTCCCGCCGGCACTGCGAGATCCGGACCGGAACGCCCTCGACGATCCAGGATCTCGGATCCACCAACGGCATCGTGGTGGACGGACAGCACACCACCCGCGCTACGCTCCGCGACGGCTCGCGGATCGTCGTGGGCAGCACCACCGTTATCTATAGGCAAGCCGAAGGGTGAAGCGGGGGCAATGTCAGAGCTGACCCTCACGGTCATGCGGCTGGGGTTCCTGGCCGTACTGTGGCTGTTCGTGATCGTGGCCGTGCAGGTCATCCGAAGTGACCTGTTCGGGACGCGGGTCACCCAGCGCGGATCGCGCCGCGAGGCCGGCCGCCAGCAGCAGGCCGCCCGCCAGGCGCCGCCGCAGCAGCGCCAGCAGTCCGGCGGCGGCCGGCGCGGGCGCAACGCCCCCACCAAGCTGGTCGTCACCGAGGGCACCCTCACCGGCACGACGGTCGCGCTCCAGGGCCAGACCATCACCCTGGGCCGGGCGCACGACTCGACGATCGTGCTGGACGACGACTACGCCTCCAGCCGCCATGCCAGGATCTACCCGGACCGCGACGGCCAGTGGATCGTCGAGGACCTCGGCTCCACCAACGGCACGTACCTGGACCGGACCCGGCTGACGACTCCCACACCGATTGCACCGGGCGCGCCGATCCGCATCGGCAAGACCGTCATCGAGCTGCGGAAGTAGTGCTACATCATGGATAGGCGCGAGCGGAGCGAGCACGCAGTGGCGGGCCCCACCCCGGGCCCCGGCGCGCTCCCGACCGGAGGGTGGGCAGTGTGGCTCGACACGACCGGCTGTACCCGGAGCCGACAGGCGAGGTGCGCATGAGTCTGTCACTGCGCTTCGCGGCCGGATCGCACAAGGGCATGATCCGGGAGGGCAACGAGGACTCCGGATACGCCGGCCCGCGCCTGCTCGCCATCGCCGACGGCATGGGCGGCGCCGCCGCCGGTGAGGTCGCCTCCTCCGAGGCCATCTCCACCATCGTCGCCCTCGACGACGACGTCCCCGGCTCCGACCTCCTCACCTCACTCGGCACGGCGGTGCAGCGCGCCAACGACCAGCTGCGCTCCATGGTCGAGGACGACCCCCAGCTGGAGGGCATGGGGACCACCCTCACCGCCCTGCTGTGGACCGGTCAGCGGCTCGGCCTGGTGCACGTCGGCGACTCCCGCGCGTATCTGCTCCGCGACGGTGTGCTCACGCAGATCACCCAGGACCACACCTGGGTGCAGCGCCTGGTCGACGAGGGCCGCATCACCGAGGAGGAGGCGACCACGCACCCGCAGCGCTCGCTGCTGATGCGCGCCCTCGGGTCGGGCGACCACGTCGAGCCGGACCTGTCCATCCGCGAGGTCCGCGCCGGCGACCGCTACCTGATCTGCTCCGACGGCCTGTCCGGGGTGGTGTCCCACCAGACGCTGGAGGACACCCTCGCCAGCTACCAGGGCCCCCAGGAGACCGTCCAGAACCTCATCGAGCTGGCCCTGCGCGGCGGCGGCCCCGACAACATCACGGTCATCGTCGCCGACGTCCTCGACCTCGACACCGGCGACACCCTGGCGGGGCAGCTCTCCGACACCCCGGTCGTGGTCGGCGCCGTCGCCGAGAACCAGCACCAGCTGCACGACAACGGCATCATGCAGACCCCCGCCGGCCGCGCCTCCGGGCTCGGCCGCCAGGGGCACGGCGGCGGTGGCGGCGAGTTCGGCCCGCCCGGCTCCGGCGACACCACCGGCTACATCCCCGCGGCCGGCTTCGACTACGACGACGGTGACTTCACCAAGCCCCGCAAGAAGGGCCGCTGGCTGAAGAGATCCCTCTACGGCGTCCTGGCCCTGGCCGTCGTCGGCGGCGGCCTGTACGGCGGCTGGCGCTGGACGCAGACGCAGTACTACGTCGGCGCCGAGGACGAGCACGTCGCGCTGTACCGGGGCATCAGCCAGGACCTGGCGTGGGTGTCGCTGTCGAAGGTCGAGAAGGACCACCCCGAGATCGAACTCAAGTACCTGCCGCCCTACCAGCAGAAGCTGGTCAAGGCGACGATCGCCGAGGGCGACCTGAAGAACGCCCAGGCGAAGATCGAGGAACTGTCGGTGCAGGCCTCCGCGTGCAAGAAGGAGGCGCAGCGGCGCGAAGCCGAGAGCAACAACGCCAGGACCGGCGAAGGCGAGGCCGGGGGCACCACGGGAACCACTCCCGCCTCCTTCACGTCCAAGGCCACACCGACGCCGAACCCGTCGAATCCGTCGGGCTCGCCGTCGGCGCCTGAGAAGTCCACGCCCCCGACCACGACCGCACCCACTCCCAGCCCCGGCCCCAGCCTCTCGGAGGAAGAGCAGAAGGTCGTCTCGCTGTGCGGTAAGCAGTAGGCAAGCCGTGAGAGGCCCCGTCACACGATGAGCAGTACTTCCAACTCGCCGACGCACCACACGTCCACCATCGGCGCGATCGGCGCCCCGAGCCGCCGCAACACCGAGCTGGCACTGCTGGTGTTCGCCGTCGTCATCCCGGTGTTCGCCTACGCCAACGTCGGGCTGGCCATCAACGACTCGGTGCCGCCGGGCCTGCTGAGCTACGGTCTCGGACTCGGCCTGCTCGCCGGTGTCGGCCACCTGGTCGTACGGAAGTTCGCGCCGTACGCGGACCCGCTGATGCTGCCGCTGGCGACGCTGCTGAACGGACTCGGCCTGGTCGTCATCTGGCGGCTCGACCAGTCCAAGCGGCTCAGCAACTACGCCGAGGCCGCTCCGCGCCAGCTGCTGTACTCGGCGATGGGCGTCGCGCTGCTCGCGGTCGTGCTGATCTTCCTCAAGGACCACCGCGTCCTGCAGCGCTACACGTACATCTCCATGGCCGGTGCGCTGTTCCTGCTGATCCTGCCGCTGGTGCCGGGCCTCGGCGCGAACATCTACGGCGCGAAGATCTGGATCAAGATCCCCGGTCTCGGCACGCTGCAGCCCGGCGAGTTCGCGAAGATCGTGCTCGCGGTCTTCTTCGCCGGCTATCTCATGGTCAAGCGGGACGCGCTGGCCCTGGCCAGCCGCCGCTTCATGGGCCTGTACCTGCCGCGCGGCCGCGACCTCGGCCCGATCCTCGTGGTCTGGGTCATCTCGATCCTCATCCTGGTCTTCGAGACCGACCTCGGTACGTCCCTGCTGTTCTTCGGGATGTTCGTCATCATGCTGTACGTCGCCACCGAGCGGACCAGCTGGATCGTCTTCGGTCTGCTGATGTCCGCGGTCGGCGCCGTCGGCGTGGCGAGCTTCGAGCCGCACATCCAGACGCGTGTGCAGGCCTGGCTCGACCCGATGCGCGAGTTCGAGCTGTCCCGCGCCGGCGTCCAGGACGGCGTCGTCCACTCCGAGCAGGCCATGCAGGCGCTGTGGGCCTTCGGCTCCGGCGGCACCCTCGGCACGGGCCTCGGGCAGGGCAACTCCGACCTCATCGGCTTCGCCGCCAACTCCGACTTCATCCTCGCCACGTTCGGCGAGGAACTCGGGCTGGCCGGCGTCATGGCGATCCTGCTCCTGTACGGCCTGATCATCGAAAGGGGCGTGCGCACCGCGCTCGCGGCCCGCGACCCGTTCGGCAAGCTGCTGGCCATCGGCCTGTCCGGCGCCTTCGGCCTCCAGGTCTTCGTGGTGGCCGGCGGTGTCATGGGCCTCATCCCGCTGACCGGTATGACGCTGCCGTTCGTGGCCTACGGCGGTTCCTCCGTGATCGCCAACTGGGCGCTGATCGGCATTCTGCTGCGCATCAGCGACACCGCCCGACGCCCGGCCCCCGCTCCCGCCGCCAACCCCGACGCCGAGATGACCCAGGTGGTCCGCCCGTCATGAACAAGCCCCTGCGCCGGATCGCGATCTTCTGCGGCCTGCTCGTGCTGGCTCTGCTGATCCGCGACAACTGGATCCAGTACGTCCAGGCCGACGAGCTGAGGACCGACCCCAAGAACCGTCGCGTCATCATCGAGCGGTACGCCGCCCCGCGCGGCGACATCATCGTCGGCGGGAAGCCGATCACCGGCTCCACCGAGACGTCGGGCAGCGACTTCAAGTTCAAGCGGACCTACAAGGACGGCCCGATGTGGGCGCCGGTCACCGGGTACGCCTCGCAGGCCTTCGGCGCCACGCAGCTGGAGTCCATCGAGGACGGCATCCTCACCGGCAACGACGACCGGCTCTTCTTCCGCAACACCCTCGACATGCTCACCGGCGAGAAGCAGGGCGGCGGCAACGTCGTCACGACGCTCAACCCCGCCGCGCAGAAGGCCGCGTTCAACGGTCTGAAGCAGCAGGGCGGCAAGGGCGCGGTCGTCGCCCTCGAGCCGTCGACGGGCAAGATCCTGGCGCTGGCCTCCTACCCGTCGTACGACCCGTCGTCCTTCGCCGGGAACTCCACGACCACGGACACCAAGGCCTGGCAGAAGCTCCAGAAGAAGAACAACGCCAACGACCCGATGCTCAACCGGGCGCTGCGCGAGACGTACCCGCCCGGCTCCACCTTCAAGGTGGTCACCGCGGCGGCGGCCCTGGAGAACGGGCTGTACACGGACCCGGACGCGAAGACGGACTCGCCCGACCCGTGGGTCATGGAGGGCACCACCACCAAGCTGCCCAACGAGGGCAACATCCCCTGCAAGAACGCGACGCTGCGGGTGGCGCTCCAGTACTCCTGCAACACCGTCTTCGGCAAGATCGGCTCCGACCTCGGCAACGAGAAGATGCTGAAGGAGGCGCAGGAGTTCGGCTTCGGCGAGGAGCAGTTCACGCCGGTGCGGGCCAACGCCTCGGTGTTCTCCGACGACATGAACCCCTCGCAGACCGCGCTGTCCTCCATCGGCCAGTTCAACACCGCCGCCACGCCGCTGCAGATGGCCATGGTGGCCTCGGCCGTCGCCAACGACGGCAAGCTGATGAAGCCGTACATGGTCGACGAGCTCCAGTCGCCCGGCCTGGACCCGGTCGAGAAGACGGACCCGGAGGAGCTGAGCCAGCCGCTGTCCGCGGAGAACGCCCAGATCCTGCAGTCGATGATGGAGACCGTCGTCGAGAAGGGCACGGGCTCCAACGCCAAGATCGACGGCGTCAAGGTGGGCGGCAAGACCGGTACCGCCCAGCACGGTGTGGACAACAGCGAGAACCCCTACGCCTGGTTCATCTCCTACGCCAAGAACGCCGACGGCAGCGCACCGGTCGCCGTCGCGGTCGTGGTCGAGGACGACAACGCCGTGCGTGACGACATCTCCGGCGGCGGCCTCGCGGCGCCGATCGCGCGGAACGTGATGGAGGCGGTCGTCAACGGCAAGAAGTGACCCCGCTCACGTCTGCTTCACATCGGTGCACGGTGCGATACCGGTCCTGTATCGGCTGACGGGCTTGGCCAGGTCACACAAAGCGAGCCGGGTACGGTAGGCCCGGACGGCAGCCTCCGACCGTACAAGCGTGCCGGTCGGGACCGACGGAGAGGGCTGGTAGGTAGCTATGGAAGAGCCGCGTCGCCTCGGCGGCCGGTACGAACTGGGCCAGGTGCTCGGGCGTGGTGGCATGGCGGAGGTCTACCTCGCGCATGACACCCGCCTCGGCCGCACCGTGGCGGTGAAGACGCTGCGCGCGGATCTCGCGCGCGACCCTTCCTTCCAGGCCCGGTTCCGCCGGGAGGCCCAGTCGGCCGCCTCGCTCAACCATCCCGCGATCGTCGCGGTCTACGACACGGGCGAGGACTACATCGACAACGTGTCGATCCCGTACATCGTCATGGAGTACGTGGACGGCTCGACGCTCCGTGAGCTCCTGCACTCCGGCCGCAAGCTGCTGCCGGAGCGTGCCATGGAGATGACCATCGGCATCCTCCAGGGCCTGGAGTACGCCCACCGCAACGGCATCGTCCACCGTGACATCAAGCCCGCGAACGTCATGCTGACGCGCAACGGCCAGGTCAAGGTGATGGACTTCGGCATCGCCCGCGCCATGGGCGACTCCGGCATGACGATGACGCAGACCGCGGCCGTCATCGGCACCGCCCAGTACCTCTCCCCGGAGCAGGCGAAGGGCGAGCAGGTCGACGCCCGCTCGGACCTGTACTCCACGGGCTGTCTGCTCTACGAGCTGCTGACGGTCCGCCCGCCCTTCGTCGGCGACTCCCCGGTGGCCGTCGCGTACCAGCACGTGCGGGAGGAGCCCCAGGCCCCGTCGGTCTTCGACCCCGAGATCACGCCCGAGATGGACGCGATCGTACTGAAGGCCCTGACGAAGGACCCCGACTACCGCTACCAGTCGGCCGACGAGATGCGCGCCGACATCGAGGCCTGCCTCGACGGCCAGCCGGTCGCGGCGACGGCCGCGATGGGTTCGGTGGGTTACGGCGGCTACCCGGACGACCAGCCGACCACGGCCCTGCGCGCCGACTCCGGCGCCGGCGCGACGTCGATGCTGCCCCCCATGAACCCGGACGACGGCGGCTACGGCTACGACGAGCGCCCCGACCGGCGCCGCGGGCAGCAGCGCAAGTCCAGCACCTCCACGATCCTGCTGGTGGTGGCGGGCATCCTCGTCCTGGTCGGCGCGATCCTGATCGGCCGGTGGGCGTTCAGCGGCGACGGCGCGGGCGACGACACCCTGCCGGCGCCGAACTTCGTCGGCGAGACCGAACAGAACGCCCGCAAACTGGCGACCAACTCCGACCTGGAACTGACGTTCTCGAAGAAGCCCTGCGAGAACCAGGCCAAGGGCAACGTCTGCTCCCAGAACCCCAAGGCCGGCACGGACGTCCAGAAGGGCGACACGATCGAACTGGTGGTGTCGACCGGGGCGCCGAAGGTGACGGTCCCCGACGTCACGGGCTTGACCTACGAAAAGGCCAAGGCCGAACTTGAAGACAAGGGCTTCCAGGTCGAGCAGAAGACCGAAGAGTCGGATCGCACCCCTGGGGTGGTCACCAAGCAGGATCCCAGTGGCGACACGGAGCAGGAGAAGGGCTCCACGATCACCTTGACCGTGGCCAAGGAGGCCGCAAAGGCCACTGTTCCCGACGTGCTCGGCCAGAGCTGTGACGCGGCCAAGCAGCAGATGCAGGCCAGCGACCTGGTCGGCAACTGCACCGAGGTCGAGACCGACGACGACAACCAGGTCGGCAAGGTCATCCAGACCACGCCGCAGGCCGGCACCTCCGTCGACAAGAACTCGTCGGTCACCATCCAGATCGGCAAGAAGAAGCAGCAGCAGAAGGTGCGCGTCCCGCAGGTCGTCGGGCAGACCGTCGGCCAGGCCAAGCAGACCCTGGCGGCGGCCGGCTTCACGAACATCCAGTTCGCGAACGGCAGCGACCAGAACGACAACGCCCGCGTCGTGGCCCAGGACCCCCAGGGCAACCAGGAGGTCGACAACCCGGCGGGCACCACGGTGACCCTGCAGACTGTCAACTTCGACGGGACCGGCGGCAACAACAACGGCGGCAACGGCAACGGCGGCATCTTCGGCGGCCTCAACGGCGACGACTAGGACGACTGGCAGCACGTTGCATGGGTGGGGCTTCCACCCCCTTCAAGGGGTGGAAGCCCCACCCATAGTCATGCGTCTCCTGAATACCAGTCAGTTATCATGTTCACGTAAGTCGCTCAGAGACCTCATAAGGCTCACATCACTCAAGGGGGGATACGCTTGAAGAGGGCAGCGCAGATGCTTGGAGTGGCAGCGACCGCAATGCTCATCGGGACTCTGACCACCAGTCCCGCTCAGGCGGCAGCAGTAAGCCCGGGCTGCACGACCAAGGGCGCAGAGGGCTTCATCTACATACCGAAGTTCGACGGCCCGGTGACGTCACTCAAGCTCGAGTGGCACATCACGGACATCCTGGCGGATGATCACCACGCGCGTATCCGCTTCCTCTCCAAGCAGCACAACGGGAAGATCCATTACTGGCCGTGGCACAAGGCCATGGGTGGTAAAGGTGACCATCAGTACGCTCCCACCACCGCAAACGACGACTATGGGATCTTCGACGTCGGCGCGGAGGTGGCCCGGTTCGAAGGCAACACCAAGCTGAACTCGTGCGTCGAATGGGCGTGACGAACGGGTCTTGACTCCGAATGCCATTGGGGCGCCGCTTCGGAGCTCAACCTGTGGGACTAGCCGCATGGCTGTGATCGAGGCCCGAAGCAGCAGTGGGAATCTGCGGCTTCGGGCCTCTCTCGTAATGACGACTACTTCCCGCGACCGCCACTGTCAGCCAAGTTCCTTCGGTGGGGTCCGGTTCTCGTCGACCTTCTCGACTCGCTCCAGTTCGCCCCAGACCACGTAGCGGTAGGTGCTCGTGTAGACCGGCGTGCACGTCGTCAGCGTGATGTAGTGGCCCGGCTTCTTGCGGCCGGACTCCTTCGGGACGTTCGAGAGGACCTTGACGTTGAACTTCGACGTCTCGGGAAGGATCGCGTAGGTCTTGTAGACGTACCACTTGTCCTTCGTCTCGAAGATGATCGGGTCGCCCTTCTCGATCTTGTCGATGTTGTGGAACTTGGCGCCGTGCCCGTCGCGGTGCGCGGCGAGCGAGAAGTTGCCCGGCTTGCCCGACATCGGCAGGGTCGCCTTGACGGGGTCCGTGTAGTACCCGGCGACACCGTCGTTGAGGATCTTGTTCGAGGTGCCCTTCTCGACCAGGACCTCGCTGCCGCTCATCGCCGGCACGTGCAGGAACCCGATGCCGTTCTTCGTGTCCAGCGCGCCGGGACCACCGCGGCCGTGCGCCCAGTCGTCCCGGACCTGGTCCGCCTGCCGGCCGGCCGCGCGGTCCGCGACGACGTTCGTCCACCACAGCGAGTAGACGACGAACAGGCCGAGGACCAGGCCCGCCGTGATGAGAAGTTCCCCGAAGAAGCTGACCGCCCTCGCGATCGGGCCGGGCCGGCGGCGGACCGCGGGCGGCCGGGACGCCGTGCCGGTGTGCTCTTCGTGCTCCGTGTCGGTGGTCGCTGCCACTGGTCATCTGCCCTTAATTGACGAGCGCATCCGGCTTGCCCTTGCTGCGCGGCCGTTCCTCGACCATCTTGCCCCAGACGATCATCCGGTACTTGCTGGTGAACTCCGGCGTGCACGTGGTCAGCGTGATGTAGCGGCCGGGCTTGGTGAACCCCGACCCCGTGGGGATCGGATTGAGGACGCTCGTGTTGCTCGGCGACGTCACCGGCAGGATCGAGGCCATCTTGTAGACGTAGTACTCGTCCTGCGTCTCCACGACGATGGGATCGCCGGGAGCGAGCCTGTTGATGTAGCGGAACGGTTCTCCGTGGGTGTTGCGGTGCCCCGCGAGCCCGAAGTTCCCGGTCTTGTCCCCGGGCATCGCGGTCTTCAGCGCGCCCTCGGCGTAGTGCCCGACCATGCCCCGGTCGAGCACGCCCTTGCTGCTGGTGCCCTCCGCGATCGGCACCACCACGTCCAGCTTGGGGATGTGCAGGATGGCGAAGCCCTGCCCCGGCTCGAAGACACCCGGGTTGCGCTTGCCGCTCGCCCAGTCGTTCTGGAGGCTGCTGGCCTCCTTGCCGGCCTGTGCGTGCGCCCGGACGTTGGTCCACCAGAGCTGATAGGTGACGAACAGCAGCATCAGCACACCGGTGGTGATGAACACCTCGCCGATCGCCCGGCTGGCCACGACCGCCGCACCCGGTTTGCGGGCCCGCGCCTGCCGCCGGGCCTCGACGCGGGACAGCGGCGCCCGGGCCCCTTCCCGGGCCGTGGCGGGCGTCGAGGCCTCCGCGGAGTTCCCCTGGCGCCCGTGGCGGCGTTTGGCGGCCTTTCTGCGGGCCGCACGGCCTCCGGGGGCGGACCGGTCCTGCCGCGCACGGGAAGCGGCCCGAGAGCCCGGTACGGGGCCGTCCGGAGCCTCCCCGTCCGCGGGCGGTGGATCCGGTATCCGCAGCGCCACCGTCTCCTCGTCGACGGGCGGCAGGAAGGACTCCCCGCCACCGGCTCCGTACGCCCCCGCGTACGGCTCCGGAGCCGGCTCCGGCACGAAGGGCTGTGCCCCCGGCTCATAGGCCTGCTGCCCCGCCTCGTACGGCTGCGGCCCCGCTGCGTAGGGCTGCGGTCCCGCAGCGTAGGGCTGCGCCTCCGGCCCGTGCGGGTACGGTCGCTGCGGGTAGGGCCCCTGCGGGTGGGGCCCCTGCGGGTGGGGCTGCGCCTCCGACCAGCCCTCCGACGCGCCCGGCACCCCGTACGACTGCTGCCCGTACGAGGTGTCGGACTCGCGCTCGGGGCGCAGCGCGGTCACGCCGTGGCCCTGCCCACCACCGGGGCGAGCCCGGCCGACCTCGCCACCGCGCCCTGGTCGCCGCACTCCACCAGCCAGTTGGCCAGCATCCGGTGCCCGTGCTCGGTCAGTACCGACTCGGGGTGGAACTGCACGCCCTCGACCGGCAGTTCACGGTGCCTGAGGCCCATGACGATGCCGTCGTGCGTCCGGGCCGTGACCTCCAGCTCGGCCGGGACCGTCGCCGGCTCGGCGGCCAAGGAGTGGTAGCGCGTCGCCGTGAAGGGCGACGGCAGGCCCGCGAAGACGCCCCCGCCGGTGTGCTCCACCAGCGAGGTCTTGCCGTGCAGCAGCTCGGGCGCCCGGTCGACCACACCGCCGTACGCCACCTGCATCGACTGCATGCCGAGGCAGACGCCGAAGACGGGCACACCGGTCGCGGCGCAGTGCCGGACCATGTCCACGCACACCCCGGCCTGCTCCGGCGTCCCGGGTCCCGGGGAGAGCAGGACCCCGTCGAAGCCGTCCTGGGCATGTGCCGTGGAGACCTCGTCGTTGCGCAGGACCTCGCACTCGGCGCCCAGCTGGTACAGGTACTGAACCAGGTTGAAGACGAAGCTGTCGTAGTTGTCGACGACGAGAATGCGCGCGCTCACTGGTTGTCCACCGTCACATCGTTGAAGGGCAGCAGCGGTTCCGCCCACGGGAAGACGTACTGGAAGAGGACGTAGACCACGGCCACGACCAGGGCGAGCGAGATCACTGCCTTCACCCACGTGTTCCCCGGCAGATGCCGCCAGATCCAGCCGTACATGCCGTCCCTTCCGTCGTACCACGGCACCAGACCCACGCCGTACAGCCACCAGACTAACGGCGCAACGCCTCAGGTTTCCCGGCCTCCACAGGCTGGGTGGAGTCCAGGTGCGCCCAGACGATCAGCCGGTGACTGTGCCCCCACTCGGGTTCGCACGTGGTCAGCGTCAGATACCGGCCCGGACGCGTGTACCCGGAAGTACGGGGGAGAGGGTCGATCACCTCGATGTCGGAGGGCACTGTTTTGTACGGGCCTTTGTCGATCCGATAGGTGAACCAGGTCGTGCCGTCCGTCAGCACCACCGCGTCCCCGCGCCTGAGCCGGGGAAAGTCCTTGAAGGGGTCGCCGTAGGTGCGGCGGTGGCCGGCGACGGCGAAGTTCCCCCGCTGTCCCAGCTGGGCGGTCTCCGCGTAGTGGCCGAGCCCCTTCTTCAGGGTGGAGGTGGCGGTGCCCTCCAGCACCGGCTTGTTCCACGTGAAACCAAGCCGCGGGATGTACATGATCGCGAAAGGCTTGCCCTTCACGTAGGGCTTGGGCTTCTCGGGGCCCGCCGGTAAGGCGTCACCGGGCGGGCGGGGCTTCGACCACTCCTCGCGGAGCCGGTCGATCTGGTCGTCCATGACGCCGTCGGCCCGCACGCCCGTCCAGAAGAGCGCGTACACGACGAACAGCACGATCAGAGTGCCGACGGTGACGCAGAGTTCGCTGACGGTCCTGACGATCACGCGCACCGGCGGCTCCCCCGGCCTGGGCTGCTACTCCACGGGCTTCGCGTAGTGCAGATCCACTGTGCCCGAGTAGCCGGGCAGAGTCACCGGGCCGTTCTCCTCGACTTTCCATCCGAGTCCGTAGACATTGACGTAGACCATGTAGTTCTGGATGGCCGGGGACGCCGCGAGGGCCTGCTTCAGCTTCCCCGGGTCGCCGACCGCGGTGATCTTGTAGGGGGGCGAGTAGACGCGGCCCTGGAGGATCAGGGTGTTGCCCACGCAGCGCACCGCGCTCGTGGAGATCAGCCGCTGGTCCATGACCTTGATGCCCTTGGCCCCGCCCTGCCACAGCGCGTTCACCACGGCCTGCAGGTCCTGCTGGTGGATGACCAGGTAGTCGGGCTGCGGCTCGGGATATCCGGGCAGCTTGGCGGTGGCGTCCGGCGGGGCGTCGTTGAGCGTGACCGTGAGCGAGTCGCCCGTGAGCTTCTGCGTGCCGGCGCGCTTCTCCAGCGCGGCGAGCTTCGCGTCCTCGGCCTTGGTGGAGCCGTCGTCCCGCTCGGCGAGCGCCTCTATGTCCTTGCGGAGGGCGCCGTTGGTCTCGTCCAGCTCGCCGTTGGCCCGGCTGCGTTCCTGGATCAGGTCGGACAGCTTCAGCAGCGAGGTGTCCGAGCGGATGTTGGTGCCCTTGGCGGTGTTGAAGCTGGTGAAGAAGATCAGTCCGGCCAGGGCGAAGACGGCCGCCGTGAGGATCCGCACGGGCCGGAAACGGCGCGCGCGCTCAGGGGTGGATCCCGTCCCGGGGAAGTCGGCAGAATTGCTCAACGTACCCTTATCTCCTTCGGCGCGGCGGAAGCACTACGCTAACGGACGCCCGGGGGAGCATTCGGAGTCCCCTTACGCTGCCCCGAGACCGACCCAGTTACCTGCGCGGCCACGCAGCGCATCGACAGGAGAGACCCTCGTGCCGAAGTCACGTATCCGCAAGAAGGCCGATTACACGCCGCCGCCGTCGAAGCAGACGACCGCGATCAAGCTGAACAGCCGGTCCTGGGTCGCACCGGTCATGCTGGCCATGTTCCTCATCGGCCTGGCCTGGATCGTCGTCTTCTACGTCACCGACGGCTCGCTGCCCATCGACTCCCTGGGCAACTGGAACATCGTGGTGGGCTTCGGCTTCATCGCCGCCGGATTCGGCGTCTCCACCCAGTGGAAGTAGCGGTCGCCGGCCGGTGAACGCAGCTCTGCCCAGGGCTGTTCGCTGAGTTATCCACAACCGTTATCCACATGGGGAAAAAGAAAGACGATCTGTGGATAACTCATCGGGCGTTGACGCCGGTATGACGGAAGTACCGCGACTCGAAAACGTGTTCGCCCCCTGCCTGACCTGCGGAAACGCGGCCCGGTGACAGGGGGCACATGTGTTCCCGCACACTGTGCACAAGATCCGGCACCCGCTGTGGACAACGGGCGCGCTCAGCTGAGCTGGGCCGTCCTCAACAGGGTCACCAGCACCACCACCGCCAGGACCAGGGCGCATGTGCCGTACTGGATCAGGGCCCGGCGCTCGCGCGGCGCGTGGACCATGGCGTACCCGATGACGACACCGGCGACGAGGCCGCCGATGTGGGCCTGCCAGGAGATGTTGAAGCCCGGGCTGAACGTGAAGATCAGGTTGATCGCCAGCAGCGCGATGATCGGCCGCATGTCGTAGTTGAGCCGGCGCATCAGCACGGCCGTGGCGCCGAAGAGGCCGAAGATCGCACCCGAGGCGCCGAGCGTGGCCGTGTTCGGGGCGGTCAGCAGGTAGGCCAGCGCGCTGCCCGCGAGGCCCGAGACGAGGTAGAGCGCGAAGTAGCGCACCCGTCCCAGGGCCGCTTCGAGGGGGCCGCCGAGCCACCAGAGACTGAGCATGTTGAACGCGATGTGCCAGATCTCCTGGTGCGTGAAGACCGACGTCACCATGCGGTACCACTCGCCTCCCGCCACACCCTGGACGGGAGTGAAGGGCGCGGGCGGCCACGCGCCGAGCAGGACGAGATCGCCGAGGAGCGACTCGTGGACCTTGACGGCGATGAAGACCGCGAGGTTGATCCCGATGAGGATCTTCGTGAGCAGGCGGGGGTCGGAGGCGATGCTGCCGCCGGCCAGGGTCCGGGGCATCGAGGCCGAGGGGGCGTGCCCGGTGCCGGAGCCGGTGCGGACGCACTCGGGGCACTGGAAACCGACGGAGGCGTCGACCATGCACTCGGGGCAGATCGGGCGCTCGCAGCGGGTGCAGCGGACGCCCGTCTCACGGTCCGGGTGGCGGTAGCACATGGGGACGCTGTGGGCGTCCTGCGGGCTGCCCGCAGCCTGCTCGTCCATGGGTTCCCCTCGGTCGTGGTGGAAAAAGCCCGCCCTGCCCATCCCTACGGATGAGCAGGGCGATTGGTTCCCTGCGAAGGCCCCGGTGGGCGCCTCAGCGGGTCTCGATCACGACGGACTCGATGACCACGTCCTGCAGCGGGCGGTCGGTGCGCGGGTTCGTCTGCGTGGTGGCGATGGTGTCCACGACCTTCTGGCTGGCCGCGTCGGTGACCTCGCCGAAGATCGTGTGCTTGCGGTTCAGCCACGCCGTCGGGGAGACGGTGATGAAGAACTGCGAGCCATTGGTGCCCGGGCCGGCGTTGGCCATCGCCAGCAGGTAGGGCTTGTCGAAGCGCAGGTCCGGGTGGAACTCGTCCTCGAACTGGTAGCCGGGGCCGCCGGTGCCGTTGCCCAGCGGGTCACCGCCCTGGATCATGAAGCCGCTGATCACCCGGTGGAAGACCGTGCCGTCGTAGAGCCTGTCCGTGGACTTCTGGCCCGTCTCCGGGTGCGTCCACTCCCGCTCGCCCTGGGCGAGCTCGACGAAGTTCTTGACCGTCTTGGGGGCGTGGTTCGGCAGCAGCCGGACCTCGATGTCGCCGTGGTTGGTCTTCAGGGTGGCGTAGAGCTGCTCAGCCACGATCTGCCTTCCGTTGTCTTTCTGTGACTCCCTGATCCTCGCATGGACGGGCCGCCGCGTCGCCCGACCTCGGCGCAGCGGGGGGAAACCCTCGGCGGGCGGTCACGGAAAACCGGTCGAGTAGTGCCGGGGCGGGGGCGCTCGGCAACGATCCGTGGCATTGTCGACGACAAGCTCCTGTTGCCCCCTATTCATCCGCTCTTGCACGTACTCGGCATGGGATGCCGGTTTCCGTGACCCGGATGCTCGCTCGCGCATGCCTGGTCGTGCACCCGGAGGCATGATCCGTAAAAGGGTGGAAAGTCGAAATACCGTACGCCACCGAGGAGGAGGAACCCGTGACCCGCATCGACAGCGTGCGCGCCGCGACTGGTTCGGCGAAGGACAGCGTGCTGCACGCCGCGGAAGTGGTGGCGCCCTACGCCGACACGGCCAAGGACAGGGCCGCGCACTACGCACACGAGGCGCGCGTACGGCTGGCGCCCAAGGTGACGCAGGCCGCCGGGCAGGCACGTGTCCAGTACGGCGCCCATGTGCAGCCTTATCTGGAGCAGGCCCGCTCACACGTGCCGCCGAAGGTCGACCAGGCCGCCCATGAGGCCGCCGTCCGCACACGCAAGGCCGCCCGTCAGGCGGCGGAGTACTCACGGCCGAGGCTGGAGCAGGCGATGGCCGCGGCCGTGCCCGTGACGACCGAGGCCGCCGCCCGCAGCGCGGCGGCGATGGCCGCACTGCGCGGTCAGGTCTCGTCGAAGGAGATCCAGAAGCTGGTCCGCCGGCAGGAACGGCGGGCGAGGGCCGGTAAGGCCGTGAAGACTCTGGTGATCCTCGGCGCCCTGGCGGGCGGTGCCTTCGCCGCGTGGAAGTGGTGGGACAAGCAGGCCAACCCGGACTGGCTCGTCGAACCGCCCGCCGCGACGGAGGTCCCCGAGTCGGGCCGGCTGTCCGCCGTGGACGGCACGGGCCAGTCGTCTCTCGACCCCGAGGTCCAGGCCAAGGAGGCCGAGGAGGCCGCAAACCGCGACGACCGTTCCTGAACGTCGCCGATCAACAACGCGGCGGGGCGGGAGACTTGAGGTCTCCCGCCCCGCCGCACTGTTTCACGTGAAACCCCCACCGCCCACCAGCCCCGGACTCACGAAAAACGCCCCCCGCATCTGCGTTTCCGCAGATCGGAGGGCGTTTCCAGTGGAGCCTAGGGGAGTCGAACCCCTGACATCTGCCATGCAAAGACAGCGCTCTACCAACTGAGCTAAGGCCCCGGAAGAAGACGTCCGACCGGAGATGTCTCGTCCCGGCGGGCGTCGGAGACCAGAGTACCGGGTCACCCCCGTGATTCCGCAAAAAGATTGGGGGTCCCCGTCGCCGACCACTCTCCGTAAGATGCTCGGCGTGGTTCGCTACCGCGAACCGCCGTACTTGGGGAAGCGATGGGGAGACGCAATGGACGCCGCACAGCAGGAAGCCACCGCAAGAGCGCGGGAACTGCAGCGGAACTGGTACGGGGAGCCGCTGGGGGCGCTCTTCCGTAAGCTCATTGACGATCTTGGTCTCAACCAGGCTCGTCTCGCGGGGGTGCTGGGACTGTCCGCGCCGATGCTGTCGCAGCTGATGAGCGGTCAGCGGGCGAAGATCGGCAACCCTGCCGTGGTGCAGCGCGTGCAGCTGCTGCAGGACCTGGCGGGGCAGGTCGCGGACGGCAGCGTCAGCGCGGCCGAGGCCACCGAGCGCATGGAGGAGATCAAGAAGTCGCAGGGGGGCTCGGTGCTCAGCAACACCACGCAGACGACGAGCAGTTCCGGGGCCCCCACGGTCAAGCGGGTCGTCCGCGAGATCCAGTCGCTGCTGCGCTCGGTCGCGGCCGCGGGCGACATCATCGACGCCGCCGACACCCTCGCCCCGACCCACCCGGAGCTGGCAGAGTTCCTCCGGGTCTACGGCGCCGGACGTACCTCGGACGCGGTCGCGCACTACCAGTCCCACCAGAGCTGATCCCTCCGTCCGGCCACCGAAGGGGGTGGGGCAGCCGGCGCGGGGTGAGGTGACGGGGCGCGTCACAGTGACGGGGGTGCGTGACGGTGACGGGGGTGCGTCACGGGGCGGGCGGGCACGAGGGGGCGTGTGCCGCGCGGGGGACCGTCGGAGGACCGTGGAGCGTCGGGGGAGTCGTAGCGCTCGCCGCGGGGGAAGCAAGGGGGGAGACCACAGGGGGAGGAGCGACGTACAGCCATGGGTGAGGTCTTCGCCGGCCGGTACGAACTGGTCGACCCGATCGGACGCGGAGGCGTCGGCGCGGTCTGGCGCGCCTGGGACCACCGCCGTCGCCGTTATGTGGCCGCCAAGGTCCTGCTGCAGAGCGACGCGCACTCGCTGCTGCGCTTCGTCCGCGAGCAGGCCCTGCGGATCGACCATCCCCATGTGCTCGCCCCCACCAGCTGGGCCGCCGACGACGACAAGGTCCTGTTCACGATGGACCTGGTCGCCGGGGGATCCCTGGTCCATCTCGTCGGGGACTACGGCCCCCTGCCGCCGGCGTTCGTCTGCACCCTGCTCGACCAGTTGCTGGCGGGCCTGGCCGCGGTGCACGCGGAGGGCGTGGTCCACCGGGACGTTAAGCCCGCCAATGTCCTGCTGGAGGCCACCGGCACGGGCCGGCCACGGCTGCGGCTGTCCGACTTCGGCATCGCGATGCGGCTGGGCGAGCCCCGGCTGACCGAGACCAACCTCGTGGTGGGGACGCCCGGCTACCTCGCCCCCGAGCAGCTGATGGGCGCCGAGCCGGACTTCCCCGCCGACCTGTTCGCCGTGGGTCTGGTCGCGCTGTATCTGCTGGAGGGCGCGAAGCCGGACAGCAAGGCGCTGATCCAGTACTTCGCCGAGCACGGCACGCCGGGAGCGCCCAAGGGCATCCCCGAACCTCTGTGGCAGGTGGTCGCCACCCTGCTGCAGCCCGACCCGGAGGCACGGTTCCGCACGGCGACGGGGGCGCGCAAGGCGCTCGCTGCCGCGGCCGAGCTGCTCCCCGAGCCGGGCCCGGACGACGAGCTGATCGAGATCTTCGACCAACTCGGGCCGCTGCCGAAGGGGTTCGCCCCCGAGGGACCGCTGGAGCGGGCTCGGGGACTGGGGCCGAGGGAGGACGACCGGACGCCATCGGAGCCGGGGAAGGACGGCAGCAGTCATTCGGGCTCGGCAGCGGACGAGGACCCACTGGCGGCCTCGCAACGACGAGCGGCGGCCTCACGGCAGGAAGCGGCGGCCCCGCAACGAGAACCGGTCGCCCCGGGGCAGGAAGCGGCGACCCCGCGGCGAGCGGCCCAGGACCCGGCCCCGGCCCCGGCCCCGGCCCCGGCCCCGGCCGGAACGACATACACGGGACCCCGGCAGCGCGCCGACGCCTCCGCCCAGGACAACGACCGGCCGGACGCGAGCACAGACTCCGCACTCCCCGACCCCCGCCGGTCACCGGCTGCGGCGCCCACTCCCACTCCGCAGCCCTCCATGTCGGACACCGGCAGCTTCCACCTGCCGCCTCCGCAGCCCACGGTCACCACCTCCTCCCCCACACCGGACGCGCCCCACCCGGCGCAGGGCCAACTCCCCGACCACCAGCCCCGGTTCTCCCCCTACGACCCCACGCACCCCCGGCCCGCCGCCCAGCCGCTCCCCCCGGCGTACCCGAGCCCGCACCTGCCCCCGGCCCAGCCGCACCGCGCCGACGCCATCACCGCCTCGTACACCGCCCACAGCCCGGCGGCCCCGCAGGCACCGCAGGCACCGCAGGACACGGGCGGCCGGCAGGCGTCCCGGCACCGGGCCCGACGGCCCGCCCGCCCCGGTCCCCCGGCCACCGTGGCGGTCCCTCTGCTCCTGCTGGCCCTGGTCTGCTACGCCGTGGGCTTCTGGGCGCTGACCCGCATCTGAGGTCCCGGCCCGGGGCGACGGCCGGGCACGGCTACGCGGCGCTTCGGCGCCGAGCCACCAGGGTCCACACCCCGAGCCCCACGAGCAGCGCGCTCCCGGTGCCGATGCCGCCCACGGCGACCACCCGCATCACGGCGTCGTCGTCCGACGCGGGCACGCCCTCCGCCGCCGCCTCCCGGTCCTGCTCCGAGACGTCGAAGACACCCTCCGGCCGGGACTCCCCCGCGTACCCGGGCCCACTCCGGGGCTCGCCGGTCACCCGCACGCGCAGGGTCATCTTGAACGGCCCGTCACCGAAGCTGTCGGCGACGTTCGGCGCGAGGTGGGCGACGAGGTAGTAGGAGCCGGCGAAGCGCATCGCCCCGACCTGGGCCACGGCCCCGTAGCGGTTGGCGTGGTCGACCGGCGGCAAGGGGGGCAGGCTGCCGGACGCCTGATCGCCGTCGTAGCCGACGCTCACACCGGCGACACGGCCGCGCGCGGGGTTGTAGAGGGCCAGGTCGAGGGCGCCGGACGCGTAGCCGGTGCCGCCGGAGTCGGAGCTGCCCAGGTCAGCCGTTACCGCGAGCTGCCGGCCCCAGTCGACCGGCACCTCGTAGAAGAGCGTCTGGCCGGGCCGGATGTCGTCGCGCCAGACCCCTTGGTCGAGAGGGGTCGCCCCGGCGAATCCCGCCCCGCCGTGCCGGGGCTCGGGGTCGCCCTGGAGCGGCTGGGGGGTGGCGGAGTTCCACACCTGGGGCGCGCCGGTGGCGCCGGTCTTCGCCGTCGGCTCGGTCGTGGTGAACAGTTCCAGGTCCCAGGCGCCGGGTGAGGAGCCCTCGCCCTCGGGGTCGGCGCGCTCGACGGACACGTAGTACGCGCCGGCCTCCTGGCACAGCGACTTGGTGGGGGAGATCTCGCGCACGCCCCACGCGGCGATCGGGTGGGGGCTGCGCGCGGCGCCGAAGCTCGCCGTGTCGCCGGAGCAGGAGTTGCCCTCGGCGTCCTGCACGGACACCTTCAGCCCGTCGATGACGGAGACGGTGCTGCCCGGGGGAGGGACGGCGGTGACGGAGACGTACGCGCTGGACGTGGCGTCGAGCTGGAGGCGGTAGTTGACCTTGCCGCTGTCCGGCAGGGAGCTCCGATAGGCCGTGCCGAGCGCCAGGCGTTCGGCGTCGGCGGTGCTGCGCGCTCCCTCGACGCTGCGGGCGCCCTCGGCGAAGGCGTACGGGCTCGGCGTGGCCGCCCGGGCGGAGTCACCGGCGGCCCATGCGGCCGGGGCCGGTCCCACGGCGGCCGTCGTGCCCAGCACCAGGGCGACGGCGCCCAGGCGCACGGCCGTCGACGACCGGCCGCGCCACGCCCCCGTACGCCGCTCGCGCGCCGTACACCACCGTCCCCTCACGCGCCACCTCTCACCGTCGCCGGACCTCGGAACCGTGAACCGGGGCCCATCCTGCCTCGCCGCGCGGGTTCACGACCGGCCCTCGGTACACAAAACCCCGACCGCGAGGCGGCCGGGGTGTGCTCGAAAGGGGTTGTCGTGACTCACGAACCCGTGGGCACGGAGTCAGTCGCCTCCGTCCACAGATCCTGCTCGGCGCGATCCGCCTGGATCTGGCGGTACACGAGGAGCCCGCCGATGGCGGCCAGTGCGACCAGGAGAAGCTTCTTCACCGCGCGACCTCGTCTTTCCTTGACGTAGGGGACCTCTGGCGCCCGACTATACACACCGACCGATACCGATCGGTGACCTGCTCCGGCTGTCAACTCCCGTCCCGGACACCGGGATAGAAGCGGAGTTCACCGCTCCGATCGGAGGGTGATCACACGCCGACACAGGGTTACTTCGCCCCCTCTCCTCCCCTCTCCTCACGTTTCCGGGCCTCTTGCGTCCATCCGGGTGGTGTTCATCAGAACATCGCCGCGCCACGGCCGGAGGTCCACCACTTCCCGGCCCCCATACACATCATGAGGAAAGTACGCAAATCGCCCAACCCGAAAGTGAGGGGCCATGGCCCGGAACAAGGTCATGAAGCTGTGGACCGCGATCGTCACCGCCTTCCTCGCCCTGTGCACGGCGCTCGGATTCATCACCACGACCGCGGCGGCCGCGGTACCGCAGGCCGAGCAGAAGCGCAACAGCGGTGAGCGCATCCCGCACCAGCGGACGGCGCCGGCGGCCGCCCCGTGGTCCCAGGCGAGGGCCCTGCCCCCCACGATGAAACAGCGCATCCGCGCCGAGGCCCACGGCAAGTCCCCGCGCTGCCGCCACCGCTCCCTCACGGACTCGACGGCGACGACCACGACCGACTGCACGGACGAGGACACGGACGACCAGGGCGACCCCGCCCCCGCGCACCTCACGCCCCTCAAGCGCTGACCGCCCGGTCCCTGGTACGTCCTGGCGATCTTGCGTACCCCCACGACCCACCAGAGACCCGGAAGACCCCGGCCACTCCCGGCCGGGGTCTTCGCATGTCCCGGCCGGACCTCAGCCGGTGGCTCGCCGGTCCCGGAGATCGGCTACGCCTGTCACCCCGGCGGCAGGCATCCTCGCGACCACAAGGTCCGGAAGCACGGCCTCAACGCATCGACTGATGTCCGCCACGGACGCGAAAGACCCCCAGTCGCTACCGACTGGGGGTCTTCTCGCTGGTGGGGCTAACAGGATTTGAACCTGTGGCCTCATCCTTATCAGGGATGCGCTCTAACCAACTGAGCTATAGCCCCGCCGCGCTCTGCGGTGTGTGTCCCGCGCGCTGACTCCTGAAGATTAGCGCACGACATGGGCAGTCCCAAAATCGGTTGTCGGGGCGAGAGCGCAGGGCCGTCACTCGTCCTCGGCGAGCGTCAGCTCCACCCCGCCCACGAAGCCCGCGGAGAGGTTGTAGATGAACGCGCCGAGCGTCGCGAGGGCCGTCGCGAGGACGACGTCGATGACCGCGATGACCGACGTGAACAGCAGGACGTTGGGCAGCGACAGGAAGGCCTGCAGGTCGAAGCCGTTGGACTCGTTGGAGCCGGTGGCCTCGGAGATCGTGCCGCCGACCGTCGAGAACACGCCCATCGCGTCCATGACCATCCACAGCACCGCGGCCGCGACGATCGTGCAGATGCCCAGCGCGATGGAGAGCAGGAAGCTGACCTTCATCACCGACCACGGGTCGGCCTTCGCCACCCGCAGGCGCGCCTTGCGCACCCGCGGCGTGGTGCGCGCCCCCGTGCGCGGCCGCCGCACGGCGGCACCTGCCCCCGCGTCGGCCCCGGGCGCAGCCCCCTGCTGCGCCGGGTAGGCCTGCGGCGGGTGGTACGGCCCGGCCTGCTGCTGTGTCCGCCGCTCCCCCGGCAGCGGAGAGGCCGGCTGCGCGGCGCCCTGGTCCTGGGCGGCCGGCTGCGGCTGCGCTGCCGCACCGGTGGCGGCCGGGCCCGCTCCAGGCTTCTGCTGGGTCTGCGGACCTCGGGTGTCCGTCACAGTTCCCCCCTGTGATCCATGCGTGTCAGGCGAGGACGAGTCCTTGGTCGGGGACTTGATCGCCTTCAGGTTGGTCGTGTGCGGATCCGCCGCACGCGCGGCGGAGCCACGGCCGCCGCCGTCCGTCTCCGTACCCTTCGAGGTACCGGCCGGTCCGGCGCCCGTGGCTCCGCTCACGCTGACTCACTCCTCGTGCTACTCGGCCGAGGGCGCCTCACCCTCGTCCGTGCCGGTGGTCGCGGGACCCTCGGCGGTCTCGTCGACGACCACGTCGCCGTCGACCTCCTCCGCCTCGCGTCCCGCCTCGGCGTTGCGAGCGATGCCCACGACGGCATCGCGCTTGCCCAGATTGATCAGTTGGACGCCCATGGTGTCACGGCCGGTTTCCCTGATCTCGTTGACTCGCGTACGAATCACACCGCCCGACAGCGTGATGGCGAGGATCTCGTCGGTCTCCTCGACCACCAGCGCGCCGACGAGGGAACCGCGGTCCTCGACGATCTTGGCGGCCTTGATACCGAGGCCGCCGCGACCCTGGACGCGGTACTCGTCGACGTTGGTCCGCTTCGCGTACCCGCCGTCTGTGGCAGTGAACACGAACGTACCGGGTCGAACAACATTCATCGAGAGGAGCTCGTCCCCTTCGCGGAAGCTCATGCCCTTCACGCCCGAGGTGGCACGGCCCATGGGACGCAGGGTGTCGTCCGATGCGGTGAACCTGATCGACTGCGCCTTCTTGCTGATCAGAAGCAGATCGTCATCGGCCGAGACGAGTTCGGCACCGATCAGTTCGTCGTCCGAACCATCCTCCATCGACCGCAGATTGATCGCGATCACACCGCCGGAACGGGGCGAATCGTAATCCTTCAGAGGCGTCTTCTTCACAAGTCCGGCCTTGGTGGCGAGCACCAGGTACGGAACGGCCTCGTAGTCGCGGATCGCCAGGATCTCGGCGATCGCCTCGTCCGGCTGGAAGGCGAGCAGGTTGGCGACGTGCTGGCCGCGCGCGTCCCGGCCGGCGTCGGGCAGCTCGTAGCCCTTGACGCGGTAGACCCGGCCCTTGTTGGTGAAGAACAGCAGCCAGTGGTGCGTGGTGGACACGAAGAAGTGGTCGACGATGTCGTCTTCCTTGAGCTTCGCGCCGCGCACGCCCTTGCCTCCGCGCTTCTGGGCGCGGTAGTCGTCGGTCTTGGTGCGCTTGATGTAGCCGCCCCGGGTGACCGTGACGACGATGTCCTCCTCGGCGATCAGGTCCTCGATGGACATGTCGCCCTCGTACGGGATCAGCTTGGTCTTGCGGTCGTCGCCGTACTTCTCGACGATCGCGGCCAGCTCCGCGCTGACGATGCCCCGCTGGCGGACCGGGGATGCCAGGATCTCGTTGTACTCGTTGATCTTCGCCTGGAGCTCGTCGTGCTCCTGGACGATCTTCTGGCGCTCCAGTGCGGCCAGCCGGCGCAGCTGCATCTCCAGGATGGCGTTGGCCTGGATCTCGTCGATCGTCAGCAGGTCCATCAGGCCGCCGCGGGCGATCTCGACGGTCTCACTGCGCCGGATCAGCGCGATGACCTCGTCGATGGCGTCCAGGGCCTTCAGCAGACCGCGCAGGATGTGCGCCCGCTCCTCGGCCTTGCGCAGCCGGAAGCGCGTACGGCGGACGATGACCTCGATCTGGTGTGTCACCCAGTGGCGGATGAACGCGTCGAGCGAGAGCGTGCGCGGCACGCCGTCGACCAGGGCCAGCATGTTGGCGCCGAAGTTCGTCTGCAGGTCGGTGTGCTTGTAGAGGTTGTTCAGCACGACCTTGGCGACCGCGTCCCGCTTGAGCACGATCACCAGGCGCTGGCCGGTGCGCGAGGACGTCTCGTCGCGGACGTCCGCGATGCCGCCGATCTTGCCGTCCTTGACGAGGTCGGCGATTTTCTGGGCCAGGTTGTCCGGGTTCACCTGGTACGGCAGCTCGGTGACCACCAGGCACTGTCGGCCCTGGATCTCCTCGACCTCGACCACCGCGCGCATGGTGATGGAGCCGCGGCCGGTGCGGTACGCCTCCTCGATGCCCTTGCGGCCGACGACGAGCGCGCCGGTCGGGAAGTCGGGGCCCTTGATGCGCTCCAGGAGGGCGTCCAGCAGCTCCTCGTGCGAGACCTCGGGGTTCTCCAGGTACCACTGGGCACCGGCGGCGACCTCGCGCAGGTTGTGCGGCGGGATGTTGGTCGCCATGCCGACCGCGATACCGGCCGAGCCGTTGATCAGCAGGTTCGGGAAGCGGGCCGGCAGGACGGTCGGCTCCTGGGAGCGGCCGTCGTAGTTGTCCGTGAAGTCGACGGTCTCCTCGTCGATGTCACGGACCATCTCCATCGACAGCGGCGCCATCTTGCACTCGGTGTACCGCATGGCCGCGGCCGGGTCGTTGCCCGGGGAGCCGAAGTTGCCGTTGGAGTCGACCAGCGGCATGCGCATCGACCAGGGCTGGGCGAGGCGCACGAGCGCGTCGTAGATGGAGGAGTCGCCGTGGGGGTGGTAGTTGCCCATGACGTCGCCGACGACGCGGGCGCACTTGTAGAAGCCGCGCTCGGGGCGGTAGCCGCCGTCGTACATGGCGTACAGCACGCGGCGGTGCACGGGCTTGAGGCCGTCACGGACGTCGGGCAGCGCACGCGAGACGATGACGGACATCGCGTAGTCGAGGTACGAACGCTGCATCTCCGTCTCGAGCCCGACGGGCTCGACACGCATCGCGAGGTCGCCGCCCTGCTCGGGGGTGACGGGAGTGTTCTCGTCGGTCATTGCTGGTGAAGATCCTTCCTGGTGCGGTCAGCTGAGACCGACTCAGATGTCGAGGAAGCGGACGTCCTTGGCGTTGCGCTGGATGAACTGGCGGCGCGCCTCGACGTCCTCGCCCATCAGGACCGAGAACAGGTCGTCGGCCTGCGCGGCGTCGTCCAGGGTGACCTGGCCGAGGACCCGGTGCTCCTGGTCCATCGTGGTCACGCGCAGCTCCTCGGCGTTCATCTCGCCGAGGCCCTTGAAGCGCTGGATCGAGTCCTCGCGGACCCGCTTGCCGCGCTGGCGGCCCATCTCGATGAGCGCGTCGCGCTCGCGGTCCGAGTAGGCGTACTCCACGTCGTCCCGGCCCCACTTGATCTTGTACAGCGGGGGACGGGAGAGGTACACGTGGCCGGCCTCGACCAGCGGCCGCATGAAGCGGAACAGGAAGGTCAGCAGCAGGGTGCTGATGTGCTGGCCGTCGACGTCGGCGTCCGCCATCAGGATGATCTTGTGATAGCGGAGCTTCTCGATGTCGAAGTCCTCGTGCACACCGGTGCCGAAGGCCGAGATCAGCGCCTGGATCTCCTGGTTCTGCAGGATCTTGTCGATCCTGGCCTTCTCGACGTTGAGGATCTTGCCGCGGATCGGGAGGATCGCCTGGTACTGCGGGTTGCGGCCGGACTTGGCCGAGCCGCCGGCGGAGTCACCCTCGACGATGAAGATCTCGCACTTGGTGGGGTCGTTCGACTGGCAGTCCGAGAGCTTGCCCGGCAGGGACGCGGTCTCCAGCAGGCCCTTGCGGCGGGTCAGGTCGCGGGCCTTGCGGGCGGCCACGCGCGCGGTGGCGGCCTGGATGCCCTTGCGGACGATGTCCGCGGCCTCGTTCGGGTTGCGGTCCAGCCAGTCGTTGAGGTGCTCGTAGACGGCCTTCTGGACGAAGGTCTTCGCCTCCGTGTTGCCCAGCTTGGTCTTGGTCTGGCCCTCGAACTGCGGCTCGCTCAGCTTGACCGAGATGATCGCGGTCAGACCCTCGCGGATGTCGTCGCCCGTGAGGTTGTCGTCCTTCTCGCGGAGCAGCTTCTTGTCGCGCGCGTACTTGTTGATCAGGTTCGTCAGCGCCGCGCGGAAGCCCTCTTCGTGGGTGCCGCCCTCGTGGGTGTGGATGATGTTGGCGAAGGAGTACACGCCCTCGCTGTAGCCGCTGTTCCACTGCATGGCGACTTCGAGGGAGAGGGACTTGTCCTTGTCCTCGGCCTCCAGGTCGATCACCGACGGGTGCACCGCTTCTCCCTTGCGGGAGTTGAGGTACTTCACGAAGTCGACGATGCCGCCCTCGTAGTGGTACGTGACCGTCTTGACCTCGGCGGTCTCGTCCGCGCCGGCCTCGTCCGCCCCGGAGGTGGCCTTCGCCGACTCGCGCTCGTCCGTGAGCTTGATGGTCAGGCCCTTGTTGAGGAACGCCATCTCCTGGAAGCGCCGCGACAGCGTCTCGAAGGAGTAGTCGGTCGTCTCGAAGATGTCGCCGTCGGCCCAGAAGGTGACCGAGGTGCCGGTCTCCTCCGTGGCCTCGTGCTGGGCGAGGGGGGCCGTCGGGACGCCCATCTTGTAGTCCTGCGTCCAGCGGTGGCCGTCGGTCTTCACCTCGACGGAGACCTTGCTGGACAGGGCGTTCACGACCGAGACGCCGACGCCGTGCAGACCACCGGAGACCGCGTAGCCGCCGCCGCCGAACTTGCCGCCCGCGTGGAGCACGGTCAGCACGACCTCGACGGCCGGCTTGCCCTCGGACGGGACGATGCCCACCGGGATGCCACGGCCGTTGTCGACGACCCGGACGCCGCCGTCGGCGAGGATCGTCACCTCGATCGTGTCCGCGTGCCCGGCCAGCGCCTCGTCGACGGAGTTGTCGACGACCTCGTAGACGAGGTGGTGCAGGCCGCGCTCACCGGTGGAACCGATGTACATACCGGGTCGCTTGCGGACCGCGTCCAGACCCTCGAGGACGGTGATGGCACTGGCGTCGTACGACGCCGTTACGGAGGCCTCGGCGACTCCGGCCGGGGCCTCGGTGGACGGGATGTTCTCGTTGGGGTTGCCGGAATCGGCCACGAAGCGCCCTTTCTGGCACAGCACGAGCCAGGCTCTGGGGGTCCCCCCTCCGGGGGAGGGTTGCCGGAGCGGCTGCGGCATGTTGCGTTGGTAAGCCTTGATCAGCGTTGCTCAGCTTTTCCCGGACGGTCCCCAGCGAGTGGGGCGGGATTGCTTCCAGTCTACCGGTAGCACTGACACTGATGGGGGTTTGCCGGTACCTGAGTCCGCATGTGCCGCCCTCGACGGGTCTTGCCCGACTCCCGATATACGGATGGGGGCTCCAAGAGGCTCACAGAGCCACTCAGCGCTTCCAGCCGTCAACCCTTGGCTACTTCGGAGTCAGGTCGCGATTCGCAACCGTGTGCGGTGCCGCGACGGGACGGCCGCGCAGGCCGGTCCGGGGCAGGAAGACGTGATGTAAGTCACCTGTAGGAAGGGCCAGGACCACCGCTGCCGGGGGCGCGCAGGGGGCCGTAGCGGCGCGTGGGAGCGCTGGGGCCGACCACCTTGATCTGCCGCACGGTGCCGTGTCCCAGGTCCTCGTTGAGCCGCGCGACGAGCACGGGCGCCAGCCGGCGCACCTCCGTCGCCCAGGCCGGCGACTCGCACTGCACGACCAGGACCCGCTCGTCCTCGTCGTACCGCTGCGGGGTGCAGTGGTCGGCGAGCTTCTCGCCGACGATCTGCGGCCAGCGGCCCATCACACCGCCCACCGCGGCCGGGGCCTCCCAACCGCGTTCGGTGATCAGCCGGTTGATCGCGGGGCCGAGCGCCATGGGGTCGCGGCCGTCGGCGCGCGCGCCGGAGCGCAGCCCGCCGCCCCGGCGTGCCTGCTTCTTCTGCTGCGCCGCGTCCCCCCGCGCGCGGGCGGCCTCCTTCGCGGCGCGCAACGCCACGCGCGCGAGGTCCACGCCGGAGGGCTCGGGGTCCTTCTTCGGCTCCTGCGTGCTCATACGCGCTCCACCGTCCCCTCGGACACGGCGAACCGCACCCCGGACAGCACGTGCGGGACGTCGTCGTCCACCGCCGCGGTCACCAGGACCTGCTCACCGGGCGCGACCAGCTCGGCGAGCCGCTCGCGCCGGCGGGTGTCCAGCTCGGCGAAGACGTCGTCGAGCACCAGCACCGGCTCGTTGCCCTCCGCCCGCAGCAGGTCGTACGAGGCCAGGCGCAGCGCCAGCGCGTACGACCAGGACTCGCCGTGGGAGGCGTAGCCCTTGGCGGGCAGCTGGCCGAGCTTGAGCAGCAGGTCGTCCCGGTGCGGTCCGACCAGCGTGACGCCCCGCTCGATCTCCTGCTTGCGGGCCTCGGCGAGCGCGGCCGTCAGCTGCTCGAACAGGTCGTCGCGGGTGTGCGCCTCGCCCGGCGCGGACGGCTTGTACTCCAGCGCGACCGGACCGCCGCCGGGGGCGAGCTGCTCGTACGCCTTGTCGGCCAGCGGCTGGAGCGTGGCGATCAGATCGAGCCGCTGGGCGAGCAACTCGGCGCCCGCGCGCGCGAGGTGCTGGTCCCAGACGTCCAGGGTGGACATGTCCATGGAGCGGCCGCCGTGCCGCCGGGCCAGCGCGGCCGACTTCAGCAGGGTGTTGCGCTGCTTGAGCACCCGGTCGTAGTCGGAGCGGACGCCGGCCATGCGCGGGGAGCGGGCGGTGATCAGCTCGTCGAGGAACCGGCGCCGCTCCCCGGGGTCGCCCTTGACCAGGGCGAGATCCTCCGGCGCGAACAGCACGGTCCGTACGATCCCCAGCACGTCACGTGGTCTGACCTGCGTGGACCTGTTGATCCGGGCACGGTTGGCGCGGCCCGGGTTGAGTTCCAGCTCGATCAGCTGCTGCCGCTCGCCCTGCCGCACCTGGGCCCGGACGATCGCGCGCTCGGCGCCCATGCGGACCAGGGGCGCGTCGGAGGAGACCCGGTGGCTGCCGAGGGTGGCGAGATAGCCGACGGCCTCGACGAGGTTGGTCTTGCCCTGTCCGTTCGGCCCGACGAAGGCCGTGACCCCCGGGTCGAGGGGGACCTCGACCCGGGGATAGGAGCGGAAGTCGGCCAGCGACAGATGCGTGACGTGCATGGTCGTTTCGCCGACCTCCCTCGGTGCTCGGTTACTTCTTCTCGACCGCGTGGCCGCCGAACTGGTTCCGCAGCGCCGCGATCATCTTCATCTGGGGCGAGTCCTCCTGGCGGGAGGCGAACCGCGCGAACAGCGACGCGGTGATCGCCGGCAGCGGCACCGCGTTGTCGATCGCGGCCTCCACAGTCCAGCGTCCCTCGCCGGAGTCCTGTGCATAACCCCGGAGCCCGTCCAGGTGCTCGTCCTCGTCGAGCGCGTTCACCGCGAGGTCGAGCAGCCAGGAGCGGATGACCGTGCCCTCCTGCCAGGAGCGGAAGACCTCCCGGACGTCGGTCACGGAGTCGACCTTCTCCAGCAGCTCCCAGCCCTCGGCATAAGCCTGCATCATCGCGTACTCGATGCCGTTGTGGACCATCTTGGCGAAGTGGCCCGCGCCGACCTTGCCGGCGTGCACCGAGCCGAAGTCGCCCTCCGGCTTGAGGGCGTCGAAGACCGGCTGCACCTTCGCGACGTTCTCCGGGTCGCCGCCGTACATCAGCGCGTAGCCGTTCTCCAGGCCCCAGACGCCGCCGGAGACACCGCAGTCGACGAAGCCGATGCCCTTGGCCGCCAGCTCCTCGGCGTGCTTCTCGTCGTCCGTCCAGCGGGAGTTGCCGCCGTCCACGACGACGTCGCCCGGCTCGAGCAGCTCGGCGAGCCGGTCGATGGTGGACTGGGTGGCCTCGCCCGCCGGGACCATCACCCAGACCACGCGCGGTCCGCTGAGCTTGCCCACAAGCTCTTCCAGGCTGTGGACATCGGCGAGGTCCGGGTTGCGGTCGTATCCGTAGACGGTGTGGCCCGCGCGGCGGATCCGCTCGCGCATGTTGCCGCCCATCTTGCCGAGGCCGACGAGACCGAGCTCCATCAGTTGTTTTCCTTAGGTTTGCAGGTGTCCGACGTGGCGCTGCGGCACTGGTGTGCCGCGTCCGAGCCTAATCCCGGACGCTCGTGCACATCTGTGGGCATACGCGCTCACTCGCACGCCCTCACCTGCGGGTTTCCCCCAGCCTGTGGACAGCCGGCGGAGCTCAGCCGCTGAGGCGCACCGGCATGATCAGGTACTTGTAGGCCTCGTCCGCCTCGGCGTCCAGCGCCGGCTTGCCGCTGAGCAGCGCGGGCTTGGTGGACGTCGTGAAGGACAGCTGGGCGACCGGGGAGTCGATGGCGCTCAGACCGTCGAGCAGGAAAGTCGGGTTGAAGGCGATCGAGATGTCGTCGCCCTCCAGCTGGGCGTCGACCCTTTCCACAGCCTGTGCGTCGTCGCTGGAGCCGGCCTCCAGGATGAGCACGCCCTGCTCGAAGCTGAGCCGCACCGGGGTGTTGCGCTCGGCGACCAGGGCCACACGCTTGACGGCCTCCACGAAGGGGGCGGTCTCGATCACGGCGACGCTGTTGAACTCCGTCGGGAACAGCGTGCGGTACTTCGGGAGGTCGCCCTCCAGCAGGCGGGTCGTGGTGCGGCGGCCGGCGCCCTCGAAGCCGATCAGGCCCTCGCCCGAACCCGAGCCGGACAGCGCCAGGGTCACCTGGTCGCCGCTGGTCAGGGCCTTGGCGGTGTCCAGGAGCGTCTTGGCGGGCACCAGGGCGACCGCGGAGGCGTCCGGGTTCTCCGGCTTCCACAGGAACTCGCGGACCGCGAAGCGGTAGCGGTCGGTGGAGGCCAGCGTGACCGTGTCGCCCTCGATCTCGATGCGGACGCCGGTGAGCACGGGCAGCGTGTCGTCACGGCCGGCGGCGATGGCGACCTGGGCGGCCGCGGAGGCGAAGACCTCGCCGGGGACCGTGCCCGTCGCGTTCGGCATCTGCGGCAGGGCCGGGTACTCCTCCACAGGCAGGGTGTGGAGGGTGAACCGCGAGGAGCCGCAGACCACCGTCGCCCGTACACCGTCTGTGGAAATCTCCACCGGGCGGTTGGGGAGCGCACGGCAGATGTCCGCGAGCAGGCGGCCGGAGACCAGGACCGTGCCCTCCTCCTCGACCTCGGCCTCGACGCCCACCCGGGCGGAGACCTCGTAGTCGAAGCCGGACAGGCTCAGCTGGCCGTCCTCGGCCTTGAGGAGCAGGCCGGCGAGGACAGGCGCCGGCGGACGGGCCGGGAGGCTGCGAGCCGCCCAGGCCACTGCCTCCGCGAGTACGTCGCGTTCCACCCGGATCTTCACTGTTGCCGCCTCCTGCTGTTGCCGGCGCTTCTCGCTCTGCCTGGCCCTCGTCGTCTGTCTCGGTGTCGACGGTCCCTGAGACGGGGAGGACACCGGGGACCAGTCTGACGCACGGCACTGACAGTAGGTGCCTCTCGGGGTCAAGTCGTGACGAGGGGCGGCCGGGCTCCGGAGAGCGAGTTGTGCACAGGGCCCACTTCGAAACGAATTCCGCTCTCTCTCTAGTCGGGAGTAGTAGTAGGGCCTGTGGATACCGTGGATAACCACGTTTGCCCAGCTCAGAGCGGAAATTTTGTCCACGGGGCCTGTGGGTGACGGCGGTGGACAACCCGGCGTCTCTGTGGAGAACGGAAAGTTCTGCACACCCCGTGCACAGGAGGAGGCGAGTTCTCCCCAGTGCCGTCCCCAGGTTTACCCACCTTTCCCACAGCCCAACCCGGCACCTTGGTGTGACGCCTTTCACTCGACCCGGTGAGGAGGCGCGTCGGGTTGCCGAACAGTGGACAGCCATGTGGAGAAGCGGCCGATCGCTGGGGACAACCGCCCCCAGCCTGTGGGCAGCCCGTGGACAACTTGGTGCACAGCCTGTGGATCACCGCTTCGTCCACAGTCTGTGGAGATCGTTCGTCCACCAATCCACAACCGGCTGAGCTGGTCTGATGGTCTTTCGACAGTGCTCCCTGTGGACACGATCTGGACAACTCCCCGGTCCCCAGGATGTGGACGGCAGAAAGTCCCCGAATCTGTGGAGGGAGGCCGTAACCCGGCGACTATTCGAACACCGGGCTGCGGCCGCGGGCCGGCACGAGCCCCCGCGGATATGCGCGAGGGCGCCCCCGGGAGGCTCCGGGGGCGCCCTCAGCGGTCTGGGGAGCGGCGCTCAGCCGTTCTTGATGCGGTTGGTGAGCTCCGTGACCTGGTTGTAGATGGAGCGCCGCTCGGCCATCAGATTGCGGATCTTGCGGTCCGCGTGCATGACCGTCGTGTGGTCCCGGCCGCCGAACAGCGCGCCGATCTTCGGCAGCGACAGGTCCGTCAGCTCCCGGCACAGGTACATGGCGATCTGCCGGGCGGTGACGAGGGCCCGCCCGCGGGAGGTGCCGCACAGGTCCTCGACGGTCAGCCCGAAGTAGTCCGCCGTCGCGCCCATGATCGCCGTGGAGGTGATCTCGGGCGCCGAGTCGTCGCCGCCGGGGATGAGGTCCTTGAGGACGATCTCCGTCAGCCCCAGGTCCACGGGCTGGCGGTTCAGCGAGGCGAACGCCGTGACCCGGATCAGCGCGCCCTCCAGCTCACGGATGTTCCGCGAGATCCGGGACGCGATGAACTCCAGGACCTCCGGCGGCGCGTTCAGCTGCTCCTGCACCGCCTTCTTGCGCAGGATCGCGATCCGCGTCTCCAGCTCGGGCGGCTGGACGTCCGTGATCAGTCCCCACTCGAAACGGTTCCGCAGCCGGTCCTCCAGCGTCACCAGCTGCTTGGGCGGCCGGTCGCTGGAGAGCACGATCTGCTTGTTGGCGTTGTGGAGCGTGTTGAAGGTGTGGAAGAACTCCTCCTGCGTCGACTCCTTGTCCGCGAGGAACTGGATGTCGTCGACGAGCAGGATGTCCATCTCGCGGTACCGCTTGCGGAAGCTGTCGCCCTTGCCGTCGCGGATGGAGTTGATGAACTCGTTCGTGAACTCCTCCGAGCTCACGTACCGCACCCGCGTGCCGGGGTACAGGCTGCGCGCGTAGTGCCCGATGGCGTGCAGCAGGTGCGTCTTGCCGAGCCCGGACTCCCCGTAGATGAACAAGGGGTTGTACGCCTTGGCCGGTGCCTCCGCGACGGCGACCGCGGCCGCGTGCGCGAAGCGGTTGGAGGCGCCGATGACGAACGTGTCGAAGAGGTACTTCGGATTCAGGCGGGCGGTGGGCTCGCCCGGGCCCGTCGCCGGCGCGGGCTGCGCGGCCAGCGGGCCGGGAGCCCCGGTCGTCGGCAGGTTCGGGCCGACGGGGCCGCCGCGGTGCACGTGCCCCGAGCCGGCCGGCGGCTCCGGCAGCTCGCGGCGGACCGGGTCGCGCTGGTCGTAGTCGGGGCGTGGGGTCTCGTACTGGGAGCGCGGCGGCTCGTAGGAGGGGCGCTCCACGGGCTGTGGACGGTAGTCCTGTGATCCGTAGGGCTCCTTGGGGGAGCCGTAGGAATCCTGCCCGCCGTACGAGTCCTGCCCGCCGTAGGAGTCCTGGGACGGTGACGCGTACGGGTCACGGTCGGGGAAGCCGAGGCGCTGCTGCTGCCAGCCGTAGTCGTCCTGCGTGGGGCGCGGCCAGGCGCCGGGCTCCGGGCGCTGGTACTCGCCGGGGTAGGCCGGGCGGGCCGTCGGGAGCTGGTCTGCGCGCGTAGGCGGGACCTGGTCACCGCCCGTGCCCGGCAGCGGCTCGGCGCGGTGCCGCCCGTATCCCTCGTAGCCGTCGCGGTCCTGGCGGCCGTCACGGTCTGCGCGGCCCTCGTATCCGTCGCGCTCGGGGCGATTGTCGTACGCGTCACGTTCCTGGCGCGCGTCGTAGCCGTCGCGGTCCTGGCGCTTGTCGTATCCGTCGCGCTCGGGGCGGCTGTCGTATCCGTCGCGGTCGGAGCGGTTTTCGTAGCCGTCCCGGTCGGAGCGGCTGTCGTACGCGTCACGTTCCTGGCGGGCGTCGTAGCCGTCGCGGTCCTGGCGTGCGGACGGGAGCTCGGGCTCCTCGTAGCGCTGAGGGCGGGCGGGCGGTGCCGGTGTGGCCGGGGGCTCGCCCGCGGAGTCGTCGACCGTGATCGCGATCCGGATCGGGCGGCCGCACTCACGGCTCAGCGTCTCGCTGACGACCGGCGCCAGACGGCCCTCCAGCACGCCCTTCGCGAATTCGTTCGGTACGGCGAGCAGTGCCGTGTCGGCGACCAGCGCGAGCGGCTGGCAGCGCCGGATCCAGTGCTCGTCCTTCGCCTCGACCCCCTGGCCGCGGCCCTCCCCGAGGAGCTGCTCCAATACGCGTGGCCACACTGCGGCAAGATCGGCAGGTACGTCAGCCACAGGGCACGCTCTCTCACGGGTCCCTCGAAGGTGTGATTCGGGGACGGGTCGGGATGTAAATCGGGTCGGGCAGGGATAAGGGAACGAATCGGAGTCCAGTCACGGTAGTCAGGGCGGCGGGTGCGGTTCAAGTTGTTGTCCCCAGGCTGTGGACAAGTGTCTCCCGGCGACTCCTGGTTTGACCGGATGGCGTAGCCGCGCGTACCGTAACCAGGTCGAGTTGTCGATGGCTGCTGCCGCCTGCCTCCGATGGGCACAGATCACTGGGGTGATCGGTAAGCGGTGCACTCGGGCGTAACTGCGAGCTACTCGTGGGCGCACGGTGACAGCCAGGACGGCACCCCGCAACCACCGATTCTTTCTGGAGCCCCCGAGTGAGCAAGCGCACCTTCCAGCCGAACAACCGTCGTCGCGCGAAGACCCACGGCTTCCGGCTGCGTATGCGCACCCGTGCCGGCCGCGCGATTCTCGCGTCCCGCCGTAGCAAGGGTCGCGCCCGCCTGTCCGCCTGATCCCGATCAGGTCATGACGTCGTGCTGCCCACCGAGAACCGGCTGAGGCGGCGCGAGGACTTCGCGACCGCGGTACGACGAGGTCGCCGGGCAGGCCGCCCGACGCTCGTCGTCCACCTTCGAAGCGGTGCCACGGACCCGCATGCGCCTGGGGAGAGCGCTCCCCCGACGCGTGCGGGTTTCGTCGTGAGCAAGGCCGTGGGTGGCGCGGTCATGCGCAACAAGGTGAAGCGCAGGCTTCGCCACCTGATGCGCGAGCGAGTCGCCCAGCTGCCCCCCGGTAGCCTGGTAGTCGTACGAGCGCTGCCCGGAGCGGGCGACGCCGACCATGCACAGCTGGCCCGAGACCTGGATGCCGCCCTTCAGCGGCTGCTGGGAGGGGGCGCGCGATGAAGTACCCGCTGCTGGCTCTGATCAAGCTCTACCAGTGGACGATCAGTCCGCTGCTCGGGCCGGTCTGCAAGTACTACCCATCGTGCTCCCACTACGGCTACACGGCCATCGACCGGCACGGTGCCATCAAGGGAACGGCACTCACGGCCTGGCGCATCCTGCGGTGCAACCCGTGGTCGCTGGGCGGTGTGGACCATGTCCCGCCGCGCAAGCGTCCGCGGTGGCACGAAATGCTGCGTAACGCGTGGCGCGCACGCAAGGGCGGGCCCTCCGCCGCCGACCCGGCCACCGAGGGACAGACTCTTCCCACAAGTCCGTCGAGTCCTTCGAGCCCGGCCGCAGAGACACCGTCCCATGCCCAAGGAGCATGATTAGTGGACACGATTGCCAGCCTCTTCAGCTTCATCACCACACCCGTCTCCTGGGTCATCGTCCAGTTCCACACGGTGTACGGCGCCATCTTCGGCCCCGACACCGGGTGGGCCTGGGGCCTGTCGATCGTGTCCCTGGTGATCCTGATCCGTATCTGCCTGATCCCGCTCTTCGTGAAGCAGATCAAGGCGACCCGGGCGATGCAGACGCTCCAGCCCGAGATGAAGAAGATCCAGGAGCGCTACAAGAACGACAAGCAGCGTCAGTCCGAAGAGATGATGAAGCTGTACAAGGAGACGGGCACCAACCCGCTCTCCTCGTGCCTTCCCATCCTGGCGCAGTCCCCGTTCTTCTTCGCCCTGTACCACGTGCTCAACAGCATCGCGTCGAACGACACCATCGGCGTGATCAACAACCGGCTGCTGGAGAGCGCGCAGCAGGCCCACATCTTCGGTGCACCGCTCGCGGCGAAGTTCACCGACAGCGCCTCGAAGGTGGAGGCCCTCGGGTCCTCCATCACCGATGTGCGGGTCGTCACGGCCATCATGATCGTCCTGATGTCGGCGTCGCAGTTCTTCACGCAGCGCCAGCTGATGACGAAGAACATCGACACCACGGTGAAGACGCCGTTCATGCAGCAGCAGAAGATGCTGATGTACGTCTTCCCGGTCATGTTCGCCGTCTTCGGCATCAACTTCCCCGTCGGTGTCCTCGTCTACTGGCTGACCACCAACGTGTGGACCATGGGCCAGCAGATGTACGTCATCCGCAACAACCCGACTCCGGGTTCCAAGGCCCAGGCCGAGTACCTGGAGCGTCTGCACAAGCACGTCACGCACCGCGACAAGGTCGCCCGTCGCCGGGACCGGGTCATCGTGAAGGCCATCGTCGCCAAGGGCCGGGACCGCAACGAGTACGAGCGCAAGTTCATCAACGGACTGAGCAAGGCCGGACTCGCCGCGCAGGCCGACGGCACGGTGATCAGGAGCGACGCCGCGGCCGCGGCCCAGGCCGAGGACGGTACGCCGGCCACCACCGGTACGCCGAAGCGCCAGCAGCCCAAGCGGCAGACCAAGGCGCAGCGCCAGTCCGGCACCGTCGGAGGTGCGAAGGCAGCGGGTGAGCAGGAGCCGAAGACCTCGCTGACCAAGTCCGACGAGCCCGAGGACGCCAAGCCCGCCGCCGCTGCCAAGAAGGGCGGCGCGAAGCCCGCCGGCGGTACCCGCAGCAAGGCCCAGTCCGGACAGCGCAAGGGCCCCCAGCGGCCCAAGTCCCCGTCCAAGAAGTAAGAAGGAGTCCATCCCGTGACGGAAGGCACCACCTCCGCCGCTGCCGAGGGTGTAGACACCCTGACTCGCCTGGAGCAGGAAGGCGAGATCGCGGCGGACTACCTGGAGGGTCTGCTCGACATCGCCGACCTCGACGGCGACATCGACATGGACGTCGAGGCGGACCGTGCCTCCGTCTCGATCATCAGCGACACGGGCGGCCGTGATCTGCAGAAGCTGGTCGGCCGTGACGGTGAGGTGCTGGAGGCCCTCCAGGAGCTCACCCGCCTGGCCGTGCACCGGGAGACCGGTGACCGCAGCCGTCTGATGCTCGACATCGCGGGGTACCGCGCCCAGAAGCGCTCCGAGCTGTCCGAGCTGGGCGCCAAAGCCGCCGCCGAGGCCAAGAGCAGCGGCGAGGCCGTGAAGCTGAAGCCGATGACGCCGTTCGAGCGCAAGGTCGTGCACGACGCGGTCAAGGCTGCCGGCCTGCGCAGCGAGTCCGAGGGCGAGGAGCCGCAGCGCTTCGTCGTCGTGCTGCCCGCCTGATCGGCCCCTGCTTTTCCCGGCCCCGTCTGTTGCGCAGACGGGGCCGAACTTTGTCAGCCTGATAGTTCTGTGGTTCTGATGTCGGCGCCGGGTGCGCCGACGCGGTACGGAAGGACGGTCCCCCGTGACGGAGGCAGCGGAGCTTCCCCCCGCGCCCGAGCAGGCGCGCGAGGTGTTCGGTGACCGCTTCGCGGATGCGGTGCGCTACGCCGAGCTGCTCGCTGAGGCAGGCGTGCAGCGCGGTCTCATCGGTCCACGCGAAGTGCCCCGCCTGTGGGAGCGGCACCTGCTGAACTGCGCTGTCCTCTCGGAGGTCGTGCCCGAGGGCGTGACGGTGTGCGACGTCGGCTCGGGCGCCGGCCTGCCGGGCATTCCGCTGGCGCTGGTCCGGGAGGACCTGAAGATCACCCTGCTGGAGCCGCTGCTGCGGCGCACCAACTTCCTCACCGAGGTCGTGGAGCTGCTGGGCCTCGACCATGTGACGGTCATGCGTGGCCGGGCCGAGGAGGTCATGGGGAAGATCCAGCCCGTCCATGTGGTGACCGCCCGAGCCGTCGCACCCCTCGACCGTCTCGCCACCTGGGGCATCCCGCTGCTGCGCCCGTACGGAGAGATGCTCGCGCTCAAGGGCGACGCCGCCGAGGAGGAGCTGAAGAGCGCCTCCACGGCGCTCAGCAAGCTGGGAGCCGTGGGGACCTCCATCCTGCATGTGGGTGAGGGTGTGGTGGACCCGATGTCCACGGTGGTGCGCGTCGAGGTCGGGGAGAGCCCGGGCGGTGTGCGCTTCGCCGCGAAGCGGGCCAAGGCGGCTCGCACGGGGCGCGCGCGTCGGCGCCGCTGATCCGTTCCTGCGGACGAGACGTACTCCACACAAGCTGCCAAACCTACGCATGCCGGAGTGTCGCGGCGGTCCGGCCACGGCTGCCCTGCATCGTGTTTCACGTGAAACGTCGCTCACTGCTGCACGGCATCATCAGTCGTGGCCGCGCTGCGGCCGAACCCCGCGACCGTAAGCCCCTCGGTTCACTCGACGAGGGAACTGAGTTGTCCACAGAGGTGGATTTCTCCACAGAACGTCAGGCCTCACTGGTTCGCGACCCCGAAGACATGGGAGGCTCTGTTCATTGCGAGCCTGAAGTCGAGGAGAGTGAATCCTTGCGGTCCGACGCCAACATCGCGGGACCGATGACCGATCCGGTCCCCGGTCCCCGTACCGAGTCGATGGGGGCGGATGTTTCACGTGAAACACCGCCTCCGATGGACGACACTCCCATCGGTCGTGCTGCCCAATTGGCGGTGGAGGCTCTGGGCCGCGCCGGCGAAGGCCTGCCGCGGCCTGAGCAGACCCGGATCATCGTGGTCGCCAATCAGAAGGGCGGTGTGGGCAAGACGACGACGACCGTCAACCTGGCCGCGTCGCTGGCTCTGCACGGCGGCCGGGTCCTCGTGGTCGACCTCGACCCTCAGGGCAACGCGTCCACTGCGCTGGGAATCGACCACCACGCCGAAGTCCCGTCCATCTACGACGTGTTGGTGGAGAGCAAGCCGCTCTCCGAGGTCGTCCAGCCGGTTCCCGATGTCGAGGGTCTCTTCTGCGCCCCCGCCACGATCGATCTCGCCGGTGCGGAGATCGAGCTGGTGTCCCTGGTGGCGCGGGAGAGCAGGCTGCAGCGCGCCATCCAGGCGTACGAGCAGCCGCTGGACTACATCCTCATCGACTGCCCGCCCTCACTCGGCCTCCTGACGGTCAACGCCTTGGTGGCGGGCCAGGAAGTCCTGATCCCGATTCAGTGCGAGTACTACGCGCTGGAGGGCCTGGGCCAGTTGCTGCGCAACGTCGACCTGGTGCGGGGGCACCTCAACCCCTCCCTGCACGTGTCGACCATTCTGCTCACCATGTACGACGGCCGGACGCGCCTGGCGTCCCAGGTCGCCGAAGAGGTACGCACCCACTTCGGCGACGAGGTACTGCGGACGAGCATCCCCCGGTCCGTCCGTATCTCCGAGGCGCCGAGTTACGGGCAGACGGTCCTGACTTACGATCCAGGATCGAGTGGTGCCCTCTCTTATCTTGAGGCGGCACGAGAGATCGCGCTGAAGGGCGTGGGCATCAGCTATGACGCCACACACGCCCACATCGGCGCACAGCAGAACGACCCGAGCATGGTGGAGGGCATTCAGTGAGCGAGCGACGGAGGGGACTGGGCCGTGGCCTCGGCGCACTGATCCCTGCCGCCCCGACGGAGAAGTCGGTGGCCCAGGCTGCGGCAGGAAATGCCGTGTCCACATCTCCTGCGGCAGTGCCCGCGCTGCCGACCGACCGTGGGGTGGCCGCGGCGAAGGTGGCGACGCTGCCGGCTGTTTCACGTGAAACCGAGGAAGCGGCGCAGCCCCCTGCTCCGGCCACCCCCGCTGCGCCGATCGGTGCGCACTTCGCCGAGATCCCGCTCGACGAGATCACGCCGAACCCGCGGCAGCCGCGTGACGTCTTCGACGAGGACGCGCTGTCCGAGCTCATCACGTCCATCAAGGAAGTGGGGCTCCTTCAGCCGGTCGTCGTCCGGCAGGTGGGCCCCGCCCGCTATGAGCTCATCATGGGTGAGCGTCGCTGGCGGGCTTGCCGTGAGGCGGGCCTGGAGGCGATCCCGGCGATCGTGCGCGCCACGGAGGACGAGAAGCTCCTTCTGGACGCCCTCCTGGAGAACCTGCACCGCGCTCAGCTGAACCCGCTGGAAGAGGCCGCCGCCTACGACCAGTTGCTCAGGGACTTCAACTGCACGCACGACCAGCTGGCGGACCGTATCGGCCGGTCCCGCCCGCAGGTCTCCAACACCCTGCGCCTGCTGAAGCTCTCGCCGGCTGTGCAGCGCCGGGTCGCCGCGGGGGTGCTCTCCGCCGGTCATGCGCGGGCCCTGCTGTCCGTCGAGGACTCGGAGGAGCAGGACAGGCTGGCCCACCGCATCGTCGCCGAAGGGCTGTCGGTGCGCGCCGTCGAGGAGATCGTCACCCTCATGGGGTCGCGGCCCCAGAAGGCTCAGAAGCCCAAGGGACCGCGTGCCGGGGCCCGGGTCTCTCCCGCCCTGTCCGAGCTCGCCACGCGCCTCTCGGACCGCTTCGAGACGCGGGTGAAGGTCGACCTGGGGCAGAAGAAGGGCAAGATCACCGTCGAGTTCGCCTCGATGGAGGACCTGGAGCGGATCCTCGGTTCTCTCGCTCCCGGCGAGGGGCCGGTCCTGCAGAGGAGTCTTCTGGAGGGCGACGCCGAGGACAGCGAGTCCTGAGCCTCCCCAGGGAGTCTCGGCTGCGCATCCGACAGAGCGGGCCGTGTCCGGTGTGTACCGGAACATGGCCCGCTCTTTCCTTTTCGGCGGTTTCGAGGGAATCGCATCGTCGATACCATGCGTTCGGGTACGGCGCGACCACCCGGCAGCACCTGTGAGAGGGAGGCAGGGGCCATGCGAACGATGAGCCGCACCGGACTGGTGAGCGCCGGTTTGGGGCTGGGGGCGGTCGGTGGATTCATCGGCAGCCTCCTCAGGGAACGGAGTGCTCTGACAGCCGCTCGCGATGCGGCGGGCGAAGGAAGCGAGGAACAGCCTCCATGGGGCGTCGGCTTGTACCGCTCACGCTGGACAACCTCCAGGACCTTCCCCAGCGCTGTCGCTCGTGCGTCTTCTGGGAGCTCGACCCGGTCAGCGGTGAGGCAGCGGTAAAGGCGGGCACGTCCGATCTGGAGAAGGAGGCCTGGATCTCAGCGGTGTTGCTGGACTGGGGCTCCTGCGGCCGTGTCGTCTACGTCGACGACGTGCCGGTGGGCTTCGTTCTCTACGCCCCTCCCGCCTACGTCCCGCGCTCCACGGCGTTCCCCACGAGCCCCGTCTCCCCTGACGCCGTCCAGCTGATCACCGCGTTCATCGTGCCGGGTTACCAGGGGCAAGGGCTGGGCCGGGTCATGGTCCAGACGGTGGCGAAGGATCTGCTGCGGCGCGGCTTCAAGGCGATCGAGGCATTCGGAGACGCGCGCTGGAAGGAGCCGGCCTGTGTGCTGCCCGCCGATCATCTCCTGGCGGTGGGCTTCAAGACGGTCCGGCAGCACCCCATCCATCCTCGGCTGAGACTGGAGCTGCGGTCCACGCTCTCCTGGAAGGAAGACGTCGAGATGGCGCTCGACCGGCTTCTGGGAGCTGTTCAGAAGGAACCGGCGCTGCGGCCGCTGTAGAAGCGAGCGAGCACACGCTGCGGCCGCTGGAAAGGCGGGTACACAAACGAATGGGCCAGCCCTTCCGGGCTGGCCCATTCGTGTTTCACGTGAAACATGCACCGTCGACTGACGGCTCAGCCGTCTTACTCGGCGATGAACTCCTCCAGGTCGCGAACGATCGCGGCCTTCGGCTTGGCGCCCACGATGGTCTTGGCGACCTCGCCACCCTGGTAGACGTTCAGGGTCGGGATGGACATGACGCCGTACTTGGCGGCCGTACCCGGGTTCTCGTCGATGTTCAGCTTGACGATCTCGATCTTGTCGCCGTACTCCGAGGCGATCGCCTCAAGGGACGGCGCGATCTGGCGGCACGGGCCGCACCAGGCAGCCCAGAAGTCCACCAGGACGGGCTTGTCGCTCTTGAGGACGTCCTGCTCGAAGGAGTCGTCGGTCACATTCTTCAGGGTGCCGGCCACTGCGGGCTCCTTAACTGTTGGTGCGTGGGGCGGGTAGGGAGGGGTCAGACAGCGGTCTTCTCGGGCTCCGCCTGCTCCTCGTCCGCGAGGGCGGCGAGGAAGCGCTCGGCGTCGAGAGCGGCGGAGCAGCCGGTCCCGGCCGCGGTGATCGCCTGCCGGTAGGTGTGGTCCACGACGTCGCCGGCACCGAAGACACCCGGCAGGTTCGTGCGCGTGGACGGCGCATTCACCTTCAGGTAGCCCTCTTCGTCCAGGTCGAGCTGACCCTTGAAGAGCTCGGTGCGGGGGTCGTGGCCGATGGCGATGAAGAGACCCGTCACCGGCAGGTCCGAGAGCTCACCGGTCTTGAGGTTGCGCAGCTTCAGGCCGGAGAGCTTCGGGTCGCCCTGGATCTCGGCGACCTCGCTGTCCCACACGAACGAGATCTTCGGGTCGGCGAAGGCGCGCTCCTGCATGGCCTTCGAGGCACGCAGGGTGTCCCGCCGGTGGACGACGGTGACCGACTTGGCGAAGCGCGAGAGGAAGGTCGCCTCCTCCATGGCGGTGTCACCGCCACCGATCACGGCGATGTCCTGGTCCTTGAAGAAGAACCCGTCGCAGGTGGCGCACCACGACACGCCACGGCCGGAGAGAGCGTCCTCGTTCGGCAGGCCGAGCTTGCGGTGCTGCGAGCCGGTCGCCACGATGACGGCCTTGGCCCGGTGGACGGTACCGGCAGTGTCCGTGACGGTCTTGATCTCACCGGTCAGGTCGACGGCCACCACGTCGTCCGGGACGAGCTCGGCGCCGAAGCGCTCCGCCTGGGCGCGCATGTTGTCCATGAGCTCGGGGCCCATGATGCCGTCCTGGAAGCCCGGGAAGTTCTCGACGTCGGTGGTGTTCATGAGCGCACCACCCGCGGTGACAGCGCCCTCGAACACCAGGGGCTTCAGCGACGCGCGTGCGGTGTACAGCGCCGCCGTGTAACCGGCGGGCCCGGAGCCGATGATGATCACGTTACGGACGTCGCTCACGGCTTGATTCCTCGTCTCTGGACTGCGTCGTTCGACCGGTGGGAGCTTCTTCCGAAGCTCTCACCCCACCCAACGGATCCTAAGGGGCGCGCATTCCCACTGTGTCCGGGCACACGGAGATGCGGGCCCCGTGCCGGATACCACGCAGGGACTGCCGGATACCACGCAGGGGGAAGACGAAGCGCCGGCTCAGGACGACGGGTAGGAACGCTCCAGGAGAACCGTGCCCTTGGACGCGGAGCCCTTCTGATCCACACAGGTCGCATCGACGACGTAGGCGGTGACCCGGGTCGCGTCGGCCGCGTCGGGAAGCAGCACGAGCATGGCCTTCTTCCCTTGGTAGCGGCCGTTCTCGACAGCGAGGGCGGCATCCTCACGCCCGATGCCGTCGCGCACGCAGCCGGGCACGACGACCTCCCTGAAGACCTTGGGCTGGTCGCTGCCGGGGGCGGTCGCCGCGCCGAAGGGAGTGCGTGAGCCGCCGTCCCCTTCGCTCTCGCTCTTGTTCTCGGACTTGTTCTCGGAGAGGAGATCGGAGACCTGGTTCCTCAGCTGCCCCTCGGAGAAGGTGTCCGCAGGGCTGGTCTGCCCCCCGCCCGCCGTGTCACGGGTGGGCTCACCGTCGCCGAGGGATGACAGCAGGACGGACCCCAGCCCGAAGGCGGCGACCGTGAAGACGGTGCCCAGAACGGCGATCCTGCGCCGCCCGTTCCGGGTGCGTCCCTTGCGTCCCGGGCCGGTGGTCGAGGCGCGGGGGCGTCCGGCGGGCCGGTCGGCGGAGGGCGATGTTTCACGTGAAACATGCGCACCGCTGTCGTCCCGCGCGTCGGATCCCACGTCGGAATCGGCGCCGTGATCGGAACCGACACCGTGACCGGAACCGGCACCGTGATCGGACTCGGCTGCAGCGTCCCCGGCGGGGGCACTCGTGGACGCGGCCGGGCTGTCCGAGGTCTCCGGGCGCGTGGCCGTCAGGAGGGCCTCGGCGGCGAGAGCGGCATCGATGCGGCCGGCCACCTCGGCGGGCATGCGCGGCGGCCCCGGCAGGGTGCCGAGCAGGCCGCGGATCTCCTCCAGGGAGGCGTAGACGTCCGCGCAGAGCTCACACGAGTCGAGGTGCCGCCGCAGATCGCTGCTCCGGGCCGGCGGGAGGAGACCCTCGGCGAGGTCGGAGATCTCCGCGACGTCCGGGTGCCAGTCCATGTCGGTCGTCGACGTCACGCTCGTCCACCTCCGCCCTTCACTACAGCTGAGTCGCTCGGTCCTGTGTCCGGCGGTTCCGCTGGACGCGGTCCCGCTGCGGGTGGGACGGCCGAGTCCGGCGTCCGGTTCCGCTCCGGGCCCGTCTTCTTGCCGCCGCCGTCGGGCCGCAGGTGGGTGAGCAGCGGCAGGAGCCTGGCTCTGCCGCGGGCGCACCGGCTTTTCACCGTGCCGGTCGGCACATCGAGGATGCGGGCGGCCTCCGCGACGGGGTAGCCCTGCATGTCCACCAGGACGAGCGCCGCGCGCTGGTCGGCGGGCAGCGTGCCCAGCGCCTCGATGAGCTGGCGGTGGAGATCGTTGCGCTCGGCGGGTGCCGAGGCCGACTCGTGCGGCTCCAGCAGTTGCTCGAGGCGCTCGGTGTCGTCGACGGGGGAGGTCTTCCGGGAGGCCGCCTTGCGGGCCCGGTCCAGGCAGGCGTTCACCGTGATCCTGTGCAGCCACGTCGTGACGGCCGACTGGCCCCGGAAGGTGTGGGCGGCCCGGTAGGCGGAGACGAGGGCGTCCTGGACCGCGTCAGCGGCCTCCTCGCGGTCTCCCAGTGTTCTCAGGGCGACGGCCCAGAGCCGGTCGCGGTGCCGTCGGACGATCTCACCGAAGGCGTCGGGGTCACCCTCGACATGGCGGGCGAGGAGTTCTTGATCCGTGGCACCGCTGTGCTCGGCGCGGTCCCCCATCGAACCCCCTTCCCCTCGGTCGGCGCTCAGCCCGTGAACTTCACTTCGGTGATGGCCTGCTTGTAGCCCGGGTCGCTGAAGTTGGACGGGTCGGCGCCCGAGTACGGCAGCGCCGTCAGCCAGACCAGGACGTACCGGCTCTTCACGGGCTTGTCGACGGTGACCTTCGCGGAGGTGCCGCTGGTCGTCACATCGCCGAGCTTCTTCATGGAGCTCAGCGGGGTGGAGGAACCGGAGGAGTCGGTCGCGTACAGCTCGACCGTGGTGTGGTCGCCGCCGTACCGCAGTGACAGGGCCGCTGCCGAGACCTGCTGCTCGGATCCGAGGTCGTAGACGATGCCGACACCCGGCTTTATCACCATCTTCGGACCGTCGAGGTAGCTGTTGGTCCGCCAGCCCGTGGACGGGTCGCCGTCGTAGGTCTTGCCGACGTCGGCGGCGTGCTGGGCCTCGCCCTTGGCCACGTACTCCTCGGACCCCTTGATCGCGACGGGCTTCGGGGCCGGACGGTTCCTGTTCTTGTCACCGCCCTCGTTGTTCTGCGTCTTGGTCGGATCGTCCGGCGCGCCGCCCTGGTCCATGAGGGCGTCGGCCAGCTGCCAGCTGCCGAGGCCCAGCGCGGCGATCAGAAGGGCGGACACGGCCCACTTCAGGGCCTTGCCGGTGCGGCTCTGCAGCGGGGGCGGCGGGGCCGCGATCGGCTGGGCGGAGCCCGGGTGCGGGGCCTGACGGCCGTAGGTGCCCTGCTGGTACGTCGTGCGCTGGTACTCGGGCGGGGCGGTGAAGGCCGGCTCCGGCGGGCGGATGCGGGGCATCTCGCCGATCGCCTTCACCAGCTCCTCCGGCGTGGTGCACGGCGACTCGTGCCGGGAGGCGGTGGCACCGTCGTTGGCGAGGGCGCGCATGGAGAGCTCGGACAGGCCCCGGTGCACCCCGGCCCGCACCTGGTCCGGCGCGATGAGGCCGATGTCCTTCGGCAGCCCCGACAGCCCGTAGGCGTCGCTCTCGTACGGCCAGCGCTGGGTCAGCGCCGCGTACAGCAGGGCGCCGATGGCCTCGGTGTCGGTGCGCTGCGGGGTGTCGGACGAGATGCCGCGCAGCGCGGCGTTCACGGCCAGGCCGCGGATGCGCCACTGGCCGGTCGAGGCGCGCAGCACGGCGTTGGGGTTCAGCCGCAGATGGGCGAGGCCCTCACGGTGGGCGGCGGCCATGGCGGCGGAGACCTGGCTGACCATCTGGTAGGCGTCGTACGGCTCCAGGGGCCCGGCGGCGAGGAGCGTGGTCAGCTCCGTCGCGTCCGGGAGCCACTCGTGGACCACGTAGACGAGGTCGTTCTCCTCCACCGCGTCCAGCACCTGGACGAAGCGCGGGTCGCCGAGGAGCGCGGAGGAGCGCGCGGCGGCCAGGACGGACCGGGCCCGCGCATGGTCCGCGGGCAGGATGTGCACGCCCACGGCACGGCGCAGTTTCTCGTCCACGGCGCGCCAACTGCTGAAACCGTCCAGACGGGTGACGCACTCCTCGAGGCGGTAGCGCCTGGCGAGCTTGTGACCGCTGTGCAGTTCAGGCGTCGAGGTCTTCTCGGAGCCGTCGCTCCGGTTGCTCTCCTGTACCTCGTCGCTGTCCGTGTCCCGCTCCCGGTTCTTGGCCACCCCGTCGGCCGTGGACTGGTCCGCCTGTGCGGTCAGCGACGACTCGCCGCTGTTGTCTGCCACGTCGACGGCAGCCGTACTCCGTTCCGCCACCGTCGTTCCTGCCTCCCCATCCATTGCGCGCCGGCCGGCATCCGTTGCGCGCCGTCCGACGCCGAAACCAATTGTGCCCACAGTCCGCCGCTATGCACGACACGCGGTGGCTGACGATGGTTGTGCGCCTACCCCCCGACTCAGCGTCCCAGGCGTCCGCGGACCATGCCGACCAGCGAGTTGAGCTCCTCGATGCGCATGCGGCGGGCGGCGACGAAGAAGACCCCGAGCAGCACGACACCTCCGGCGAACACCGCGGCGAGCGAGCCCGCGACGCCCTGGCCGAGCGTCTGCCCGATGCCGTAGACGGCCGCGCCGCTGAGCAGGGCAGCCGGGATCGAGGCAATGCACAGCCGGGCGTAAGTCCGCAGGACACGGGCGCCGTCGAGGTCTCCGCCCAGCCGCTTGCGCAGCCGGCGCCAGGCGACGCCGACGCCGATCGCGTAGGCCAGTCCGTAGGAGGCGGCCATGCCGACCACGGCCCAGCGGGACGGGAGGACGAAGAAGCAGACCGCCGAGGCGCCGGCGTTGACCGCGGCCACGATGACCGTGTTGTAGAAGGGAGTTCGGGTGTCCTCGTAGGCGTAGAAGGCGCGCAGGACCACGTACTGCACGGAGTACGGGATCAGGCCGAGGCCGAACGCCATCAGCATGTAGCCCATGTTGGTCGCCTCGCTGGTGCCCGAGGAGCCGAACATCAGCGTGCACATCGGGATGCCGAGCGAGAGGAAACCGAAGGCGATCGGCACGATCGCCACCGCCGTGTTGCGCAGGCCCTGCGAGATGTCGTCGCGGACCGCGCCGCCGTCGCCCTCGGCCGCCGAGCGCGACAGGCGCGGCAGCAGAGCGGCCATGAGGGAGACGGTGATGATGGCCTGCGGCAGGCCCCAGATCAGCTGGGCGTTGGCGTAGGCGGCGAAACCGGTGCCGTCGACCGGCGAGGCCTTGCCCGCCGCGGTGGACAGCTGGATGACGATCATGGCGCCCGCCTGGTTGGCGAGGACGAAAAGCACCGTCCACTTGGCGAGCGTGACGGCCTTGCCGAGCCCCTGGCCCTTCCAGTCGAAGCGCAGCCGCAGCCGGAAGCCGGTCTCGCGCAGGTAGGGGATCATCGCCAGCGCCTGGACCACGAGGCCGAGCAGGACGCCGACGCCCAGCAGGCGCTGGCCCTCCGGCGGGATGGTGGTGACCTCCATGCCGGAGTCGGCCGCCGTGCCGTAGACGTAGATGAACATGCCCAGCGTCACGATGATGACGATGTTGTTCAGGACCGGGGTCCACATCATCGCGCCGAACTTGCCGCGGGCGTTGAGGATCTGGCCCATCACCACGTGGATGCCCATGAAGAAGATCGTGGGCAGGAAGAACTGGGCGAAGGTGGTGGCGACCTGGTTCGCCGCGGGGTCGCTGGCGACCGGATCGGACAGCACCCGGATCAGCAGGGGCGCACCGAGGACCGAGAGCGCGGTGAGTCCGCCGAGCGTCACGATGACCAGGGTCAGCAGACGGTTGGCGTAGGCCTCACCGCCGTCCTCGTCGTCCTTCATGGCGCGCACGAGCTGCGGTACGAAGACCGAGTTCAGACCGCCGCCGACGGTGAGGATGTAGATCATCGTCGGCAGCTGGTAGGCGACCTGGAAAGTGTCACCGAGCAGGCCGACGCCCAGGGCCGAGACGATCAGCGCGGAGCGGATGAAGCCGGTGAGGCGGGAGACCATCGTGCCGGCCGCCATCACGGCGCTGGACTTCATCAGGCCCGCGGCGCGTCCGGCCTTCTTCGGGGCGGGCGAGGGCGCCGACTCCTGGGCCGGGGCGTCCTCCGTCACGGGCGTCATCGCCGCGGTCTGTTCGGGTGCCGGGTACTGGCCCTGCGCCATGGGCGCCGGGGACGGGCCGGGGACCGAGGGCGACTCGTACGAGGGGTGGCCGCTGCTCTGCTGCTGGTCGCGGAAGAGGTGCGCGAACGCGTCCGGTTCCTGGCGCGGCTCGCCCGCCTGGGAGACGAGGTCGTCCACCCCGACGTACTGCGTGGTGCGCGGGTCGTCGCCGTACGGAAGGTGCCGCGTCGGGCCGTCCGGCTCGGGCGCGGGCGTCTGGGCCCACACCCGCGGGTCGGGGGCGTACGGCGACTGCGGCGGCTGGGCGTACAGCTGCTGCTGGGGCTGGTAGGTGCCCGGGGCGGGCGGCGGGTGCGCGGCGCGGTCGTAGAGCGCCTCGCCGACCGGGTCCTGGGCGGAGAGGTCGTGCGCCTGGTAGGGGTCCTGGGCGTAGGCGTCCTGGAGGTACATGTCCGCGGGCGGCTGCGGCGGTACCTGGCCGTGCTCGTCCGGCGAGCCCTCGAGCCCGCCCGCCTCGGGGTGGCCCGGGCTGCCCGCGGCACGGCCGCGGTCACCGTCGTACGGCGCGTTCATGGTTACCCCACCTCATCGTCCCGGGCCCACCGGCCACGACATCTCAACGGTCCACTCTCTCACCCGTGCCGGACGGGTCGGCGCTTTCCGCTGCGGTGTCCGGGGCCGGGTCACTCGGCTGCTCCGGGGCGCCTGCCCGGGAGCCGGCGGCGGGCTCCTCCGTGAGACGGTCGCCGGCGGTGTGCGGGTTCTGCGGGGCGCCGGCCGGTTCCTGCTCGCCGGCGGACTCCTCGGGCTCGATCTCCTCGGGCTCGGCGGCCTCGCGGGCGGCGGCGCGCTTGCGCTGGGTGTACATCCGGAAGCCGGCCAGGACCAGGAGCAGGAAGCCGCCGCCGATGACGAGCATCACCGTGGGAGTGACCTCGGTGACCCGCACGTCGAAGGTGACGGGGTCGCCGTAGGGACGGCCGTCCTCGGTGTAGAGCTGGGCGACCACTTCGGCCCGCCCGTTGGCGTTGGCGGACGTGGTGAACTTCACCGACTGGCTGTGGCCGCCGTTGACCGCGACGGGCTCCTCCTCGTAGGAGGCGTCGCCGATCTTGAGCCGGGTCGGGTTCTTCGACGTCAGCCGCAGCTCCAGGTGCTCGACGCCCTGCACCAGGTTGTTCTGGACGGTCACGGGGATCGTGGCGCTGCGGCCGGAGAGCTTGGTCTCCGTCTTCTGGATCAGCTTGACGCCGTCGATGATCCCGTCGAGGTAGGACTCGATGTCGTCGCGGTAGCCCACCGCCTCGACGCCCCGGCCGCGCCAGGACGTGGACATCTCGCGGTTCATGGCCCGCCCGAACGGGGTGACCACGCGGGACTGGATGGTGAGGATGACCTTGAACTTGTCGAGCTTGCCCTGCGTCTCGGCGATCTGCTCGAACGCGGCCCGCGGCAGTTCCTGCTTGCGCAGGTCACGGGGGTACGCCGAGGCCGGCGGCACCTTCGTGTTGGCCGCGGGGTCCGGCTTGGCCTTGGCGGCGTCCGCGAGGTCCTGCGCCTCGGACCAGTTCCCGCCCTCCAGGGCCGCCAGGGCTTCGGACATGGCCTGGGCCTGGCTGACGGACGGCATGCGCTGCGGGGCGACGACCACGCTGCGCTGCTTGCCGGTCTGCAGGCCCAGCGTCAGGCTCTGGGCGAGGAAGCGCTGCACGGCGAGCGTGGACGCGGAGGCCTTCGTCAGGTCGCCCTGGAAGGGCGTGGACATCCTGGCGTCCGCCACGACCGCCGTGGTGCCCCCGCCGATGGGCCGGGCCGCGGAGGGCGTGTACGACAGGTTGTCCTGGAGACTGTCGCCGCGCGCGATCACCTTGTCGGCGCCCGCGGACGTGGCGACCTTCACGATCGACGGGTCGACGGCGCCCTCGGCGGGCCAGGCGAAGTCCGTGTTCGGCTTCACATGGAGGATGGTCTCCACCGTGTCGTCCACGACGTCGGTGGCTTCCTTGAGGTGACTCAGCGAGCCGGTGACGTTCGTGCCGTTGTGGGCGAGGGAGGCCAGGTCGGGGTCGCCGTAGGGCAGGGCGACGACCTCCTTGCCGGCGACCGCCTGCTGGAGCTCGGTCAGCCACTTCTTGGCGAGCTCCTGGTTCCTGCCCGGGACGGTGGTGCCGTCCGCGGCGCGGACCTCGTAGCTCCTGGTCATGGCGTCGACGGACGCCAGCAGGTCCGGGTCGACCACCCAGGTGACGTCGAGGCCCTTGCCCAGCGACACCATCTGTTCCAGGCGGCCGCCCGGGGAGATCTCCTCGGCGAGTTCCTCGTCGCGGAAGACCGGCGTCTGCTGCTCGTTCGACCCCGTCTCGGCGGCCATGTGGGAGGTGGAGACGAGAGGCCACAGGAACGTGGTCTTCGTCTTCGTGCCGGCCTCCTCCGGCTGCCAGGGCAGGAACGTGCGCTGGATGCCGAGGAGCCGCTCCCAGGGCTGTGCGGTGGTCTCCCCGGAGAGGGTGACGCCCAGCTGGTAGACGCCGTCCCCGCCGAGGTCCAGCTCGTCCACGGGCACCGAGATCGAGAAGGGCTGGGCCACGCCGGGCGTGAGCTGGGGGAACGTCTCGGTGTACTTCCCGCCGACCTCCTCGCCGATGGGGCCCTGGAGGTCGGCGCTCTTCCTGGCCAGGGTGTCGATGGACGAACGGGTCTCGACCTGGGGGCCCACCCGCAGATCGACGTGGGCGTCGGTGACCGGCTGCTTGCCGTTGTTGATGACCGTGCCCGAGACCGTCACCGTGTCCCCCTCGGTGGGGGCGCTGGGGGTGAGCGAGTCGACCGCGACGGCGACCGAGCCCGCGCCGGAGGCAGCCTGCGGGGACTCCTGTCCCGCCGCGTCCGCGGGGGTCGCGGCGGGCAGCTGGAGGAGCCCGGCCAGCAGGGGCGCACCAGCGAGCAGTGCCCCGGTGCGCCGTAGCCACCGGCGGGCAGGTGAGGCACTGGTCCCCTGGAAGTCTGCCGCGTCGGCCACGCGCTCGCCCGTCCCTCGTCGTCGTCAGTGGTGGTCGTCGGAATGTGCGTCCACGCATGGTAACGATGCGCGCTGAGGGGAAGTGCCGCGGTCCGCCTCACAAGATCGCGGGCCGGCGCCCCGCTGCCCGGTATGACGCTCTAGGGAAGAGAGCGGTTCTCTGCCGCTCAAAGGCATCCCTTGTGCGCGTATGACGTGACCTGTCCCCACCCGGAATACGGGGAGCTGCGGGGCGCCCGGGCCACGTACCCTCTTCTTTTGTGCCGAACGCCAACGAAGAAACGTCCAGCGTCCTGAGCCAGGTGCAGCACCGCGCGGTGAGTGAACTGCTGCGGGTCGCCCCTGTCGCCGACGACCTCGCCCGCCGCTTCCAGGAGGCCGGGTTCTCCCTCGCCCTGGTCGGCGGCTCGGTCCGGGACGCGCTGCTGGGCCGGCTCGGCAACGACCTGGACTTCACGACCGACGCCCGTCCCCAGGACGTGCTCAAGATCGTGCGCCCCTGGGCGGACGCCGTCTGGGAGGTCGGGATCGCCTTCGGCACGGTCGGCGCCCACAAGGGCGGCTACCAGATCGAGGTGACCACCTACCGGTCCGAGGCCTACGACCGCACCTCGCGCAAGCCGGAGGTGTCGTACGGCGACTCGATCGAGGAGGATCTCGTCCGCCGTGACTTCACGGTGAACGCGATGGCCGTCGCGCTGCCGGAGAAGGACTTCATCGACCCGCACGGCGGTCTGGAGGACCTCGCGGCGCGTGTCCTGCGCACCCCGGGCACTCCCCAGGACTCCTTCTCGGACGACCCGCTGCGGATGATGCGGGCCGCGCGCTTCGCGGCTCAGCTGGACTTCGAGGTCGCGCCCGAGGTCGTCGCCGCGATGAAGGAGATGGCCGGACGGATCGAGATCGTCTCGGCCGAGCGGGTCCGGGACGAGCTGAACAAGCTGATCCTCTCCCCGCACCCGCGCAAGGGCCTGTCGCTGCTCGTGGAGAGCGGGCTCGCCGACCACGTGCTGCCCGAGCTGCCGGCCCTCCGGCTGGAGCGTGACGAGCACCACCGGCACAAGGACGTCTACGACCACACGCTGATCGTGCTGGAGCAGGCGATGGCGCTGGAGGACGACGGTCCGGACCTGACGCTGCGGCTGGCCGCCCTGCTGCACGACATCGGCAAGCCGCGCACCCGGCGCTTCGAGAAGGACGGCCGGGTCTCCTTCCACCACCACGAGGTGGTCGGGGCGAAGATGACCAAGAAGCGCATGACCGCGCTGAAGTACTCCAACGAGCTGGTGAAGGACGTCTCCCGGCTGGTCGAGCTCCACCTGCGGTTCCACGGCTACGGCACCGGCGAGTGGACGGACTCCGCGGTCCGCCGCTACGTCCGTGACGCCGGCCCGCTGCTCGACCGTCTCCACAAGCTGACCCGCTCGGACTGCACCACGCGCAACAAGCGCAAGGCGACGGCGCTGTCCCGGGCGTACGACGGGCTGGAGGAGCGGATCGCCCGGCTGCAGGAGCAGGAGGAGCTGGACTCGATCCGTCCCGACCTCGACGGCAACCAGATCATGGAGATCCTCGGCGTCGGTCCCGGTCCGGTCATCGGCCGCGCGTACAAGCACATGCTGGAGATGCGGCTGGAGCACGGGCCGATGGAGCACGACGCGGCGGTCGCGGTGCTCAAGGAGTGGTGGGCCGAGCAGGAAGGCTGAGGCGGTGGAACGGGGTCATGTTTCACGTGAAACATGACCCCGTTCCACCGCACGAGGGGCGGTGTTTCACGTGAAACACCGCCCCTCTACGCGTCCGCGTTCTTACTTGTAGTCCTTCAGGCAGAGCAGGAAGTCCTTGCCGTCACCGCTCTCGGTGTACGTGTACTGGAAGTCCTTGGCCTCGGCCTCGCACTTGCTCGACGCCAGGGTCTCCGTCAGGAAGGAGCCCTCGATTTTGGCCAGCACCTTGTACTGAGCCTTCGCGTCGCTGCACTCGACGACCTCGAGGTCGGGGTTGTTGTCGTTGGTGCTGCCGCGGTGCATGCAGTCGCCCACAGCCGCCGTGTTCGCGTCGTCCCGGCTGGTGATGTAACCGCCGATGGCGATGCCCGCCACCGCGACGACGATCACGATGTTCTTGATCGTCTTGAAGCTCAGCTTGCGGCCGGACGGCTGCGGCGGAACCGGGGCGTACGGGCCCGCGCCCTGGGGCGGGATGCCGGGCTGGCCGGGCTGCGGCGGGTACGGAGCCTGGGGCTGACCCGCGGGCTGGTTCTGGGCGAACGGGTTGCCCTGGGGCGGCGGAGTAGACACTTGGGGGTCCCCCTAAAAAGCATGGATGAGTGACGCGAACATGTCGCGAGATAAGACCCACGTAAGGTAGCGGTCGCCACTGACACCGCAGTAGTCAGGAGTGGCTCTGTGTCATTGATGTGACACAGGCTCACGGCCAAACCGGGCCATAGCAGTCGCTACTGCCGCGTAGATAACGGCGATCGTGATCACCAGCGCCGCGGACCGGCCGTCCGGCGGCAGCATCAGGGCGGCCACCGCTGCCGCGCCCACGAAGAACACGTTGAACAGGACGTCGTAAACGGAGAAGATCCGGCCACGGAAGCCGTCGTCGACGGAGGACTGGACGATGGTGTCCGTGGCGATCTTCGCGCCCTGGGTGGTCAGGCCCAGGACGAACGCCGCCACCAGCAGGGGCACGGTGGCGAACGGCAGCCCGAGAGCGGGCTCCAGCAGGGCGGCGGCACCGGCGCACACGACGATCCAGCGGCCCGGCCCAAGGCGTCCCGCGGCCCACGGCGTCACCACCGCCGCCGCGAAGAACCCGGCGCCCGAGACGCCCAACGCCAGCCCCAGCAGGGCGAGTCCGTCGTCCGTGGTGTCGGTGAGCGCGTACCGGCAGAGCATCAGCAGCATGACGAGCAGAGCGCCGTAGCAGAACCGCATCAGGGACATCGCCGCCAGTGCCCAGGCGGCCTCCCGGCGCGGCGGTGCGGCCAGGTGCCGTACGCCCGCCGCGAGTTCGCGCAGCGTGCCGGTGAGGGCCGTGCCGATCCGCACGCGCACCACGCTCCGGTCGGGGCCGAGGAGTTCCGGCGCCATGCTCAGCGTCGCCAGGGCCGCGCACAGGTACAGCCCGGCCGCGACGAGCACGACGGCCGCGTCGGAGTCCGCCACCACCAGCCGGACGACGAAGGCGAGGCCGCCGCCGGCGGTCGCCGCCAGCGTTCCCGCGGTCGGCGAGAGGGAGTTGGCGAGGACGAGGCGATCGGCGTCGACGACGCGGGGCAGGGCGGCGGACAGACCGGAGAGCACGAAGCGGTTGACGGCGGTGACGCACAGGGCGGAGACGTAGAAGAGCCAGTCCGGAGCCGGACTGAGTATCAGCAGGGCCGTCGCACAGGCCAGCAGGGCGCGCAGCAGGCTGCCGTGCAGCAGGACTTGGCGCCGCCGCCAGCGGTCGAGCAGGACGCCGGCGAAGGGGCCGACGAGCGAGTACGGGAGCAGCAGGACGGCCATCGCGGAGGCGATCGCGGCCGCCGAGGTCTGCCTCTCCGGTGAGAACACGACGTAGGCGGCGAGCGAGACCTGGTACACCCCGTCGGCGCCCTGGGAGAGCAGGCGGACGGCGAGCAGGCGCCGGAAGCCCTGGAAGCGCAGCAGCACGCGCAGGTCACGGACGACGGCCATGGTGCCCAGCCTCACATACGGGGAGGGTCCCCGGGCCATACGACCCGGGGACCCTCACAGCCCTGGCAGGAGCGACTGTGTGCAGCGCGTCAGCGCTCGACCTCACCCTTGATGAACTTCTCGACGTTCTCGCGGGCCTCGTCGTCGAAGTACTGCACGGGCGGGGACTTCATGAAGTAGCTCGACGCCGACAGGATCGGGCCGCCGATGCCGCGGTCCTTGGCGATCTTCGCTGCGCGCAGGGCGTCGATGATGACGCCGGCGGAGTTCGGGGAGTCCCAGACCTCGAGCTTGTACTCCAGGTTCAGCGGGACGTCACCGAAGGCGCGGCCCTCCAGGCGGACGTAGGCCCACTTGCGGTCGTCCAGCCAGGCCACGTAGTCGGACGGGCCGATGTGGACGTTGCCCTCGCCCAGTTCGCGGTCGCGGATCTGGGAGGTGACGGCCTGCGTCTTGGAGATCTTCTTCGACTCGAGGCGGTCGCGCTCGAGCATGTTCTTGAAGTCCATGTTGCCGCCGACGTTCAGCTGCATCGTGCGGTCCAGGATGACGCCCCGGTCCTCGAACAGCTTCGCCATGACGCGGTGCGTGATGGTGGCACCGACCTGCGACTTGATGTCGTCACCGACGATCGGGACGCCCGCCTCGGTGAACTTGTCCGCCCACTCCTTGGTGCCGGCGATGAAGACCGGGAGGGCGTTGACGAAGGCGACCTTGGCGTCGATGGCGCACTGGGCGTAGAACTTCGCCGCGTCCTCGGAGCCGACGGGCAGGTAGCAGACGAGGACGTCGACCTGCCGGTCCTTGAGGACCTGGACGACGTCGACGGGCTCCTCGGCGGACTCCTCGATGGTCTCGCGGTAGTACCGGCCGAGGCCGTCGAGGGTGTGGCCGCGCTGGACCGTCACGCCGGTGCGGGGCACGTCGCAGATCTTGATGGTGTTGTTCTCGGAGGCGCCGATGGCGTCCGCGAGGTCGAGACCGACCTTCTTGGCGTCCACGTCGAACGCGGCGACGAACTCGACGTCGCTGACGTGGTAGTCGCCGAACTGGACGTGCATCAGGCCCGGCACCCTGGCCGCCGCGTCGGCGTCCTTGTAGTACTCGACTCCCTGCACCAGCGACGCGGCGCAGTTGCCCACGCCGACGATGGCTACGCGAACCGAACCCATTCCGGTTGCTCCCTGTGTGTACGAGTGAGGCCCGCGAGGGCTCTCACGTGGCGGTGTCGTCGGGCGTATCCGGACGGGGGTCGTCCCCCGGCCGGGGCAGGCCGCCCGACGCTCCAGATGTGGTGTCACGCGAAGCGGGGTCCCCGGAGGCGGGGCCCTTGAGGTCCCGTCCCGCCCGCTCGCTCTCGATGAGCTCGTTCAGCCAGCGCACCTCGCGCTCCACGGACTCCATCCCGTGGCGCTGAAGCTCGAGCGTGTAGTCGTCGAGTCGTTCCCGGGTCCGGGCCAGGGAGGCGCGCATCTTCTCCAGGCGCTCCTCCAGCCGGCTGCGACGGCCTTCCAGTACGCGCATGCGTACATCGCGTGAGGTCTGCCCGAAGAATGCGAAACGGGCGGCGAAGGTCTCGTCCTCGTACGCGTCGGGCCCGGTCTGCGAGAGCAGCTGCTCGAAGTGCTCCTTACCTTCCGCCGTCAACCGGTAGACGATCTTGGCGCGGCGGCCGGTGAGGGGCGCGGCCTCGGACTCGTTGCCCTGTTCCTCGATCAACCAGCCGTTGGCGACCAGCGTCTTGAGGCAGGGGTAGAGCGTCCCGTAGCTGAACGCACGGAACACGCCAAGGGACGTGTTGAGGCGTTTACGCAGCTCGTAGCCGTGCATCGGAGATTCACGGAGCAGGCCGAGTACGGCGAACTCGAGGATGCCGGAACGCCGGCTCATCGTCGCCTCCTCTCCGCCCGGTGCGCGGGTCTCCGTCCGGTGTATCGCTCCGATGTGTCGGAGCGATGTGTCGAGCTGATGTATCGACTCGATACATCTCGACGATAGAACGGCCTTCCGGATGCGACAAGAGGGGGTGTGGTGAACGGGATCACATCACCGATTCATCGGACGCGAGTTGCCTGATTTGAGGTGAACTTCGGGGCTCGGCAGGTTTTGACGGTGCGTAGTCTGTGCGCCATGCACATCACCGGGAACCGAGTGACGCCCGAGAGCGTCGTGGTCTTCGGTGTAGTACGGGTGCATGCGGGACCGATGAATGCGGAGCCGACCGCATCCGTACTTCGGGGGGACCGGAAACCAGCCGCCGTTTCCAGGCGCGCAGGAGTGCGCCTGCCCGAGGAGTAGTCGTTCGATGAGCGAGCACCGTCGCAAACCGCCGCAGCCGCAGGAAGGCGGACGTGCCGCGGCCCGACGCGGCCAGTCCGGCTCGTCCTCCGGCCGCCGCGCGGCACCGCGAGGCGCCACCGGGTCTCCGTCCGACTCCTATGGGTCGGACTCCTACGGCTCAGGGGGTGAAGAGCGTTCGTACGGCGGCCGTGCCGAGGCCCGGCGTGCGGCGCAGAGAAGTGGGGGCGGCCGGCGGAGAGCGGCCGACCCGCCGCGAGGCGGCCGGCGTGGCGCCGCCATGGGCGCCGCCGGGGCTGCGGCCGCCGGCCGGGGCCGGGGACGCGCGGCCGCCGTCCCCGACAAGAAGAGGCTGATCGACTATCCGCGGGCCGGCAAGTACGGCTGGCAGCGCTGGATGCCGTCCTGGAAGCTCGTCTCCGGTCTGTGCATCGGCTTCTTCGGCAGCCTGGTGGCCGTGGCCGGCATCGGGTACGCCATGGTGGGCGTCCCGAACGAGGAGAACGCGGCGGCCCTGTCGCAGAACAACGTCTACTACTGGTCCAACGGCCAGCAGATGGTCGCGACGGGCAGTGGCCAGAACCGGCAGAACGTCACGATCGACCGGATCCCGAAGGCCATGCAGGAGGCCGTGATCTCGGCCGAGAACAAGACCTTCTACGAGGACTCGGGCGTCGACCCCATGGGCATCGCGCGAGCCCTGGCGAACATGGCCCGGGGCGGTGACACGCAGGGTGGATCGACGATCACCCAGCAGTTCGTGAAGAACACGTACCTGAGCCAGGAGCAGACGGTCTCCCGGAAGTTCAAGGAGATGTTCATCTCCATCAAGGTGGGCACGAAGCTCACCAAGCAGGAGATCCTCCAGGGCTACCTCAACACCTCGTACTACGGGCGGGGCGCCTACGGCATCCAGGCCGCTGCCCAGACGTACTACGGCAAGGACGCCCACGAGCTCGAGCCGAGCGAGTGCGCCTTCCTCGCCGCCCTGCTCAAGGGCCCGACATACTACGACCCCGCGGGCAACGCGAGCCTCGACTCGTCGGCGAGCGCCAAGGCCAACCGCAAGCGGTCGGAGGAGCGCTGGGGCTGGATCCTCGAGCAGATGCACAACGACGACAAGCTCACGGACGCCCAGTACCAGAAAGCGATCAAGAAGTACCCCGAGCCGCAGGGCCGCAAGGCGACCAAGGGCATGAGCGGCCAGATCAGCTACCTGGTGGACACGGCCAAGAAGTACGTCCTGAATCACTCCGACATCACGGAGCAGCAGTTCGACCAGGGCGGCTACCAGATCCGGACGACCTTCGAGAAGAGCAAGGTCGAGGCGCTGGCCAAGGCCGTCAAGAAGGTCGAGAAGGAGAAGCTGGACCCGGAGAAGCGTGAGCTGGACAAGCACGTCCAGTTCGGCGCGGCGTCGGTGAAGCCCAAGGACGGTGCGATCGTCGCCCTCTACGGTGGCGCCGGCTACGAGAACGGCCACTTCAACAACAACGCGGACACCTCGGGTGTCCCCGTCGGTTCGACGTGGAAGCCGTTCGTGCTCGCCGCCGCCATGGAGTACGGGACCTACCGCAGCGACGGTCCGCTCTCACCGATGAGCAAGTACAACGGCAACGACCGCCTGAAGGTCCTGAACAACGACGGCTCGTACGTCCTGAAGAAGGACAACACGCCGTTCCTGCAGAAGAACGAGAGCGACCGCGCCTGGGGCTACATCACCTTGCGCAAGGCGATGGAGCAGTCCGTCAACACGCCGTTCGTGCAGCTCGGCATGGACGTGGGGATGAGGAACGTGCGGGACGTGGCCGAGAAGGCCGGGATCCTGGACGGCAGCTTCGCCACGCTCAACCCGTCGTTCGCGCTCGGTACCTCCACCCCCAGCGCGATCCGCATGGCCGACGCCTACGCCACGTTCGCCGCAGCCGGCAAGCAGGCCGCTCCGTACTCGGTGACCAGCGTCAAGTTCAACGGGCAGGAGATCGACGGCTTCGACAAGCCGAGGATCACGCAGGCGATGCCCGAGAACGTGGCGAATAACGTCACCGACGTCCTGGAGAACGTCATCCAGAACGGTACGGGTAAGAACGCGCTGTCCCTCGGCCGTACGGCGGCCGGCAAGACCGGTACGACGGACGAGAACAAGTCGGCCTGGTTCGTCGGCTACACCCAGCAGCTGTCGACCTCGGTCGCGATGTTCCGCGAGGACCCCAAGAGCGCCAGGCTGCTGTCCATGAACGGCACGGCGGGCGAGGAGTCCATCCACGGTGGTGACGTCCCGACGCTGGTGTGGACCGAGTACATGAAGGCCGCGCTCAAGGGCAAGCCCGACCTCGGCTTCCCGGAGGCCGAGCCGATCGGTGACGTCCAGGACGCGGTGGGTGCCCCGTCGCCGACGCCGACTCCCAGTGAGACGCCGAGCGAGACGCCGAGCGAGACTCCCAGTGAGACGCCCAGCGAGACCCCGACCGCTCCGTCGCCGTCGCCGAGCGACACCTGTGGCTTCTTCGGCTGCGAGGAGGACAACGGCGGACAGAACGGTGGTGCGGACAACGGGGGCACGGACGGAGGAGCAAGTACCGAGCCCACGCCGACCGATACGAATCTGGACGGCGGCAGCACCAGAGGAAACGGCAACGGAGGCATCTTCGGAGGCCCCGCCGGATAGCCGGCCGATCGCCCGGCTTGGGTGTTTCACGTGAAACACGCCGTTTCACGTGAAACAAGGGCCGCCGTACCCGCTCGGGTACGGCGGCCCTCGCCGTTTTGCCGGACACGTACGGCAGGATGTGCGACATGCCCAGTGCAGAAACGACGCCAGGGAGCGTCCACGAGCCGGACACGGTGCGGCCGACCCAGGAGGACAAGGTCGCCGCGGCCGGCAGCGAGCTGATCGGCGGCCCGCTCGGGCGGCGCGCCCTGCTCGGGGCGTCCTGGTGGACTCCCGTCCGGGTGATCGCCCTGGTGGCGATCGGGATGTTCGCCCTCGGCCTGGTCCAGAAGGCGCCCTGCTACAACGGCGCCTGGTTCTTCGGCGCCAGCTCGCAGTACACGCACGCCTGCTACTCGGACATCCCGCACCTCTATCAGGGGCGCGGTTTCGCCGACGGGCTCGTGCCGTACTTCGACCGGCTCCCCGGCGACATGCAGTACCTGGAGTACCCGGTGCTGACCGGTGTCTTCATGGAGGTCGCGTCCTGGCTCACGCCCGGCAGCGGCACCATCCAGGACCAGGAGCAGTGGTACTGGATGGTCAACGCCGGGATGCTCATGGTCTGCGCGGCGGTCATCGCCGTCTGCGTGACCCGCACCCATGCCCGGCGTCCCTGGGACGGCCTCCTGGTCGCCCTGGCGCCCGCTTTCGCGCTGACGGCGACGATCAACTGGGACCTGCTGGCGGTCGCTCTGACGGCCGCGGCGATGCTGATGTGGTCCCGGGGCCGCTCCCTCGCCTTCGGCGTCCTGCTGGGGCTCGCCACGGCCGCCAAGCTCTATCCCTTCCTGCTGCTCGGGCCGCTGCTGGTGCTGTGCTGGCGGGCCGGCCGATGGCGGGAGTTCGCCACGGCCGTGGGCGGGGCGGCCATCGCCTGGGTCGTCGTGAACGGGCCGGTGATGCTCTTCGCCTTCGAGGGCTGGTCGAAGTTCTACACGTTCAGCCAGGAACGGGGCGTCGACTTCGGCTCCTTCTGGCTGATCATGGCCCAGAACTCGGACGACCCGCTCGCCACCGACACCGTCAACACCCTCGCCACTCTGCTGATGCTGGTGTGCTGCGCGGGAGTCGCGGCCCTCGCCCTGACCGCTCCACGCCGTCCCCGGTTCGCCCAGCTCGCCTTCCTGATCGTCGCGGCGTTCATCCTCACCAACAAGGTCTACTCGCCGCAGTACGTGCTGTGGCTCGTTCCGCTGGCCGCCCTCGCCCGGCCCAAGTGGCGGGACTTCCTGATCTGGCAGGCCTGCGAGGTGGCGTACTTCCTGGGGATCTGGCTGTACCTCGCGTACACGACCAGCGGGGACGCTCACAAGGGGCTGCCCACCGACGGCTACCACTGGGCCATCGCGCTGCACCTGCTGGGCACGCTCTATCTCTGCGTGATGGTCGTGCGGGACATCTTCCTGCCGGAGCGGGATCCGGTGCGCCGCTCCGGGGACGACGACCCTTCGGGCGGGGTGCTCGACGGTGCCGAGGATGTCTTCGTCCTCGGACCCGCGGCCCGCTCCCGGCGCCAGGCGACCGCGCACTTCACGGAGCAGCCCATCGAGTGGGGCAAGCAAGGCACCGCGGGCGGTTCACTCTGAGCGAACGGTGCCGGGTGTCCGCCCGACGCCGCCCCCCAGTCAGACGGAAGGCCGTACAGGGAGACCCCTGTACGGCCTTCTCGCTGTACTCCGGCGGTCAGCGGTCCACGAGCCGGTCGAACTGCGTGGTGGTGTGCCGCAGATGGGCCACCAGCTCCTCACCGACCTGCGGCTCGGGCGCGTCCGCGGGCACGAACAGGATCGACACCTGCATGTGCGGCGGTTCGGCGAACCAGCGCTGCTTGCCGGCCCAGACGAAGGGAGAAAGGTTCCGGTTCACCGTGGCGAGGCCGGCGCGAGCGACGCCCTTGGCGCGCGGCATGACGCCGTGCAGCGCCTTGGGGGCCTCCAGACCCACCCCGTGCGACGTTCCGCCCGCCACGACCACCAGGAAGCCGTCCGAGGCCGCCTTCTGCTGCCGGTAGCCGAAGCGGTCGCCCTTGGCGACGCGGGTGACGTCCAGGACGGCGCCGCGGTACTCGGTGGCGTCGTGGTCCCCCAGCCACAGCCGCGTGCCGATGCGGGCCCGGAACCGGGTCTGCGGGAACTGCTGCTGGAGCCGGACGAGCTCCTCGGACTTCAGATGGCTGACGAACATCGTGTGCAGGGGCAGCCGGGCCGCGCGCAGCCGGTCCATCCAGCCGATGACCTCCTCGACCGCGTCCGAGCCGTCGGTGCGGTCCAGGGGCAGGTGGAGGGCGAAACCCTCCAGGCGGACGTTCTCGATGGCGGCGTGCAGCTGGGCCAGGTCCTGCTCGCTGATGCCGTGCCGCTTCATCGAGGACATCACCTCGATCACCACACGGGCACCGACGAGGCCGTACACACCGTCTATCGAAGACACCGAGCGGATCACCCGGTCCGGCAGCGGCACCGGCTCCTCACCGCGCCGGTAGGGCGTCAGCACCAGCAGGTCCCCGCCGAACCAGTCCTTGATCCGGGCGGCTTCGTACGTCGTGCCGACGGCGAGGACGTCCGAGCCCAGCCGCGTGGCCTCCTCCGCCAGCCGCTCGTGCCCGAAGCCGTAGCCGTTGCCCTTGCAGACCGGCACGAGGCCGGGGAACTGCTCCTGCACGTGCTTGTGGTGCGCCCGCCAGCGCGCGGTGTCGACGTAGAGCGTGAGCGCCATGGCCGGACCTGGAACCTTTCTCGTGGTTGCCGTGAATCAGCGGTTGCCGTGTGTCAGCGGTTGCCGTGTGTCAGCGGTTGCCGTGTGTCAGAGGTATAGAAGCACTGAACGGGACATCAGCGACGCGACATGTAGATGTCGAGCGCCTTGTGCAGCAGCTTGTTGAGCGGGAAGTCCCACTCGCCGAGGTACTCGGCGGCCTGGCCGCCCGTGCCCACCTTGAACTGGATCAGGCCGAAGAGGTGGTCGGTCTCGTCCAGCGAGTCGGAGATGCCGCGCAGGTCGTAGACGGTCGCGCCGAGCGCGTAGGCGTCGCGCAGCATCCGCCACTGCATGGCGTTCGACGGCCGGACCTCGCGGCCGATGTTGTCGGAGGCGCCGTAGGAGTACCAGACGTGGCCGCCGACGATCAGCATCGTCGCCGCCGACAGGTTCACGCCGTTGTGCCGGGCGAAGTACAGCCGCATCCGGTTGGGGTCCTCGCTGTTGAGGGCCGTCCACATGCGCTGGAAGTACGACAGCGGGCGCGGCCGGAAGTGGTCGCGCACGGCCGTGATCTCGTACAGCCGCTGCCATTCCTCGAGGTCCTGGTAGCCGCCCTGGACGACCTCGACACCGGCCTTCTCGGCCTTCTTGATGTTGCGGCGCCACAGCTGGTTGAAGTTCTTGTGGACCTCTTCCAGGGAACGGTTCGCCAGCGGCACCTGGTAGACGTAGCGCGGCTGGACGTCGCCGAAGCCGGCGCCGCCGTCCTCGCCCTGCTGCCAGCCCATGCGGCGCAGCTTGTCGGCCACCTCGAAGGCACGCGGCTCGATGTGGTCCGCCTCGATGTCCCGCAGGCGCTTGACGTCCGGGTTCTGGATGCCCTGCTTGATGGAGGCGGCCTCCCAGCGGCGGATGATCACCGGCGGGCCCATCTTGACCGAGAAGGCACCCTGCTGCTTCAGGTGCGCCAGCATCGGCTCGATCCATTCCTGCAGATTCGGCGAGAACCAGTTGATGACCGGGCCCTCGGGCAGGTAGGCGAGGTACCGCTTGATCTTGGGAAGCTGCCGGTAGAGGACCAGACCCACGCCGACCAGCTCGCCGGTGCGGTCGTCGAACCAGCCGAGGTTCTCCGAGCGCCATTCCGCCTTGACATCAGCCCAGGCCGGGACCTGCATGTGGCTCGCCGACGGCAGGCTCTGGATGTAGGCCAGATGCTGCTCTCGACTGATGGTCCTCAGGGTCAGGCTCATTCGGGGCGCTCCTCGGGCTGGTGTGTCCCCATGGGTTCAGGGGCTCCGGCTCTCGCGCGAAGCCTACTGCGCCGTGGGAGCGCGCCGGTTGGGCGTACGGAAGCTGCGCCCCGGCCCGAGGACGGCCGGGGCGTCGTCCGGTGTTCGAAAGGGGGTGCTCTGGCGTCAGCCGATGAGACCGCCGTGCATCATGCCCAGGAAGAATCCGACGCCCGAGGCGCCCAGGCCCAGGATCAGGCCGAAGCGCTCACGCGTCGTCTCCGAGATCCACTGGCCGTAGGCGCCCGTGAGAATGCCCGCCAGGCCGGCCCAGGAGCTGAGCACGTGCAGGTCGTCGCTGATGATCGCCGTGAGGAACGAGGTGAGGCCCAGCACCAGGGTCACCGCGAGCAGCGTGTCCTGGAGGGGGTGGGGCTTGCCGTCCGTGGCGAAGAGGCCGCTGGCGGTGTTGGGTCGCAATGCCTGTGCCATAGGGCACCTCCTGCGAAAGTCGGCGCATCGTAGCGCCATGCACACCCGATGCGTACAGATTGGCTGCCCTCACGACCGGATTTCAACCGGAAGCCACCGTGCGGGTACTCTGTACCGTCCGCACCGGTGTCTGCCCATGTCATGGCGAGGGCTTCTCCACGGAACCCCTGATTGTCAGTGGTGGCCGATACCGTTGCCTACGCATCACAACCCTCCTGCCACGGAACGACCGTGGCCGCTGAGTCCAAAGGAGGTGGGTTCCACATGCGTCACTACGAGGTGATGGTCATCCTCGACCCCGACGTCGAGGAGCGCGCTGTCTCCCCGCTGATCGAGAACTTCCTCTCTGTCGTCCGTGACGGCGGCGGAAAGGTCGAGAAGGTCGACACCTGGGGTCGTCGTCGTCTCGCGTACGAGATCAAGAAGAAGCCCGAGGGCATCTACTCGGTCATCGACCTGCAGGCCGAGCCTGCGGTCGTCAAGGAGCTCGACCGCCAGATGAACCTGAACGAGTCGGTCCTCCGGACCAAGGTCCTCCGTCCCGAGATGCACTGAGCTTCCACGCTCAGCTGATCCCGGGATTCGAGTAGCAAGCAGCCAGAGCAAACCCGCCGAGAGGTTCCCCCATGGCAGGCGAGACCGTCATCACGGTGGTCGGCAATCTTGTCGACGACCCCGAGCTGCGCTTCACCCCCTCCGGTGCGGCCGTCGCGAAGTTCCGTGTCGCGTCCACTCCCCGCACCTTCGACCGCCAGACGAACGAGTGGAAGGACGGCGAGAGCCTGTTCCTGACCTGCTCGGTCTGGCGTCAGGCGGCGGAGAACGTCGCGGAGTCGCTCCAGCGAGGCATGCGCGTCATCGTGCAGGGCCGGCTGAAGCAGCGGTCCTACGAGGACCGTGAGGGCGTCAAGCGCACGGTCTACGAGCTGGACGTCGAGGAAGTCGGCGCCAGCCTGCGCAATGCCACGGCCAAGGTCACCAAGACCAGCGGCCGCGGTGGCCAGGGCGGTTACGGCGGCGGCGGTGGCGGCGGCCAGGGTGGCGGCGGCTGGGGCGGCGGCCCCGGTGGCGGCCAGCAGGGCGGCGGAGCTCCCGCCGACGACCCGTGGGCGACCGGCGCTCCCGCCGGTGGCAACCAGGGCGGTGGCGGCGGCTGGGGTGGAAACTCCGGCGGCGGTGGCGGCGGCTACTCGGACGAGCCCCCCTTCTAAGGGCGGGTTCGCACCCACACTTCTTGATCACACAGGAGAAACACCATGGCGAAGCCGCCTGTGCGCAAGCCGAAGAAGAAGGTCTGCGCGTTCTGCAAGGACAAGGTCACGTACGTGGACTACAAGGACACGAACATGCTGCGGAAGTTCATTTCCGACCGCGGCAAGATCCGTGCCCGCCGCGTGACCGGCAACTGCACGCAGCACCAGCGTGACGTCGCCACGGCCGTCAAGAACAGCCGTGAGATGGCGCTGCTGCCCTACACGTCCACCGCGCGATAAGGGAAGGGTGACCGACACATGAAGATCATCCTCACCCACGAGGTCTCCGGCCTCGGTGCCGCGGGCGACGTCGTCGACGTCAAGGACGGTTACGCTCGCAACTACCTGATCCCGCGGAAGTTCGCTATCCGCTGGACCAAGGGTGGCGAGAAGGACGTCGAGCAGATCCGTCGTGCTCGCAAGATCCACGAGATCCAGACCATCGAGCAGGCCAACCAGGTGAAGGCCCAGCTCGAGGGCGTCAAGGTCCGTCTGGCTGTCCGCTCCGGCGACGCCGGTCGTCTCTTCGGTTCCGTCACCCCGGCCGACATCGCTTCGGCGATCAAGGCTTCCGGTGGCCCCGAGGTCGACAAGCGCCGCATCGAGCTGGGCTCGCCGATCAAGACGCTGGGCGCTCACGAGACGTCCGTGCGTCTGCACCCCGAGGTGGCCGCCAAGGTCAACGTCGAGGTTGTCGCGGCCTGAGTGCCGTGCTCGCTGGAGCAGTGAGCGGTGGGGCCGTCCCCTTCGGGGGGCGGCCCCACCGTCATGTGCGCCGACCGGCTTCGTTGCTCAGCCAGGCTGGGTTACGGGCCTGAGCGGGGAGTTGTGCGACGCCGTGTTTCACGTGAAACAGCTCGTTCCACGGAGGACTCCTCGTTTCACGTGAAACCGTCGATGTTTCACGTGAAACGGTCAGCGCGTGGCGCCCGTAACGATCCAGCGCCCGGAGCGGGCGCGCAGCCACAGGGTCAGCATCCGCACGGTCATCATCAGCGTCATGGTGGCCCACAGCGCGGTGAGCCCACCGCCCATCACCGGTACCAGCAGCGCTGCAGGGGTGAACACCGCGAGGGTGAGCAGCATCGCCCAGGCCAGGTAAGGGCCGTCGCCGGCGCCCATCAGAACGCCGTCCAGCACGAAGACGATGCCGGAGATCGGCTGGGAGAGGGCGACGATGACCAGGGCGGGCAACGCCACGTCCATCACCGCCGGGTCGCTGCTGAACAGGGGCAGGAACACCGGACGGGTGAGGACCACCAGGACGCCGAGGACGACCCCGACCGCGATGCCCCACTCGACCATGCGACGGCAGGCGTCTCGGGCGCCCTGGGCGTCTCCGGCTCCTAGATAGCGGCCGATGATGGCCTGTCCCGCGATGGCGATGGCGTCGAGAGCGAAGGCGAGCAGACTCCAGAGGGACAGGATGATCTGATGGGCGGCGATGTCGGCGTCTCCCAGCCGGGCGGCGACCGCTGTGGCGATCATCAGGATCGCCCTCAGGGAGAGGGTGCGCACCAGCAGGGGCACACCCGCCTGCGCTGAGGCCCTGATCCCGGCGGCGTCCGGACGCAAGGAGGCGCCGTGCTTGCGGGCGCCCCTAAGGACCACGACGAGGTAGACCGCGGCCATGCCGCACTGTGCGATGACCGTGCCCCAGGCAGAGCCGGCGATTCCCAGATCGGCGCCGTAGACGAGCCCCACGTTGAGGACGCCGTTCGCGACGAAGCCGGCGATGGCGACGTACAGCGGGGTCTTGGTGTCCTGAAGACCGCGCAGGACGCCGGTCGCGGCGAGGACCACGAGCATGGCGGGAATGCCGAGCACGGAGATGCGCAGGTAGGTGGTGGCGTACGGGGCAGCCGCCTCCGACGCTCCGAAGAGGCTCACGAGGTGGGGCGCCGTGGGCAGGGCGACGGCGACGACGGCGGCACCGAGACAGAGCGCCAGCCAGATGCCGTCCATGCCCTGGCGGATGGCGGCCTGCAGATCACCTGCCCCGACCCGGCGGGCGACCGCTGCGGTGGTGGCGTAGGCGAGGAAGACGAAGACACTGACGGCGGTCATCAGCAGGGCCGAGGCGACACCGAGTCCGGCGAGCTGGGCCGTGCCCAGATGGCCCACGATGGCGGTGTCGGCGAGGAGGAAGAGGGGCTCGGCGACGAGAGCGCCGAAGGCCGGCACGGCCAGCGCGACGATCTCTCGGTCGTGTTGTCTCCGGCCGTCTCGACGGCGCGCGGGGGCCTGTGTCATGTGCACCAATCTAATCGTCCACAGGTAAGAGATGCAAAGCTTTATCACCCCTTACTTTGCGTTCCGCGATGCGCACTGCTGTGCACCTTTCGAAGCGATCTTGCGCCGGTTGGGGAAGTTTTTCTTCTGCACAGCCGGTGGATGGCAAAGGCGCAGGTCAGAGTCTTAGTGGCGGGAGAGGGTGGTGCTTGTTCACAGGCCTGTCCACCGGGTCGTGCACAGGTTTCACGGAGTTCTCCACAGCATCTGGGCCGTCGTCCACATGGCCTGTGGATAACCAGATTGGCTGACGGTGCCGAGGGGCCTACGGTGGTCCGGCGCCCGCTCCGTCCGCCGGTTTTCAAAACCCCACAAAACCGGCGCCGACCAACCGGAGTTGGGCCTCTCATTTGTCAGTGCCGTGCCGTAGAAAAGAGGGGCACGGCGAGGTCTGCTGCGGCGGACGGGAGGAGGTGGCTCGGTGAGCATTTCCGAGCCCTTGGACGACCCGTGGGCCGACAGCGGGCCCAGTGATCGTCTGCCCTCCTCCCGGCGCAGGGGCGACAGTCCCCGGGGCCGTGACGAACAGCACGAGCGCGGCCGGGACAACGGAGCGTGGGACAGCGGCTCGGGCACGTCGTTCGAGCGGGTCCCGCCGCAGGACATCGAGGCGGAGCAGTCGGTCCTCGGCGGCATGCTGCTGTCCAAGGACGCCATCGCCGACGTCGTCGAGATCCTCAAGGGCCACGACTTCTACAAGCCGGCGCACGAGACGATCTACCAGGCCGTCCTCGACGTCTACGCCAAGGGCGAGCCGGCCGACCCGATCACGATCGCGGCCGAGCTCACCAAGCGCGGCGAGATCAACAAGGTCGGCGGGGCCTCCTATCTGCACACCCTCGTCCAGACGGTGCCCACGGCGGCCAACGCGGCCTACTACGCGGAGATCGTCCACGAGCGAGCGGTCCTGCGCCGCCTGGTCGAGGCCGGCACGCGGATCACGCAGATGGGATACGCGGCCGACGACGACGTCGACGAGATCGTCAACCGCGCCCAGGCCGAGGTCTACGCCGTCACCGAGCAGCGCACCAGCGAGGACTACCTGCCGCTCGGCGACATCATGGAAGGCGCCCTCGACGAGATCGAGGCGATCGGCTCGCGCAGCGGCGAGATGACCGGCGTGCCCACGGGCTTCACGGACTTCGACTCGCTCACCAACGGTCTGCACCCCGGCCAGATGATCGTCATCGCGGCCCGTCCCGCCATGGGCAAGTCCACGCTCGCGCTGGACTTCGCACGGGCCGCCTCGATCAAGAACAACCTGCCGAGCGTGATCTTCTCGCTGGAGATGGGGCGCAACGAGATCGCGATGCGTCTGCTGTCCGCCGAGGCCCGGGTCGCCCTGCACCACATGCGCTCCGGCACGATGACGGACGAGGACTGGACACGCCTGGCCCGGCGGATGCCGGACGTTTCGGCCGCCCCGCTCTACATCGACGACTCCCCGAACCTGTCGATGATGGAGATCCGCGCCAAGTGCCGCCGCCTCAAGCAGCGCAACGACCTCCGCCTGGTCGTCATCGACTACCTCCAGCTGATGCAGTCCGGCGGGTCCAAGCGGGCCGAGAGCCGTCAGCAGGAGGTCTCGGACATGTCCCGTAACCTCAAGCTGCTCGCCAAGGAGCTGGAGATCCCGGTCATCGCGCTCTCCCAGCTGAACCGTGGCCCCGAGCAGCGCACGGACAAGAAGCCGATGGTCTCCGACCTGCGTGAGTCCGGCTCCATCGAGCAGGACGCCGACATGGTCATCCTGCTGCACCGCGAGGACGCCTACGAGAAGGAGTCGCCCCGTGCGGGCGAGGCGGACCTGATCGTGGCCAAGCACCGTAACGGCCCGACGGCGACCATCACCGTCGCCTTCCAGGGTCACTACTCGCGGTTCGTGGACATGGCGCAGACCTGATCCACGCCGCGCGGTGAAAAGAGGTCGACTCCCGCGACCGGGCCGGATGGACTGGGCCCATGACGACACCTCAGGATGAGTTGCTTCCCGCCACGCGTCGCGCCCTGCTGCACCGGATCGCCGTGGCACAGGCTGAGGGACGGGCGCCGTCGCTGGTCGCGGCCGTCGTCCGGGACGGCCGGGCGGTATGGCACGGGGCCCGGACCTCGGTGGAGGGGCACGGGCCCGACGAGACCGTGCAGTACCGGATCGGTTCCATCACCAAGACCTTCACCGCCGTCCTGGTGATGCGTCTGCGCGACGAAGGCCTGCTCGGGCTCGGCGACCCGCTGGAGAAGCATCTGCCGGGTACGGGGGCGGGGGAGGCCACCATCGCCGAACTGCTCGCGCACACAGGGGGGTTGGCGGCGGAGGCGCCCGCGCCGTGGTGGGAGCGCACCTCGGGATCCCTGCGGCCGGAACTGTCCGACGTCCTCGGCGAGCAGCCCTTGCTGCACCCCGTCGGCCGGCGGCACCACTACTCGAACCCGGGCTACACGCTGCTGGGCGCGCTCGTGGAGGAGCTACGGGGGACCTCCTGGGAGGAGGCACTGCGGCGGGAAGTGCTCGAACCCCTGGGGCTGGACCGGACGACCGTGCGACCGCGGGCCCCGCATGCGGGCGGCTGGGCGGTGCACACCTGGGCCGACGTGCTGTTGCCGGAGCCCGCCGAGGACCTCGGCCGTATGGCGCCCGCCGGTCAACTCTGGTCGACCACCGGGGACCTGGCCCGGTTCGCGGCGTTCCTCATGCGCGGCGACGAGCGGGTCCTGAGCCCCGAGTCCCTGCGGGAGATGCGGACTCCGTCGGCACCGGCGGAGGCCGTGGACGTGATGTCGGGCGACGCCTACGGCCTCGGCCTGCAGATCCAGCACCGGCACGGCCGGCTGCTCGTGGGGCACAGCGGATCCCTGCCGGGCTTCCTGGCGAATGTGAGCATCGGCGTGGAGGACGACGTGGCGGCGGTGGTGCTGGCCAACTGCACCTCGGGACCCCTGGTGGCGACCGTCGCCGCCGATCTCGTGCGGATCGTCGCCGAGGCGGAGCCGCGCATCCCGGCCCCGTGGACGCCGATGCGTGAGGTCGAGCCGGCCGAACTGGAGCTGGCGGGCCAGTGGTACTGGGGGACGTACGCCTTCGCCCTGCGGCTCACGGCCGACGGGCTGGCCTCGCTGGAGCCGCTGTCCGGCAACGGGCGCCGCTCGCGCTTCCGTCCGAACGGGGACGGCACCTGGACCGGCCTGGAGGGGTACTACGCCGGAGAGCTGCTCACGGCCGTACGGAGGCCGGACGGGTCGGTGAGCCATCTGGACCTCGGCTCGTTCGTGTTCACGCGGCAGCCGTACGACGAGACGGCTCCGGTGCCGGGAGGGGTCGACCCCGAAGGCTGGCGCGGGATCGGCTGAGCGAGATCGCTGAGGGAGAACGCTGAGCGAGATCGCTGAGCGAGATCGACTGAGCCGGAGCAACTGAGCGAGGTGCGAAAGAGCGCCCGTGTTTCACGTGAAACACGGGCGCTTCGGTGTACCGGTCAGAGCTGGAGCTTGAAGCCGGTGTGGGAGGCCGTGAAACCGAGCCGCTCGTAGAAGCGGTGGGCGTCGGTGCGGGACTTGTCCGTGGTCAGCTGCACCAACTGGCAGCCCTCCTTCCGGGACTCGTCGATCGCCCACTCGATGAGACGGGACCCCAGCCCGCTGCCGCGCTCCTCGGCATGGATGCGCACGCCCTCGATGAGCGACCTGGTCGCGCCGCGCCGGGACAGCCCGGGGATGAACGTGAGCTGGAGCGTGCCGACGACGCGGCCCTCGCGGACCGCCACGACCAGGCGCTGGTTCGGGTCGGAGCTGAGCCGCTCCAGCGCGGTCACGTACGGGGTGAGGTCGTCCGGTGACTCGCGCTGCGCGCCCAGCGGGTCGTCGGCGAGCATGGCCACGATCGCCGGGACGTCGTCGGTGACGGCGGTGCGTATCTCAAGATCTCCCATGGGCGCACCCTACGCAGCGGCGGCCGGCGGGGTTATGCGGGCACCGGCGCCTTCAGCGTCTCGACGACCCGGACCAGCGGGGCCAGCTCGGGGTTCTTCGCGGCCTCGTCGAGGGCCTCGCGCAGGGCCGCGTCATTGGTCGGCCGGGCCTCTTCCAGCAGCTTCAGGCCCGCTTCGGTGACGTTCGTGTAGATGCCCCGCCGGTCGGTGGGGCACAGATAGCGCTCCAGGAGGCCGCGGTCCTCCAGGCGGGTCACCAGGCGGGTGGTGGCGCTCTGGCTGAGGACGACCGCGTCGGCGACCTGCTTCATCTGCAGATGGCCTCCGTCGCCGTCGTGCTGCCGGCTGAGCACGTCCAGCAGGGAGTACTCCCGTGCGCTGAGGTCGTGCTGGGCCTGCAGGGCGCGCTCGATGTGGGCCTCGATCCTCCCGTGCAGCAGGGAGAGGGCGCACCAGCCCTGGGCGAGGGCGGTGAGCGCGGGGTCCGTCGCTGTCATTGGCGTTTCCTCCGTCCCGGGGCGGCTGACATCCAGGATAGAGCAACCGCGCAATAGACGGCGTTTGCATATAGCCCGCGTCTGCAACTATTGTGGACGCACGCAAAGCGCTCCTGCAATCTTCTGGGAAGGTAACCCCTCCATGCCTCTCGCGCTTCTGGCCCTCGCGATCGGGGCCTTCGGGATCGGAACGACAGAGTTCGTGATCATGGGCTTGCTGCCCGAGGTCGCGGGCGACTACGGGGTCTCCATCCCCACGGCCGGGTATCTGGTCACCGGCTATGCGCTGGGCGTCATGTTCGGCGCCCCGCTGATGACCGTCCTCGGCACCAAGGTCTCCCGCAAGCGGATGCTGATGCTGCTGATGGGCCTGTTCATCGCCGGCAACCTGCTCTCGGCGCTCGCCCCCGCCTTCGGCGTCATGCTGATCGGCCGGATCGTCGCCTCGCTGGCCCACGGCGCCTTCTTCGGCATCGGCTCGGTCGTCGCCGCCGACCTGGTCGCCCCGGACAAGAAGGCCGGAGCCATCGCGATGATGTTCACCGGGCTGACCGTCGCCAACGTCGTCGGCGTCCCGCTGGGCACGCTCGTCGGGCAGTCCGTCGGCTGGCGCGTCACCTTCGGCATCGTCGCCGCCCTCGGCGTCATCGGCCTGATCGGCATCGCCCGGCTCGTCCCCGACATGCCCAAGCCGGAGGGGGTGCGCCTGCGGCACGAACTGGCCGCCTTCAAGAACGTGCAGGTGCTGCTCGCCATGGCGATGACCGTCCTCGGCTTCGGCGGTGTCTTCGCGGCCATCACCTACATCGCGCCGATGATGACCCATGTCGCCGGCTTCGCCGACGGCTCGGTCACCTGGCTGCTGGTCCTGTTCGGCCTCGGCATGGTCGGTGGCAACCTGATCGGCGGCAAGTTCGCCGACCGCGCCCTGATGCCCATGCTGTACGTCTCCCTGGGCGCCCTGGCCGTCGTCCTGGCGCTGTTCACCCTCACCGCGCACGACAAGGTCCTGTCGGCCGTCACAATCGCGCTGATCGGTGCTCTGGGCTTCGCCACCGTCCCGCCGCTGCAGAAGCGGGTCCTCGACCAGGCGCACGGCGCCCCGACCCTGGCCTCCGCCGTCAACATCGGTGCCTTCAACCTGGGCAACGCCCTGTCCGCCTGGCTCGGCGGCCTCGTGATCGCGGCGGGCCTCGGTTACACCGCCCCCAACTGGGTCGGTGCCGCCCTCGCCGCCGGCGCCCTGCTCCTGGCCGTTGTCTCGGCCGCCCTGGAGCGCCGTGACGGTGCCCCCAGCAGCGTCGTCACCGGGTCCGCTTCCGCCGAGCAGCGGGCCGCCGTCCACCACTGAGCCGTCGGGCCACCCCGACCCCACCCCCCCCCCCCACGTCCTGACGTCCTCACGTCCTCTAGGAGAACCACCCCATGAGCACCACCACCGCTGTCGCCCCGCTCACCACCCAGGACGCCGACGCCCTGGTCGCCGCCGCGAGCCGTGCCGCCGAAGCCGCGGGTGTCACCGTCAGCGTCACCGTCCTGGACGCGGGCGGGCATCTGCTCGCCTTCCGGCGGGACGACCGTGCAGTGCTGATCTCCGGCGAGACCAGCACCCGCAAGGCCTACACGGCGCTCCAGCTGAACGCGCCCACCGCCGACCTGGTCGACGCCGTACAGCCCGGAGGCCTCTTCCACACGCTGCCCACCGCGCTCGACCGGCCGCTGCTGTTCATCGCCGGTGGTGTGCCGGTGCACCGTGACGGCCGACTGATCGGCGCGATCGGCGTCGGTGGCGGGGCCCCCGAGCAGGACCACGCCTTCGCCACGGCCGCCGTGGAGGCCCTCGCCTGACCGGGCAGGGCCTCGACAGACCGTGCAGGGCCTCGACAGACCTGGCACCTCGCCTGACCAGCAGGGGCCTCGCCAGACCCCTGCAGGCCCGCCCAGCCGACGCCGGTTCCCCGTTGCCCGGGGAGCCGGCGTTCGGCGTGAGAAGGCCCGTCAGCCCGCCGCGACGGTGACCGGGGCGAAGCGCCGGCTCCAGTCTCCGGGCAGCTCCGTGATGCCGTACGTCATCACCGCGTTGAAGGCGACGGGGGCCAGGCCGCGCTCCTTCACCCAGGTGAGCAGTTCCTCGTGCCGTACGTCGATGTCGGTGCGCAGCGGTAGGTCGGTGTGGGCGGCCAGAGACGCGATGAGGGCCCGGGCCACCGCCGTGTCCCGGGCGATGAGCGGACCGATGACCTGTGTGTCCATGTTCGGCCAGGCGGCCGCGTAACCGACGATCCGCCCGTTCTCCTCGGCCACGCGCAACTGGTCCGCGAAGGCGGGCAGTCGGGTGACGATGTGCGTGCGGTCGGTCCCGAAGACCTGCTCGTCGAGTCGGAGGATCGTCGAGAGGTCCTCGGCGGTCGCGGCACGGGTGGCGACCTCCGGCTCCGGTCCGCCGGGAGTGAAGTGCCCCCTCAGCATCTCCGCCCGCCCGGTGACCTTGAAGCCGAGTTCCTCGTAGAGCGGGCGGCCGTACGGCGTCGCGTGCAGGGTGAGGGGCGTGGTGCCCATCGCGGAGATCACGTGGCGCATCAGCCGGCGTCCGACACCCTGCCTGGCGTGCCGTCCGGCGACCAGCACCATGCCGATCGCGGCGAGAGCGGGGCGTTCGTGCGGTCCGTACTCGGTGACGACACAGGCACTCACCAGACCGCCGTCGGGGTCGTCGATGCCCCAGCCCTTTCCGGCCGTGAGGAGGAATCCCCACTTGTGCTCTTCCCGTGGCCACCCCCGGTCCTCGGACAAGTCGGCGCAGGCGGTGAGGTCACGGAGCGTCAGACGGCGGATGGGCAGAGCGGCAAGGGAAGGAGTCGACACGCAGGCCAGGCTGTCCGACACAAGCCCTTGGCGTCCACCTGTTTCAGCAGAGACGAACGAGCTTTTGGCCAGTTGCAGTCGCATGCGGGGCGAGTGAACACGCGTCGGCCGTTTCACGTGAAACACATGGGAACAGCAGGTGACCGATGAGGACGGTCAATGCGACTATTCCGCACGTCAGTTGGTCCGCATGATGATGCGCGTGCTGCCCGCATTCGTGAGGGGGGCAGGGGGGACTTGTGTGCACGGCGCGGGCCGGTAGGGTCGACTCCGGTTCGCGTCAGGGACGGGTGACCCGTCTTGTGTGAGCCAACTGCAGGGCAATGCAGCCTAAAGGGACGGAGAGATCGAAGACCCGCGTTTCCGGTAATGCGACGAGAACCGTCCAGGCGAGTGGGAAGCTCGGAGAAAGTACTGCGGGCAATGTCACACTCTCGCCTTACTTGTCCGTACAGCGCCGGATCACGGGTTGAATGTGGCCGCATTGGCCGCGACAGGGCTGGGAACACGGCCCGTCCAACGGGGGAAAGCAGGCACCTTCCGACCAAGGAAGTGCGCAGACCGACCGAAAGATGCTCGAGGCGAGGCACACCATGGACGCTCCGACCACCACGTCGGCCGACAACGGCACTTCCGGCGGCGGGGGCGGCTGGTTCACGCCCCGCAACAAGCCGGAGCCGGGCAGCGAGCCCGGTCCGGCGGAAGCCCCCGGTCCGGCGGAAGTGCGTCGCCCGGCGGCGATACGCCCGGTGGGCCGGCCCACGCCCCCGCCCCAGCCACCGGCCGACAGCACGGCACCCCCGCCCGGACCCACGTCCCCCGCACCGGCCGCGTCGTCGGGTCCCCTGCCCACAGCGCTGACCCCGGCACCCTTCGCCTCGGCCGTGGCACCTCCCGCCTCGGCCGTGGCGCCTCCCGCCTCGGCCGTGGCGCCCCCCGCCGCGTCGCGTGTCCCCGCCCAGCGGCCCGCGCCGGCGCCGTCCCAGGGCCGGGCTGCCTCCGCTCCCGCGGCCTCCCCGGACGCCGTCCTCGTCCGCCGCGCCATGGCCGAGGTCACTCCCGTGGCCGACAAGGTCACCTCGTACTTCTACGCCCTGCTGTTCGTCCGGCACCCCGATCTGAGATCGCTGTTCCCCGCCGCGATGGACACCCAGCGGGACCGGCTGCTCCGGGCGCTGCTCACGGCCGCCGAGCACATCGACAACACTGACGTCCTCGTCGACTACCTCCAGAACCTCGGCCGGGGCCACCGCAAGTACGGCACCCGGCCCGAGCACTATCCGGCCGTCGGCGAATGCCTCATCGGCGCGCTGAGCAAGTACGCCGCCGGGGTCTGGAACGAGGAGATGGAGGCGGCCTGGGTCCGGACCTACACCACCATCTCCCAAATCATGATCGACGCGGCGGCCGCGGACGAGCTGCGGTCCCCGGCCTGGTGGTACGCCGAGGTCGTCACCCACGAGCTCAGAACCCCGGACATCGCGGTCGTCACCGTCCGCCCCGACCAGCCGTATCCCTTCCTCGCCGGGCAGTACACCAGCGTGGAGACCCCCTGGTGGCCGCGGATCTGGCGGCACTACTCCTTCGCCTCGGCGCCGCGCTCCGACGGTCTGCTGTCGTTCCACGTGAAGGCCGTCCCGGCCGGCTGGGTGTCCAACGCCCTGGTGCACCGCGCACGCCCCGGTGACATCATCCGGCTCGGTCCGCCCGCCGGGTCCATGACCGTGGACCACACCACCGACAGCGGCCTGCTCTGTGTGGGCGGCGGCACCGGCATCGCGCCCATCAAGGCCCTGGTCGAGGATGTCGCCGAGCACGGGGAGCGCCGCCCGGTCGAGGTCTTCTACGGCGCCCGGACCGACCACGACCTGTACGACATCGACACGATGCTCCGCCTGCAGCAGACCCACCCCTGGCTCTCGGTCCGCGCGATCATCGACCAGCAGGCGCACCAGCAGCTTCCGGACGCCGTGCGGGCCTACGGGCCGTGGAACGAGTACGACGCCTACCTCTCGGGCCCGCCGGGGATGATCCGCAGCGGTGTGGACGCCCTGCGGGACAGCGGCATCCCGTCGGACCGCATACGGCACGACTCCGTCGAGGAACTGGTCTCGGCCGGGAACTGAGCCGCGGCCCGGCTCAGCCCAGGTCCGGCGCGTGCATGGCCCGAACGCCCTCGATGTTGCCGTCGAGGTAGTGCCGCAGCGACAGCGGAACGAGGTGCACGGAGGCGATTCCGACCCGGGTGAAAGGCACGCGCACGATCTCGTACGAACCGATGGGCTCGTCGACCTCGGGGCCGTGGCGGAGAGAGGGATCCATGGTCTCCAGCCGGCAGACGAAGAAGTGCTGCACCTTCACCCCGGTCGCGCCGCCGTCCTCCCCGATGTGCTCCACGGTGTCCACGAAGCAGGGCACCACATCGGTGATCTTCGCGCCGAGTTCCTCGTACACCTCACGGTGGAGGGCGTGGACGACGGTCGGATCGTCGGGCTCGACCCCGCCGCCGGGCGTGACCCAGTAGGGATCGATGCCCGGCTTGGTGCGCTTGATCAGGATCAGGTCGTCACCGTCCAGCAGAACGGCGCGGGCGGTGCGCTTGACCACGGGTCGGACGGTCATGGGGGAAATGTGGCCCGGCTGGTTCCACGTGAAACATCGCGACTTGTCACCGGGTGAGTGCCCGGAGTGAAGGGCCCTCGCGCGCGACCCTCAGCACCACTCGCTCGCCGCCCGCTGCAGCCAGTCGTGGGCGCGCGCGATGTGCGGCATGGCCATGGTCCCGGTCCGGACCACCAGGAAGTACGTCCGCAGGGGCGGCACCGCCGGCTCGTGCAGCGCGACGACGTCACCCCGCTCCAGCGCGGCCGCGCACAGATACCGCGGCAGCACCGCCAGACCCGCGCCCGCGACCGCACAGGCGAGGACCGCGCGCAGGTCGGGGACGACGACGGTGCCGGGAGCGGCCGGGCGCGAGTCGAAGACGGACGCCCAGTAGCGGGAGACGAAGGGCAGCGACTCGTGCACCTCCACCACGGGCACCTGCTCCAGGGACGGCTCAGGCTTGCGGTCCGGCTGTCCGGCGCCGATCTGTTCGGCCCAGCGCGGGGCGGCGACCAGAACGTGCTCCTCGTCGCAGAGCGCAGTCGCCGTGAGCAGGGCGCCCCGCGGACGGGCCGTGCTGATGGCCAGATCATGATGTCCGGCGGAAAGCCCTTCCAGGGTCTCCTCGGCGTTCCCGAAGGAGGCGCGCAGTGCGAAGCCCTGCCCGTCCTCGCCGGTGAGTTCCGTGAGCGCGGGCAGGGCTCGTTCGGCGGTGAACTCCGGGGGCCCCGCGAGATGCAGTGTCCGTAAGGAGGAGTCGTCGTGGAGGCCGGTCTCGGCGATCTCGACCAGGGCGTCGAGATGCGGCGCGGCCTTGTGGGCGAGTTCGTCGCCGATGCTGGTCGGGGTCACGCCCCGGGCCTGCCGCAGGAACAGGGGGCGGCCCAGCTGCCGTTCCAGGGTTCTGATCTGCGAGGTGACGGCCGGCTGGGAGAGACCGAGCAGGGCGGCGGCGCGGGTGAAGGAGCCGGCCCGGTGCACGGTCACGAAGGTCCGCAGCAAGGCCAGATCCACTGACACTCTCCCCTCGTCGGCCCCCGCTCCCGGCCCCCGGCCGCGCCCAACTATAAATAAGTCGATAGGTCTCTGTCGCTACTGTGATTGGACACTGACAGAGAGTCAACTAGCCTTGGTCGCGCGGTTCTTGCGCGCAGAACCGGGGGGACGGTCCGAGCCACGAGGGGGGAGGCTCGGACCGTCCGCGGGGGAGGTCAGGCGGCCGACGCGTCCAGGGCGTGCAGCAGGTCCGCCACCAGATCGTCCGGGTCCTCGGCCCCGACCGACAGGCGGACGAAGCCCTCCGGCACGGCGTCCCCGCCCCAGCGTCCGCGCCGTTCGGCCGTGGACCGCACTCCGCCGAAGCTCGTCGCGTCGTCCACGAGCCGCAGGGCGTCGAGGAAACGGTCGGCACGCGCGCGCGAGGGCAGCGTGAACGACACCACGCAGCCGAAGCGCCGCATCTGCTGAGCGGCGATCTTGTGCGAGGGGTCCTCGGGGAGCCCCGGGTAGCGCAGCCCGGTCACCTCGGGCCGCGCGCGCAGCGCCTCGGCGACCGTCAGGGCCGTCGCGCACTGCCGGTCGACCCGCATCTGCAGCGTCGCGATCGAACGGTGGGCCAGCCAGGCCTCCATGGGCCCGGGGATCGCTCCGACGATCTTGCGCCAGCGGCGCACGGCGGCCATGGCCTCGGCGTCCCGGCCCACGACATAGCCGAGCAGGATGTCGCCGTGGCCGGTGAGCTGCTTGGTGCCACTGGCCACCGCGAAGTCGGCGCCGAGCTCCAGCGGACGCTGGCCGAGCGGGGTCGCGAGGGTGTTGTCGACGGCGACCAGCGCACCACGCGCGTGTGCGGCCTCGGCGAGCCGCCTGATGTCGCACACGTCGAGCCCCGGGTTCGACGGCGTCTCGATCCACAGCAGCTTCGCGCCGTCCAGCGCGTCGAGCTGGGCGTCACCGCCGGTCGGCGCGGTGCGCACCTCGATGCCGAACGCCTCCAGCTGGGCCCGGACCAGCGGCAGCGCCTGATAGCCGTCGGAGGGCAGCACGCACACGTCACCGGCGCGCAGCTGGGAGAAGAGCACCGCCGAGGTCGCGGCCATGCCCGAGGCGAAGACGAGCGTCTCGGCGTCGTCCCGGCCGGGCGCCTCCAGCTCGCCGATGGCGCGCTCCAGCAGCGTCCAGGTCGGGTTCTCGTCCCGGCCGTAGGTGTAGGGGCCGGTCGGCTCGCCCGGCAGGTGGAAGTGGGCGGCGAACACGGGACCGGGCAGGGTGGGCTCGTACTTGACCGCCTCGGGCAGTCCCGCCCGCACCGCGCGCGTGCCGTCGCCGGGACCCGGGGCCGTCCGGCCCGTGCCGTCCGCCGTGCCGCCCTGGTCACCCGTCGCGGATTCGCTCATGCCGCTCTTCCCTCCATGTCCTCGCGCACTGCGGCGAGCAGATGGCTGCTCGCCGCCTCCACCATCTCAAGACACTCCTCGAAGCCCTCCGGGCCCCCGTAGTACGGGTCCGGCACGTCGAGGTCGTCGCCGGCGGCGGGGTCGTAGGAGCGCAGCAGCCGCACCTTGCGCGCGTCCTGCTCCGTGGGCGCCAGGCGGCGCAGGGCTCCGAGGTGGCCGGAGTCGAGGGCGATCACCAGGTCCAGGCGGGAGAACCACGACGGCTGGAACTGCCGGGCCGTGTGGCTCGTGGAGTAGCCGTGGTCCTCCAGGACGGCCACCGTGCGCGGATCGGCGCCGTCGCCCTCGTGCCAGCCGCCCGTGCCGGCGCTGTCCACCTCGACCCGATCGTCCAGCCCGGCCTCCGCGACCCGCGCGCGGAAGACGACCTCGGCCATCGGGGAGCGGCAGATGTTGCCCGTGCAGACGAAACAGACGCGGTACGTCATGGCCGCTCAGTCCTCGTCGGGCAGGACGACGTGCAGCGCCCAGGAGACGACCGAGATGATCAGACCGCCCAGGACGGCCGTCCAGAAGCCCTCCACGTGGAAGCTGAGGTCGAGCACACCGGCCAGCCACGAGGTGAGCAGCAGCATCAGCGCGTTGACGACCAGGGTGAACAGGCCCAGCGTCAGGATCAGCAGCGGCAGGCTGAGGAGCTTGACGACCGGCTTGACCAGGAAGTTCACCAGGCCGAAGAGCAGCGCGACGACTATCAGGGTGCCGGCCTGCCTGCCCGTGCTGTCACCGGTCAGGGTGATCTTGTCGAGCAGCCACACGGCGACCGCCAGGGCACCCGCGTTGGCGATCGTCTTGACTACGAAATTCTTCATGTGTCTGATCGTGGCAGACCTGATCGGACACGGGCACAAGAGGCAGGGGCGGACAAGGCGATGAAGGCATTCCGGCTGGACGAACTGGAGGCGGAGCGCGCCGCCCACGACGGCGCCTACCTGCAGTTCCTCCGCGAGAAGAACATGTCGGTCGGCCTGTACGCCCTGGACGCGGGCGCCCAGGATCCACAGAAACCGCACCATCAGGACGAGGTCTACTTCGTTGTGAGCGGGCGGGCCGCGATCACCGTGGGCATGGAGACGACCCAGGTGGCGCGCGGCAGCGTGGTCTACGTGCCGGCCGGTGTCGCCCACAAGTTCCACCACATCACCGAGGACCTGAGGGTGCTGGTGGTCTTCTCTCCGCCGGAGAGCTGAGGGACCGACCCCGGGTTCCCTAGGGGTTCGGTCAGGGGAGGACAAGGGGTGCGAGGCCCCCGTGGCACCCCGTCCCGGACCTAGCATCGGGTGCAGGACATCAAGGACCGACAGGACCCGGCACTCGAACGGGCGGAGAGGTAAGGACGAGGGCGATGCGAGAGATCTTCACGGGACTGCCGTGGTGGGTGAAGTGGATCGCGGTGCCGGTCATCGCCCTCGTCGTGTTCGGGGGACTGATCGCCAGCGTGGTGGGCTTCGTCATCGGACTGCTCTTCAAGCTGCTGGTCTTCGTGGCACTGGTCGGCGGACTCATCTACGTCGTACGGAAGTTCACGGCCGGGTCCTCGTCACGCAGCGACTGGTGAGACCGGTGGGAAACCGGTGGGGGTAACAGGAAACGCCTGGAATCGCCGGTTCCCTCGGCCGGGGGAAGTTTCCCGTCCGGGCCGTCTGCGTGCGGTGGCAGACGAATAGAGTCCGGAACTCGACGCGGGGACTTCCCCGCGAGCGGCGTACATCCCCACCCGTGTTCCTCCGCACGGGCTGCCCCCTCGCGCCTCGGGAGTGACCCTTGGTCCCGGCTGACACCGCCCCTGTCCACCTCCACACCGTGCCCGCCCAACCCCGTTCGGCACCCCCGCCCCCCTCTCCGCCGGCAACCCTCATCGGTTCCGTGCAGCGCGCGATGCGCCTGCTGGAGACCGTCGCCCGGCACGAGTACGGCGCCCCCGCCAAGCAACTGGCCCGCGAGACCGGGCTGGCGCTGCCGACGACGTACCACCTGCTGCGCACCCTCGTGCACGAGGGCTACCTGCGCCGGGACAAGGGCCTGTTCTTCCTCGGTGAGGCGGCCGAGCTGCTGAGCAGCAGCGGAGCGCGGCAGAAACGTCGCAGCACGGTCGTCGACGCCCTCGCGCGCTGGCGGGACGCGCTCGGCGTCCCCGTGTACTACGCGGTCTACCGCGAGGGCGAGATCGAGGTCATGTGCGTCTCCGACACCCCCGGCAACCCGGCGGTCGAGGAGTGGGCCGGCTTCCGGGAGACGGGGCACGCGCACGCCATCGGGCAGTGCCTGCTGTCCCAGCTGGACGAGGCGTCCCGCCGCGACCACCTCGACCGCTACCCGGTGCAGCCCCTGACGCCCTACACGGTGCGGGACGACCACGCTCTGCTCAGACGCCTGGAGCGGATCCGCCGCATGGAACCGGTGATCGAACGTCAGGAGTACGCGCTGGGCGCGGTGTGCGCGGCGATTCCGCTGACGCTGGGCACCACCGCCGCGACGGTGGCCATCTCCCTGCCCGCTCACCAGTCGGATCGTCTGCTGCCCGCGGCCCGGCAGTTGCAGCACGAGATCGGACGGCTGCTCGGGTCGCTCGCGCTCTCTATCAGTATGTGAAAACTCACTCCTTGTGATCTGCTGTGTACGTTCAGCAAGATTCCATCTGATGTCAGAGGTTCGTACCCGGCCAGTCGACGGCGAATGACGGGGTTAGCGATGCGCGAGTCCGTACAAGCAGAGGTCATGATGAGCTTTCTCGTGTCCGAGGAGCTCTCCTTCCGCATCCCGGTGGAGCTGCGCTATGAGACCAGTGATCCCTATGCCGTGCGGCTGACCTTTCACTTGCCCGGTGATGCCCCGGTGACCTGGGCTTTCGGCCGGGAGCTGCTGATCGACGGCGTGGGCCGGCCGTGCGGCGAGGGCGATGTGCGGGTCACACCGGTCGAACCGGACGCGCTGGGCGAGGTGCTGATCCGCCTTCAGGTGGGCACCGACCAGGCGCTGTTCCGGTCGTCCACGGCACCGCTGGTCGCGTTCCTCGACCGCACGGACAAGCTGGTCCCGCTGGGCCAGGAGGGTTCGCTCGCCGACTTCGACGCGCATCTCGACGAGGCCCTCGACCGCATCCTCGCTGAGCAGGGCGCCGGGTGAGACCTCAGCCGGCGGCCCGGTGGAGGAACGCTTCACCGGATGCCGCCGAGCTGTGCAGGAACGCTTCTCCGTGCCCCTGCGCGTCCTTCCGCGCCCTTCTGTGCCCTTCCGTGCCCACGGGGTCAGTCAGCGCTTACGGGGTCTGTCAGCGCTTGCGGCGCCGGCCCCGCCCCGCTCGCGCCACGGCGGGCTCCGCGACGGGTTCCGTCCCCGGGCGGTCGGCCGAGACCACCAGCGCGGCCAGGGCCGTGGTGACCGGCACCGACGCGACCAGGCCGATCGAACCGATCAGGGTCCGCACGATCTCCTCCGCGACCAGTTCGCTGTTGGCGACCGTGCCCACACTGCTCTGCGCGATGGAGAACAGCAGGAGCAGCGGCAGCGCGGCACCCGCGTAGGCGAGGACGAGCGTGTTGACGACCGAGGCGATGTGGTCGCGGCCGATCCGGATGCCGGCGCGGTAGAGGCCCCGCCAGCCCATCGCCGGGTTGGCCTCGTGCAGCTCCCAGACGGCGGAGGTCTGGGTGACCGTCACGTCGTCGAGGACACCGAGCGAGCCGATGATGACACCGGCGAGGAGCAGACCGCTCATGTCGATCGTCGGATAGAGCCCGTGGATCAGCCCGGTGTTGTCGTCGGTGTTGCCGGTGAGCGCGGCCCAGCCGATGAACACCGAGCCCAGGACACCGATCAGCAGCAGCGAGACGAGGGTGCCCAGCACCGCCACGGACGTCCGGGCGGACAGGCCGTGACACAGGTACAGGGCGATGAGCATGATGGCGCTCGCCCCGACCACCGCCACGACCAGCGGGTTCGAGCCTTGCAGGATCGCGGGCAGGATGAACTGGTTCAGGACGAGGAAGCTGATCGCCAGCGCGACCAGCGCCATGACGCCCCGCAGCCGCCCGACGGCCACCACGGCGAGCGCGAAGATGCCGGCGAGCAGCGCGAGGGGCACCCGCCGGTTGACGTCCGTGACGGAGTACTGCAGATCCCTGGGCGCCGAGGGCTCGTAGGCGACCACGACCTCCTGGCCCTCGTGCAGCTGGCGGGACTGGTCGGGCTGGACGATCTCGGTGAAGGTGCGGCCCTTGTCCTTGCCGCTGTCCACCCGGATCGTGGCCCGCTTGCAGGTGCCGTTCTCCTGCTGAACGGCCGAGGAGCCCTCGGCCGTGGAGGTGTCGCCGGTCGGCGGGACCCCCGAGGCACCGGCCTCCTTGCAGCTGATGTCCACGACCTCGGTGACCGTGGCCTGCTGGGTCTGCCGGTCGAAACCGACGCCGGTGCGCTCGTGCGGCGGGGCGCCACCGGGCCACAGCACGGCGAGACCGACCAGCACCGCCGCGGCGAACGGGATCAGGATGGCCGCGATGACCTTGCGCAGGTGCATCGAGACAGGCGTGGCCGGGCCGTGGCTGTGCGAGTGCCCGTGCCCACCGCCCGGCGCGGACCCGTGGTCGTGCCCGTCGCCTCCACCGGATCCGCGACCGCCGCCTCCCCGGCCGTCGCCGTGACCGTCGCCTCCCCGGCCGTCGCCGTGACCGCCGCCGCCCGGGCCGGAACCCGGACCCGGGGAGTTCGAGCCGTATCCGTCACCGGAGCTGTATCCGTCACCGGAGCCGTATCCGGAACCGTCGTTCTGGCGGCCGGTGTCGCCCGGGCCGAGTCCGCCGCGGTCGCCGTGGCCGTACCCGCCGCCGTCGCGGGGCGCGTACCCACCCTCCGGCCGTGACCCGTATCCGCGGGGCGGTTCGGGCGGAGGGTACGGGGGGCGCTGTGTCGTGGTCACCGACCGATCATCGCAAGAACGACGGGGGCCCTCTGTTCACCGCGCCAAGATTGCCGCTAGCGTGGAGGCACCTTTTGTACACGCGGGAGCTCGGAGCACCGGGCTGAGAGGGCGCTGACCTCCGTCCCGGCGATGTTTCACATGAAACATCGCCGGAGTCGAGTGATGTTTCACACGAAACGTCACCGGACGGAAGCCGCTGCGTCGACCGCCGAACCTGTTACCGGGTAATGCCGGCGTAGGGAGTAGGTCTCATGACCAACAAGGACGCACGCACGCCTGCCTCCGTTCAGGACGGACAGTCCGAGGAGGCCGGGAAGTCCATCGGCTGGCACAAGGCGTACGTCGAGGGCACCCGCCCCGACCTGCGGGTGCCGGTCCGTCAGGTGCACCTCACCAACGGGCAGTCGGTCACGCTGTACGACACATCCGGCCCGTATACCGATCCGCTCGTCGAGACCGACGTCCGCAGGGGCCTGCCGCCGCTGCGCGAGAACTGGATCATCGCCCGCGGCGACACCGAGGAGTACGCGGGCCGCCCCGTCCGGCCCGAGGACGACGGCATCAAGCACACCTCACCCCGCGGCGGCCTGCGCAACCTCGACGCCGTCTTCCCCGGGCGGCCCCGGCAGCCGCGCCGCAGCCGGGACGGCAAGGCCGTCACTCAGCTCGCGTACGCCCGCCGCGGCGAGATCACGCCCGAGATGGAGTACGTCGCCATCCGGGAGAACGTCTCCCCGGAGGTCGTGCGCGACGAGATCGCGGCCGGCCGGGCGGTGCTCCCGGCCAACGTCAACCACCCGGAGATCGAGCCGATGATCATCGGCAAGCGGTTCCTGGTGAAGGTCAACGCCAACATCGGCAACTCGGCCGTGACGTCCTCCATCGAGGAGGAGGTCGAGAAGATGACCTGGGCGACCCGCTGGGGCGCCGACACCGTGATGGACCTCTCCACCGGCCGCAACATCCACACCACGCGCGAGTGGGTGCTGCGCAACTCCCCCGTCCCCATCGGGACCGTGCCGCTCTACCAGGCTCTGGAGAAGGTCGACGGCCGGGCCGAGGAGCTGACCTGGGAGATCTACAAGGACACGGTCATCGAGCAGGCCGAGCAGGGCGTGGACTACATGACGGTCCACGCGGGCGTCCGCCTGGCGTACGTGCCGCTGACGGCGAACCGCAAGACCGGCATCGTCTCGCGCGGCGGTTCGATCATGGCCGCCTGGTGCCTCGCGCACCACAAGGAATCGTTCCTCTACGAGAACTTCGAGGAGCTCTGCGAGATCCTCGCCGCGTACGACGTCACGTACTCGCTCGGCGACGGCCTCAGGCCCGGTTCCATCGCCGACGCCAACGACGAGGCGCAGTTCGCGGAGTTGCGCACGCTCGGGGAACTCAACCGGATCGCGAAGCGTTTCCACGTACAGACGATGATCGAGGGCCCGGGCCACGTCCCGATGCACAAGATCAAGGAGAACATCGACCTTCAGCAGGAGATCTGCGATGAAGCTCCGTTCTATACGCTCGGCCCGCTGACCACGGACGTCGCGCCCGCGTACGACCACATCACCTCCGGCATCGGTGCCGCGATGATCGCCTGGTGGGGCACGGCGATGCTCTGCTACGTCACGCCCAAGGAGCACCTGGGCCTGCCGAACCGTGACGACGTCAAGACCGGCGTCATCACCTACAAGATCGCCGCCCACGCGGCCGACCTGGCCAAGGGGCACCCGGGCGCGCAGGAGTGGGACGACGCCCTGTCCGACGCGCGCTTCGAGTTCCGGTGGGAGGACCAGTTCAACCTGGCCCTCGACCCGGACACGGCACGGGAGTTCCACGACGAGACCCTGCCGGCGGAACCCGCCAAGACGGCCCACTTCTGCTCGATGTGCGGCCCGAAGTTCTGCAGCATGAAGATTAGCCAAAGCATCACAGAGCGGTTCGGTGGTGCAGCCGCTGAGGGAGCCTCGTCCGAGGAGATCGCTGAGGGGATGCTGCGCAAGTCGAAGGAGTTCGCGGAGGCGGGCCACAAGGTCTACTTGCCGATCGCTGACTGAGCCTCACCTGAGAGCGGTACGTGCTCCCGACTGGCCCAAGCTCGGTCGGGAGCACGCACCGCCTGTTGGTTCACGCGAGGCTGTTGAGGCGCCACCACCGCAGTGGCACTTCTCTATCGAACCTTAGGCATGCGACTTTCGGCGATGCCGCCAAACCGAGACTGAAATCAGTCCGATGAGTGCCACGAACCAGATCGTGATTTCAACCTGACCAAAGCCGGACCCCAGAGTCAGCAGTAGAGCCAGGAAGATAGCAATGATCAACGCTATCTGTCCGATTAGAGATTTCATGTTAGCTCCCTGCTAGGCGCCGCTGCCGTCATACTTGGTCTTGCCCGTACCATAGACCTTCACCTGGGCCCACGGGTAGAGGGTTGCGTAACAACCATACTTGACAGCGCACAGCTGCACTTTTCGCTTCATCTTGGAAGTGGCCGAGGATGCGGGGACTCTGGACTTTGCGTTGGTAATTCTCTTATTGTCCACCTCCACGACGTCCTGCTCATTCGAGAAGTCGTCGTAGCGGGAGCCCCAAGCGCGCACCTTACCACTGCCGTAGTTGAACTCTGCATAGGTGTGGTACTTGAAGATCACCGAGCCGAAGTAGCTGCGATGGGTGTGTGTGATGTGAGTCATCTTCCACTTGCCGCCCTTGACGCCTGCAGTCGCGGCGAACGTGGCGAGCGTTGCGCCATCGGCCTCAGTCTCTTCGGGCGTGATGACCTCTTCCGCCTCGTTGCTTGGTGTTGCACTGGTGGGTGGCATGATTCGGGCCACCTGCTCCGGCGTCAGCGGTTTGCCGTCAGAGCTCACAGCCTTCCCGTCATCCGTGATGACGGCTTCTTCGATGGTCGTTTCCGTGCGACTCGGATCGACGACAATCTTTGCAAGTTCCGGCTCGCGCTTCACAGCGTCTATGTCAGCCGCATTTCCGGTTCCGTCGCTCACTCTCTTCAGCAGCGCGGCAGTAAGCACCGAATTCCATGTGGGAGGGTCCGACTTCTCTACGGCTGTAGCTGAAGGCGTCAGTGTTGCAATCAATGCTGTCGCGGTAATGGCCACCCCGGCCAGAGTCCCCCGCTGGCGACGGCTGTGCAACTTAAGCATTTATTTTCCTTTTTTGGTCAGTGGTCGTACGCGAGCTCGTTCGTGTCATGGACACGCCCCCGGCTTTGCGCAGTGCGATCTTATGAGCTGTGTGATCAAGTTGCAAGAGATCAGTTGAGAGAGTGGTGACGATGTGTGCGGCGACGTCTGTAGGCCTGGGATGTGGCGAGGAGTTCGTTTCCTCAAATCAGGCTCAAATTGCCAGCCTCATTACTCAAGGGAAGCTCAAATGATGCCTCTTTCCGTAAGCGCCCTTAACCGGTCGCGTACTGAGTCCTTGGTGAGACGAAGGCATGTGCTGGTGCTGGGGCCCGTTGGCCGCGCTTCTGGCGGCCCTTCGCTCAGGGGCGGTGACGCAGGTACGGTCAACGTGTGTCTGGCGCACGTGGGTTGGTCACCCGTAGGCGTGCGCCAGTTGATCGCGCGCGACTAGGGGAGCTGGTACGGGCATGGCGCTTGACGCTGCTCGCGAGCGGCAACCGCGTCTACCTGCCGATCGCGGACTGACCGGGCCTCACGACCGCGTCACGGAAAGAGCACGGCGGCGCCCGCCCGGCCCCAAGATCCCTAAGGTCGCTGACATGGACGGGATCGATGTGGTCAACGGCGTCGTGGGCGCCGCCCTCGGCATGCTGTTCGCCGTGCTGTTCCAGCAGCCGTTGCAAGACGCGTGGTTCCGCCTGCGCAGACGCTCGACGAGCGCGCTTCGCAGTCTCGGACGCGGGGACGAGTCGGCGCCCGCCTGGCGGGCGTTCTCCCTCGGCCCGCTCCAGACGACCGCGCTGATCGTCGAGGGCGACGGCGAACTGCCCATATCACCCGACACGGTTCATGTGCACGTACTCGACGAGGAGGTGACGCTGCCCCCGGACATGGCGGGCTGGCGGGACGAGATCGCGGCGGAGAGCGAGCAGGTGCGCGCCGAGGGGCGGACCCCTCTGTGGAACGGCCCCCGGTACGCGGTCGAGTCCCTCGACATCTCGCGCACGGCGCTGGAGGAGCGGCCCGAGGTTCACCTGCGCCTGCGGCCGACGGACTACTACACCTTCCTCGCCGCCCAGCAGCTCGACCGCCGGCTCCCGGACGGCACGACACCCCGGTCGCGCTACCTGGACCCGGACGAGCCGCTCAAGGCCCCGGCCTTCCTCCAGTGCAGCCTGGGGTCAACATCGCGGTGGTCAGGAACTCTCCCTGGAGGCCGACGAGTACACGCTCGACCTGCTGGCCTTCGTTCTGGACGTCGAGAGGAGGGGGTGGAGCGCCCACTTCCATGCCAGGCTGCGCGAGGTGCGGAGCACGGATCTGCAGACCCGGATGAGCAGGGGTGTGGCCGACCGCTGGGAGCACCGGATGATCGACTTCGTCCCCTTCCGCCCCGCGACGGTCGTCCGGTACCTGCTGCGCGACGACCGGGTCCACCGGTGGGCGCCGACGGCTCCAGCGCTTTACCACCTCGCGCTGGTGCACGCCTTCAGCCGCCGCACGGTCGAGCGGGTGGAGGCACAGATCCTGCGACGCCTGTAGTCGCGCACACGCCAAGCCAAGCCGGCCCACGCCAAGCCGGCCCACGTCCAGCCGCCCGTGCCGGTCCCAGGCCGACAGCTCGGCTACTCCGGCTGGTGTTCCGGTCCTCCGAAGTCCGGGCTGGTGTAGTCCGGGCTGCTGAAGCTCGGCCGTGAGCCGCGGCTGCCGTCGTCCGGGCTGGAGAAACCCGGGCGGTCGTAGCCGAGGTGCGGCATGCGGCTGACCGGGGCGGTAGTGGACGTGGGGTGCAGCGCGGCGGCCGCGCCCGGATCGGCGAGCGCCTCCCGCAGGAAGGGCAGGATGCCGCGTTCCAGCAGGGCCTGACGCCAGTCCTCTCTGGCCTGCTCCACCTCCCCGCGCAGTTCGCCGTAGGGGCCGCCTTCGGCCGTCGGCTTGTTGCGCAGGGCGGTGAGCAGCAGTCCCACGGCGGCGACGAGGATCGCCACCGCGGTCACGGCGCCGAAGACCCAGCCCGTGGTGAGCATGGTCCGGGCGAAGCCCTGCTCCGGGTCGATCATCTGCAGGATGTAGCCGACGAGCAGGAAGATCGCCGCGGCGGTTCCGGCCAGGACGGGCGCGAGGACGGCGACGACGGCGACGGCGCCCGCACCGGCGGTCTCGGCGGCGACCTCCCCCATGGTGGCGGCGAGCCCCGAACCGCCCGCGCCCGGCTCGGCGGAACCGGACTCGCGCACGGACGGCGAGCTCGACGACGCCGGCTGGCGCAGCTCGTCGCGGACCTTGACGTAGTGCTGGTACTCGGCCGACGCGGCGGCCGTGATGAGCGCGGTGGCGTTCAGTGCCATGGTGCGCAGCTGTTCGGAGTTGAGCCGCTGTCCGACCGCGGCCAGCTCCGGGCGGTGTGGTGCGGAGCGCAGCGCCTCATCGAGGATCCGCTCGTATTCCTGGCGGTCCTCGCTCAGCAGGTGCTGCGGAACGCTGTTCATGTGCATCCCCCGATGCTCCGTAGGGCTTGTGGCTCGGCATGCTGACGAGCCGTCGGGCAGAAACGGAGGGGAGCCTGCTACGGATAAGCCGATGGTAGAGCGGTGACGGTGGGGGGTGACAGGGGGTTTACCGAAATTGGCCCTTCACCGGTCCGGTCCTGTGACGGGACCGGCCTGCCCGGTGAACGCTCAGGGAGCCAGCGGCAGTTGCTGGACCAGCAGTTTCCCGGCCATGGTCACGCCGCCGTCCATCGCGATGGCCAGTCCGTCGGCGTAGACGTGCGGTCCCTCGACGACGGGGTCGGTGCGCTCCTCGTCCTCCTCGGAGCCGACCTCGCCCAGCAGATACGGAATCGGGCTGTGGCCGTGAACGATGCGGGTGCCCCCGTACGTATCGAGCAGGGTGCGCACGGCGTCCGCGCCGCCCTCGTCGCGGAAGGAGAACCGCTTGGTGAACTTGCGGAACAGGTCCCAGACCTCGTCCGCGTCATTGCGCGTGAGCGTCTCGCGGACGGTGTCGTTGACCTCTTCGATGGAGCGGCCGTAGTCGAGGTAGGCGGTGGTGTCCGAGTGCACGAGCAGGTGGCCGTCGACCTCCTCGACGGCGTCCAGCCGGGCCATCCACTGCAGGTGGTGGTCCTGGAGACGGTCCATGTCGGTCTTCTGGCCGCCGTTGAGCAGCCAGGCCGCCTGGAAGGTGGCCGTGCCCGCGCCGGAGTTCACGGGGGTGTCGCCGAACCGCTTCGCGCCGAGCAGCAGCAGCTCGTGGTTGCCCATGAGCGCCTTGCAGTAGCCGCCGGCCGCGGCGGCCTCGGCGGACAGCCGCATGACCAGGTCGATGACGCCGATGCCGTCCGGCCCGCGGTCGGTGAAGTCGCCGAGGAACCACAGCCGGGCGGTGCCGGCGCACCAGTTCCCGGCGGCGTCCAGCAGGCCCTTCTCCTGGAGGGCGGCCACCAGCTGGTCGAGGTAGCCGTGGACGTCACCCACCACGTACAGCGGGCCCTGCCCGGTGGCGGCGGGCGCGGCGGCGGCGGTCTCGGGATCGACGGTCACCTGGACAGTGTCGCCCCGGTTGACGACGGGGAGGTCACGCTGGGTCGGCGTGTATCCCTCGGGATAGGTCTCCTCGGACGGCGGCGCGACGTCGCCGGGGTGGACGCTGTGGACGTACGGACCGGTCTCGTGGACGTACGCGGGCACCCGGAAGTCGCGCAACGTCGCCGTCCGCTCCACCTCGGGTCCCTGACCGGCCCCCTGAGTCATCGACCCCTCCACCATCGCGCCGCATCTGCACCGCATCGGACTGCCTGGTCGTAGCGGTCCGCCGGTGTCGTGGGCCCATCATAGGAATGCGGATCGCGCCATGTGATGACCCAGGGGTGGTGAATCAGAGCAAGAGTCCAGTTCACCGCGGCTTTCGCCCCGATTGCGCCGGGCTTCGACCACCGTGTGACCGTCCTCGCTCGTCTTCTCTTCGCGAGAACGCTGCCGTCTCTCCGGGGGACCGGCCCCGTTTCTCCCCAGGAGAGCGACCTTCCCCCGGCCCGGGCGGGGGCCTACGTCTCCTCGGGCGAACGCGGCGGGCTGACCGTCGTGCGCGGCGGGCGTCGCTGGGACGAGGTGCGCACGATCAGCTCCGTCGGTATCACCTGCTCCACCGGGTGGTCGGATTCCACGCCCTCGATGGCGTCGATCAGCAGCTGGACCACCGCCGTGCCGATGCGGCGCGGCTTCAGGGAGAGCGTGGTGATCGGCGGTTCGGTGTTGGCGTACACGGTGGACTCGCTGCAGCAGACCAGCAGCAGGTCGTCGGGGACGCGCAGGCCGTAGCGGCGGGCGGCGGCGAGCAGGTCGGTGCCGTTCGGGTCGAACAGTCCGTAGACCGCGTCGGGGCGGTCCGGCCGGGCCAGCAGCCGGTCGGCGGCGACGGCGCCCGCGCACGGATCGTGCGCCGGGTAGGCCTCGTACACCGGGTCCTGGCCGACGCGCTCGCACCAGCGCAGGTAGGCCGTGGTCGACAGATGGGTGTACGTGTCCGTGGTTGTGCCGGTCAGCAGGCCGATGCGGCGGGCGCCGGCGTCGGCCAGGTGGTCGAGGATGCCGAGGACGGCGGCCTCGTGGTCGTTGTCCACCCAGGCCGTGACCGGCAGCGCGCCGGCCGGGCGGCCGTCGGAGACGACGGGGAGACCCTGCCGGACGAGTTCGCTGACGACCGGGTCCTGGTCGGAGGGGTCGATGACGACCGTGCCGTCCAGGGCGACGTTCGACCACACGTCGTGGCGGGAGGTCGCGGGCAGGATCACGAGGGCGTACCCGCGGGCGAGCGCGGCGGAGGTGGCGGCGCGCGCCATCTCGGCGAAGTACGCGAACTCCGTGAAGGTGAAAGGTTCATCCCCGTAGGTGGTCACGGTCAGGCCGATGAGGCCCGACTTGCCGGTACGGAGCGTCCGGGCGGCGGCCGAGGGCCGATAGCCCAGCCGGTCGGCGACCTCGCGGACATGACGCCGGGTGGCGTCCGGGAGCCGGCCCTTGCCGTTGAGGGCGTCGGAGACGGTCGTGATGGAGACTCCGGCGGCGGCGGCCACGTCTCTGATACCCGCCCGACCCGGCCGGCTGCCTCGCCGTGAGGTTTCCGCGCGGCTCACCTGGTGCTTCCCTGCTGCTGTCATGGCGAGCCGATAGTAGGGCTCATGCGGTGGGGTAGTGCGGACGCATATGCACGCGTTGACAGGCACGTTTCTGCATGATCAATAAGGCCCAATTACCTTGGAAGGCAAGGGTGTTGAGCGCTCCCATGCCAGTACGTGACGTGTCGGCGCGCACCGGCCTGCCAAGGGGTCGAGGTTGCGAAGAGGTCTCAACTCACCTGCACGGGGGATGCGCGCCACGGCGTGCACCACCGGCGCGTAGATATATGTGCGGCGCGCCCCTGAATTCGTACGCCTTCGTACGGTGATGCCCCTGATGCCGGTGGGACAGGCGAGGCCGACGCCCGTGGGTTCGCTGTGGCTATACGCAGCGGTGCCGAATCCTCATAAGGTGAGGAGCATTGGATGTCGGCGGCGGTCAGGGGCCGCCGGTCTTCGCGAGGAGGACTGCGGTGAGCGAGACGAGCCCGAAGCTGCGCGCCGAGCTGGAGGGAATCCCCACCTACAAGCCGGGCAAGCCGGCCGCGGCCGACGGGCCGGTGGCCTACAAGCTGTCCTCGAACGAGAACCCCTACCCGCCGCTGCCGGGTGTGATGGAGACCGTGACGGCGGCGGCCGGCTCCTTCAACCGCTACCCGGACATGGCCTGCACCGGGCTGATGAACGAGCTGTCCGAGCGCTTCGGCGTGCCGCTGACCCACCTGGCCACCGGCACCGGTTCGGTCGGCGTCGCCCAGCAGCTCATCCAGGCCACCTCCGGCCCGGGCGACGAGGTGATCTACGCCTGGCGGTCCTTCGAGGCGTACCCGATCATCACGCAGATCAGCGGCGCGACCTCGGTGCAGGTGCCGCTGACCCCCGGTGACGTGCACGACCTGGACGCGATGGCCGACGCGATCACCGACCGGACCCGGCTGATCTTCGTCTGCAACCCCAACAACCCGACCGGCACGGTGGTGCGCCGGGCGGAGCTGGAGCGCTTCCTCGACCGGGTCCCCGGTGACGTCCTGGTGGTGCTCGACGAGGCCTACCGCGAGTTCATCCGCGACCCCGAGGTGCCCGACGGCGTCGAGCTGTACCGCAAGCGGCCCAATGTGTGCGTCCTGCGGACCTTCTCCAAGGCGTACGGTCTGGCCGGGCTGCGCGTCGGTTTCGCCATCGCCCATGAGCCGGTGGCGGCGGCGCTGCGCAAGACGGCGGTGCCGTTCGGCGTGACCCAGCTGGCCCAGGAGGCGGCGATCGCCTCGCTGCGGGCCGAGGACGAGCTGCTGGGCCGGGTCGGCTCGCTGGTGTGCGAGCGCGCGCGTGTGGTCGACGGGCTGCGTGCCCAGGGCTGGACGGTGCCGGAGACCCAGGCCAACTTTGTGTGGCTGCGGCTGGGGGAGCGCACGGTGGCCTTCGCGGGGGCGTGTGAGCAGGCGGGTGTCGTCGTCCGGCCGTTCCCGGGCGAGGGTGTGCGGGTGACGGTCGGGGAGGCCGAGGCCAACGACATCTTCCTGAAGGTGGCGGAGGGATTCCGCAAGGAGCTCTAGCGGCTGAGCACGGGATGTGAGAGGAGCCGGTCGGCGCTGGGCGCCGGCCGGCTCGCTGCGTATCCGGGCGCTTGTTTCAGCGGAACCGGCGCCCTTGTTTCACGTGAAACCGGCGCTCTCACGCCCAGGCCGACCGGGTTGACGAGCGTCACATGGGGCCCCCTCCATTCGTCGAAAGTGCGTGCTGCATAATGGCTTGTGAATGTGAACGCTTTCACAAGCGTATGTAAGGAGCGGCGACGTGGACCTGGCTTTGGCGCCGGAGACCCTGGCGCGATGGCAGTTCGGCATCACCACCGTCTATCACTTCCTGTTCGTTCCCCTGACGATCTCGCTGGCCGCGCTGACGGCCGGGCTGCAGACCGCCTGGGTGCGGACGGAGAAGGAGAAGTACCTCCGGGCGACCAAGTTCTGGGGCAAGCTCTTCCTGATCAACATCGCCATGGGCGTGGTCACCGGCATCGTGCAGGAGTTCCAGTTCGGGATGAACTGGTCGGACTACTCGCGCTTCGTCGGTGACGTCTTCGGAGCGCCGCTCGCCTTCGAGGCCCTGATCGCCTTCTTCTTCGAGTCCACCTTCATCGGCCTGTGGATCTTCGGCTGGGACAAGCTGCCCAAGAAGATCCACCTGGCCTGCATCTGGATGGTCTCGATCGGCACGCTGCTGTCGGCGTACTTCATCCTCGCCGCGAACTCGTGGATGCAGCACCCGGTCGGCTACCGGATCAACGGCGAGAAGGGCCGGGCCGAGCTCACCGACTTCTGGCTGGTGCTGACCCAGAACACGACGCTCAACCAGGTGTTCCACAGCTTCTCCGCGGCGTTCCTGACGGGCGGCGCCTTCATGGTGGGCATCGCCGCCTTCCACCTGCTGCGCAAGAAGCACATCCCGGTGATGCGTACCTCGCTCCGGCTCGGCCTGGTCACCGTCGCCGTCGGCGGGCTGCTCACCGCGGTCAGCGGCGACACGCTGGGCAAGGTCATGTACGAGCAGCAGCCGATGAAGATGGCGGCTGCCGAGGCGCTGTGGGACGGCGAGAAGCCGGCGCCCTTCTCGGTGTTCGCCTACGGGGACGTCGACAAGGGGCACAACAAGGTCGCCCTGGAGATACCCGGCCTGCTCTCCTTCCTGGCCCACAGCGACTTCGAGTCGTACGTGCCGGGCATCAACGACACCAACAAGGCACTGCAGGAGAAGTTCGGTCCCGGCGACTACAAGCCCATCGTCCCCGTCGCCTACTGGGGCTTCCGCTGGATGATCGGCTTCGGCATGGCGTCGTTCTCGATCGGCCTGCTGGGGCTGTGGCTCACCCGGAAGAAGTTCCTGCTGCCGGCGGCCTTCCGGACCGGGGACGACGAGGTGCCGCATCTGGTGCTGTTCCGCAAGCCGCTCCGGCCGCGGCTCACCCGCCTGTACTGGCTGGTGGCGGTCTGGACGATGGCCTTCCCGCTGATCGCCAACTCCTGGGGCTGGATCTTCACCGAGATGGGCCGCCAGCCGTGGGTCGTCTACGGCCTGTTCCAGACGCGGGACGCGGTCTCCCCCGGCGTCTCCCAGGCCGAGGTGCTCACCTCGATGATCGTCTTCACCGTGCTCTACGCGATCCTCGCCGTCATCGAGGTCAAGCTGCTGGTCAAGTACGTCAAGGCGGGGCCGCCCGAGCTCACCGACTCCGACCTCAACCCGCCCAAGAAGATCGGCGGCGACCTCCGTGACGCCGACAAGCCGATGGCCTTCTCCTACTAGGCCGAGGGAGCTGCACCGTCATGGAACTGCACGACGTCTGGTTCGTCCTGATCGCCGTCCTGTGGACCGGCTACTTCTTCCTGGAGGGCTTCGACTTCGGGGTCGGGGTGCTCACCAAGCTGCTCGCCCGCGACCGGCCCGAGAAGCGGGTGCTGATCAACACGATCGGGCCCGTCTGGGACGGCAACGAGGTGTGGCTGCTCACGGCGGGCGGCGCGACCTTCGCCGCCTTCCCCGAGTGGTACGCCACGCTGTTCTCCGGCTTCTACCTGCCCCTGCTGCTCATCCTGGTCTGCCTCATCGTCCGGGGCGTGGCCTTCGAGTACCGCGTCAAGCGGCCCGAGGAGAACTGGCAGCGCAACTGGGAGACGGCGATCTTCTGGACCTCGCTGTTGCCGGCCTTCCTGTGGGGCGTGGCCTTCGGCAACATCGTGCGCGGCGTGAAGATCGACCAGGACTTCAACTACGCCGGTGGCGTCCTGGATCTGCTCAACCCGTACGCCCTGCTGGGCGGTCTGGTGACGCTGTCGCTGTTCACGTTCCACGGGACCGTGTTCGTCGGGCTCAAGACCGTGGGCGAGATCCGGGAGCGGGCGCGGAAGCTGGCGCTGCGCGTCGGCGCGGTGACCGCCCTGCTGGCCCTCGCCTTCCTGCTGTGGACGCAGTCCGAGCAGGGTGACGGGGCGTCGCTCGTCGCCGTGGTCGTGGCCGTGGCCTCGCTGGTCATGGCGCTGGTCGCGGCCCGGGCCGGGCGCGAGGGCTGGGCGTTCACCCTGTCCGGCCTCACCATCGTGGCCACGGTGGCGGTGCTGTTCCTGACGCTGTTCCCGAACGTCATGCCGTCGACGCTGAACCCGGACTGGAGCCTGACGGTCACCAACGCCTCGTCCAGCCCGTACACGCTGAAGATCATGACGTGGTGCGCTGCGGTCGCGACGCCGGTCGTGATGGTCTACCAGGGTTGGACCTACTGGGTCTTCCGCAAGCGGATCGGTACGCAGCACATCGCCGATCCCGTGCACTGAGCACAAAGCCGATCCCGTGCACTGAGGTGTGTTTCACGTGAAACCAATCGATCCGCGTCTGCTCCGCTACGCCCGTGCCACCCGCGGCTTCCTGGTGGCGGTCGTCGCCCTGGGGGCGCTCGGGGCCGGGCTGGTCATCGCGCAGGCGATGCTCATCGCCGAAGTCGTCGTCGGCGCCTTCCAGCACGGCCTGGCGGTGTCCGAGCTGAGCACTCCCCTGCTGCTCCTGGTCGCCGTGGCGGTCGGGCGGGCGCTGGTCGGCTGGCTCACCGAGCTCGCCGCGCACCGGGCGAGTGCGGCGGTGAAGTCGGAGCTGCGGGGGCGGCTGCTGGAGCGGGCCACCCGGCTGGGCCCGGGCTGGCTGAGCGGGCAGCGGACCGGATCGCTGGTCGCCCTGGCCACCCGGGGTGTCGACGCCCTCGACGACTACTTCTCGCGGTACCTGCCCCAGCTGGGTCTGGCGGTGGTCGTACCGGTGGCGGTGCTGGCGCGGATCGTCACCGAGGACTGGGTCTCGGCGGCCATCATCGTGGGCACGCTGCCGCTCATCCCCGTCTTCATGATGCTGATCGGCTGGGCCACCCAGTCCCGGATGGACCGTCAATGGCGGCTGCTGTCGCGGCTGTCCGGGCACTTCCTGGACGTCGTCGCCGGACTGCCGACGCTGAAGGTCTTCGGGCGTGCCAAGGCACAGGCCGAGTCCATCCGCCGGATCACCGGCGAGTACCGGCGGGCGACGATGCGGACGCTGCGGATCGCCTTCATCTCCTCCTTCGCGCTGGAGCTGCTCGCGACGATCTCGGTGGCCCTGGTCGCCGTCACGATCGGCTTCCGGCTGGTGCACGGCGAGATGGACCTGTACATCGGCCTGGTCATCCTGATCCTGGCGCCGGAGGCGTATCTGCCACTGCGGCAGGTCGGGGCGCAGTACCACGCGGCGGCGGAGGGGCTCGCCGCGGCCGAGGAGATCTTCGAGGTCCTGGAGACGCCCGTGCCGGCGTCCGGTTCCCGGGCCGTGCCCGAGGGCACGCTGGCCCTCGAGGGCGTGACCGTCCGGTACCCCGGGCGGTCGGGTGACGCCGTCTCCGGGGTGACCTTCCGGGTCGAGCCCGGGGAGACGGTCGCGCTGGTCGGCCCGAGCGGCGCCGGCAAGTCGACGCTGCTCGGCGCCCTGCTGGGGTTCGTCACCCCGGCCGAAGGGCGCGTCCTGGCCGGGGGAGTCGATCTCGCCGAGGCGGACCTTGACCAGTGGCGGTCCCGGATCGCCTGGGTGCCGCAGCGGCCGCATCTGTACGCCGGGACCATCGCCGAGAACGTACGGCTGGCCCGGCCCGGCGCGGACGACGAGGCCGTGCGGCGGGCGCTGCGGGACGCCGGGGCGCTGGAATTCGTGGACGCGCTGCCCGAGGGCGCCGCGACCGTGCTCGGCGAGGACGGGGCGGGACTGTCCGCCGGGCAGCGGCAGCGGCTCGCGCTGGCCCGGGCGTTCCTCGCGGACCGGCCCGTGCTGCTGCTCGACGAGCCGACGGCGGCCCTGGACGGGGCCACCGAGGCCGAGGTCGTGGCGGCGGTGCGGCGGCTGGCGGCCGGAAGGACCGTACTGCTGGTGGTGCACCGGCCGGCGCTGCTTCAGGTGGCGGACCGCGTGGTGCGGCTGGCGGAGCCGGAGACCTCCGGGGTGTCCGCCGCGGCTGCCCCGGGCCACGCGGCACGGTCCGCCGAGCCCGGCGCGGCCGACACGACCACGGCCGCCCCGGCCGCGTCCGCCGGCGCGCCCGCCTCCGGCGGTGTCCTCGCACGCGTCCGTGCCCTGTCCGGCGCCCGGCGCGGGCGGCTCGGACTCGCCCTGCTGCTCGGGAGTCTCGCGCTCGGCAGTGCCGTGGGGCTCATGGCGACGTCCGGGTGGCTGATCTCCCGGGCCTCGCAGCAGCCGCCCGTGCTGTACCTGATGGTGGCCGTGACGGCGACACGGGCCTTCGGTATCGGGCGGGCCGTGTTCCGGTACGCCGAGCGGCTGGTGTCGCACGACGCCGTGCTGCGGATGCTGGCGGACACCAGGGTCGCGGTGTTCCGCAGGCTGGAGCGGCTCGCACCCGCGGGCCTGCGCCGCACGCGCCGGGGCGATCTGCTCGCGCGGCTCGTGACGGACGTGGACGCGCTGCAGGACTACTGGTTGCGGTGGCTGCTGCCGGCCGGGGCGGCCGTGGTCGTGTCGGCCGCGTCGGTCGGCTTCACGGCGTGGCTGCTGCCCGAGGCCGGGGCGCTGCTCGCGGCCGGGCTGCTGGCCGCGGGCATCGGAGTGCCGCTGCTCACCGCCGCCGTCGCCCGGCGGGCCGAACACCGGCTGGCCCCGGCCCGCGGGGTGCTGGCGACCCGGGTGGCCGATCTGCTCACCGGTACTGCGGAGCTGACCGTCGCCGGTGCCCTGCCCGCGCGGACCGCCGAGGCCCGTGACGTCGACAGGGCGCTCACCCGGATCGCCTCGCGCGCCGCCACGGCCACGGCCCTCGGCGACGGGCTCACCGCGCTGATCTCCGGCCTCACCGTCACGGCCGCCGCCCTGGCCGGCGTGCAGGCCGTCGCGGCCGGGCGGCTGGACGGCGTCGCCATGGCCGTCGTCGTCCTGACCCCGCTCGCCGCGTTCGAAGCGGTGCTGGGCCTGCCGCTCGCCGCGCAGTACCGGCAGCGGGTGCGCCGCAGTGGCGAGCGGGTCTTTGAGGTGCTGGACGCGCCGGAGCCGGTGGCGGAGCCCGAGCGGCCCCGCAACGCGCCCGCGTCGCCGTTCCCGGTGGTCGTCAAGGGACTGACCGCACGGCACGCGGGGCAGGACCGGGACGCCCTCGCCGGGCTGGACCTCACGCTCGGCGAGGGCCGCCGGATCGCCGTGGTCGGACCGTCCGGCTCCGGCAAGACGACGCTGGCCCAGGTGCTGCTGCGGTTCCTCGACGCCCGCACGGGCTCGTACACGCTCGCCGGGGTGGACGCCCATGCGCTGCCCGGCGACGACGTCCGCGCGTTCGTCGGGCTGTGCGCGCAGGACGCGCACCTCTTCGACAGCTCGCTGCGCGAGAACCTCCTGCTGGCCAGGAAGGACGCCGGTGAGGACGACCTGCGGGCCGTGCTCGGCCGGGCCCGGCTGCTGGACTGGGCCGACAGCCTGCCCGAGGGGCTCGACACCCTCGTCGGCGAGCACGGGGCGCGGCTGTCCGGAGGGCAGCGGCAGCGCCTTGCCCTCGCCCGGGCGCTGCTCGCCGACTTCCCCGTCCTGGTCCTCGACGAGCCGGCCGAGCACCTCGACCTGCCGACGGCCGACGCGCTCACCGCCGACCTGCTGGCCGCCACCGAGGGCCGCACGACGCTGCTCATCACCCACCGGCTGGCGGGCCTGGAGGCGGTGGACGAGGTGCTCGTGCTGGACCGGGGACGGGTGGTGCAGCGCGGGCGGTACGAGGAACTGGTGGCGGTGGACGGGCTGCTGCGGAGGATGGCGGAACGCGAGGCGGCCTCGGAGTCGCTCGTCGCGGTGCCCTAGAGGGTCCCCGGGGACGGGCCAGGTGGGCCGGAGCGCTCGTCGCGGTGCCCTAGAGGGTCCCCAAGGGACGGGCCAGGTGGCGCGGAGTTGCTCGTCGCGGTGCGGCCAGAGGGGCCCGGTAGGGCGCCGGGCTGAGCCGTTCGGCTCAGCCGGTCCCCCGGCCGTACGCGATGAACGCGACCGGGCCCCGCCCCTGGGTCACGATCGCTGACATGCGCTCACTTCGCCGCCACCGCGTGGTCGTTCCCGTTCTGCTGTGCGTGCTGGCGGTCCTCGGAGCCCGGCCCATGGCCGCGGACGAGGAGCCCGCCGACCCCGCCGACGGCCCCGAGACGCACAGCGGCCCTGTGGCGACGGGTCTGAGCGCCGAGGTGGTGCGGTTGTACGAGGAGGCCGCGGTGGCGACGCAGCGGTACGAGGCGGGCCGCGCGGAGGCCGAGGAGCAACGGGCCAAGGCCCGGCGGGCGGAGGAACTCCTCGACACGCAGCGGCGGCACATCGCCGCCCTGCACGAGGATCTGGGCCGCATCGCCCGCGCCCAGTACCGCACCAGCGGTGGTCTGCCGGTGGCCGCGCAGATGATCCTGGCCGACAGCCCCGACGGCCTGATGCGGGGTCACCACGCCTTCGCGCAGGCCGACCTCGCCGTGAACAACGCAATCTCCAAGAACCGCCGGGCCGAGGCGCGCCTGTCCGCGGACGAGGCGAAGGCCGCCGCCGAGTGGGAGGCGCTGGAGAAGCGGAACGCCCAGCTGGCCGCGCTGAAGGCGGACATCGAGGAGAAGCTGGAGTCGGCCCGTGAGGAGCTGCAGGGCCGGGCGGACGCCGCGGTCGCCGCCGGGGCGTGCCGGGGGGCGGTCCGGCTCGACCAGCCGGAGACGGAGTTCACGAGCGCGTGGGTGGCTCCGGTGGAGACGTACGTCCTGTCCTCGTCCTACGGCAGCGGCGGTGCCCGCTGGGCGAACCGGCACACCGGCCAGGATTTCGCGGTGCCGATCGGCACGCCGGTACGGGCCGTGGGAGCGGGGCGGGTGGTGAGGGTGTCCTGCGGCGGGCCCTTCGGCATCGAGATCGTGCTGCGGCACGCGGGGGGCTACTACACGCAGTACGCCCACCTCGCGTCCGTGGCGGTCGACCAGGGCGAGCAGGTCGTTCCGGGTCAGTGGATCGGCCAGTCGGGCACCACGGGCAACTCCACCGGGCCGCACCTGCACTTCGAGGCGCGGGTCACATCGGAGTCCGGTTCGGCGGTGAACCCGGTGTCCTGGCTCGCGGCCCGGGGAGTGTCGCTCTGACCGGTCAGCCGCGCGGCCGGAGCCGTTCGGCCACCAGGCGCTCGATCACGACCGCGACCCCGTCCTCGTTGTTGGCGACGGTCCGCCCCGAGGCCGCGGCGACGACGTCCGGGTGGGCGTTGCCCATCGCGTACGACCGGCCCGCCCAGGTGAGCATCTCCACGTCGTTGGGCATGTCGCCGAAGGCGACGACCTCTTCGTGCGAGATGCCGCGCTCGGCGCAGCACAGGGCGAGCGTGCTGGCCTTGGACACGTCGGGGCCGCTGATCTCCAGCAGGGCGCTGGGGCTGGAACGGGTCACGTTGGCGCGCTCCCCGATGGCGAGCCGGGCCAGGGTGAGGAAGGCGTCGGGGTCCAGCTCGGGGTGGTAGGCGAGGATCTTCAGCACCGGCTCGCCGGCCGCCCGGTGCCCTGCCGACAGCAACTCCTCGGCGGGGGCGAGGCTGTCGGGTATCTCCATGTGGAGCTTCGGGTACGCCGGTTCCTGGTAGAAGCCGTACGTCTGCTCCACCGCGTACACCGTGCCGGGCGCGGCCTCGCGCAACAGCCGTACGGCGTCGAGGGCGTTCTCCCGGGCCAGCTCACGGACCTTCACGAACCGGTGGGCCCCGGGGCCGCCGTGCAGGTCGACGACGGCGGCGCCGTTGCCGCAGATGGCCAGGCCGTGGCCGTGCACATGCTCGCTGACGACGTCCATCCAGCGGGCCGGCCGGCCGGTGACGAAGAAGACCTCGATGCCCGCTTCCTCGGCGGCGGCCAAGGCCGCGACCGTGCGCGGGGACACCGACTTGTCGTCGCGCAGCAGGGTGCCGTCGAGGTCGGTGGCGATCAGCCGCGGGGGGAGGGTCTCGGCCGCGGTCTCGTGCTGTCGGGTCGCTGAGGTCACCCGGCCATTGTCCCGCATATGCCTGCACGGGCGTGCGGGACCGTGCACAGGTGAGTGGATCCCGCCCCCACCAGGGCTTCCCGGCCGGAGGCCCGCCGGTGGGTTCAGCGCAGCTGCGCCGGGGCCTCCATGGCGATCTGCTCGAAGACCTTCTCGTCCGCCGCGAAGTCCGAGTCGGGGATCGGCCAGTGGATCACGAGCTCCGTGAAGCCCAGCTCGGCGTGGCGTCCGGCGAAGTCGACGAAGGCGTCGAGCGACTGCAGCGGGCCCGTGCGCTCCGGGGTGAACCCGGTGAGCAGGATCCGGTCGAGGTCGCTCATGTCGCGGCCGGTCTCGGCGCAGATGTCGGCGAGCCTGTCGGCCTGTCCGCGCATGGCCTGAAGCGACTGTTCCGGTGTGCCGTTCTCGTACAGCTTGGGGTCGCCGGTGGTCACCCACGCCTGCCCGTGCCGGGCGGCGAGGCGCATCCCGCGGGGCCCGGTCGCGGCCACCGCGAACGGCAGCCGGGGGCGCTGCACACACCCGGGGATGTTGCGTGCCTCGTGGGCCGCGTAGAAGTCCCCCTCGTACGACACCGCGCCCTCGCTGAGCAGCCGGTCGAGGAGCGGGACGAACTCGGCGAAGCGGTCGGCGCGCTCACGCGGGGTCCACGGTTCCTGGCCGAGCGCGGTGGCGTCGAAGCCGGAGCCGCCCGCACCGATGCCCAGCGTGATCCGCCCGCCGGAGATGTCGTCGAGGGAGATCAGCTCCTTGGCGAGGGTCACGGGGTGCCGGAAGTTCGGTGAGGTCACCAGCGTGCCCAGCCGGAGCCGGTCGGTGACGGTCGCGGCGGCGGTGAGGGTGGGCACGGCCCCGAACCAGGGACCGTTCCGGAAGGTGCGCCAGGAGAGGTGGTCGTAGGTGTACGCGGTGTGGAAGCCGAGCTGCTCGGCACGGGTCCAGGCCGCACGGCCGCCTTCGTGCCAGCGGCGGTACGGGAGGATCACGGTGCTCAGACGCAGACTCATGCCATCGAGCCTAAAGGAGCCCGGAGGGTCCCCCGTGTTTCACGTGAAACACCTCACCGCTCGCAGTCGAAGGAAAGCGGCAGGTCAGCGGGGATCGGGAAAGCGCAGATAGCGCGAGGGAACGGCCTGGGTCAGCCATACGCCGTTCGCGCTGATGTGGAAGACGTGGCCGTCGCGGTGCATGGCGCCGGCGTCCACCGTCAGGACGACCGGGCGGCCGCGGCGGGCGCCGACACGGGTCGCCGTCTCACGGTCGGGCGAGAGGTGCACGGCATGCCGGTTCATCGGCCGCAGCCCTTCGGCCCGGATCGCGTCCAGATGGCGGGCGACCGTGCCGTGGTAGAGGTGCGCGGGCGGGGTCGCCGTCGGCAGGCCGAGGTCGACCTCGATGCTGTGGCCCTGGCTGGCGCGGATGCGGGTGCCCTCGATGGCGAAGCGCCGCTTGTCGTTGGTGGCGACCACGTGATCGAGCTCGTCGCGGGTGAACCGGAAGCCGTGGGCGGCGGCCGCTTCGATGAGGGTGTCGATCTCCACCCAGCCGGCCTCGTCGAGCGTGAGCCCGATCCGCTCCGGCTGGTGGCGCAGGTGCTTCGACAGGTACTTCGACACCTTCACGGTGCGTCTCTCGTCCATCCCGCCAGGGTTGTCCGTCCCACCCAGTTTGTTCATGCCACCAGAGTGGGGGAGAGACGTGAATCACGCGATCGAGTTTCACTCTTCGGGTTTGATCCACAACCAAGTGGTGTTATCCACAGGGAATATGGCCGACGCTGTGGACAACTGGCCCTCACCGCACGGTGTTTGGCGAGGCGTCACACCGGAGGCCGGACCCGGGCGATCATCCGCAGCACCCCCGGCGCGAGCCGCGAGAGCACCCGGGCGGTCCGGGCCTCCGGGGTCACCGCGACCACGGGTTCGTCGCGCGCGACCGCCCGCAGAACGGCCCGGGCGACCTTCTCCGGCGGATAGGCGCGCAGCCGGTACAGGCGGGCGGCGCGCTGCTGGAGCCGCTTCTCCTCCGGCCCGTCGACCCCGGCGAAGCGTGCCGTCGACGTGATGGCGGTGTTGACGAAGCCGGGGCAGACCGCCGTCACGCCGATCCCCTGCCCGGCGAGTTCCGCGCGCAGGCACTCGCTGAGCATCAGCACGGCCGCCTTGGAGGTGCTGTAGGCGGGCAGGGCCTGGGACGGCTGGTAGGCGGCGGCGGAGGCCACGTTGACGATGTGACCGCCCTGCCCCCGCTCGGCCATCCGCCGGCCGAGGAGCCGGCAGCCGTGGATCACGCCCCACAGGTTGACGTCGAGGACCTTCTTCCAGTCCTCCGTCGTGGTGTCGAAGAACGAGCCGGACAGCCCGATGCCGGCGTTGTTGACCAGGACGTCCACCACGCCGTACGCGCTGGTGACCTTCTCGGCGAGCTTCTCCATGGCCTGCTCGTCGGAGACGTCGGCCGGTTCCGCCCAGGCCTCCGGCGCGCCGGCCCGGCGGGCCGACTCGGCGGTCCGGGCCGCCGCCTCGGCGTTCCGGTCGACGGCCACCACGCGCGCGCCCGCCGCGGCGAATGCCAGCGCCGTGGCCCGCCCGATGCCGCTGCCCGCGCCGGTGACCAGCACCAACTGCCCGGAGAACCGCTCGGCGTGCGGCCCGCTCGCCACCGCCGGCGTGCCGCCGCTCTCCACGGACGTCACGAACTCCCCGATCCAGGCGGCCACCCGGTCCGGGCGGGTCCGCGGGATCCAGTGACCCGCCTGGATCGTCCGGCGGGTCAGCCGCGGAACCCACCGCTCCAGCTCCTCGTCGAGCCGCTCCGACAGGAACCGGTCCTCCAGCGGCGTGATGACCTGGACGGGCGCGTGGGCGTACGCGTCCGGGCGCGGGCCGCGCATCCGGGGCCGGACGTTGTCCCGGTACAGCCAGGCCCCGTGGGCGGCGTCCGAGGGCAGGGACGCGGTGGGGTAGTCGCCCCGGGGCACCCGCTCGACCCGCTCCAGGACCTTCGGCCAGCGCTTGCCGAGGGGGCCGCGCCAGGCGAGCTCGGGCAGCACGGGCGTGTGCAGCAGGTACACGTACCAGGACCGGGCGCCCTGCCCGAGGAGCTGGCCGACCTTGCGCGGGGTGGGGCGCTTCACACGCCGGTCGATCCAGTGGGCGAAGTGGTCCAGGGACGGCCCGGACATCGACGTGAAGGAGGCGATGCGGCCCTCGGTGCGCCGGACGGTGGTGAACTCCCAGGCCTGCACCGATCCCCAGTCGTGCCCGACCAGGTGCACCGGGCGGTCCGGGCTCACCGCGTCCGCGACGGCCAGGAAGTCGTCCGTCAGCTTCTCCAGCGTGAATCCGCCGCGCAGGGGCCGCGGAGCCGTGGACCGGCCGTGGCCGCGGACGTCGTAGGCGACCACGTGGAAGTCCCCGGCGAGCCGTGCGGCGACCTCGGACCACACCTCCTTGCTGTCCGGGTAGCCGTGCACGAGGACGACCGTCGGCCGTCCCGGATCACCCAGCTCGGCCACGCACAGCTCGACTCCGCCGGTCCGTACCCTGCGCTCCCGCGCGCCCGTGAGCAACGTCATCCGGCGAATCTGGCAGTTGTTAGAGAGTTCGTCAATAGCGCCTCCCCGGCCGTGGTAACTCTCAGGAACCAGGTCCCCTAAGGGCGCGTAATACTCGAGGCTGACCCCAAGACAGCTCTGCGGAGTGACGACCGCCACGCGCCCGGCCCCTACCGTCGTAGCGTGACTGTGATCGCGACCGAAAGCCTGAGCAAGCGGTTCCCCCGGGTGACCGCGCTTGACCGGCTCTCCGTGGACGTCGGGCCCGGTGTGACCGGACTCGTCGGAGCCAACGGAGCCGGCAAGTCCACACTGATCAAGATCCTGCTGGGTCTGTCCCCCGCCACCGAGGGCCGCGCCGAAGTGCTCGGCCTGGACGTCGCCACCAAGGGCGCCGCCATCCGCGAGCGGGTCGGGTACATGCCCGAGCACGACTGCCTGCCGCCGGACGTCTCGGCCACCGAGTTCGTCGTCCACATGGCGCGCATGTCCGGCCTGCCGCCCACGGCCGCGCGCGAGCGCACGGCCGACACCCTGCGCCACGTCGGCCTGTACGAGGAGCGCTACCGCCCCATCGGCGGCTACTCGACCGGCATGAAGCAGCGCGTGAAGCTCGCGCAGGCCCTCGTCCACGACCCGCAGCTGGTCTTCCTCGACGAGCCGACCAACGGCCTGGACCCGGTCGGCCGCGACGAGATGCTCGGCCTGATCCGCCGGATCCACACCGACTTCGGCATCTCGGTCCTGGTCACCTCGCACCTCCTGGGCGAACTGGAGCGCACCTGCGACCACGTCGTCGTCATCGACGGCGGCAAGCTGCTGCGCTCCAGCTCCACCACGGACTTCACACAGATCACCACGACCCTCGCGATCGAGGTCACCGACACCGACGAGCACCCGGACGGCACCCGGGCGGTCCGCGAGGCGCTGCACGCGCGCGGGGTGAGCGTCGAGGACGGCAGCGGCCTGCCCGGCGCGGGTCACATCCTGCACCTGACCGCACAGGGCGAAGAGACGTACGACCTGGTCAGAGACGTGATCGCCGACCTCGGCCTCGGCCTGGTGCGCATGGAACAGCGCCGGCACCACATCTCCGAGGTCTTCACGGCCGACGATCGGAACGAGCAGCGGAAGGAGGCGGTCGGCCATGGCGGTTGAGCACTCCACGGGGACATCCGTCCCGGCACCGGGTGACCAGACCCGCATCCACAACATCGGCTACCGCAGCTACGACGGCCCGCGCCTGGGCCGCGCCTACGCCCGCCGCTCCCTGTACTCGCAGTCGCTGCGCGGCGCCTACGGCCTGGGCCGCTCGGTGAAGTCCAAGGTCCTGCCGATGCTGCTGTTCGTGGTGATGTGCGTGCCCGCGGCCATCATGGTCGCCGTCGCGGTCGCCACCAAGGCCAAGGAACTGCCCCTGGACTACACGCGCTACGCGATCGTCATGCAGGCGGTCATCAGCCTGTACGTCGCCTCGCAGGCACCCCAGTCCGTCTCGCGCGACCTGCGCTTCAAGACGGTCCCCCTCTACTTCTCGCGGCCGATCGAGACCGCCGACTACGTCCGCGCCAAGTTCGCGGCACTGGCCTCGGCGCTGTTCGTCCTCACGGCCGCTCCCCTGCTGGTGCTCTACGTCGGCGCTCTGCTGGCCAAGCTCGACTTCGCCGACCAGACCAAGGGATTCGCACAGGGACTCGTCTCCGTGGCACTGCTCTCGCTGCTCTTCGCCGGCATCGGCCTGGTCATCGCCTCCTTCACCCCGCGCCGCGGCTTCGGCATCGCGGCCGTGATCGCCGTGCTGACCATCAGCTACGGCGCGGTCTCCACCCTCCAGGCCATCGCCGACGCCCAGGGCAGCGGCGACGCCGTGCCGTGGATCGGGCTGTTCTCGCCGATCACCCTCGTCGACGGTGTGCAGTCGGCGTTCCTGGGCGCGACCGCGGCCTTCCCCGGCGGGGTGGGCCCGAGCACCGCCGAGGGCGTCGTCTTCGTCCTCGTCGCCCTCGGCCTGATCGCGGCGAGCTACGGCCTCCTGATGCGCCGCTACAAGAAGGTGGGACTGTGACCACGCTCTCCATCGACCACGTCTCCCGCTGGTTCGGCAACGTGGTCGCCGTCAACGACATCACCATGACCATCGGCCCCGGCGTCACGGGCCTGCTCGGCCCCAACGGCGCCGGGAAGTCCACCCTCATCAACATGATGGGCGGCTTCCTGGCCCCCTCCACCGGCACGGTCACCCTCGACGGGCAGCCGGTCTGGCGCAACGAGGAGATCTACAAGCACATCGGCGTCGTCCCCGAGCGGGAGGCGATGTACGACTTCCTCACCGGCAAGGAGTTCGTCCTCGCCAACGCCGAACTGCACGGCCTGGGCGCCAAGGCGGCCCAGCGGGCCCTGGCCACGGTCGAGATGGAGTACGCGCAGGACCGCAAGATCCAGACGTACTCCAAGGGCATGCGCCAGCGCGTGAAGATGGCCTCCGCGCTCGTGCACGACCCGTCGCTGCTGCTGCTCGACGAGCCCTTCAACGGCATGGACCCGCGCCAGCGCATGCAGCTGATGGACCTGCTGCGCCGCATGGGGGACGAGGGCCGCACGGTCCTGTTCTCGTCCCACATCCTCGAAGAGGTCGAGCAGCTCGCCTGGCACATCGAGGTGGTCGTCGCCGGGCGGCACGCGGCCAGCGGCGACTTCCGCAAGATCCGCCGCCTGATGACTGACCGGCCGCACCGCTACCTGGTGCGTTCCAGCGACGACCGCGCCCTTGCGGCCGCGCTGATCGCCGACCCGTCGACGTCCGGCATCGAGGTCGACCACGCCGAGGGCGCGCTGCGCATCCAGGCCGTCGACTTCGGCCGCTTCACCGCGCTGCTGCCCAGGGTCGCCAGGGACCACGGCATCCGGCTGCTCACGGTCTCGCCGTCCGACGAGTCCCTCGAGTCCGTCTTCTCGTACCTGGTCGCGGCGTAGGAGGCCCTGATGTACGACCCCACAGTCGCCCGGCTCACCTACCGGGCCCTGCTCGGCCGCCGCCGGGCCCTCATCCTCGGCGCGCTGCCGCTGCTGCTGATCGTGATCGCCGTGGCGGTGCGCGGCCTGGCCGGAGCGGACGACCAGACGGCGTCCGACCTGCTCGGCGGCCTCGCCCTGGCCACAATGGTGCCGATCATCGGCGTCATCGCCGGCACCGGCGCCATCGGCCCGGAGATCGACGACGGCTCGGTGGTGTACCTGCTGTCCAAGCCGATCAAGCGGCCGACCATCATCTTCACCAAGCTGATCGTCGCCATCGCCGTGACCATGGTGTTCTCCGCGGTGCCGACGCTCATCGCCGGTTTCATCCTCAACGGCAACGGCCAGCAGGTCGCCGTGGCCTACACGGTGGCGGCCCTGGTCGCGTCCATCGCCTACGCGGCCCTGTTCCTGCTGCTCGGCACGGTCTCGCGGCACGCCGTGGTGTTCGGCCTGGTCTACGCCCTGGTCTGGGAGGCCCTGTTCGGCTCCCTGGTGCCGGGCGCGCGCACGCTGAGCGTCCAGCAGTGGTCGCTGGCGGTGGCGCAGAAGGTGGCCGGCGGGGAGCTGGTGACCTCGGACGTGGGCCTGACCACGGCGACGGTGCTGCTGGTCGCCGTCACGGTGCTGGCCACCTGGTACGCCGGTCAGAAGCTGCGCTCGCTCACGCTGGCCGGCGAGGAGTGACGTGCCCGGGCCCTGACGGGGGCTTCACCTCCGTCAGGGCACACTGAGCGAACGGGACACAGGTACGGGACACAGGTACACCGCAGGGAGTCGTACGGCAGGGAGGGACAGGCATGGCGGACGGAAGCGCTCGGTACGACGACCGCGAGCAGCCGGGATCCGGGCCGGGGGACGACACCTGGGGCGAGCTGGTCCTGGACGACGACTTCATACGCTCCGCGGAGACCTCCGAGCCGTCGGCCCGGGCCCGGATGCTCGCCGCGCGCTGGCGCCGCGAGGCACCGGAGCCGCAGCCCTGGCGCTCCGACGAGCCGCCCGCGGGCTGGTTCTTCAGCAAGTCCCGCCGACGCAGGTGGCGCAAGCGCTAGCCGCCGCGCTCAGGTCTCCCGCCCCGGCCGCTGGAGGATCCTCCGGCCACGGCCGCCGCTCGACGGCCTTCGGCCGCGCAAGGCCTTCCGGCCACTGCCGCTCAAGGCCTTCCGGCCACCGCCGCTTGAGGGGCCTCCCGGCCACCGGCCGGTCCTGCTCAGCACGTCGATTTAATCGATGGCGTCCTTTTCGCCCGGCAGGCACAGTAGTCGTGTCCCTGCCGGGCGAGGAGCCCGGCGTCACGTCTGGGAGAGGAGCGGGACGATGTCCATGCACGGCAGTACGTCCAGCTCCCTTCAGGGCAGCCCGCGGCAGGCTCCGGAGTAGTCGCCACCTCTCCGTGGAGCCGCGCCCCGCACGGGGAGCTGCCCGGGGCGGCCGCTTCGAGCACGCGAGTCGCATCTCGCGTGGGCCGCCCACCCGGAGGATTGGCCGAGTGGTAAGGCACTGGCTTGCTAAGCCATGGTCGGGCTGGAAGGCCCGCGCACGTTCGATCCGTGCATCCTCCGCCGCACAGCGACACGAAGGTTCAGCCCAGCAACCGCTCCAGCACCACCGCGATCCCGTCCTCCTCGTTGGAGGACGTCACCTCGTCGGCCACCGCCTTCAGCTCCTCGTGGGCGTCGGCCATGGCGACACCGTAGGAGGCCCAGGCGAACATCGGTATGTCGTTGGGCATGTCGCCGAAGGCGATCGTGTCGGCCGCCTTCAGCTTGAGCCGACGGGCCGCCAGCGACAGGCCGGTGGCCTTGGACAGGCCCAGGGGGAGCAGCTCGACGATGCCCGGGCCCGCCATCGTGACGGTGACGAAACCGCCGGCGGTCCGGGTGGCCGCCTCGCACAGCTCGTCGTCCGACAGGGTCGGGTGCTGGATGTACAGCTTGTTCAGGGGCGCGGTCCACAGGTCGGACGCGTCCGTGAAGGGGGTCGCGGGCAGATTGCCGTGCGCCGCGTAGCCCGGGCCCACCAGCACCTCGCCGTCCAGGCCGTCGCGGCTCGCGGCCAGGTACAGCGGACCGACCTCCGCCTCGATCTTGGCCAGGGCCACCCCGGCGAGCTGGCGGTCCAGCGTGACCGAGGTCAGCAGACGGCGGGCGCCGGCGTCGTAGACCTGCGCGCCCTGGCCGCAGACGGCCAGCCCCTCGTAGCCGAGGTCGTCGAGGATGTGCCGGGTCCAGGGGACCGCGCGGCCGGTGACGACGATGTGCGCCGCGCCCGCCGAGGTGGCGGCGGCGAGCGCGTCACGGGTGCGCGCGGACACCGAGTCGTCGGAACGCAGCAGCGTGCCGTCGAGGTCCGTGGCGACGAGCTTGTACGGGAAGCCGCCCGAGGGAGCCGTGTCGCTCACTTGGCCACCGGCTCCAGGACCTCCCGGCCGCCCAGGTACGGGCGCAGCACCTCGGGCACGCGCACCGAGCCGTCGGGCTGCTGATGGTTCTCCAGGATCGCCACGATGGTGCGCGGGACGGCGCAGAGCGTGCCGTTGAGCGTGGCCAGCGGGCGGACCTGCTTGCCCTCACGGACGCGGATCGACAGGCGGCGGGACTGGAACTCGGTGCAGTCCGAGGTCGAGGTCAGCTCGCGGTACTTGCCCTGGGTCGGGATCCACGCCTCGCAGTCGAACTTGCGGGCGGCCGAGGAGCCGAGGTCGGCGGAGGCCACGTCGATGACCCGGAACGGCAGTTCCAGCGAGGTCAGCCACTGCTTCTCCCAGTCCAGCAGCCGCTGGTGCTCGGCCTGCGAGTCCTCCGGGGCGACATAGGAGAACATCTCGACCTTGTCGAACTGGTGCACGCGGAAGATGCCGCGGGTGTCCTTGCCGTGCGAGCCGGCCTCACGGCGGAAGCAGGGCGAGAAGCCCGCGTAGCGCAGCGGGAGGCGCTCGGCGTCGAGGATCTCGTCCATGTGGTACGCCGCGAGCGCGACCTCGGAGGTGCCGACCAGGTAGAGGTCGTCGTCCTGGAGGTGGTAGACGTCCTGGGAGGCCTGGCCGAGGAAGCCCGTGCCCGCCATGGACTGGGGGCGGACCAGGGCCGGGGTCAGCATCGGCGTGAAGCCGGCCGCCGTGGCCTGGGCCATCGCCGCGTTCACCAGGGCGAGCTCCAGCAGGGCGCCCACGCCCGTGAGGAAGTAGAAGCGGGAGCCGGAGACCTTGGCGCCGCGCTCGACGTCGATCGCGCCGAGGAGGTGGCCGAGCTCCAGGTGGTCGCGGGGCTCGAAGCCCTCGGCGGCGAAGTCGCGGATCGTGCCGTGCGTCTCCAGCGTGACGAAGTCCTCCTCGCCGCCCACGGGCACGTCCGGGTGGACGAGGTTGCCGAGCTTCTCCAGCAGCTGCTGGGTCTCGGCGGCCGCGGCGTCGCGCTCCGCGTCGGCGGCCTTGACGTCGGCGGCGAGCTGGCTCGCCTTCTTCAGCAGCTCGGCCTTCTCGTCCCCGGACGCCTTGGGGATCAGCTTGCCGAGCGCCTTCTGCTCGGCGCGCAGCTCGTCGAAGCGGACGCCGGACGACCTGCGCCGCTCGTCGGCAGACAGGAGGGAGTCGACGAGCGCGACGTCCTCTCCACGGGCGCGCTGGGACGCGCGCACACGGTCGGGGTCCTCACGGAGCAGGCGAAGGTCAATCACGCGCCCCAGGCTACCGGTGTGGGATGACCGCCCACGACTCACTATTCCTGTCGCGCCTTACGTACCGTTATGAGGCAATTGCGTGCAGTGTCAATAAAAGAGGATGCCTCTCCCCGGAACGAGGCATCCGGCGGGCGTCGCCTTGACTCGAATCCCTTGTGGGAAGCGGGACTTGGGGTTTGGTTGTCCACAGGGATCCACACCCGCGGAAGAGTTATCCACAGGCTGTGTGGAAGATCTGTGGACGTCGGAATTGATCACTTCGGAAGGCGGGATCGTCCTTGAGAATTCCCGCCGCAAACCCCCTCTACCCTCACTTTCGAGTGGAAACGGGTCACTCCAAAGAGTGACGCAAGGGGAAACGGTGGACGAAGGGTGACCTGCCCGTCGATGGACGCATCAGGGGCCTGTAGGGCGATTTGTCGACTGCCTCATGGTTCGTTGTCGACTTGTCCCCAGGTCGAGAAGCGGACCTGTGGATAACTTCTGTGGATAACGACTATCAGCAGGTACGACCGCCCAGGAGCGCCCACGACCACCCCGGGAAGCGACCGCTAGAAGCGGCCGTCCTGGCACCGGGCGACCCAGTCCGCCGCCGCCACGAACTCCTCGTCCGACGTACCGAGCCGCGGCGGCCGCACCTCCGCCGGCTGCATGTCGGCACGCGGATACGAGCCCAGGTAGCGCACCTGGAGACAGATCCGCTTCAGGCCCATCAAGGCCTCGGCCACCCGGCGGTCGGAGATGTGGCCCTCGGCGTCGATGCAGAAGCAGTAGTTGCCGATGCCGGCACCGGTCGGGCGGGACTGGAGCAGCATCAGGTTGATGCCCCGGGTGGCGAACTCGCCGAGCAGGTCGCGCAGACCGCCGGGGTGGTCGTCGCGCTGCCACAGCACGACGGAGGTCTTGTCCGCGCCGGTCGGGGCGGCGGGCCGTGCGGGCCGGCCGACCAGCACGAACCGCGTCTGGGCGTTCTCGGCGTCGTGGATCCCGGTCTCCAGGGCCTCGAGACCGTAGCGCGCGGCGGCGAACTCACCCGCGAAGGCGGCGTCGTACTGGCCCTCCTGGACCAGCCGCGCGGCGTCCGCGTTCGAGGCGGCCGACTCCCAGTGCGCGTCCGGCAGGTGCTTCCGCAGCCAGTTGCGCACCTGCGGCTGGGCGGCCGGGTGCGCGGAGACGGTCTTGATGTCCGACAGCGTCGTGCCCGGGCGGACGAGCAGCGCGAAGGTGATGGAGAGCAGCACCTCGCGGTAGATCATCAGCGGGGCACCGGCGACGAGCTCGTCGAGCGTGGTGGTGATGCCGCCCTCGACGGAGTTCTCGATCGGCACGAACGCGGCCTCGGCCTCGCCGGCGCGTACCGCGTCGAGCGCGGACTGGACGGACACGTACGGGATGAGCTCCCGGGTGGCGGCCTCGGGAAGCGTACGCAGGGCGACTTCGGTGAAGGTGCCCTCGGGGCCGAGATACGCATAGCTCGCTGGCATGAGCTCACCCTAATGGGCTCGCGGAAGCGCTATCCCCCACAAGCCCGCACACAGGCCAGCTTCACCCCTCCAGCAACTTCTGCCCCACGTACTCGCCCTCCGCCGCCCCGCCCGGCACCGCGAACAGCCCGCTCGACTCGTGCCGGATGAACGGCGACAGGGCGTCGCCCCGGTCGAGCTTGCGCTGCACCGGGACGAAGCCGCGCAGCGGATCGGCCTGCCAGCAGATGAAGAGCAGACCGGCGTCGGGCATGCCGTCGTGGTTGATGCCGTCGTGGAAGGAGAAGGGGCGGCGGAGCATGGCGGCGCCGCCGTTCTGGTCCGGCCGGGTGATGCGGGCGTGGGCGTTGATCGGGACGACGAGGTTGCCCTCGGCGTCCGTCTTCTCCAGGTCCATCGCGGTCGTCTCGGTGCCGCCGGACAGCGCCGCCCCGTCGGCCTTGCGGCGCCCGATGACGGCCTCCTGCGCCGTGACGGAGAGCTTCTCCCAGTCGTCGAGGAGCATGCGGATCCGGCGGACGACGGCGTAGGAGCCGTTCGCCATCCAGGCCGGTTCACCCTTCTCAGGGACGAAGATCCGCCGGTCGAAGTCGGGCTCGCCCGGCTTGGGGTTCCGGGTGCCGTCGATCTGGCCCATGAGGTTGCGGGCGGTCATGGGGTGGGCAGTGGCGCCGGGCGAGCGGTTGAAGCCGTTCATCTGCCACCGCACCTTGGCGGCCCGCCCCGCGTCCTTCTGGATCGCGCGCAGGGCGTGGAAGGCGACCAGGGCGTCGTTCGCACCGATCTGGACCCACAGGTCGCCGTTGCTGCGGTTCTTGTCGAGGCGGTCGGAGGAGAACTCGGGCAGCGGGTCCAGGGCCACCGGACGCTGCTTCTCCAGGCCCGTCCGGGCGAAGAAGCTGTGCCCGAAGCCGAAGGTGAGGGTCAGCGACGAGGGTCCCGCGTCGCGGGCCACGTCGGTGTCGCCGTGGGCGCTCGGCTCGCCCGCCATCAGCCGCCGGGCCGTCTCCGACCAGCGGCGGAGCAGGGCCGCGGCCTCCTTGCGGCCGGCGCCCGCCGCCAGGTCGAAGGCGACGAGATGGCCGCGGGCCTGGAGGCCGTCGGTGATGCCGGGCTGATGTTTCCCGTGAAACATCGCCCGGTCGGTGCCGAGTGAGGTGAGCGGAACGGCCGCCTCGGAGGGGGCGGCGGCGTATCCCGCCGCGGTGCCCGCCGTGCCGAGCACGAGCCCGGTGGCACCGGCGGTACCGAGCAGCCGCCGCCGGGAGATGCCCCCGTGGGCGGCGGCCGCCACGGCGTTCTCCGGGGCGGCCTCACGGGTGCGGGCCTGGGGGATGGACTGGTCGGGCATGGTCGTTCAGCCGATCTGCGCGTTCTTGGTGACGGTCACCTCGTCGATCTCGGAGGTCCGCACGGTCACGTCGACCTGCCAGTCGCCGGCCATGGGGATCTGCACTCCGTTCGCCGACCAGTGTCCGGCAGCGAGGTGGTCGGGGACGACGGGCAGGGGCCCGATGTCCTTGGCCTTGAGGGTGAACTCGACCTTGACCTCGGGGATGTCGAAGGCCTTGCCGTCGGGCCGCTCCACGTACGCGTGCATCTCGTTGGCACCCACGCGGGCGGGGTCGAGGTCGATGGTGACGACGCCCTTGCCGTCCTGGCCGCCGGTGTCGAAGGGCATGTTCAGGGTGAGTGCGCCGGACGTCCCCGTGTCGGCGGAGGCGGAGGACGACGACGAGGTGGCCGCCCTGGCCTCCTGCTCGGTACGTCCCGGCTCGGTCTGGGTCAGCACGGTGGTGACGGCGAGCAGGACGACCGCGATGCCGGCCTCGGCCAGCACCGAGCGGCGCAGCCCGAAGCGGTGGGGGTCCGCGTCCCGCAGCCGCTTCTGCCGGGCGGCGTCCCGGGCCGCCCGCTGCCGGGCGAGCTGCGCGGCGCGCTCGGGATCGGCGGGTTCGGGGCCGACGGGCTCGGTGGCGGGCACCTCGGCGGCGGACTCTTCGGCGGTGGGTTCACCGGCCGTGGGTTCACCGTCCGTGGGCGCGGCGGCGTCGGCGCGAGTGCCGGCACCAGCATGGGTACCGGTACCGGCGCGGGCGTCCGTCTCGCCCGAGGCTCCCGCCCCGGCCCGCACCTTCGTCCGCTCCGCCGCGGCCGGCACCGCCTCCGCCAGCCGGCCCGTCCACCGGCGCGAGATCCACGCGACGCCGACGAGGACGACGACGAGGGCGATCTTCGCCAGGAGGAGCTGTCCGTAGCGGGTGTCGGTGAAGGCCGACCAGGAGCCGAGCTGGCGCCAGGACTGGTACGTCCCGGTCACGATCAGCACGAGCACGCTGCCGAACGCGACCCGGGAGAAGCGGCGTACGGCGGACGCGTCGACCGGGGCGTCGGCGGGCGCCCGGTACAGGGCGACCAGGAGCGCGCCGAGTCCGCCGAGCCAGGCGGCGACGGCCAGCAGGTGGAGGACGTCCACCGGCATGGAGATGCCCGCCTGGAGCCCGACCGAGGCGTGCTCGGACATCGCCCAGCTCGCGGCGAGCCCCGCGGCCACGACGACGCCCCCGATGGCGAGCCCGAAGCTCAGGTCCCGCTTCTCCTGCGGGTCCTCACGCTTGTCGTACGCCCCGAACAGCACGGCGATGAACAGCGCCGCGGCGGCGAGGAGCAGCAGCCGGGAGACCAGGGCGGCACCGGTCTTGGTCTGCAGGACCTGCCCCAGCAGGGACAGGTCGAAGACGTCGGAGACCTTCCCGGAGCCGGTGAAGGAGCCGCGCAGCAGGAGCAGGGCGAGGGTCGAGGCGGTGAGCGCCAGCCAGCCGGAGACGACGAACCGCTGCACCGGCCGCACTCCGGAGCCGCGCGGCCAGCAGGCGAGCACGAAGGCGGCGCCACCGGCCATAACGATGAACCCGGCGTACGACACGTACCGCCCGAAGCCGTACAGCCAGCCGACGACCCCGTCGTCGGCGCCCTGCCCGGACACCGCGACAGACGTCTTGGAGGGGGCGCCGATCGAGAAGGTATAGGCGCCGGCGACGGGGTGGCTGTCCGCCGAGACGACCTGGTAGGCCACCGTGTAGGTGCCGTCGGACAGGCCCGACTGCAGGCGCACGGCGTAGGTCGTGCCGCCGACGCCGGACGGCTCGCCGGTGTCGACGCGCTTGCCCTCGGGGTCGAGCACGCGCAGCGAGTCGCCGGAGAGCGCGACCTGCTCGGAGAAGGTGAGCGAGATCCGGGACGGGGCCTGGTCGACCACCGCCCCCTGCGCCGGGTCGCTGCCGGTCACCGCGGCGTGCGCGGAGACCGGGCCGGCCCCGGCGAGCAGGGCGCAGACCGCGGCCAGGAGCAGCAGCACCAGGGTCCGGACGCGGGGGGCGATGGTCTGGGTCACAGGGGTCCCTCCGTCAGTGTCCGGTCGTCGGGGTGTAGGTGGCGGCCTTCACCGGCATCTCCACCTCGACGGGGTCGGAGTGGGCGAAGCGCAGCTCGACGGTGACCGTCTGGCCTTCCTTCGGCTTGCGCTTGAGCTGCTCGAACATCAGGTGGTCGCCGCCGGTCCTGAGCACCAGCCGCCCGTGGGCGGGGATCGTGAGGCTCTCGACCTCCTGCATGGCCCCGCCGGTGGTCTCGTGCACGGTGACCTGGCCGGCGATGTCGCTGCTGACCGAGGTCAGCTCGTCGTCGGAGCCGCCCTTGTTGGTGACGGTGAGGAAACCGGCCGCCATCTCGTCGGAGACCGGCTGCGGCATGTACGCGGAGCCGACGGAGAGCTTCGCCTCGCCGCCCGAGCCGCCGTCGCCGCCCGAGTCCGAGCCGCCGCAGCCCGCCAGGGCCAGGGCCCCCGCTATGACGAGGGCCGTCGGGGCGAGCCGTCGCCTCACGGGGTCTCCCCCTTGAGGATCTTGGGCAGATCCTTGCTGTAGTCCTCGACGGTGGCGTCCTCGCCGTAGAGCACGTAGCCGCCGTCGGTCTTCGGCGAGAAGGCGATGACCTGGGTGCCGTGCTCGGAGACGACCTTGCCGTTCTTGTCCTTGCGCGGCGGGTCGATGGAGATGCCGAGGGTGCGGGCGCCGGCCTGGACGGTGGCGAAGTCGCCGGTGAGGCCGGTGAAGCGGGAGTCGATGCCCTTGAGCCACTTGCCGAGTTCGGCCGGGGTGTCGCGCTCGGGGTCGGTGGTGACGAACACGACGCGCAGGTCGTCCTGCTCGGCCTTGGGGAGCTGCTTCGCGGCGACGGCGATGTTGTTCATCGTCAGCGGGCAGACGTCGGGGCAGTGCGTGTAGCCGAAGTAGATCAGCGTGGGCTTGCCCGCGGTCTCCTTGCGGAGGTCGTACTTCTTGCCCTGGGTGTCGGTGAGGACCAGGTCCGGCTTCTCGAAGGGCTTGTCGAGGACCGTGGCGGCCTTCTCGGTACCGGCCTCCTCCGACACCACGGCGACGGGCTTGTTGCTGTCGTCGCCGCTGCCGCAGGCGGTCAGGGTCAGGGAGGCGGCGGCGAGCAGTGCGGCCGCGGCGAAGGTCTTGGTGCGCATAGAGAAATGTCCCAGATGTCGGTGGCCCGGCGCGCACCGGGGTGCCTCCGTGAACCGGAGGCGGGCACCCGGCGCGCGCCGTGCGAGGAAGCGGCGTCAGGCGTTGCTGCGCCGACGCCCGGCGAGCACGCCGTAGGCGACACCCGCGGCGCCGACGACGATGCCGACGATGCCCAGGACGCGGGCGGTGGTGTCCGTGCCGTCGGAGGAGCCGGAGTCGTGCGCGGCGGTCTCGGCGGAGGCCTTCTCGGCCGACTCGGCGTCGGCGTCCTCACCGGCCGCCGAGCCGTGGTGCCCGTCCTCGGAGGCGGCGGACAGCTCCAGCACGGGGGCCGGGTTGTCGGGCTCCTCCTGGCCCTCCTGCGGCACCTCGATCCAGCGGACGACCTCCTTGTTGGAGTACGTCTGCAGGGCCTTGAAGACCAGCTGGTCGGCGTCCTCGGGCAGCTGGCCGACGGAGAGCGGGAACTTCTCGAAGTAGCCGGGCTCGATGCCCTTGCCGTCGGCGGTCCAGGTGACCTTGGAGACCGCCTCGGTGATCTTCTCGCCGTGCATCTCCAGCGGCTTGTCCAGCTTGGACTTGGTGACCTCGATCTTCCAGCCGGGCATCGGCTCCGGCATGACGGAGGCCAGCGGGTGGTCGGTCGGGAAGGTGACCTCCAGCTTGGTGGTGGAGGCGTCGTCGCGCTCGTTCGGCACCTTGAAGTCGACGACCGCGTAACCGCCCTTGGCGGCCGTGCCCTCGGGCTGCACGGAGACGTGCGCGAAGGCGGGGGCGGACAGGGCGAGAACGGTGAGACCGGCGGCGGCACCGGCCGCGGCGATACGGGAAGCCTTCATGGAAGGGAGCACTCCGCTGTGAGTCGGGATGAGGAAGAGGGATCGCGCACGCGCGCGTGCCGCACGACGGCGGCCCCTCCTCCCGGGCGTCCGGGGACCCGTGGGTTCGGAGAACCAGGGTTCCGGGACGGCACAGCGGTGGTGGTCGCGTCGCGTCAGGCGGCGAGGGCGAGTGCGGCTGCGGAAGCCGTCGCGGCGGGCGGGCCCCGCCGGATCACCGTGTGCTGGAGCGCGGCGGTGCGGGGCATCGGGGGCACGGGCCGCGCGGCGTGCGCCGGGCGCGGGCTCGCCTCGGGCGCGCCGGGGAGCCCGGCGCGCAGGGCGCGGACCAGTGCGAGCGCGGCCCGCAGCGAACGGACGGGCGCCCCTTCGGCGACGCCCTGCGCCGACAGTTCGGCCAGGCGCAGCACCGCCAGGTCGCCGCGGCGCAGCAGCCAGCCCGCGGCGAGCGCGGCGAGGACGTGACCGAGCAGCATCGGCAGGGACGGCCACAGCGAGACCGACGCCCCGGACGCGGCGTCCGCGGCGAGGTGCGCGTGCGACCCCGTGGACGGCTGCACCCGGGCGTCGGTGAGGATCCTGTGGGCCTGCGCCGGACTGATCGCCGCCGCCGTCGTGCCGCACACGAACCGTGCGGCCTGCTCGACCAGTGCGGCGTCGCTCACAGCCGCCGGCCGGGGCGCGGCGACGGCGGCCGTGCCGTGCTGGCCCAGGCCGAACAGCGTGTGCAGCACCGTCTGGCCGACCGCGAGCAGGGCGGCGATGCCCGGCAGGGTGCGGGAGCGCCCGGCGAGCGGGACGGCCACCGCGGTCACGCCGAGGAACCCGGCGCCCAGTGTCCACAGCGGGATGCCCTCGCAGGAGGCCAGTGCGTGACCTGCCCCGGCCAGCACGACGCAGACCGCGGCGAACACCGCGGCCCGCAGGATCCGGAGCCTGGCTCCGGAGCGTGTCGTGGACGTGTGGGGGGCAAGCATGGCGGGCTCATCATCGCACTGGCCCCGTGGGTCCCGTGCGGCAGGTCCACAAGATGCCGTACGACCGGAACATCACGTTCTGGCGTGGCGCGCCCCCGGTTGCGCCGATCCGTGCTCCCCCGCCGCACCGACGCACGCCCCCACATACACCGATCAGGACCAGCGCGCATCCGCCGTATGGGCGGCATCACGTCGACTTCGCGCTTACAGACGGGCACGGAGGGCAATACGTAACGGTATGTCGAGCCGCGGCCAGGAGGCTGGAGCATGAGCATCTGGTGGTCACTCCATCTGCGGCGCGAAGCCGCGAGCGTGCCCCTCGCCCGCCGCCTGCTGATCGGCACGATGGAGACCGCGGGCGTGGACCCCGACATCTCCTACGACCTCTCCGTCGCCCTCAGCGAGGCCTGCGCGAACGCCGTGGAGCACGGCGGGGACACCGGGCGCGGCCCCGGTTCGGAGGCCTATCGGGTCACCGCCTACCTGGACGGCGAGAAGTGCCGGATCGAGGTCGCCGACGCGGGCCCCGGATTTCCCGCTGCCGCCGCCGGCCGGTCCCGCCCTCCGGTCCGGCAGGCCCACACCGACGCCGAGAACGGCAGGGGGCTGTGTCTCATCGAGGAGCTCGCCGACCATGTGCACATCGGCAACAAGCCGGGCCGTGGCGGAGCCGTGGTGAGCTTCGACAAGGTCCTCAAGTGGCGCGAGGACGCACCGCTGATGGCGGTCTGACCTGCGGCGGTCGCACCTGCGGGACGGGGCGGTGTTTCACGTGAAACACCGCCCGCACACAAGCGAACCCGGAAGCGAACCCGGACGACGCCCTACAGCGCCCCCCAGTCCAGCGTCGTCCGGGCCAGCCCGGCCACCTCCGTGAGCAACGCCAGGCGCGCCGCCCGAAGGGCCGGGTCCGGGTCCATCACCAGAACCTCGTCGAAGAACGTGCCGATGGCCTCGACCAGCGGGGCGGAGACCTCGATCAGCGCGCCGAGGTCGTCCTCACGGCCCTCCAGGGCCTGACGCACGGTCTGCACGCTCTCGGCGAGACGCAGTTCGGCGGGCGCGGTCAGCAGGGACGGATCCGCCGCGCCGACACCGTCCTCGGGGAGGATCCGCACCACCCGCTGGAACGCCGCGGCGAGCGCCTCGAACGCCTCGCTGCCGACATGCCGCTCCAGCGTGGCGAGCGTCCGGTCCCCGTGGGCGGGACGGTCCGCCCACACCAGCACGGCCTGCACCAGCCGGTGCTCGTGCCCGGCGTCCGTGAGCTGCTGCTCGTAGCGCCGGGTGATCAGCTCGGCGGCCTCGGCGACCCGGTCGGCGGGCACCGCGACTCCCTGGGCGGCGTACCGCACGGCCGCGGCACGCAGTCCGTCGCCCACCCGGATCCCGGCCACGGCCGGCACGTTGCGCAACACGTTGAGCAGGCCGATCGCGGCCCGCCGCACCCCGTACGGATCGGAGCTCCCGGTCGGTGCCGCGCCGATCACGAACATGCCCGTCACCAGGTCGAACCGGTCGGCGAGCGAGAGCACGGCCCCCGCGTCCCCGGCGGGCAGCGCGCCCCCGGCGGACCGCGGCAGCTCCATCTCCGCCAGCGCCCGGGCGACCTCGGGAGACTCACCGGCCCGGCGGGCGTACTCCTCGGCCATCACCCCGGCGAGACCGGAGAACTCGATCACCATCTGCGAGGCCAGATCGAACTTGGCCAGCGCACCGGCCCGCCGTACGACCTCCACGGCCTCCTCCGGCAGCCCGGCGCGTCCGGCCAGGTCCAGGGCGAGGGACCCGAGCCGCCCGGCGCGGTCGGCGACCGTGCCGAGCCGGTCCTCGAAGGTCAGCTTGTCCAGCCGGCGGCGGAACTCCTCGGGCGCCACCTTCAGATCCGCCCGCCAGAAGAACGCGGCGTCCTCGTAGCGGGCCCGCAGCACCGCCTCGTTGCCGGCGCGCACCACGTCGTCGTCGCACAGGGCGTTGGCGAAGGTGACGAAGTACGGCATGAGGCGGTCGCCGTCCATCACGGGCAGATAGCGCTGGTGCTTGCGCATCACGGTGGTCAGAACGCTCGCGGGCAGTTCCAGGTAGCGCTCATCGAACGACCCGCGCACGGCGTAGGGGAACTCCAGGATGTCGGTGATCTCGTCGATCAGCCCGGCCTGGCCCTCCACGTCGATCCGTCCGCCCACCTCGGCCGCCGCCTCCAGGGCCCCGCGCACCACCGCACCGCGCCGGGCCTCCCGGTCGAGCAGGATGCCGTGCATGTGCAGGAAGTGCGGGTAGCCCTCGGCGGAGGTCACCCGGACCTCCGGGTAGGGAGCCTGCCGCTGCACCCGGGTCGTGTCGCCCGAGGAGAGCGAGGAGACCACCACGGGCAGGGGGGTACGGCCCAGCAGCGCCAGCAGCCAGCGCACCGGACGCGAGAACGACAGGCCCGGGTCGCTCCACCGCATGTTCCGCCCGGCGCGCAGCCCGGACACCACCTCGGCGAGCAGGTCGCTGAGCACCTCGACGGCCGGGCGCCCCGGCTCGTGCCGGGTGAGCGACACGTACTCGGCCCCGTTGAACTCGACGATCCGTACGTCGGACGGTTCGGCGCCCTGACTGCGGGCGAAGCCCTGCAGCGCGGGCGTGGGGGCGCCGTCCTTGAAGGCGGCGGCGACCTTGGGGCCGCGCACGGTCCGCACGGTGTCCCGCTCGCGCGGCTGCACGCCGTCGACCGTGATCACGATTCGGCGCGGGGTGGCCATCACGGTGATCGCCCCGTGCCCCAGCCGCGTCTCGGCGAGCTTCGCGGTGACCGACTCGCGCACCGCCTCGGTGGTGGCGACGACGTCGGCGTAGGGCAGTTCCTCCACACCGATCTCGAACAGCAGCGTCTCGGTGCCGGGCACCTTGGGCAGCGGGGCCCGTACGGCCGGGGCGGGCGCGGGCGCGATCCCGAGGGGATGCTCCAGCGCCGCCCGCCGCTTCTCCCACAGCTTGGCCGACTCGTGGGTGAGGCCGCGCATCAGCGCGAACGCCTTGGCCCGCTCGGTGGTGCTGATCGCGCCGCGCGCGTCGAGCACGTTGAAGGTGTGGCTGCACTTGAGCACGTACGTGTACGCCGGTACGGGCAGCTCCAGGTCCAGCAGCCGCCGGGCCTCGGCCGCGTAGGCGTCGAACAGCCGGTGGTTGGTGTCCAGGTCGGCGTCGTCGAGGTAGTACCGGCTCATCTCGTACTCGTTCTGCCCGAACACCTCGCCGTAGGTGATGCCCGGCGCGTAGGCGATGTCCTTGAAGTGGGACACGCCCTGGAGGTTCATCAGGATGCGTTCGAGTCCGTAGGTGATCTCCACCGACACCGGGTCCAGCGCGACACCGCCGACCTGCTGGAAGTAGGTGAACTGGGTGATCTCCATGCCGTCCAGCCAGACCTCCCAGCCCAGCCCCCAGGCGCCGAGCGCGGGGGAGGCCCAGTTGTCCTCGACGAACCGCACGTCGTGCGCGTTCAGGTCGACGCCCAGGGCGCGCAGGCTGCCGAGGTACAGCTCCTGCGGGTTGCCCGGGTCGGGCTTGAGGATCACCTGGAACTGGGTGTGGGTCTGGAGGCGGTTGGGGTTCTCGCCGTAGCGCGAGTCGTCCGGCCGTACGCTCGGCTCCACGTAGGCGACGCTCCACGGCTCCGGGCCGAGCACCCGCAGGGCCGTGGCCGGGTTGGCCGTACCGGCTCCGACCTCGGTGTTCAGCGGCTGCGTGATCATGCAGCCGTTGTCGCTCCAGTACTTCTGCAGGGTGAGGATGGCGTCCTGCATGGTCAGTGCCGTCTGAACGTTCTTCATGGTGATCGCGCCCGTCCCCGAATCGGCCCGGCAAGGTCGGCCATGATCTCACACGTCAACTTGCGCTGACCTGCTGTTATTTACGGGCGCCCGGTTCCCGGGCGCCCGTGCGGACGCGGGGAGTCAGGCCTTGAGCCCGGCCATCCACGCCTCGACCTCGTCGGCGCGCCGGGGCAGCGCGGCGCTGAGGTTGCGGTTGCCGTCCTCCGTCACAAGGATGTCGTCCTCGATCCGCACGCCGATGCCCCGGTACTCCTCCGGCACCGTCAGATCGTCGGCCTGGAAGTACAGCCCGGGCTCCACCGTCAGGCACATGCCCGGCTCCAGCACGCCGTCCACGTAGGTCTCGGTCCGCGCGGCGGCGCAGTCGTGCACGTCCATGCCCAGCATGTGGCCCGTGCCGTGCAGCGTCCAGCGCCGCTGCAGCCCGAGCTCCAGCACCCGCTCGACCGGGCCCTCGACGAGCCCCCACTCCACGAGCCGCTCGGCCAGCACCCGCTGCGCCGCGTCGTGGAAGTCCCGGTACTTCGCGCCGGGCTTCACCGCGGCGATCCCGGCCTCCTGGGCCTCGTACACGGCGTCGTAGATCTTGCGCTGGATCTCGCTGAACCGTCCGCTGACCGGCAGCGTGCGCGTGACGTCGGCCGTGTAGTACGTGTGCGTCTCCACGCCCGCGTCGAGCAGCAGCAGGTCGCCCGAGCGGACGGGGCCGTCGTTGCGCACCCAGTGCAGCGTGCAGGCGTGCGGGCCGGCCGCGGCGATCGTGCCGTAGCCGACGTCGTTGCCCTCGACGCGGGCGCGCAGGAAGAACGTGCCCTCGATGTAGCGCTCGGAGGTCGCCTCGGCCTTGTCGAGGACCTTCACCACGTCCTCGAAGCCGCGCACGGTCGAGTCGACCGCCTTCTGCAGCTCGCCGACCTCGAAGGAGTCCTTGACCAGGCGCGCCTCGGAGAGGAAGACCCGCAGCTCCTCGTCGCGCTCGGCGGTGACCTTGTCGGTCAGCGCGGCCTCGACGCCGGCGTCGTAGCCGCGCACCACGCGCACGGGGCCGGTGGCCTCGCGCAGCTTCCCGGGCAGCTCGCGCACGTCGGAGGCGGGGATGCCGTACAGCTTCCCGGCCTCGGTGAGGGAGTGGCGGCGGCCGACCCACAGCTCGCCCTGGCCGTCCAGCCAGAACTCGCCGTTCTCGCGGTCGGAGCGCGGCAGGAGGTAGATCGTCGCCTCGTGGCCCTCGCCCCTGGGCTCCAGGACCAGGACGCCGTCCTCGGTCTGGTTGCCGGTGAGCCAGGCGTACTCGACGGAGGCGCGGAAGGCGTACTCGGTGTCGTTCGAGCGGGTCTTGAGGTTGCCCGCAGGGATCACCAGACGCTCGCCCGGGAAGCGCGCGGACAGCGCGGCCCGGCGGGCGGCGGTCTCGGCGGCCTGGGGGATGGGGTCGAGGTCGCGCAGCTCGGTGTCGGCCCAGCCGCTCTTCATGTTCTCGGCCAGCTCGTCGGACACGCCGGGGTACAGTCCGTTCTTCCGCTGCTTGATCGGCTCTTCGCTCTCGTCCGGGATCGCCGGTGTGAGCTCCTCGGCCACGGTCATCCTCCTCGATACGCCACTGGACCACCGTCCACTGTACGGCCGGGCGGAAGAGGGCCCGGGCCGGTGACGAGGAGCGTTACTCGAAGCGGGCCGCCAGCAGCACCACGTCCTCGGCCCCGTCCGCGGCGTCCAGCCCGTCCGGCAGCACGCTGCGCAGGACGTGGTCGGCGATCGCGCCCGGGTCGCTGCGCAGGGCCCGGGGCACCCCGGCGGCGGCCGCGTGCAGCCGGGCGAAGGCCCGGTCCGTGGCCTCGCCGGTGCGGTGCAGCAGCCCGTCGGTGTAGAGCAGAACCGTCTCTCCCGGTTCGGCGAGGACCTCCACGCTGGGCGCCTCCCAGCAGGCGAGCATGCCGAGGGGGGCGGAGACGGAGGTCTCCACGTACTCCGTGCGGCGCTGCCCGATCAGCAGGGGCGGGCTGTGGCCCGCGCCGGCCAGCGTGATCTTGCGGGCGGCCGGTTCGCAGTAGCCGAACAGGGCGGTGGCCGAGCGGGCCGGTTCGGTCAGCCGCAGCAGCAGCTCCAGGTCGGACAGGACCGCGACCGGGTCCTCGCCCTCCATCACGGCATAAGCGCGCAGGGACGCCCGCAGCCGCCCCATCGCCGCGACGGCGCTGGGGCCCGCCCCGGTGACGGAGCCGACGGCGAGACCGAGGGCGGCGTCGGGCAGCGGCAGCGCGTCGTACCAGTCGCCGCCGCCGCGCGGGCCGGTGCGGTGCCGGGCGGCGAGCTGGACACCGGCCACCCGGGGCAGCCGGGAGGGCAGCAGCTCGTCGGACATGGTCGCCATGGACGCGCGCGTGCGCTCCAGTTCCAGGAGGCGGGCCAGGTGCTCGGCGGCGTACCGCGCGTAGAGGCCGGCGAGGTGGCGCTGCCGCTCGCCGGGCTCGGCGGGTTCGTCGTAGAGCCAGACGGCGGCGCCGAGGCGGCCGGTGGCCTCGGGGGTCAGGGGGAGGGCGTAGCTGGCGGCGTAGCCCAGGCGGGCCGCGACCTCGCGGTGGCGGGGGTCGAGTTTCTCCTCGGCGAAGAGGTCGGGCTCGGCGATCGCGTCCTCGCCGCCGGGCAGGCCGTCGAGGATCCGGCCGTGGGACAGGGCGCTGCGCGGGACGGTCTCGATGTGGCCGAGGTCGGCACGGGCCAGGCCCAGGCCGACGGTGGTGTCCGGGCCGAGTCCGTCGGCCGGTTCCAGGACGACGAGGCCGCGGCGGGCCCCGACGAGGGCGGCGCCGGCCCGCAGCGTCTCCTGCAGCGCCTCGTCGAGCACGGTCGTGCGGGCCAGGCGTTCGGTCAGTTCGTGCAGCGTGGTGAGGTCGGACACCCAGCCGGCGAGACGGTCCTGGAGTACCGCGCCGGGTGGGGCGGGTGGGTTTGCCGGGGCGGCCGGGGAGGTACCCGCGACAGGCGCGACAGTGTGTGCGGGGGCCGGAACCGTTGAATCGATTCCAGCCACTTTCGCAGGGTGCGGGGCGTTCATGGCGTCCGGCCTTCCGACCGGCGCGTACTGCTCAAAAGCATCGCAAACCCCCATGTCATTCTGCGCCGCCAGCAGTGTCTCCACATGTACACGCACTCGTGAGGAGATGTCCAGCATTGTCCTGCCGGGATTCCTGGTGTCCGTGAGGTCCGAGAGAACAACTTCCCTTCCTCTTGCGGAAATGCAAAGTTGGCTTAAAACTGCCGCAGGGGACGGCTTATTGCGGTCGACTGGGCTTGCTCGACGGAGCGTCACAACGGTCGTGATGGGTACGTACTCGGAGAAGGCCAGGGGTGGTTGGGAACCACCCGGAACCTGGTGACGGAACCGGGCGTCCTATCCACCGACGACCGTGCCCCATCCTCCCGTGGCGGAGGCGGAGAGAAATACGCGCGACGGCAAACGCCATACTTCGCCACCCCTACGCCACGCCCGTGCTTTTGACCGACGCAGTATGGGCGGGACGGCCGCGGAGGCAGCCCTTGCTCGACCCATAGGGGTTCCCCTTGCTTCAAGCAGGGGTGTGATGCGCCAACAGGTACGCACAGTGAAGTGATCGACACATGTTGTGATGTGGACCACGGTGTTGCCAGGCGTGCAACGGAAAGGACGAGCGCTCATGCGCGAGATCCCTGGAAGGCGACGCAGGCTCCTGTTCCAGCGCAGTGACGGGAGGCCTGAGCCGATCGGCGCGGCCCTGACCTACGCGACGGAATGGCAGTGGCCCGTACTGCCGGGCGTGGCGGCGGACCCGCAGGGGCACTCCCGCTGCAGCTGCCCCGACCCCGACTGCACGGTGCCCGGCGCGCACCCCTTCGACCCTGGCCTCCTCGCGGCCACCACCGACGGGCGCATGGTGCGCTGGTGGTGGAGCAACCGGCCGACGGCGCCGATCGTCCTGGCCACCGGTGGCAAGGCCCCCTGCGCGGTCTCCCTGCCGGCGCTGCCGGCGGCCCGGGCCCTCGAAGCGCTCGACCGCACGGGCATGCGGCTCGGCCCGGTCGTCGCCTCGCCCACCCGCTGGGCGATCCTGGTGAAGCCGTACTCCATGGAGCAGCTCGGCGAACTGCTCTACGCCAAGGACTTCGTGCCCGGCTCCCTGCGCTTCCACGGCGAGGGCGGCTATCTGGCCCTGCCGCCCTCCGAGACGGGCCAGGGCGAGATCCGCTGGGAGCGGGCGCCGCTGCCCGGCTCCGCCTCCCCCTGGGTGCCCGACGTCGAGGCCGTGGTGGACGCCGTGGTCGAGGCCCTCACTCGTACGGGTGTGAGCGCGCCCGAGTTCTAGGGACGTCGGGCGCGCCGGGCGCCGCACACGCCCCGGCGCGTTAAGTTCCGGGGCCATGCCGCGTCATTCCCGGGGCCGCCGCCGGGACCCCCGTAAGACCCGACTGCTCGCTCTCGCGGGCGTCGGAGTGGCCTGCGCGGTCGCCCTGCCGCTGGCGGTGGCGGCAGCCGGGGCCGTGCGGTCCGAGGGGACCCCGAGCGGTACGTCCGCTTCCGGCGCGGACCACCTCGCGCGGCGTTCCTCCCCGCCCGACGGCAAGGCTCCCGGGGCGTCCGCCGCCGTCCCGCGCCCGCCAGGCTTGGGCTTGCCGGCCGCCGTGCGCTGCGGTCCCGAACTCTCCTCCCCCGACGGCGTCGAGGCGCAGACCTGTGTGATGAGGCAGGGTGCGCGGACCTGGGCGCGGACCTACTACCGCAACGCCACCGGCGAGGCGCTGGACGCCGCGCTCACCCTGATGGGGCCCGAGGCGCGCACTGTGCGGATCACCTGTGCCGTGGGCGCCGAGGACGAGCCGGGCACCTGCGAGACGCCGCGGGAGCCCGCACGGGGCGAGCCGGCGGCGTACACGGCGGTCACGGAGTTCGCCCGGCGGGCCGGACAGGGGCCGCTGCTGCTGCGCTCGGGAAGCAACTCGCCCACGGAAACGGGCAGTTGACGCGCCATCGCGTTGCGTCAGCGTACGGGCCCATGAAAAGACCCGGTTGCTGGCGACGGGGGATGCACCAGCAACCGGGCTACAGGAACGGTAACAAGAGATCGGCGGTTCGCAAATTCGATCTCGCCCTTTCCAGTCACCGACTGGCTTGTCCGCGACGGGAGTTGTGATCCGTCGGGGGCGCGGGAGACCGGCCGGCCGGTGCCCCGGCCGGCCGTTGCGCGTGCCGGGTCTCAGCTCAGCGTGACCTGCCGGTTGGTGAGTCCGCCCCGGGCCCGGCGCTCGTCCGCCGTCAGCGGCGCGTCCGTGGCCAGGGCCGTCGCGAGGCGCTCGGCGAACTCCGCCGCCGGCTTCTCCACGTCCTCGGCCGAGACGCCGCTCGGCAGGTCCCACACCGGCACCGTGAGCCCGTGAGCGCGGAAGGAGCCGACCAGGCGGGTGCCCTCGCCGAGGCTGGAACGGCCCGCGGCGTGCAGCCGCGCGAGAGCGTCCAGAAGCTGCTCCTCCGGGTGCGGCATGACCCAGCGCAGGTGGTTCTTCTCGGGCGTCTCGCACCAGTACGCGGCGTCCACGCCCTGGAGCTTGACGGTCGGGATGGCGGCGGCGTTGGCCCGCTCCAGGGAGGCGGCCACCTCCGGCGTGGCGTTCTCCGGGTCCGGGACCCAGAACTCGAAGCCGCTGTGCACTTCTGGCTCGAAGCCGCCCTCGGGATCGAGCAGGTCCTGCAGGCGCGGACCGTCGGCGGGGGCGCGGCGGCCCTGCACCGGCGTGCCCGGCTCCGCTTCCAGGGCGCGCAGCAGCGTGTCGGCGAGGTCGCGGCTGATGTCGCCCGAGGACGTGTCGTTCTGCAGGCCGAGCAGGACCGAGCCGTCGTCGCGGCGCAGGGCGGGCCAGGCCATCGGCAGGACCGTGGCCAGCGTGACCGCGGGGACGCCTTCGGGGAGGCCGTCCTTCAGGGGCAGCGCGACCGTGGCCGCCGGGACCAGCTCGCGCAGGGCCACCCAGTCGCACTCGCCGGGCAGGCCCTCGAAGGGGCGGCGCACCAGCTCGGTCACGGCGTGGGCGGCGGCGCGGCCGTGGCACGCCTTGTAGCGGCGGCCGCTGCCGCAGGGGCAGGGTTCGCGGGCGCCGACGACCGGAACGTCTCCCTCGGCGCCGACGGCGCCGCCCGTGGTCTGCGGGCGCTTGGCCTTCGTCTGGGGTCGCTTCTTGGCCATCGATGGATCTCCCGGTTACGGCTCGTCTCGTACGGTCGCGAGCCTAGCCGTTCGTGCCCCGCGGGACGGGGTCCTGTGGACAACGCCGGGTCCCGCGGGGCGTACCGGACTCGGTCGGTCGCGGCACGTCCAGGTCGGGGCGGGCCGGGGTCGGCCCTGGTCGGCGTGTGCCGGGCTCAGTCCATGTCCTCGAAGGCGTCCGCGAAGTCCAGGCCCGGTATCCGGGACACGGACGGGGCCGTGACGCGGGTCGCGAAGTCGTCACGGCGGTGACCGGCGTCCGGGTCGTGCACGTCGTCGTGGACGACGACCCAGACCGTGACCTCGCCGCGGACGTCGTCCCGGACGCCCCAGTCGTCGGCGAGCGCGGTGATGATGTTCAGCCCGCGGCCGCCGTGTGCCGTGACGGACGGGGTCGCGGGGGCGGGGCGGGTCGGGCCGCCGCCGTCCGTGACCTCGACGATGAGCCGGCCGGCCGGGTCCACGCGCCAGGCGGCCCGGACGTCGCCGTCACCCGCGAGCGCGTCGCCCAGGGGCCTGCCGTGCTTGCACGCGTTGCTCAGAAGTTCGGAAAGGATCAGCACGGCGTCGTCGATGACCGATTCCGCCACACCGCCGCTGCGCAACTGCGCCCGCATACGGTGTCTCGCTTTCCCCACGCCCGCAGGGCCATGGGGTACGGCCATGCTCGACGACGTGGGCACCTCCTGTGCCACCACCAACGCCACCCCCGAGACCTCCTTCGCCCCACGCCACGGTGTGGATGCCCCATTGGCCTGTACCGGAAACCGGCCAATCCACGTCCGGTGACGCACTCACCACGGTCGAACACGGAGCGAACGTGCCGGAGCACTCCTGGTGACCGCGTGGCTGGAAATCGTCGGTGTGGCCGAGAGGGGAGCATCCCGTCGGTCGAGGGGTGAGGTCAAGAGGTGTGCGGGGGTCTGGTGGGACATGTGAGGCCGGCGGAGCCGTGGAGTCGTGGAGCCGTGGAGCCGTGGAGCGGGTGGAGCGGGTGGAGCGGGTGGAGCGGGTGGAGCGGGTGGAGCGGGTGGAGCGGGTGGAGGGGGTGGAGCAGGTGGAGCCGGTGCCCGGTGTCAGCGGCCCAGCTGATCGAGCACCGCGCGCGGGCGGTTGGTGATGATGGCGTCGACGCCCAGGCCCACGCACAGGTCCACGTCCTCGGGCTCGTTCACGGTCCACACGTGCACCTGGTGACCGGCCCGCTTCAGCCGCTCGATGTGGGCGGGGTGGTTGCGCACGATCCGGACCGAGGGGCCCGCGATCCGCACGCCCGGGGGCAGCCGGCCGTCGCGCAGCCGGGGTGTGACGAACTGTGTCAGGTGGACCGTCGGCAGGGTCGGCGAGGCGGCACGCACACGGTGCAGGGAGCGGGCCGAGAAGCTCATGACCCGGATCCGCGACTCCTCCGGCGAGGCCGGAGCGTCCAGGCCGAACCGCTTGAGCAGGGTCAGCAGCCGCTCCTCGACCTGTCCGGCCCAGCGGGTGGGGTGTTTGGTCTCGACGGCCAGGTCCACCGGGCGCCCGGCGTCGGCGACGAGTTCCAGCAGCCGCTCCAGGGTGAGGACGGAGGTCGCCTCGCGGTCCTCCGGGCGGTGCTCCCAGTCGGGTTCCTCGTCGCGCCCCTTCCAGGCGTCGCGCGTCTTCCAGGAGCCGAAGTCCAGGGCGGCGAGATCGGCCAGCTCCAGGGCCGAGACCGCGCCCCGGCCGTTGGACGTACGGTTGACGCGTCGGTCGTGCACGCACACCAGGTGGCCGTCGGCGGTCAGGCGCACATCGCATTCGAGCGCGTCCGCGCCGTCCTCGATCGCCTTGGTGTAAGCGGCCAGGGTGTGTTCCGGGGCGTCCTCGGAGGCGCCGCGGTGGGCCACGACCTGAATCGGATGCTGTCGTGCGTGGGTCACCGCGTCATGGTGCCACCGCGCGTGGGTACGCGTCCGGTCGGACGGACCCGACGGATGGGCGGGGCCGTACGGAGGCACTGGGATTGCATCCCTTTCGTCAGTAATGACCTATATAAAGAATGGCCCCGGACCCACAGCCACCGCTTATGGTGCTCTGACGGCCTGTGGGAAAAGCTGACGGCATACAAATACAAGGGACAAGCACAGCCGTATCGCGCCGAACCCGTCGGCCGGCGTGGACGCGTGCGACCCAGTGCGACCCAGGACGAACTGCCGTGGACCGAGGAGAGAAGCTGTGAGCACCGAGAACGAGGGCAACGCGGTACCCCCCGCCCCGTCCGCACCCCCCGTGCCGGTGGACGCTCCCGCTGCTCCGGCGCCCCAGGGGTCGTACGGACAGGGCGCGCCCGGTCAGACCGGTCACCCCGGCGTCGCGCCCGGTCAGACCGGTCAGTCCGGTCACCCCGGCGTCGCGCCCGGTGAGGCCGGTCACCCCGGCGTCTCCTCCTCCGCCCCGGACCCCTCCTGGCCCCCGCCCCCGCCGCCGGCCGGTGCGCACGACGGCGGCGGCTCGGGCCCGGGCGGCTGGGGCGCGTCGTACCAGCAGCCGGCGCCGAAGTCCGGCCGCGGGCGCGGCGGGCTGGTCGCCGGGGTCCTGATCGCCGCGCTGGTCGCGGGCGGTCTGGGCGGCGGCCTCGGCTACACGCTGGCGAAGAACAACGACGACAGCACCGGCTCGACGACCGTCTCCGCCTCCACCAGCGGCGGCGACGTCAAGCGCGACCCGGGCACGGTCGCGGGCGTGGCCGCCAAGGCCCTGCCGAGCACGGTCACGATCGAGGCCGAGAGCACCAGCGGCGAGGGCGGCACCGGCACGGGCTTCGTCTTCGACAAGCAGGGCCACATCGTCACCAACAACCACGTGGTGGCGGACGCCGTGGACGGCGGCAAGGTCACGGCCACGTTCCCGGACGGCAAGAAGTACGACGCCGACGTGGTCGGGCACGCGCAGGGTTACGACGTGGCGGTCATCAAGCTGAAGGACGCTCCCGGTGACCTGAAGCCGCTCACCCTCGGCGACTCGGACAAGGTGGCCGTCGGGGACGCGACCATCGCGATCGGCGCCCCCTTCGGCCTGTCCGACACGGTGACGACGGGCGTCATCAGCGCGAAGAACCGCCCGGTGGCCTCCAGCGACGGCAGCGGCAGCCAGGCGTCGTACATGAGCGCCCTGCAGACCGACGCGTCGATCAACCCGGGCAACTCGGGCGGGCCGCTGCTGGACGCGCAGGGCAACGTCATCGGCATCAACTCCGCGATCCAGTCCACCGGCAACGGCGGCTTCGGCACCGGCCAGTCCGGCTCGATCGGCCTGGGCTTCGCCATCCCGATCAACCAGGCGAAGTACGTCGCCCAGGAGCTGATCCGGACGGGCAAGCCGGTGTACGCGAAGATCGGCGCGTCGGTCTCCCTGGACGACAGCTCCGACGGCGCGCAGATCACCGACCAGGGCGCGGGCGGCTCGGCACCGGTCGAGCCGGGCGGCCCGGCCGCGAAGGCGGGCCTGAAGCCGGGCGACGTCATCACCAAGCTCGACGGGCACGTGATCGACTCCGGCCCCACGCTGATCGGTGAGATCTGGACCCACAAGCCGGGCGACAAGGTCACGATCACCTACGAGCGCGACGGCAAGCAGCGCACGACCGAGGTCACCCTGGGCTCCCGCGTCGGCGACAACTGACCCCCACCCGCCCGCACCGACCCGTTACCCTTGTCCCCGCGCCGCCGATCACGGCAGGCGCGGGGAGGCGTGCCCGAGCGGCCGAAGGGAACGGTCTTGAAAACCGTCGTGGCAGCGATGTCACCGTGGGTTCAAATCCCACCGCCTCCGCTTGATCAGCAGTGAGTACGGCCCCCGGCCCGGTTCTCCGGTCGGGGGTCGCTTGCGTGTCCGGTTCCGGCAGGAGCGTCCCGTATCCGGAAAGGCTGTGAGCCCCCTGTGAGTCGGTGCATCGTCGTCGTCACCGCTGTGCACGGACCCCATGCCCGCTTCCTGCCGGAGGCCTACGCGTCGCTGTGCGCGCAGCGGTTACCCGGTGGCTGGGAGTGGCACTGGGTGATCCAGGAGGACGGGGAGGGCGACGGCGTACGGCCGTATGTGCCCGAGGACCGGCGGGTGACCTTCCGACAGGGGCGGGGCGGCGGGCCCGGGGTGGCCCGGACCATGGCCCTGGCGCATGCCGAGGGTGCGTATGTGAAGGTGCTGGACGCCGACGACCTGCTCGCGCCCGGGGTGCTCGCGCGGGATCTGGCGGTGCTGGAGGGGGACCGCGGCCTGGCCTGGGTGACGTCCCGGGTGCTGGATCTGCTGCCCGACGGGTCGACGGCCGGGTTCCCGGGCGATCCCGACGAGGGGGTGATCGAACGCGGGGAGGTGCTGGAGTACTGGAAGGCCAACGGGTTCCTCGCCCAGGTCCATCCGGCCTCGCTGTTCGTGCGGCGGGAACTGCTGCTCGCGCTCGGCGGCTGGATGGCGCTGCCCGCCTCGGAGGACACGGGCCTGCTGCTTGCGCTGAACGCGGTGAGCCGGGGGTGGTTCTCGCGGGAGGTGGGGCTGCTGTACCGCAAGTGGGAGGGGCAGGTCACCGGGAAGGCCGCGCACATGGAACGGGGCGAGCGGGAGGCCCGGATGGCCGTGGTGGAGACCCGGGCGCGAGCGCTGTCCCGCCTGAAGTGGAGCTTCGGCGCGGCGCTGTGAACGGGAGTCCGTGCCCCCGGGCGAGGGGACGCGGCGCTGTGAGCGGAAGTCCGTGCCCCGGCCGAGGTCACGCTGCGCTACGACCAGAGGCCCGTGCCCCGGCCCGGGGGCGTGGGCCTGAGGCCGAGGCGGGTGTACCACTCCGTGCCCAGCAGCAGCGCCCGTTCCCGCTCCGGCAGTGCGGCGATCAGGCCCGGGGCGGCTCCCCGTTCGACCTCGGTGCGGTGCGCCAGGATCGCGGCGACCTTGCGATCGAGCCAGGGGGTCACGTCGACCGCGGCGGTGACGTCGTCGTCCGGGACCGTGTACATCCGCTTGCCGGCGGGGGCCAGGAGACCGGTCCAGGAGCGGACGGCCGAGTGCGGGTGTGTGGCCAGGTGCAGGGCTTCCGGCCGCCAGGGATCACCGGCGTCCGGGTAGAGGCGTTCCAGGCCGGCGGCGTGGACCGCGAGCAGGGTCACGCGGTGGGTGTGTACGTGGTCCTCGTGGCCGGTCAGGCCGCCGTACGCGTCATGGGTGAGGACGATCCGCGGGCGCAACGCGCGGATGTGCGCGACCAGTTGCCGCACGACGTCGTCGAGTGGGGCGTCCAGGAGGCGGGGGCGGCCCGGGGCCGAGTGCGGGACGCGGGAGTCTGCGTACCCGAGCATCCGGGGCGGGCCGGTGCCCAGCACGCGCAGGGCTTCGGCCAGTTCCGCGGCGCGCGGGGTGTCCGGGGCCCATGTCGTGGTGACGACCGTGGTGTGCGCGTCCGCCGCCGCGTGACGGGCCAGCACGCCGCCCGCTACCAGGGACTCGTCGTCGGGGTGGGCGAAGACCGCCAGGAGGGCGGACGGGGGCATCCGGTTTCTCCCGGTTACGGGTGGTCCTGTGGGGGTGTTCCGGTGAGAGCGATCGCCTGACTCGGGCATTTCTCCGCCGCCTCCAGGACGTCCGGGTCGGCTCCTTCCGTGCGCTCCCGGCCCGGGCGGACCACGCCGTACCCGTCGACGAAGTCGAAGACCTCCGGGGCCCGGTGGGCGCACTCGGCGGATCCGTAGCAGAGCTCGCGGTCGACCGAGACCCGCATGACGACCTTCATGACCCTTTGTCCCCCTCCGGACGCGTCACGAGCCGTGGACATCACCAGGTGACTGCCCAGCGGGACTTCGGTCGAACCGGACCGAGGCGGCGCCGGCCGGTCCGGCTAGCGCGTGCCCGCGGCCGTGGCGAGCCAGTGCGCGACCCGGCGTACCGCGGCCTCGTCGAGACCGTCGACGAGCGCCCGTACGGCCGTGTCGTCCTCGGGCGTGAGGTCGTACAGGCCCGCCGTGTTCAGCGCGGCGAGGAGGACCTGGTGGCGGCGGCCGGTCATCCGCTGGGCGAGGACGGTGGGTTCGCCGGGGGCGGACGCCGGGCTCGTCCGGGGTGCGGCCTCCTGCCGCGCCGGGGCGTCGTAGCGGTGCCAGGCGCCGTCCTTGGGCCCCCAGACGGCGACGGTGGCCTCCTCGCCCCGCGCGCGCAGGGTCTGGGTCATCTCGCCGACGGCGTGCAGCACGGGAGCGCGGTGCGGGGACTCGGCGGCCGCCTGCCAGGAATCCGTGGCCGGCCGGTGGAACATCGCCACCCAGCGGGGAGCACCCTGCGGTCGCGGGCTCTCGGGACGTGACTCCACTGCGCTCACCCCTGTACGTCGCTGCGAAGGCGTTACGGCAGCCCGAAGATAACTGACGGACCGTCAGTTATCCAGGGGCGCCCGGGGGCGGAAGAACCGGTCGGCGGAGCCGGAGAACGCGGTCGGCAGGGTTGCAGGGCGCCGTCCGCAGGGGAGGATCACCACGTCGTCCGACACCGGTCCCTCCCCTCGTGGGGACCGGTGCCGAACGGTGGAGTCACCGTCGTCCGACTCGGATGAAAGCTGACCGGATGGGTGCGTTGCTGCGTCCGGATCCTGCCATTTCCGGCCCTGGACGGGGAGGTTCCGGGGTCAAACGGAGGGTATTACCGCAGGTCAGCTGTATAGAGTGAGTTTTCCGGACCGGACGTCGGACGTCCCGGCGCGAGCAGTGAGGAGTGGAGACCTTGAGTTCCGACTCGGGGGCACGCACCGCCTTCGCGGAACGCCTCGCACTGCTGTACAAGGAAGCAGGCAACCCTCCACTCAAGCGCGTGTCCGAGTCGGTCGGGCGGCTGCAGCGGGTCGACGAACGCGGGCGGCCGGTGCGGGTGTCCGCCCAGCGGATCAGCGACTGGCGCCGGGCCCGGAACGTCCCCGCTCAGTTCACCGCCCTCGCGGCGGTGCTGCACGTGCTGATACCCGAGGCGCGCCGGGCGCGGCCCACGCCGGTCTCCCCCGGCCTGTACGACCTGGCGCAGTGGCAGCGGCTGTGGGAGCGCGCGGTGGCCGACCCGGTCGGGGAGCGCCCCGCGGCGTCGGCGCCGGAGGAGGGGCCCGCCGCCGAGCCGCCTCCCGCGCCGGGCGGGGTGTGCCCGTACCGGGGGCTGGCCTCCTACCGCCGGGAGGACGCCCGGTGGTTCTTCGGCCGGGAGCGCAGCACGCACGCGCTGGTCGGCCAGCTCCGGGCGGTGGGGGGCACGGGCGGTCTGGTCATGCTGGTGGGCGCGTCGGGGGCGGGGAAGTCCTCCCTGCTGAACGCCGGCCTGGTGCCCGCCCTGCGCGACGGCGCGCTGACCGGGGACGACGGCAGGGGAGGCAGGGGCGGCAGAGTCGGGGCCGCGCAGGTCGACGGCCGGCTCCACGAGGGCCCGCTCCCCGCCCCCCGGGCCGACTCGGAGGACCAGACGGACACCCCCGGCCCCGGCGGCCGGGGCGGTGACCATGGCCAGGGGGATCCGGGCAGGCCGGGCGGCAGCTCCGGGCAGGGGCAGGGTGACCAGGGCAGGCCGGGAGGCAGCTCCGGGCATGGCGGCACAGGTGGAGCCCGGGTCGACGGGGTCCGTCCGGCCGGGCACGTCGTACAGCTCGTGCCGGGGGCCGATCCCCTCGCGGAGCTGATCCGGCGCATACCGGACCTGGAGTCCGTCGTCCCGGCGAGGGCCGGGCGGGCCGCGGCCCAGCAGGAACGGACCCGCGCGCCGGCCGAACAGCAAGGGACCCGCGCCCCGGCCGGGCAGGAACGGGCCCGCGCCCCGGAGCAGCGCGAGACCCGCGCCCCGGCCGAGCACGAACAGCCCCGAGCCTCAGCCGAGCAGGAGCAGACCCGCTCCCCGGCCCAGCAGGAACAGGGCCGCGCCGAGGCCGGGCAGGAACGGGCCCGTGCCCCGGAGCAGCGCGAGACCCGCGCCCCGGCCGAGCACGAACAGCCCCGATCCTCAGCCAAGCAGGAACAGACCCGCGCCCCGGCCCAGCAGGAACAGAGCCGCGTCGAGGCCGGGCAGGAACGGGCCCGCGCCCCGGAGCAGCGAGAGACCCGCGCCCCGGCCGGGCAGCGAGAGGGCAGTGCCGCCGAGACGGGGGAGGCCCCCGCTTTCCTCCGCCCGGACGCCGTCCGCGCCGCCGTCGCCGCCTGGGCCCGGCGTGAGGCCCCCGCCGGTGGCCGGCCGGTCGTCATCGTCGACCAGTTCGAGGAGACGTTCACCCTCTGCCCGGACGAGGCGGAGCGGCGCACCTTCGTCGAGGTCCTGCACGCCGCCTGCACACCGGCCCGGCCCGGCGAACCGGCCCCGGCGGTCGTCGTCCTCGGCATACGCGCCGACTTCTACGAGCGCTGCCTGCGCTATCCCGAACTGGCCGACGCGCTCCAGCACCGCCACATGGTGCTCGGGCCGCTCACCGCCGCCGAGCTGCGCGAGGCGGTGACCGGACCGGCCAAGGCCGTCGGACTGGAACTGGAACCGGGCCTGGCGGAGCTCATCGTCCGCGAGGTCAGCGCCGACGGCCCGCGCGGGGCGCACGACGCCGGCGTGCTGCCGCTGCTGTCGCACGCCCTGCTCGCCACCTGGCAGCGCAGGAAGGCGGGCCGGCTGACCCTGGCCGGCTACCGCGCGGCCGGCGGCATCCAGGGCGCGGTCGCGGCGACCGCCGAACGGGCCTGGTCCCGGCTCGACCCGGCGGCCCGCACGGCGGCGCGTCTGCTGCTGCTCCGGCTGGTCAGGCTGGGTGAGGACACCCAGGCCACCCGGCGGCGCGGCACCCGGCGGCAGCTCGCGAACGAGTCGAACGACCCCGGCAAGACCGAGGAGTCCCTCGAAGCGCTGGTCCGCGCCCGGCTGGTGACGCTCGACGCGGAGACCGTGGAGATCACACACGAGGCGCTGCTGCACGCCTGGCCGCGCCTGCGCGAGTGGATCGACGAGGACCGGCAGGGCAACCTGCTGCGCCAGCGCCTGGAGGAGGACGGCCGGGCCTGGGAGGAGTCGGACCGCGACACCTCCCTGCTCTACCGGGGCTCGCGGCTGGAGCAGGCCGACACCTGGGCCCGATCGGCCGGGGACACGTTCCTGACCCGCAGCGCGGTGGAGTTCCTGGCCGCCTCGCTCCGGCTGCGCCGGCGCTTCCTGTGGATCACCCGTGGCGCGGTGGCGGCGCTGGTCGTGCTCGCGATGCTGGCCGTCGGGTCGGCGGTGATCGCGTTCAAGCAGCGCGACGACGCCGTGTTCGAGCAGGTGCTGGCCCAGGCCGACCGCGTCCAGGACACCGATCCCTCGCTCTCCGCGCAGCTCGACCTGGTCGCCCACCGGCTCCGGCCGGACGACGAGGGCGCGAACAGCCGCCTGATGTCCATCGTGAACGCCCCGCTGGCCACTCCCCTCATCGGCCACACGGGGGCCGTCTACCTCACGACGTTCAGCCCGGACGGCAAGACCCTGGCCACGGCCAGCTACGACCGGACCGTCCGGCTGTGGGACGTGTCCGACCCCCGGCGCCCCGAGCCCCTGGGCGGTCCGCTGACCGGCCACACGAGCTGGGTGAGCAGCGCGGTCTTCAGCCCGGACGGCAAGACCCTGGCCAGCGCCGCCGACGACGGCACGATCCGGCTCTGGGACGTCTCGGACCCGGGCCGTCCGAAGCGGCTGGGCAGGCCGCTGACCGGCCACGACGGCACGATCTACCTGATCGCCTTCAGCCCGGACGGCCGGTCCCTGGCCTCGGCCGGCGACGATCACACCGTGCGGCTGTGGGACGTGGCCGACCCGCACCGGCCGCGGGCGCGCGGAGAGCCGCTGACCGGGCACACGGCCGCGGCGCGCTCGGTGGCGTTCGCCCCGGACGGCCGGACCCTGGCGGCGGGCGGCGACGACGGCACGATCCGGCTGTGGGACGTGTCGGACGTGGACCGTCCGGAGCGGCTCGGCGCGCCGCTGACCGGCCACGGCGCCCTCGTGCACTCCGTGGCGTTCAGCCCGGACGGCAGGACGCTCGCCAGTGGCGGCGAGGACAACACCGTCCGCCTGTGGAACATGGCCGATTCTCGACGCCCGAAGCAGATCGGAGCGCCGCTCACCGGCCATACCGGCCCGATCTGGTCCGTGGCGTTCAGCCCCGACGGCACGATGCTCGCCGCCGCCAGCGCGGACAGCACCGCGAGCCTGTGGAAGGTCAGCGATCCGGAGTACCCGTCGCAGGTCGGCGGGCCGCTGGCGGGCAGCAGCGGCGAGATGTACGCGCTCGGCTTCAGCCCCGACGGGCGCACGCTCGCCACCGGCACGGGTGACAACAAGGTCCGCCTGTGGGCGGTGCCGCGGTCGGACATGACCGGCCGGACGGGTTCGTTCCGCTCCGACGGGCGGGTGCTCGCGACGGCGGGCCGGGACGGCCGGGTCCGGCTGTGGGACGTGCGCAGGCCCGGCGGGCCCGTACGGATCGGTGAACCGTTCCGGCCCGGCAAGGACGGCGTGCGCACGCTGGAGTTCTCCCCGGACGGCCGCACTGTCGCGGCCGTCACCGGCGACCGGACCGTGCGGCTGTGGAACCTCAGCGATCCGGAGCACCCCGTTCCGTACCGCTCCTCCATCCCCCTGCGCATCCGGTACGCCGACCCGCTGGCCTTCAGCCCGGACGGACGCGTGCTGGCCACCGCCCACGACGACCGGACGATCCGGCTGTGGGACATCGCCGACCCGTCCCGGCCCCGGCCGCTCGGCGCGCCCCTCACCGGTCACAAGGGCTATGTGAACTTCCTGGTGTTCAGCCCCGACGGCCGTACGCTCGCCAGCGGCAGCGCGGACGGCACCATCCGGCTGTGGAACGCGGGCGACCCCGCCCGGATCACCCTGATCGGCACCCCGCTCAGGGGGCACCGGGGAGCCGTGAACGCCCTCGCCTACCGCGGCGACGGCCGGACGCTGGCCAGCGCCGGCGACGACAGCACCGTGCGGCTCTGGGACGTCGCGGATCCCGCCCGCGCCTCCGAGGAGAAGCGCCTCACCGGCCACACCGAAGCGGTCGTGTCCCTCACGTTCAGCCGCGACGGCCGCACCCTGGCCAGCGGCGGCAACGACAGCACCGTCCGGCTGTGGGACGTCGCCGACCCCTCCGGGGCCACCGCGATCGGCCAGTCGATGAGCCCCGGCGCCAAGACCGGCAACTTCCTGGCGTTCAGCCCCAGCAGCCATCTGCTCGGGGTGTCCAGCGGCGCCGACACCATCCGGATCTGGGACCTGGACGTCGGCCGGGCGGTGGACCGCATCTGCTCGATGACCCGGGGCGTGCTCACGCCGGACACCTGGCGCGCCTATCTGTCCCGCCTCTCGTACGACCCGCCGTGCGACGGCTGAGCCGCCCGGTTTTCTCAACAGGCCCAATTGTCAAGGAAGTTGCGTGATACCGCTCACAACTCCGATTTACCGGCGGTCAGTCGTCTCGCAGTGGGCAAGCGCTTGTTACCCTTGGCCATAGCCCGACCGCTGGTGCATCCCCCGTCGCCAGCGGTCGGGCCTTTGCGTCAGCGCAGGTCCCGCCGCATCAGGACCCGGGGATGACCGGCCAGGACCGAGGTGGTGGCCGCCGCCCAGGTGAAGCCGGCGCGTTCGAAGTTCTTCCGCAGACCGGCGTAGGCCATGGTCAGGTCGACCCTGGCGTCGCCGTTGTCGAGCGGGTACGCCTCGATCACCGGCGCCCCGTGGGCCCGGGCGAAGTCGACGGCTCCGGCGATCAGGGCGTGCGAGACGCCCTGCCTGCGGTGGCCGGGGCGCACCCGGACGCACCACAGCGACCAGACGGGCAGGTCGTCGAGGTGCGGGATCTTGCGGTTGCGGGCGAAGGAGGTGTCGGCGCGCGGGGCGACGGCGGCCCAGCCGACCGGCTCGTCACCGTCGTAGGCGAGCACGCCCGGGGGCGGGTCCGCGCGGCACAGCTCGGCGACGAGGGCACCACGGGCCGGGCCGCGCAGCTCGTTGTTGAGCTTGGAGGGGATCCGGTAGCTCAGGCACCAGCAGACGTTCGCGGTCGGCGACTTGGGGCCGAGCACGGCGCGGACGTCCTCGAACTCCGTCGCGGGGCGCACCTCGATGCTCATGCCCTCACGATGCCACGGGCCGTGCGGCGGCGCCGCCGGATCACGGCCTCGGCCGGCGGCACGGCCCGGCCGAACAGGGTGTGCAACGGCCGGGCCGTGTCCGCCCACTCCGGCGAGCGGCCTCCGCGCGGGTCGTGGGCGCGAGGTCAGTGCGGTGGACGTACCGCCGAGGCCGCCCGCAGCAGCCGCAGCCGGCCGATCTCGGTCACGTTCCTGGTCAGTTCGGTGTTCACCGAGGCCACCATGTGCGCCACGGTGTACCGGGGGTCCTCCGGCCAGGGGAAGGGCGCCGTGGCGTCCAGGTCGGACTCGGTCAGGCCGTCCAGGACGGACAGCCACCGCGTGCGCAGCTCCCGCAGCCAGGTGACGGTGGGGGCGCCCTCGCCGGGCCGGACGACGTCCGCGCGGTCGCGGGGCGGGCGGCCCTGCGCGTGGTCGAGGGCGACGCTCCACCACCAGCCGATGTGCCGGCTCACTCGAACAATGACCAGGTCGACCGGAACTGCTCGCGCAGCAGTTCCGTGCGGGAGACGCTCATCGCACGACCCTACGCAACGGTCCGGGCGTCCCGGGCCAGTCCCGCCCAGTCGAGGTCCCGCAGCGCCGGCTCGGCGTCGCAGCCGGACGGCAGGCGGGTCGTGGCCTGGAACCAGACGACGACCAGGCGCGAGCGGTAGGTGACCGGGTCGCGGCCGGGGTCCAGGGCCGTCGACTGGAACGTGCCCAGGCAGGCCACGGCCGGCAGCACCTCCACCGGCCCGAGACCGCCCGCGTACTGGTCGGGGTACTCGCGCGCGGGCGGCACCAGATGGACCGGCGTACCGGGGTGGGCCCGCTCGGCGGCACGTACCAGGCGGGCGATGCGCAGGTCGTTCACCGGCTTGCAGGGGTAGCCGGCCGGGAGATCGCCGTAGGTCGACGAGAAGCGCAGCTCGGCGAGATCCACCGAGCGGCCCGAGGCCAGGACGAGGCGGGTGAGCGCCATGGCCGGCGTTTTGCCGTACGGGTGCATGGGGGTCTTTCGGTGCTCAGGGGCGGTGCTCCGGTCACGGCCGGTGTCCCGCCGGCCGGGCCGCCGACGGGGCCGGTCACGGCCGGTGTCCCGTCATGCGGGCCGCCGACGGGGCTCGGGTCACGGCCGGTGTCCCGTCATGCGGGCCGCGGACGCGATCGTCGCCCGGGCCTCACGCTCGGACAGGCCGGTGTTCAGGGCCGCCTCGACCAGGGGGTCCACGAGCGCCGGGCCGATGCCGTCCTCGTAGGCCCGGCAGGCGGCCCAGAACAGGCGGGTGTTGCGCTGGCCCTCGTGCGCGGCCAGGACGAACTGGACCAGGCCCTGGCCGTGTCCGTCGGCCGCCGCGGACGCGGGGTGGTGGGCGCGGGGCGGCGGGAGCAGCAGCCGCAGCAGGGAGCGCGGGCAGCGGGCGGGGGGCAGATGGGCGGTGCCGGGCGCGGCGGCGTACACGCCCCGGTCCGTGCGGGAGCCGGGGCCCACGAGGTAGCCGCCGGCGCCCCGGATGTCGATGCCGGGGGCGAGGCGGCCCGCCGAGTTGGGGACGACCACGTCGGGCGGGCCGCTCAGCCACAGGTGACGCCCGCCGGAGGGGGTCAGCACCACCACCGTCGGGGGGATCGTGAACAGGTGCCGCAGGGCCAGCTCGCGCAGGGCGGCCGAGGAGTCCGTGCCGGTCTTCACGTCCAGGTCGACGCCGATCAGGTGGTGCGGGGGCAGACCGCAGGCGATGCCGTAGCCGGTCGCCCAGGGCGCCGCGGCGAACAGTTCGCGGATGCGGGCCGGGTCGCTGGAGGCGTCGTACACCCCGTGGCCGAGGCGGCCGCACTCGCCGTGGCAGGGGGAGGGGACGGGTTCGTCGCGGTGGGGGGAACGCAGCGCGGGCAGCTTGGTGCGCGACAGGGGGATGACGGCCAGCCCGCGCTCGGCGGCTGACAGGGCGTGTGCGAGGGCCAGCGTCGTGGCCTGCCGGTCGGTGGTGGCCATGACTCTAGTTTCGTACGTACGTTCGAAAAAGGAAAGGGGGAGCGGCTGCGACGCGCCGGGGTGAGGTGCTCTGCCCGAAAAGTGCGGGAACGCTTCGTCCCTTGCGGCACCCGGGTTCGAACGCCCCGTTGCACCCCACTTCGGGACGGAAGTGAAGCGAAGTGGTTTATCGACTTGTCCTCACGCTTGCGTGCGAATGGCGGCTTCCGGGGTGGTTCGCCGGGGATTCGGTGGGCAACTCTGGACTCGCGACGTCGCGCAGAAAAGCCAGGGCGGCCGGCCGACTTCCCTGGTGGCAGCAGTACTTCAGCAGCACTTCGCGCACTCACGGCCATGAGCCGGTGCGCACCGTTCTCGGAGTCCTGGAGGGACCACAACATGGCAAGCATCCGTACCGCCCGCGTCATCGCCGCCGTCTCCGCCCTTCCGCTCGCCGCCGCTCTCTTCACCGGCGTCGCGACGGCGGACAACGGCGCCTTCGCGGACAACGGATCCATCGCCGCCGTCACCGAGGCCGAACAGGGCATCCTCGGCAGCGGAGTCGGCGGTGACAACTTCGGCAACGCGGCGACCACCCAGCAGCAGGCCGTGGGTGAGGGCGCCTCGAACCAGAGCAACACGGCCCAGGTCAACGGCTCGGCGTTCACGGCCGTCAACCAGGGCAATGCCAACACCGCCGTCAGCTTCGCCCCGCTGTGGTGGTGAGCTGAGCGGGCCGGTGCGCCGGCCCGCCATCCGTGTGGGGTGTGCTTCGTGGGGTGACAAGCGTCTGAGCGGCGGTGCTCCGGTACCGCCGCGCAGGCGTTTTTCCTTGCCTGTCCGCCCTCTTGACGGCTCGACGGATCTGACGGACAGTCAGAAACCGTGAGTGGTGAGCCGGAGATCCACGAGGAGTTCGAGGCACGCCTGAAGGCCTGTGCGGGCCGGCCGGCGGCCGCCACCGGGGTCGGCCGCGACCCGGTCAACGAGCCCATGATCAGGCACTGGTGCGAGGCCATGGGCGACACCAACCCGGCCTACAGGGGACCGGACGCCATCGCTCCGCCCACCATGCTGCAGGCCTGGACCATGGCGGGCCTGTCCCGCCGCCCGGAACGCGCGGCGGCCTACGACGAACTCCTCACCCTGCTCGACGCCTCGGGCCACGAGGCCGTGGTCGCCACCGACTGCGAGCAGGAGTACCTGCGCCCCCTGCGCCCGGGCGACCGCGTCACCTACGACTCGGTGATCGAGTCGGTCTCGGAACGCAAGACCACCCGGCTCGGCACGGGCTACTTCGTCACCACCCGCACGGACGTCCGGGCCAACGGCGAACCGGCCGGCACCCACCGCTTCCGCATCCTCAAGTACGCCCCCGCGCACCGGCCGGACCCGCCCCGGGAGAAACGCCCCCGCCCCGTCGTCAACCGCGACAACGCCGGCTTCTGGGCGGGCGTGGCCCGCCACGAGCTGCTCATCCAGCGCTGCTGCGGCTGCGCCCGGCTGCGTTTCCCCTGGCTGCCGGGGTGCAACGACTGCGGCTGTCCCGACTGGGACACCGTCGCCGCGCGCGGCACGGGCACCGTGTACTCCTGGGTCGTGATGCACCACCCGTCCTTCCCCGCCTTCGACCCGCCGTACGCGGTCGGCCTGATCGAGCTCGCCGAGGGCGTGCGGATCGTCGGCGACCTGGTCGGGGTGGAGCACGAGCGGGTGCGGATCGGCATGCCGGTACGGCTGGAGTTCCGGCGCTTCGACGAGGAGCTGGTGCTGCCGGTGTTCCGCGGGGTGGCGCCGTGAAGGCCGGCGACCGTCTGCCGCCCCTGGAGATCCCCGTGACCCGCACCCTGATCGTCGCCGGGGCGATCGCCTCCCGCGACTACCAGGACGTCCACCACGACCCGGACGCGGCCCGGCGCAAGGGCTCCCCCGACGTCTTCATGAACATCCTGACGACCAACGGCCTGGTCGGCCGCTACATCACCGACCACTTCGGCGCCCGGGCCGAACTGCGCCGGGTGGCCATCCGGCTCGGCGCGCCCAACCACCCCGGTGACACGCTGGTGCTGACCGGCACGGTGGAGGAGGTCGACGGCGACCTCGCGACCGTCCGGGTCACCGGCGCGAACGGCATCGGTACGCACGTCACCGGCACGGTGACGGTGAGGGTCCCGGCGTGAGCCCGCGCGGACGGCCCGACGCTCTCGGCGGGCGCGCGGCGATCGCCGGCATCGGAGCCACCGCGTTCTCCAAGGACTCCGGCCGCAGCGAGCTGCGCCTGGCCGTCGAGGCGGTGCGGGCGGCCCTGGCGGACGCGGGCCTGGCCCCGGCCGACGTGGACGGCATGGTCACGTTCACCATGGACACCAGCCCCGAGATCACCGTCGCCCAGGCGGCCGGCATCGGCGAGCTCTCCTTCTTCTCCCGCGTCCACTACGGCGGCGGCGCGGCCTGCGCCACCGTCCAGCAGGCCGCCCTCGCCGTCGCCGCGGGCGTGGCGGAGGTGGTGGTCTGCTACCGGGCGTTCAACGAGCGCTCCGGCCGCCGCTTCGGCTCCGGCGTACGGCACCGGGAGCCCTCGGCGGAGGGCGCGGCGCTCGGCTGGACCCTGCCGTCCGGCCTGCTCACCCCGGCCTCCTGGGTGGCGATGGCGGCCCGGCGCTACCTGCACGTCCACGGCCTGACACCGGAGGCCTTCGGGCACGTGGCCGTCACCGCGCGCGCCTACGCGGCGACCAATCCGGCGGCGTACTTCCACGGCCGGCCCCTCACCCTCGCCGAGCACGCCGCCTCCCGCTGGATCGCCGAACCGCTGCGGCTGCTCGACTGCTGCCAGGAGACCGACGGCGGGCAGGCGCTGGTCGTCACCTCCGTCGAGCGGGCCCGTGACCTGCCCCGCCCGCCCGCCGTGATCGCCGCGGCCGCCCAGGGCGCCGGACGCGCGCAGGAGCAGATGACCGGCTTCTACCGCGGCGACCTCACCGGGCTGCCCGAGGCCGCGGTCGTGGCCCGGCGGCTGTGGCGGACCTCGGGGCTCACGCCGGCCGACATCGACGTGGGGATCCTCTACGACCACTTCACGCCGTTCGTGCTGATGCAGCTGGAGGAGTTCGGCTTCTGCGGGCGCGGGGAGGCCGCGGACTTCGTGGCTGGGGCGCGGCTGCCGCTCAACACCCACGGCGGCCAGCTGGGGGAGGCGTACCTGCACGGCATGAACGGCATCGCGGAAGCCGTCCGGCAGATCCGGGGCACGGCGGTGAACCGGGTGCCGGACGCCCGGCGGGTCCTGGTCACGGCCGGCACCGGCGTCCCCACGTCGGGACTCGTCCTGACCGCCGACCCCCAGGGGTGAACCCGCAGTACGCCGGGCCCTCCGCTCCACCTACAGGAGGTGCAGTCACCCCCACCCCTACAACCTGAGGGGGACCCCGCTTCGGGACCTGCGGCCGATCCGCCCGGCACCGCCCCGCTCATAGCGTTGAGCCATGACCCCACTCGTCTGCACCAGCGCTTCGAAGGCGGCCGCACCCGCGGCGCAGACCCTTCCGTACCCGTCGTTCTCGTCGTACGTCAGGGCCCGCCAGCCGGTGCTGCTGCGCACCGCCCGCTCGCTCACCGGCAACCCGAGCGACGCGGAGGACCTGCTGCAGACCGCGCTCGCCAAGACGTACGTCGCCTGGGAGCGCATCGAGGACCACCGCGCCCTCGACGGCTATGTGCGCCGGGCGCTGGTCAACACCCGGACCTCGCAGTGGCGCAAGCGCAAGGTCGACGAGTTCGCCTGCGACGAGCTGCCCGAGCCGGACCCGGTGGCCGGCGCGGACGACCCGGCCGAGCAGCAGGCGCTGCGGGACGCGATGTGGCGGGCCATCATGCGGCTGCCGGCCCGGCAGCGGGCGATGGTCGTCCTCAGGTACTACGAGGACCTCAGCGAGGCCCAGACGGCGGAGGTGCTCGGCGTGTCGGTGGGCACGGTGAAGTCGGCCGTCTCCCGCGCCCTCGGCAAGCTGCGCGAGGACGCCGAACTGGGGCTCGTCCGCCAGTGAGTCCCGCGGTGACCCGTCGGCACTTCGTCGACGGCCGCTCCGGCGACCTCCTCGGGTGTGACCGCCGGTAGTCCCAGGTGGGAGCCCGGCCGGACGCCGTCCGGCCCCGCTGTGAGCTGCTCCGCCCGCATGGCGTGATGCGATCGATCACCCGGTCCTAGTGACATACCGCGTGGTATGTGCGCAGAATCAGCGCAACCTTTACCACCGCGTAGGCAATGTCGCCCCGGGAGGACGCCGTGCTGAGCACCATGCAGGACGTACCGCTGCTGATCTCGAGGATCCTGACCCACGGGTCGACGATCCACGGGACATCGCAGGTGACCACGTGGACCGGTGAGGACGAACCGCACCGCCGCTCCTTCGCGGAGATCGGCGCCCGAGCGGCCCAGCTGGCCCACGCGCTCCGCGAGGACCTCGGCGTCACCGACGACGAGCGCGTGGCGACCCTCGCCTGGAACAACGCGGAGCACGTCGAGGCGTACTTCGCGATCCCGTCCATGGGCGCGGTCCTGCACACCCTGAACCTCCGCCTCCCGCCCGAGCAGCTGGCCTGGATCGTCAACCACGCCGCCGACCGCGTGATCATCGCCAACGGTTCGCTGCTCCCCCTGCTCGCGCCGCTGCTGCCGCACCTGAAGACCGTCGAGCACGTGGTCGTCACCGGCCCCGGGGACCGCTCCCTGCTCGCGGAGGCCACCGCGCGGGTCCATGAGTACGAGGACCTCCTCGCCGGGAAGCCGACCTCCTACGACTGGCCCGAGCTGGACGAACGCCAGGCCGCCGCCATGTGCTACACCTCCGGCACCACCGGCGACCCCAAGGGCGTGGTCTACAGCCACCGCTCCATCTACCTGCACTCCATGCAGGTCAACATGGCCCAGTCGATGGGCCTGACCGACGAGGACACCTCGCTGGTCGTGGTCCCGCAGTTCCACGTGAACGCCTGGGGCCTGCCGCACGCGACCTTCATGACCGGCGTGAACATGCTGATGCCGGACCGCTTCCTGCAGCCCGCCCCGCTCGCCGCGATGATCGAGGGCGAGAAGCCGACCCACGCCGCCGCCGTCCCGACCATCTGGCAGGGCCTGCTCGCGGAGCTGACCGCGCACCCCCGGGACGTCTCCTCCCTCACCCAGGTCACCATCGGCGGCTCGGCCTGTCCGCCGTCGCTGATGGAGGCCTTCGACAAGCTGGGCATGCGGGTCTGCCACGCCTGGGGCATGACGGAGACCTCCCCGCTGGGCACGGTCGCCCGTCCGCCGGCCTCCGCGGTCGGCACCGACGAGGAGTTCGCCTACCGCCTCACCCAGGGCCGCTTCCCGGCCGGTGTCGAGGCCCGGCTGACCGGCCCGGGCGGCGAACGCCTGCCGTGGGACGGGGAGTCGGCCGGTGAGCTGGAGGTGCGCGGCGCCTGGATCGCGGGCGCCTACTACAACGGGCCCGACGCCGAGCCGCTGCGGCCCGCCGACAAGTTCAGCGAGGACGGCTGGCTCAAGACCGGCGACGTCGGCACCATCTCCCCCGACGGCTACCTCACCCTCACCGACCGGGCCAAGGACGTCATCAAGTCCGGCGGCGAGTGGATCTCCTCGGTGGAGCTGGAGAACGCGCTGATGTCCCACCCGGACGTCGCCGAGGCGGCCGTCGTCGCCGTCCCCGACGACAAGTGGGGCGAGCGCCCCCTGGCCACGGTCGTCCTCAAGGAGGGCGCGAGCGCCACCTTCGAGACCCTGCGCGCCTTCCTCGCCGAGGAGGGCAAGATCGCCAAGTGGCAGCTCCCGGAGCGCTGGACGGTGATCGAGGCGGTCCCGAAGACCAGCGTCGGCAAGTTCGACAAGAAGGTGCTGCGCCGGCAGTACGCGGAGGGCGAGCTGGACGTCACGTCCCTCGCCTGACCGGCCGCAGGAAGGAGCCTCCGGCGACCGCCGGGGGCTCCCGCGTTTCCGGTGACCGCCTGATCACGCTTCTGAGTACCGGTACTCATGCGCCGGCCGGTGCCGCGCCGGGAGGGTGGGGGCGGAGGTGCGCCGATGCAGAGGACCACGCCGTCACCCAGGCGCCGAGTGCGCGCACCGCTGCTGGTGTCCGCGCTGGTGGCGCTGACCGCGGCGTGCTCGTCCGGGCCGTCCGAGGAGGAGTTGAGGCGGGAGGCGACGTCCCCGGCGGCGGCGTCCCGCCGGGCTGCGGAGGAACGGAAGGCGCGCGGCCTGGTGGAGCGCCTGTCGGCGGTCGAAGGCCTTGAGCACGTACTGACCCGCTTCACCGACACCTGCGCCCGGCCCCCGGAGGACTCGCTCCTCGAACAGGACGCCTCCCCCCACGCCCTCGTCTGCGACATCCGCGCCGACGCCTACTTCGGCGTCCGGGGCGACATCACGGACGTGCTGCGCCGCATCCGCGCGGCCGGTCTCGCCGAGTGGGGCCCGCACGACGGCACGGGACGGGAGATGCCGAACGCCGCTGGCACGGTGACCTACGCGCTCGCCTACCACCGGGCGCACGGCCGGTTCAAGGACGGCAGCCTCATGCCCGGTCCCGCGCTGGAGGCCCCCGGGCTGCGGATCGACTGGGACCGCGACCGGCTGCCCCTGCCGAACCGGATCGAGGAGCCCGCTCCGTGTCCCCCGCGCAAGGGCGTCATCCACGAGCGCTGCTCGATCACGCCGAAGCCCTCGACGACCGTGTCAGCCGCCCGCGCCCGCCACGGCACCGTCCTGACCCTCCACCTGGGCGGCCCGGGCGCGACATGGCACGAGTACTTCACGGTGCCGCGCGGGGACTGAGTACGGAGGGGCCGGTGGCCGGTGGCTGACGGTTCACGTGGGATGGGAGACGGCGGCCGGCGGCCCCGGGTGGGATGGGCCGGTGGCCGATGGTCCCGGCGGGACGCGAAGGCGCCCGGGACGAGGGACGCGCAGGCGAGGGCGCGCAGCACGAGGGCGCCCGGGAGGGCGCGCAGCACGAGGGCGTGCAGTACGCGAGCGCCCGGGACGAGGGCGCGCAGCACGAGGGCGGGCAGTACGCGAGCGCGTCGCCGCCGTCTCACCGCCGCGACCAGCTCAGCCCCCACCCCAGCACCAGCCACACCCCGGCGACCACGCTCACCCCGACCCAGCCGAAGTGGCTGTACGCGGTCCCCGCGAGGGCCGACGCACCGGCGCCGCCCGCGAAAGAGGCCACGACATAGGCCGTGTTGGCGGTGGCCGGAGTGGAGGTCGCGGTCAGCGCGAGCGTCTGGTTGGCGACGTGCGAGGCGACCAGCGCCGCGTGGATCAGGACCGCGGCGGCGAACAGGGCGGCCAGCACGTGCCCACCCAGCCAGAACAGCGGCACCGACACGGCGGCCAGCCCATACGCGGTCCGCACGACCCGCGCCGCCCCGAACCGGTCCACCAGCCCGCCGGCCAGCGGCGCCACCGCGGTCGCCGTCAGCCCGAACAGCCCGAAGAGTCCGGCCGTCGCGGTGGACAGCCCGTACGCCGGCCCGGTCAGCAGCAGCGCGAGCGACGTCCACAGCGCGCTCCACGCACCGAACATCCCGGCCTGCCGTACGCAGGCCCGCCACAGGTCGGGCGAGCTGCGCAGCACCGACGGCAGGGCGGCCGGGCCCGAGAGGAACGAGCCGGTGCCGCGCCGCAGCGAGGGCAGGACGGCGGCGGTGGCGAGCCCCAGCGCGAGCGTGAGCAGGGCCGCGCCGGCGAACACCCAGCGCCAGCCGAAGGCCTGCCCGGCCAGACCGCCCAGCACCCGGGCCCCGACGATGCCGGTGAACAGGCCCGCGACCACGGCGGCGACATGCCGCGCCCGCCGGTCGGCCGGAGCGCGTTCGGCGACCAGCGGCACGAGCAGCTGCGGTATCACGGTCGCCGCCGAGGCGACGAACACGGCCACCGCCAGCACCCCGACGCCCGGCGCGAGGGCACTGGCCCCCAGCGCGGCGGCGGTCACGAGCGTCAGGACGGTCACCAGCCTGCGCCGGTTCGCGCTGTCCCCGAGCGGGGCGAAGAACAGCAGGCCGACGGCGTACCCGAGCTGGGCGACCGAGGCGATCCAGGCGACGGCGGAGGGCGCCGAGCCGAAGTCGCGGGCCATGAGCGAGAGCAGCGGCGCGGCGAGATAGATGTTGGCGGCGGTCACCGCGCTGCACACGGCGATCAGCGTGAGGAAGAGAGCGGGGGCGGGCGTACGGCCCCGCCGCGTGGGGGCCGTGCGGCGCGGTGCGGTCGTGGTCGCTGACGACATGAGGGGAGGACTCCTTGGAGTCGGCTCTAACAACTAACTGGTTGGTTGGCTATCTGCCGAACAGCATGGGCGGCCCGTTCATTCCTGTCAACCAAACGGTTGGTTACCTGGCGCGCTACCCTCTCCCCATGGCAGCAAGGGACCCCGAGGCCACCAAGGCCCGGATCTTCGAGGCGGCGGTCGCCGAGTTCGCCCGGCACGGCATCGCCGGTGCCCGGATCGACCGCATCGCCGCCGAGGCGAAGGCCAACAAGCAGCTCATCTACGCCTACTTCGGCAACAAGGCGGAGCTGTTCGCCATCGTCCTGGAGCGCAAGATGCTCCACCTCGCCGAGGCCGTTCCGGTCGACCCGGACGACCTGGAGAGCTGGATCGACCGCCTGATGGACTACCACGCCGACCACCCCGAGCTGCTGCGCCTGCTCTTCTGGGAGGGCCTGGAGTACGGCAGCGCCGAACTGCCCCACGAGTCCGACCGCCAGGAGCACTACCGCCGCAAGGTCGCCGCCCTCCGGGACGGCCAGGCCCGGGGCGTGGTCACCGACGCGATCCCGGCGGCCGACCTGCTCTTCCTGCTGACCGCCCTGGCCAACTGGACCGCCGTCGTCCCGCAGATGCGGCGCATCCTGGTCGGCGAGGAGGACACCGACCGGGACCGCCTGCGCGCCTCGGTCAAGGAGGCCGCCCGCAGGCTCGCGGCCCGCTGAACCCCCGGGCGTACGGCTAGTTGGTGCCGATCCGGCTGAGCAGTTCCACGATCCGGGACTGCACCTCGCCGCTGGTGGACCGCTCGGCGAGGAAGAGCACCGTTTCTCCCGACGCGAGCCGCGGCAGGTCGGCCTGGTCGACGGCGGCCGTGTAGACGACGAGCGGGGTGCGCTTCAGCTGCCCGTTCGCCCGCAGCCAGTCGATGATCCCGGCGAACCCGGGCTGCCGCCGGTGCACCTGCATCAGGTCCATCACGACGAGGTTCGGCCGGAACTGCCCCGCCAGCGTCACCGCGTCCGCGTCGCTCGCGGCCCGCGCGACCTGCATCCCGCGCCGCTCCAGCGTCGCCGTCAGCGCGAGCGCGATCTCCGCGTGCTCCTCGATGAGCAGCACGCGCGGCGGATGCTGCTCGCTGTCCCGGGGCGCCAGCGCCTTCAGCAGCACCGCCGGATCCGCGCCGTACGCCGCGTCCCGCGAGGCCTGCCCGAGCCCGGCCGTGACCAGCACCGGCACCTCGGCGGCCACGGCGGCCTGGCGCAGCGACTGCAGCGCCGTCCGCGTGATCGGCCCGGTCAGCGGGTCGACGAACAGCGCCGCGGGGAAGGCCGCGATCTGCGCGTCGACCTCCTCGCGCGAGTGCACGATCACCGGCCGGTAGCCCCGGTCGCTCAGCGCCTGCTGCGTGCTGACGTCCGGCGCCGGCCACACCAGCAGCCGCCGCGGGTTGTCCAGCGGCTCCGGCGGCAACTCGTCGTCCATCGGCTGCGGCCGCGGCGGATCGGCCACCTCGACGGCACCGCCCGGCCCGTCCAGCGGCTCGGGCCCCTCGGCGGCGTTCTCGTCCGGGGCGCCTATGGCGTACGAACGTCCGCCGCCCTCGGCCGGCTGCGCCAGCCGGGACTGTCCGGCCAGGGACGGCTGCGCCGGAACGGGTGCGGAGACCTGCGCGGGCACCTGCGCCTGCCCCGGCGCCGGCGCGGGCGTCGGCTCGCCCGCCGGATGCGCGCGGGCGGCCTGCTCCGGACGGGCCGCCTGCTCGGGGCGGGACGCCTGCTCCGGTCGGGCCGCCTGGTCCGTACGCGTGGCCGGGTCGGGCGGTGTGCCGAGCTTGCGGCGCCGGCCCGAGCCGCCCGGCTGGTGCGGGGGAGGCGTCGCCGACGGCTGCCGGACCTGGGCCGCCTGCCGGTTGAACGGCACGCCCTGCCCCAGCGTCCGCACGCTGATCGCCCGTCCCTGCGTCGAGTGGGGATCGGCGGGCGCCGCGGCCTCGGCGGGCAACGGCTGCGCCGCCCGCGGCATGCCCTCCGCGGGCAGCGGCGTGCCCGGCGCCGGCGTCGTACCGGGCTGCGGGGCGGCGCCGTTCGGCGGTACGGCGACACCGGCGACACCGGCTCCCGAGGTGTCGTCGGCGGCGGGCCAGGACTGCGGCGCGGGGGTGCCCTGGGCCGGGGTCGTGGGGGCGGGGCCGGCGGTGTGCGGCCCGGCGGGTGCGGCTTCGGCGGGCAGCGGCTGACCGGCGGAGACCTGCGCCTCCGGCGCGACGCCGCCCTGCTGCGGCAACGGCTGAGCACCGTGCGGCCCGGCGTGAACCGGCACCTGCGGCACCTGTCCCGGAAGAACGGCCTGCACACTCTCCCCGAGCCCACCCTGAGCGGGCACGGACACGACCTGCGGCTGCACCCCGACACCCTGCGGCGGCGCGGCAGCGCCCTGGGGCGGTACGGCGACACCCTGCGGTGGTACGACGCCCTGCGCAGGTGCTGCGACGCCCTGGGGCGGTACGGCAGCGCCGTGCGGCGGTACGGCGACGCCCTGCGGTGGTACGGCGGCGCCCTGCGCAGGCACGGCGACGCCCTGGGGCGGGACCGTGCCCTGAGGGGGAACGGCCGTGCTCTGCGGCTGGGGGAGGGCGCCCTGCGGGACGGCGCCCTGGGGGGCGTTGCTCTGCGGGGCGATGCCCTGCGGCGGCACGGCCGCACCCGGCGCCATCCGACCGGCGGGCACCCCGCCCTGCGCGGGCACGCCCTGCCCGAGGCCGACCTGACCAGGAGGGATCTGCTGACCAGCAGGGACCTGACCAGCGGCGTTCTGCTGCGCGGCAGCGGCCGGCTGAGGCCCGGCGGGTACGGCACCCGGCACGGCACCCACGGCCGCCGGCGGCACGGGCTGAACACCCCCGGCCGCACCAGGACCTCCGGCGCCCGGAACTCCCGCACCCGGAACTCCCACACCCGGCGCCTGCGCCTCTGTCGTCCCGGCGGCCCCGGGGGTCCCGGTCGCCTCGGCCGGCTGCGGAGCGACGGCTCGCCTCCGGCGCCCGGTCGGCGCGCTCGTGGGATGCGGCTGCGGGGGTGTGTGATCGGCGGACTGGTCATGCGGCACGGCGTCATGCCGCCCCTCATCGGCAGTCCCGCCCCCGGCCACCCCGGCGGCCCCGGCGGCCTGGGCAGACCCGTCGGAAGCCACCGCCCCGGGCGGGACCGTCACGCCCGTCTGCCCGGACGGAGCCGTCTGGTCGGCCTCGGCGGGCGGAAGCGCGAACACCGGACGCGGCCCCGCCGCCTGCTGTGCGGCCGCAGCCCTCTCGTTCGCGGCGGCCAGCGCACGCCGCCGGCGCCCGGTCGGCTGCTGAGCCTGCCCCTGCGCCGCGTCGCCGGGGCCACCGGAGGCCTCACCGGACGACGGCGCGGGCAAGGCCGGCGGCAGCGCGTGCTGCTCACCCGGCTCCCGCCGGGCCCGCCGCCCGGACGGCGGCGCGGGCACACCCTGCGGCGGCACCGTCCCGCCCAGCCCCGTACCCGAGGCCGCGGTCCCGGCCGCGTGCTCGGCGGCCGTGACGACGGCCCCCTCGGCGACACCCTGGACGGCACTGCCGATGGCGGCGGGGGCACCCGCGGCAGCGGCGTCCTCGGCCGCCCGGCCGCGCCGCCGCCCGGTGCCGCCCGACACCGCGCCTTCCTCGGACGCCTGCGCGGGAAGAGCGGCCGGTTCCCCGGCGGCCCGCCGCCGACGCCGCCCGGTCGGCACGCCCCCTTCGGAACCACCAGGACCACCGGCACCACCGGCACCACCGGCACCATCACCAGCACCGGCCGCGCCTGCCGCACCGGCACCGGCCGCACCGACGGCCCCGTCACCCTCAGCCGCCGGAACATCTGGAGCATCCCCGTCGAGGAACGCGTCGGTCGAGCCGCGCCGAGCCCTGCGGCGTCCTCCCCCGGAGGTCTGCTCCTCCGGAGCGGCGGCGCCGACCTCGTCCGCCGGCTGCGCGGCGACGGCCCCGGCCCCACCCCCCAACGGCACTTCCAGGACGTACGCGCTGCCGCTCATCCCCGGCACCTCGTGCGTCTGCAGCACACCGCCGTGCGCCCGGACGATCCCTCGCACGATGGGCTCATGGACGGTGTCGCCCCCGGCGTACGGTCCGCGCACCTCGATGCGGACGACCTCGCCGCGCTGCGCCGCCGCCACCACGACGGTGTTGTCCAGATAGCCGCCCGCCGACACGGGCGTGTTGCCGGTCGCGTCGACACCGGCCACGTCGGCGACCAGATGCGCGAGGGCGGTCGCCAGCAGCCGCGGGTCCACCTCGGCCTCGATGGGCGGCGCGTGCACGGCGAACTGCACCCGCCCGGGCCCGATGAGCTCGACGGCCCCGTCGACACCTGCGGCGACGACGGCGTCCAGCATCACCTTCGTCCGGGCGACGTTCTCGCTGCCGGCGTCGAGCCGCTGGTAGCCGAGGACGTTGTCGATCAGCGTGGTGATGCGCGAGTAGCCGGCCGAGAGGTGGTGCAGCACCTGGTTGGCCTCGGGCCACAGCTGCCCGGCGTCGTCGGCGGCGAGCGCGGCCAGTTCGCGGCGCAGCTCCTCCAGCGGCCCGCGCAGGGAACGCCCGAGCAGGGTCAGCAACTGCTCGTGCCGGGCGGCGAGCGCCTCGAAGCGGTCCTTCTCCCGCTCCCCGAGGGCGGCGTAGCGCTCCTCGTTCGCGGCGAGTTCCTCGGCGTGCCGCTCGCGCAGCTCCTCCACCTCGGTGACGTGCTGCTGGCGCAGGGCGGTGAGCTCGGAGGCGTGCTCCTCGGCGATCCGCTCCAGTTCCTCGGCGTGCGCCCGCTCCGCCGCCTCCTTCTCCTCGACGACGGAGTCGTAGGGCCGCCGGTCGGTGAAGGTCATCACGGCGCCGACGAGCTGGTCGCCGTCGCGCACGGGCGCAGTCGTCAGGTCGACCGGCACCTTCGAGCCGTCCTTGGCGTACAGCACCTGTCCGCGCACCCGGTGCTTGCGGCCGGAGCGCAGCGTGTCGGCCAGCGGCGAGTCGTCGTAGGGGAAGGGGGAGCCGTCGGGGCGGGAGTGCAGGACGAGGGTGTGTAGCTCGCGCCCGCCGAGGTCGCTGGCCCGGTAGCCCAGTATCTGGGCGGCGGCCGGGTTGACGAGCACGATCCGTCCGTCGGTGTCGGTCCCGACGACGCCCTCGGCCGCGGCCCGCAGGATCATCTCGGTCTGCCGCTGCGAGCGCGCGAGCTCGGCCTCGGTGTCGACGGTCCCGGACAGATCGCGTACGACGAGCATCAGCAGCTCGTCGCCGGTGTAGCCGTAACTGTCGTAGGCCTGTTGCCCGTTCTCCAGATTCGCACTGGTGACCTCGACGGGGAACTCCGTCCCGTCGGTCCTGCGCGCGACCATCCGGGTGGGCTTGGTCCGGGCCCGCGGGTCGAGGTGTTCGGGCCGCCGCATGGAGCCCGGGATGAGCTTGGAGTCGAACTGCGGCAGCAGATCCAGCAGGCCCCGCCCCACCAGGGCGGTCCCCGGGGTCTCGAAGGCCTCCAGGGCGATGGTGTTGGCGTTGACCACCGTCCCGTTGGCATTGACCAGCACCAACGCGTCCGGGAGGGCGTCCAGTATGGCTGCGAGGCGAGCAGCGCCTCGGGATGGCCTGCTGCTCACGAGACGCTTCCTCCCTGTTACCGCACCTTGCCGACCGCTCGGGCCATCTTGCCAACCGTCCCGCGGCGTGTCACGCGAGGGAGTCTAAGGGCTGCGGTTGCGCTCGCGACGCCGGATGAGAGGGAGGTCGCACGAGGAAGTGACCCCGAACTGACGACCGAGTAAGCGTCAGACGCCCGCCCTCCTGCGACGACGTCGCGGGACCTTCGCGGGACCTTTACGAGAGCGGCGTTTCTGTACGTTTCGGCCGAGCCGCCCGGAGCTGGCGGAATGAGGACGGAGCCTGGCGCAAACGCCCCGGAACCGGCCGCCCTCCCACCCCGGGCCGCGCCTCACCGCTGTCGGCCCGGTGTCAGCCCTTCCCCGCGGCCTTCATGTCCGGCAGCAGCGGCACGAGCCGGTCCCAGCGGGAGATCCCGCAGCCGTCGCGGCGGTCGTAGGTCGCGTCCACGGGGCGTCCGGCCCAGGTGCCGGTGACGTGCGCGGTGGCCGGCCCGCCGTACTGCATGGTGCAGAAGCCGCCGTCCGGGGCGGGCGCGAAGAGGTCCTGCCCCCAGCGCGTGTCCCGCTGCAGCGTGGCGCAGGCTCCGCGCGGGTCGGGGTGGCTGCCGCCGTCGGGGTCGCAGTACAGCTCGTAGGTCCCGTCGGCCCCGCCGCCCGCGTTCCGCACGGTCACGGTGAGGTGGTCGCGGTCCGGCCCGGCGTCGACGCGGGCGGGCGACGACGGTCCGGCCGCGTCGGCCCGGGCGTACGCGGTGGGGGAGACGGCAGCCAGCGACCCGGCGGCGGCGACGGAGGCGGCGGCACCGACGAGGAGGCGCCGCAGGGCGGGGCGGGCGGTGGCCCGGGGAGTGGCACGCAACATGCCCTGACTAACGCGGCACGCGCCCGGACGTTGCGCACGCCCCCGCGCACGCCCTCCCCCGGGCCTCCCGCGCCCTCCGGCCCCGGGCCCTCCCCGGCCCCGCCGCAGCGGGGTCGGCCGGGGCCGGGCAAGGCCTTTGCCCTGCGCCCTTCCCGCCTAGTACCGTGGGGGTCGATTGGTGACACCCCGCTCGACTGTGTCATCATCGGCACGCACCGACCCGCGCTCGCGCGGGTGGATGTGTGGAGGCGTCGCCTAGTCCGGTCTATGGCGCCGCACTGCTAATGCGGTTTGGGCCTTAAAGCCCATCGAGGGTTCAAATCCCTCCGCCTCCGCCGTGATCACGAAGCCCCGGTCAGCCGACCGGGGCTTCGCCGTTCCCGGGGTTGCCGCACACCCCGCCCGGACGGCCTTTCCCCAGGTCACAAGGGGTACGGCTAACGGATTTCACATGGCGGCGGCAGTCATGTAATGTTCTTCCTGTCGCCGCGAGCGAGCCGGAAGGCCCGGGAGCGGCGATAAAACAGAACAAGCACTCGTAGCTTAACGGATAGAGCATCTGACTACGGATCAGAAGGTTGCAGGTTCGAATCCTGCCGAGTGCACAGCACACCAGAGGCCCTGTGGAGAGATCCACAGGGCCTCTGGCGTTTGTCTTGACGAGGTGATCGACGGTCACTCTCTTCTCTGCCGATAGAACCCGGTACGTGCAGAGGCGCGGCTACGGGAACTCCTCCCGCCGGTCAGCGGATCGCTTCATCCATGAGCAGGTAGAGCAGGCCCACGAGCGATCCACTACTCACAACCTCGCGGCGGTCGATCATCCCGCGCACCTCGGAGAGGGGGATCCACTCGATGCGGTCGGACTCGTTCTTCTCCGTGGGCGGACCGGCGTAGGTGGCGCCGTCGATACGGAACACGTGGTGCTGCGAGTCGGTGATGCCGTTGGCCGGCTCGGCGTAGATCAGGGGCTTGACGGGGCCGGGGCGGTAACCGGTCTCTTCCAGCACTTCGCGGGCAGCGGCTTCCTCCGGGGTCTCCCCGTCCTCGACCAGGCCCATGGGCAGCTCCCAGGCCCACGAGTTGGTGATGAAGCGGTGCCGCCACATCATCAGGACCTCTTGGCGATCATTGACCACGGCGGCCACGGCCAGGTGCCGGAGGCGGACGACGTGGTACTCCCACCTGCGTCCGTCCGGCTGCTGGACGTCGACCAGACAGAGATTCACCCACTTGTTGGTGTAGACCTGACGCTCGCCGTGCGTCTTCCACTCCATACCTGCGGCCCCTCTCGATCGGTCTCCAGGATCTCAGACCGATCTGGAGCCAGGTGCGTGTTCCCCTTTTTTCGCGTCACCTTGACGAGATGGGCTGCACGAGGCCCCGCCCTCGGCTTGGTGCCTAGAGTCAGACGGGCACGCCGTTCAACTCCGGTCGTGCCCCCGTCCGTTCGCATTACGATCACGGCGCTGGTGCTGGGCATGACATTGCGAGGGGACACGGACGTGCGGAGAAGCGAGGGGCACGGTAGCCACCGTCGGAGCGGGGGCGTGGGCGCGTTGGCTGTTGCCGTGGTGCTGGTTCCGCTGGTCGCGGGGTGTGGTGGAGGGCATGACAAGGCCGACACCGGGGCCGAGGGCCCTCGGGCGAGTGCCGGACAGCCGGGCGGGGGAAGGAGCACGGACCGTGGGAGCGGGGACTTCCCGGAGAGGGGGGTGATCGTCACCGCCTCCTGTTCCGTGCCCGCGAGCAATCCGGCCCGTGTGACGGTCACGGGCTGGGATCCGGCGACGTGGGAACAGACCGTCTCCCGGACGTTCACCGTCCCGGCCGAGGCCGTGGTCGCGGAGGCCGACGACGTCGCCTCCCCGCTGGTGGAGCTGTGCGCTGACAATTTCCCCGGTGCCGGCACGTCCGAGGAGGGGCCGCGCGCCGTCGCCGACACCCGGCTGCGGCAACTCTTCGACAAGGACTTCTCCCGGATGGCCGTCGTCCTCGTCGATCGGGAGACCGAGGCGACCGGGGTGGGTTACGTCGACACGAGCGGCAAGCTGACCAGGCTGTCCGGCGAACCGAGCGAGGACTTCGGCGACACGCCCAAGGAGGAGAACGCCGTCTTCGCCCAGGACGGCAGTGCGGTCTGGTTCACCGAGACCGACTCCTCGGACCGGGTGCGGATCGCCAGCCGGTCCCTCGCGGGAGAGCACGCGGTGACCGAGCGGGCGGTCGGAGACGCCGACTACATGGACGGGGCCGGACTCGCGCTCGCGGGTGACCCCGTGCGCGGATTCTTCGGCAAGGAAGTCCGGGTCAGTCCCGACGGGAGCAAGGCGACGGCCTTCATCACGTGGAAGGGCTACAACGTGGTTGCCACGCCGCGGCGCAGTGCGCTGTTCAAGGTCGACGGTGTGACGGCGACCGGCATTCCCTCCGGGGCCGACTGCCACCCCTACGGCTGGGTCGACGACAGGAACGTGCTGTGCGGGCCCCGCCTCGGCAAGACCGAGGAGCCGAAGCGGAAGAACTCCTTCTGGACGCTGGACACTTCCCGGCTCGACGGCACGGCGGATCTGCCGAAGGGTGCCCTGGGTGATCCGATCATCCCGGCGACCGACCGGAAGAACACGGTGCGGGCCATCTCGCCGGACGGAAAGCAGCTGATCTTCGCCTCGCTCCAGGGCACCCGGCTCGAGTTCTTCGTCTCGGCCGTCGCTCCCGGGGCGACGCCGAAGAAGATCACTGCGGCCGCCGCCGACAAGGCGCTGGGCGTGGGGGACGTCGTGGAGTGGCGGTAGAGGCCGACCGGCGCCGGGACGTCCGCCGGCCTGCCGACCGGCCAGGCGCGCGTTCCGCATCCGCCGCCCGGCCTGCGGTTCTCAGTCGGTGCGGCAGTGTTCCTCCAGGTAGTCCGCCGCCAGGGTGCTCGCGCGGTTGAACCAGTCGGTGAGGACCGCGATCTCGGCCGGGGAGTAGTCCGCGAAGAGGTCCATGAGGCGGGCGTAATACGGCTCGTAGACCTCGCGGACGCGGGCGACCGCGTCGGGCTCGGCCGCCACGCGGATCCGGCGGCGGTCGTGCGGGTCGGGGCGGCGGGTGATGTATCCGGCGCGCTCCAGGCGGTTGAGGATGCCGGTGACCGCGCCCGTGGTGACGTGGACGCGGGCCGCCAGGTCGCCGGCGGTGGGGAGGTTCTCCCCGGCCTGGATGACGTACGCGAAGCATGTGAGGTCGGTCACGCTCAGGCCGACCTGCTGGGCGATCTCGTGCTGTCCGACCAGGTGAGTCGCGATGAGGTGATCCATCGCCGACAGTGCCTGGTCCGGCGTGGCGGCCGGACGCGGCTTGGCTTGCATTCCCATTTCCCTTAGTTCGTGAGAGGTTCGCGCCGTAAAAGTCTTAGCAAGTGAGGGGTTCCGGGTATTCCTCCGGGCAAACCCCGTGGCTGAGGGGGAAGCACGTGAGCGCACATCAGTATGACCACGGGCACACCGTCGCGGGCTGGGTCGGCTTCGGCATCGCGAGCGTCGGCGCCGGCGTCGTGGGAGCGGGGGTCTGCACGGTCTCGGGCCTGCTGATCGCCGGGGGGCTCGGCATCGGTGCGGTGAGTCTGCTCGTCACCTGGGCGCTCCATCTCTCCGGGTGGGGCAAGGGGCCCGGCGTGCGGCCCCGGCCGGAGTGGGACTGGCGGGTACGGGACTCGGCGGCGCCGGGCGGCCACGCGGACTGCCTCGGCTGCCGGCTGGCCGGCCGCGGCCGGAGCGGCGGCCGGGCCGACGGCACGCCGGACCTCTCCATGCCGGCCCAACGAGAGGGCGAGCAGGAGCCGGCAACGACCCTGCGAGCGGACTCCGCCCGCTGACGCGGGGTGTGTGGACGCCGACTCCGGGGCGGACGGCGACTCCGGGGCGGACGCCCGTCCCCGAGCCGCGTCCCCAGCGCCGGGCCCTTGCCGCGCGGCGTGCCGCCACCGGCCCGGGCCTGGCCGCGCGGCGTGCCTCGCGCCGGGCTCTTGCCGTACGGCGTGCTCCGCGCTTGGCGCTTGCAGCGGACGCCGTCTCCGGGGCGAGCGCCCGTCCCCAAGCCGCGTCCCCAGCGCGGGGCTCTTGCCGCGCGGCGTGCCGCCACCGGCCCGGGCCTTGCCGCACGGCGTGCCTCGCGCCGGGCCCTTGCCGTACGGCGTGCCGTCACCGGCCCGGGCCTTGCCGCGCGGCGTTACGCGGCCCGCCCCGCCCCTGCCGTGCGGTGGCTCATCCGTCCGGATCCCCGTTGTCAGTGGGCCCCTCTACTCTCGTCGGTGATGGCGCACGCATGGAAGTGCTCGGGACTGCGGTGGTCCGTGGAGGGGCCCGAGCTGGTGTGGGACGGGGGGCGGCGCAGTGTGCTGGCCCGGGGCAGACGCGTGGCCTTCGGGGTCGCGGAAGGGGGCGTGCGGGCGTGCTCGGGGGCCCGGGGGCACGCATGCCCCGTGGGGGCCGTCGTCGCGGCGCGCAGTACGGGGGCGCGATGCGAGGAGTGCGCGCGGCTGGACCGGGCGCACTCCGTCGCGGCGGACACCCTCGCGGACGACCCGCGGCCGTACCACGTGTACCTGGCGTGGTTCGGGCCCGGCATGCTCAAGGTCGGGATCACCGCCGTGGAGCGGGGCCCGGCCCGGCTGCTGGAGCAGGGAGCCGTCTGTTTCAGCTGGCTCGGTGCCGGGCCGCTCATGGCCGCACGGCGTACGGAGGAGCTGCTGCGGGCCGCGCTGGCAGTGCCCGACCGGATCCCCTACGCGGAGAAGCGGGCCGTACGTGCCGCCCTGCCGGAGTCGGCGGCCGACCGGGCCGGTGAGATCGCCGAGGTGCACGCGCGGGCCGTCGCGCTCGCCGGGTGGCCGGAGTCGCTGGAGCGCAGGCCGCTGGACGTGGTCGATCACGTGGACGTGTTCGGGCTCGCGGGCGTTCCCGCCGCCGTCGGGGAGGTGACCGCGCTGGCCGCCGGGGGTGTGGTCGGCGGGGAGCTGCTCGCCGCGGCCGGGCCCGATCTCCACCTGTCGACCGGGGCCGGCGTCGTCGTGCTCGACACGCGGCTGATGACCGGCTGGGAGCTGGTGCCCGCCCCGGACGGCGGACTGACCGTGCCCATACGGGAGTTCAGGGCCGCGGCGGGCGTACAGGACGGGCTGTTCTGACCCACGCGCCCCCAAGCCAACACCCCCCAGCCACGCGCCCCCAAGCCAACACCCCCCAGCCACGCCCCACCGGCCAACACCCCCAGCCAGCACCCCAGCCACGCCCCTCCACCCAAGCCCCTCCACCCAAGCCTCCCAGCCCCGAAATGCAGGCCCGCCCAGCCCCGAAATACAGGCCCGCTCAGCCCCGCTCCCCAGCCGTCCCCTGAGAGGACCCTGTGGGTTTCTCAGATAAATCACAGGCGAGGGAAAGGGCGCTCTCAGAGGGGCTCGACATCGTGTTCGCATGACCACGACCTCGCCCCAGGGGCGCACCGAACTGCTGAGGCCGGACGGGAGCCCCGTCCGCGTGCTGGTGGTGGACGACGAGATGTCGATCACCGAGCTGCTCTCCATGGCACTGCGCTACGAGGGATGGCAGATCCGCAGTGCCGGTGACGGCACGGGCGCGATCCAGACCGCGCGCGACTTCCGGCCCGACGCCGTCGTCCTCGACATGATGCTGCCGGACATGGACGGGCTGACCGTGCTCGGCCGGCTGCGCCGCGAACTGCCGGACGTGCCCGTGCTCTTCCTCACCGCCAAGGACGCCCTGGAGGACCGCATCGCCGGGCTGACGGCCGGCGGGGACGACTACGTCACCAAGCCGTTCAGCCTGGAGGAGGTCGTCGCCCGGCTGCGCGGGCTGATCCGCCGCTCCGGCGCCGCCGACCGGCGGTCGGAGTCCACCCTGGTCGTGGGCGACCTCACCCTGGACGAGGACAGTCACGAGGTGACCCGGGCCGGGGAGCACATCCACCTCACCGCCACGGAGTTCGAGTTGCTGCGGTTCCTGATGCGCAACCCGCGGCGCGTGCTCAGCAAGGCGCAGATCCTCGACCGGGTGTGGTCGTACGACTTCGGCGGCCAGGCCAACGTCGTCGAGCTGTACATCTCGTATCTGCGCCGGAAGATCGACGCCGGGCGGGAGCCGATGATCCACACCCGGCGCGGTGCCGGCTACCTGATCAAGCCCGCGGCGTCATGAGCGGACGGCGACGGCCGCGGACGCAGCGGGCAGCCGGGAGGCGCGCGGGCAAGCCGCGCACGCTGCGCACCAGGCTCGTCGTCGCGTCCGTGGCGCTGATCGCCGTGGTGTGCGCGGTGATCGGGACCGTGACGACCCTCGCCCTGCGGTCGCATCTGTACGAGCAACTGGACGGGCAGCTCGACGAGGTAGCGGCCCGGGCCGCGCTGAGCCCTCCCAAGGATCCCGGCCGGGACGCGGGTGACACCCCCGCGGAGCCCAAGCAGAGCAGCCTCACCGACTTCGTCACCCGGGGACCCCAGCCGAGCGGCACGGTCGCCGCCGAGATCCGGAACGGGACGATCGCGGACTCCGCGCGCGGCGAGAAGTCCGACGACAACTTCCGCATGACCGCGAAGTCCCTCACCCCCGCCCAGACCGCCGCGCTCGCCACCGTCGCGCAGGTCGACGGGACGATCGAGACCGTCTCCCTCCCGGGCCTGGGCGAGTACCGGGTCGAGTACAAGTCCGGTGACAAGGGCAGCTACTACGTCGCCCTCCCCACCACCGACGTCACCGGCACCGTCAACACCCTCATCCTGGTCGAGGTCAGTGTCACGGCGGCCGGGCTGGCCGCCGCCGGACTGGCCGGTTCCGTACTCGTCGGCGTCGCCACCCGCCCCCTGCGCCGCGTCGCCGCCACCGCCACCCGGGTCTCCGAACTGCCCCTCCACACGGGCGAAGTGAACCTCAGCGAACGCGTCCCCGACTCCGAGACCGACCCGCACACCGAGGTCGGACAGGTCGGCGCCGCGCTCAACCGGATGCTCGACCACGTCCACGGGGCGCTGCAGGCACGCCAGCGGAGCGAGACGCGGGTCCGGCAGTTCGTCGCCGACGCCAGCCACGAGCTGCGCACCCCCCTGGCCTCCATCCGCGGCTACGCCGAACTCACCCGGCGCGGACGCGAACAGGTCGGCCCCGACACCCGGCACGCCCTCGGCCGGATCGAGTCCGAGGCCGGGCGCATGACCCTGCTCGTGGAGGACCTGCTGCTGCTCGCCCGGCTGGACGCCGGGCGGCCGCTGCAGTTCGAGCAGACCGACCTCGTGCCGCTGGTCGTCGACACCGTCAGCGACGCCCGCGCGGCCGGCCAGGACCACGTCTGGCGGCTCGACCTGCCCGACGAACCCGCGCTCGTGTCGGCGGACGCCGCCCGGCTGCAGCAGGTCCTGGTCAATCTGCTGGGCAACGCCCGCACCCACACCCCGCCCGGCACCACCGTCACCGCCCGTGTCCGGCGGAGCGGCCCCTGGCTGCGCGTGGACGTCGAGGACGACGGGCAGGGCATCCCCGGGGAGTTGCTCCCGCACGTCTTCGAACGGTTCGCGCGCGGCGACTCCGCGCGCTCCCGCGCCACCGGCTCGACCGGTCTCGGCCTCGCCATCGTGCAGGCCGTGGCGGCCGCGCACGGCGGTGCCGTGACCGTCGACAGCGTGCCCGGGCGGACGGTGTTCACCGTGCACCTGCCCGCGCTGCCGCCCCGGCCGCAGCCGGACATGGCGTGGCAGCCGCACTCACAGGCACGCCACAGCGTCACCACATGGGCACGACAGGGCGCCTGACGACAGTCGGTGCCATGCGAACCGACTCTTCTCCCGGCACCCTGCCGGCGCGGGAGCACCTCCCGGCCGCACCAGCCGGAACGCCTGTCCTGGACGTAGTGATCCCCGTCTACAACGAGGAGAAGGACCTCCAGCCCTGCGTGCGCCGCCTGCACGAGCATCTCGCCCGCACGTTCCCGTACGCGTTCCGCATCACGATCGCGGACAACGCCTCCACGGACACCACCCCGCGGGTGGCCGCGCGGCTGGCGGCACAGCTGCCCGAGGTGACCGTCCGCCGGCTGGAACAGAAAGGCCGCGGCCGGGCCCTGCGCACCGTCTGGTCCGCCTCGAACGCCCCTGTCCTCGCCTACATGGACGTGGACCTGTCCACCGACCTCAACGCCCTGCTCCCGCTGGTGGCGCCGCTGATCTCCGGCCACTCGGACCTCGCGATCGGCTCCCGGCTGGCCCGCAGCTCGCGTGTGGTGCGCGGCCCCAAGCGGGAGTTCATCAGCCGGGCCTACAACCTCATCCTGCGCGGCTCGCTCCAGGCCCGCTTCTCGGACGCCCAGTGCGGCTTCAAGGCGATCCGCCGCGAGGTGGCGCAGGCGCTGCTGCCCCTGGTGGAGGACACCGGCTGGTTCTTCGACACGGAGATGCTGGTGCTCGCCGAGCGGGCCGGCCTGCGGATCCACGAGGTGCCGGTCGACTGGGTCGACGACCCCGACTCGACCGTGCACCTCGTCAGGACCGCCACCGACGACCTCAAGGGCGTGTGGCGGGTGGGCAGGGCCCTGGCGACGGGGTCGCTGCCGCTGGACCGGCTCACCCGGCCGTTCGGCGACGACCCGCGCGACCGTGAGATCAAGGACGTGCCGAAGGGACTGGCCCGCCAGCTCGTCGGGTTCTGCGTGGTCGGCGGCCTGTCCACCCTCTTCTACCTGCTCCTCTACAGCGGCTTCCGCGTCTTCACCGGCTCGCAGGCGGCGAACGCGCTCGCCCTGCTGGTCTCCGCGGTCGCCAACACCGCGGCCAACCGGCGGCTCACCTTCGGGGTGCGCGGGCGCGGCGGGGCGGTGCGGCACCAGGCACAGGGCCTGGTCGTCTTCGGCATCGGACTCGCGCTGACCAGCGGCTCGCTCGCCGCGCTGGGCGCCGCCACGTCCGAGCCCGCCCACTCCACGGAACTGGCGGTGCTCATCGCCGCCAACCTCGCGGCGACCGTGCTGCGCTTCCTGCTCTTCCGGGCGTGGGTCTTCCCCGACCGGCGCGAGGGCGGCACCGCGCCGGCCGGCCCGTACGCGTACGACACCACTCCGCTCCGCGCCGGTGACGCCGCGGACCCCTGGCGGGACGTGACCGCGCAGCTGCTGCCGGCGCGCCCGCACGACACCGATGCGAGGGACCTGCGATGACCGTCCACTACGACCAGCCGGCCGACGGAACGGCCGCGCGTCCCGGGACGTGGAAGCGGCCCCCCGCACCCGTGACCGCCCCCGAGAGCGGTGAGCCGAAGCGGTCCCTGCCGCGGCGGCTGTGGCACGGGCGCCCCGAGGACCCCCGCTGGGCCCGCCCGGCCTTCCTCGCCCTGCTGCTCGCGACCACCGCGCTCTACCTCTGGAACCTGAGCGCCTCCGGATACGCCAACTCCTTCTACTCGGCGGCGGTGCAGGCGGGCAGCCAGTCCTGGAAGGCGTTCTTCTTCGGCTCGCTGGACGCGGCCAATGCCATCACCGTCGACAAGCCCCCGGCCGCGCTGTGGCCGATGGCCCTGTCCGTGCGGCTGTTCGGGCTCGGCTCCTGGGCGATCCTCGTCCCCGAGGTCCTCATGGGCGTCGGCACGGTCGCCGTCGTGTACGCCGCCGTGCGGCGCCGGTTCAGTCCCGCGGCCGGCCTGATCGCGGGCGCGGTGCTCGCGCTTACCCCCGTCGCGGCGCTGATGTTCCGCTTCAACAACCCGGACGCGATGCTGGCCCTGCTGATGGCGGTGGCCTGCTACCTGGTGATCCGGGCCCTGGAGGACGGCCGCACCAAGTGGCTGTTGTGGGCCGGTGCCGCGATCGGTTTCGCGTTCCTCGCCAAGACGCTCCAGGCCTTCCTGATCCTCCCGCCGCTCGCCCTCGTGTACGGCGTCTGCGCCCCGGTCACGGTGAAGAAGCGGATCGGGCAGCTCGCCGCCGCCCTGGCCGCGATCGTGGTCTCGGGCGGCTGGTGGGTCGCGATCGTCGAACTCTGGCCCGCGTCCTCCCGCCCGTACATCGGCGGCTCGCAGAACAACAGCTTCCTGGAGCTGACCTTCGGTTACAACGGCCTGGGCCGCCTCAACGGCGACGAGACCGGCAGCGTCGGCGGGGGCGGCGGAGGCGGTGGGGGCAACTGGGGCGAGACCGGCTGGGACCGGCTGTTCGGCTCCTCCATCGGCGGCCAGATCTCCTGGCTGATCCCGGCCGCGCTGATCCTGCTCGTCGCCGGGCTCGTGGCCACCCGCAGGGCCGGGCGCACGTCGGCGACCCGGGGCGCGTTCCTCGTCTGGGGCGGCGCGCTGCTCACCACCATGCTGGTCTTCAGCTACATGCAGGGCATCTTCCACGAGTACTACACGGTGGCCCTGGCCCCCTATGCCGCCGCGGTGACCGGCATGGGCGCGGCGCTGCTCTGGGAGCAGCGGGCCCGGGCGTGGGCGTCCCTGACCCTGGCGGCCGCGACGACGGCGACCGCGGCCTGGGGGTACGTCCTGCTCAACCGCTCCACCGACTACCTGCCCTGGCTGAAGTGGCTGGTCCTGGCCGGCGGTCTCACGGCCGCCCTGGGCCTGATCTTCGCCGGGCGGCTCGGGCGGAGGCTCGCCCTGGGCGCGGCCGGGCTGGGCCTCGTCGCGGCGCTGGCCGGGCCGGCGGCGTACACGCTCACCACGCTGAACGAGGGCCACACCGGCTCCATCGTCACGGCGGGCCCGTCGGTGGCGGGCGGCCGCGGCGGCCCGGGCGGCGGAGGCGCGCCCGGCGGCGGAGGCCCCGGCGGCTTCCCCGGAGGAGGCCGGAACCAGCAGGGCCTGAACGGCCAGAACCAGCAGGGCGGCCAGGGCTTCCCCGGCGGCGGCATGCCCGGCCAGAACCAGAACCAGAATCCGAACCAGAACCAGAATCCGAACCAGAACCAGAATCCGAACCAGAACCAGACCCCGCAGAACGGTGACGGCGGCCGTCCCGACGGGATGGGCGGCATGGGCGGTGGCGGCGGCATCGGTGGCCTGCTCAACGGCGCCGGCGTAAGCACCGAGGCCAAGAAGCTGCTGCAGACGGACGCCGACGCGTACACGTGGGCCGCGGCGGCCATCGGCTCCCAGAACGCGGCGAGTTACCAGCTGTCGACCGGAGAGCCGGTGATGGCCGTCGGCGGCTTCAACGGCACGGACCCGTCCCCGACCCTCGCGCAGTTCCAGCAGTACGTGGCGGCCGGGAAGATCCACTACTTCATCGCCTCCGGCGCGGGCGGCGGCATGGGCGGCAGCGGCGACGGCACGTCCGCGCAGATCACCTCCTGGGTCGAGGCCAACTTCAAGAAGGTCACCGCCGGTTCGGCCACCTTCTACGACCTCACGCAGAAGGCGGGTGACTGACCCCGGACCCGTAGGGCGAGGGGCGGTGGCCGGAAGCCACCGCCCCTCGTGGAACTCCGTTGTACACCGTATGGGAGCTGTTCTACGGTGTACAGCATGACGACGTCCTCCCAGGAAACGGCCCTGCCGCCGACGGCGCACGGCGGGCATCCCCAACGCTGGCTGATCCTCGGTGTCATCTGCCTCGCGCAGCTCACCGTGCTGCTCGACAACACGATCCTCAACGTGGCGATCCCCTCGCTCACCCGCGAGATGAACGCCTCGACCGCGGACATCCAGTGGATGATGAACGCGTACTCACTGGTCCAGTCCGGTCTGCTGCTCACCGCGGGCAACTCCGCCGACCGCTACGGCCGCAAGCTGATGCTGATGTCCGGCCTGGCGGTCTTCGGCGTCGGCTCGCTGGCGGCCGGCCTGTCCCAGAGCCCGGCCCAGCTGATCGCGGCCCGCGCGGGCATGGGCGTCGGCGGTGCGCTGCTGATGACCACGACCCTCGCGGTCGTCGTGCAGATCTTCGACGACCGGGAGCGGGTGAAGGCCATCGCGCTGTGGTCGACGGTCAGTTCGCTCGGCTTCGCGGCCGGCCCGCTGATCGGCGGCGTGATGCTGAACCACTTCTGGTGGGGCGCGATCTTCCTGATCAACATCCCGGTCGCGGTGCTCGGCCTGGTGGCCGTGGCCGCGCTGGTGCCGGAGTCCCGGCACAAGGCCGGGGACCGGCCCGACCTGCTCGGGGCGGTGCTGTCGACCATCGGCATGACGGCCGTGGTGTACGCGATCATCACCGGGCCCGAGCACGGCTGGACCTCCGGGCAGGTGCTGGTCTCCGCGCTCACCGGCGTGCTGGTCCTCGGCCTGTTCGTGCTGTGGGAGCTGCGCACCGAGCACCCCATGCTCGACATGCACTTCTTCCGCAACCAGAAGTTCATCGGCGCGGTCGCGGGCGCGATCCTCGTGGCGTTCGGCATGACCGGGTCGCTGTTCCTGCTCACCCAGCACCTGCAGTTCGTGCTCGGCTACGAGCCGCTGGACGCGGGGCTGCGGACCGCGCCGCTGGCGCTGACCGTGGTGGCCCTGAACTTCACGGGGATCGGGGCGAAGCTCGTGCTGAAGGTGGGGACACCCGCCGCGATCGCGCTCGGCATGACCCTGGTGTCGGCGGGGCTCGCGGCGATCGCGCTGCTCGGCGGGCACGGGTACGGGGGCATGCTGCTCGGCCTGGTCGTCATGGGCGCGGGGGTGGCCCTGTCCATGCCCGCGATGGCCAACGCGATCATGAGCGCGATCCCGCCGGAGAAGGCCGGGGTGGGAGCGGGCGTCAACGGCACGCTCGCGGAGTTCGGCAACGGGCTGGGCGTCGCCGTCCTCGGGGCCGTGCTCAACTCCCGCTTCGCCTCGCTGGTCGCCGTCTCGGCGGCGTCACTCCCGGCGGCGCTGGCCGCGGCCGGCAGCCCCGAGGAGAAGGCGCGCATCTCCGACGCGTTCGCCTCCGGCCTGGAGACGAGCCAGCTGGTCGGCGCGGTCGCCGTCCTGGCGGGCGGACTGGTCGCGGCGGGGTTGCTCCGGCGGGCGGAGCGGGCAGAGTCCGCCTGACGGGCGCTTAGCATGACCGGCAGCAGCACGACGAGGAAGGTGCGCCATGGCAAGGGCAGCCGACAAGGCCGCGCGAACCAGCGTCTGGCTGGAGAGCAAGGCGCACCGGCGGCGCGGTGGCGGACAGCCCTCGGGGCTGGACAGGGACCGGATCATCGAGGTGACCGTCCGCCTGCTGGACGCGGAGGGACTGGCCAAGTTCTCGATGCGGCGGCTGGCCGGCGAGCTGAACGTCACCGCGATGTCCGTCTACTGGTACGTGGACACCAAGGACGACCTGCTCGAACTGGCCCTGGACGCGGTCATGGGCGAGATGCGGCTGCCCGACCCGGACTCGGGCGAGGACTGGCGCGAGCAGGTCCGGGCGCTCGCGCGGGAGTACCGGACGCTGCTGGTGCGGCACCCCTGGGTGTCCGCGCTGGTCGGTGTCTTCCTCAACATCGGCCCCCACAACCTGGCGTTCTCGCGGGTGGTCCAGCGCGTCGTCCGCGGCACGGGGATGCCCCCGCAGCGCCTGACGAGCACGATCTCGGCCGTCTTCCAGTTCGTCTACGGCTACGGCACGCTGGAGGGTCACCTGGCCACCCGGGCGGCGGCCGGCGGCATGACCGTGGACGAGTACTTCCAGCAGGCCCTGAGCACGGTGAGCGAGGCCCCGCAGGCCGCCGAGGTCATCAGGGAGTCCCAGGAGATCATGGCGGCGCGCGGCGGCGACACGGTCGCCGAGATGCTGGAGCGCGACTTCGAGTTCGCCCTGGAACTGCTGATCGCGGGCATCGAGGCGATGGTCGCCCGGGGCTGACCGCCCCCGCCGCCTACTCCCCTTCGACCAGCCGCGCCGGGAAACCGCCCGTCGCCACCGGCCCCCACCGCTGCGGTGTGATCCGGATGATCGACTTGCCCTGCCTGACCATGGCCGCGCGGTACTCGTCCCAGTCGGGGTGCTCCCCGGCGATGTTCCGGTAGTACTCCACGAGCGGCTCGACCGAGTCGGGTGCGTCGACGACCTCCGCCGTGCCGTCGATCTGGACCCACGGGCCGTTCCAGTCGTCGCTGAGGACGATCAGGCTGACCCGCGGGTCCCGCTTGGCGTTGCGGGTCTTGGCGCGCTCCGGGTACGTGGAGACCACGATCCGCCCCGAGTCGTCCACCCCGCAGGTCAGCGGCGAGCCCTGGGGGCCGCCGTCGGAGCGGCGGGTCAGCAGGATCGCGTGGTGCCGGGGCCGTACGAAGTCGAGCAACTCGTCCAGGGAGACCCGGGTGTTCGTCGCGATGTTCGGTGCCATGCCCGGCAGCCTACGACGCCAGCGCCTCCGGGAGGTTGTCGTACACGGGCACGTCCCGGCGCATGCCGGTGAGTTCCAGGACGCGGCTCGCGATCCCGTCCGGCCGGGCCACCAGCCGGACCCGGGCCCCGGGACGCAGGCCCTCGCGTATGTCGTTGATGAGGCGGACGCCCTGGGAGTCCATGAAGGAGGTCGCCCTGAGGTCCAGGATGAGCACGTCCAGCCGGTCCCCGCGGGCCTCGGCCTCGGACATGACATGCGGGAGCAGTTCCGGGGCGGTGCAGTAGTCGATCTCGGCGGGCATCGTGAGGTGGACGCGGCCCGGTAGGTCGCGCAATTCTGTGGGATTCGTGAAGAAGGTCACGGCACTCACCTGGCAGACGTTCGTCCGGTTTCGGTAAGGCCGCTTCCTGACCCGTCGCCATTCCACCATGCCGGGGGGTGGCCATGGAAGCGGCCTGGCCCGGCCGTCGGCCGGGCGTCACTTCGAGGCAACCGAACAGTTAGAGTGCTGTCCGTCCTGTGCTCGCAGTCGGGAATGTGCTGCGGAGCTCTCCTGCGCACGGCCATGGCCGTGCATGCCGAAGAGGTTCGTGGTGGCTGCGTCCGAGTTTCCTGATTTGCCCCGTTTTCCGGTCGGCTTCGAGCTGGCCGAAGCACTGACGGTGGCTTCTCAGCAGCTGCACGAGACCTCCACTCCGCACAGCACGCTGCGCACGGCGGTCCGGCTGGCCGTCCACCTCATGCCGGGGGCCGAGCACGCCGGGATCTCCGTGATCGAACGCGGTGACAGGCTCCGCACGCTCGCCTGGACCGACGAGGTCGTCCGCTCCGCCGAGTCCCGGCACACCGGCCGCGACGGCCACGGGCACTGGGACCAGCTGTGGCACAGCCCCGTCGCGCGGATAACGGACAGCGAGGCGGACGACGGCTGGGACGTGCTGGCGGCCCTGGGTCTGCGCTCGGCGCTGTCGCTGCGGCTGCGCGCCGACAAGCGCCGGCTGACCGTGCTCACGGCCTACGCGCGCAAGCCCGGTGTCTTCGACGAGGACGCGACGCGCATCGGCCGGCTGTTCACCGCGCACGTCAGCATCGCCCTGGACTCCGCGACCGTGCGCGAGCAGCTCACCGAGGCCATGCACACCCGCGACCTGATCGGCCAGGCCACCGGCATCCTCATGGAACGTCAGGGCATCGACGCCGCCGCGGCCTTCGAGAGCCTGGTGCGGGCCTCCCAGCGGGAGAACGTCAAACTGCGCGAGCTGGCCCGCCGTATCGTCGGCACCCACAACACCGCCTGAGACCGGGGCCGGACAGCTCGGGGGGCGTGTTCGCGGGCCGACGGGATACCCGTACGGTCATGAGCTCCGAGACGTCCGACACGCTGGACCAGGCGATGGTGCGCAGCAGTGGTCTCGACACCCTGCTGCGCGATCTGACCGACCGCGCGGTGCAGGAGGTGCCCGGCGTGGCCGCGTGCAGCCTCACGGTGCGCCGCGCCGACCGGCTGCTGACGCTGGCCGGCAGCGACGGCCTGCCCAGCGGCCTGGACCTGCGGCAGTACGAGAACGGATCGGGGCCCTGCGTCGACGCGGCGGAGACCGGAGCCGAGCAGTACGCGCCGGACCTGGCCGAGGAGTCCCGCTGGCCTTCGTACACGCCGTACGCGCTGTCCCTGGGTGTGCGCTGCCTGCTGGCGGTGCCGGTCGCCGTCGAGGGCGAGACGGGCGCCGCGTTCAACTTCTACGGTGTGCGGGCCGGGGCGCTGGACACCGCCCGGGACACGGCCCGGGCCTTCGCGGCCCGGGCGGGGGACGCGATCAACGTGTCCCTGGCCATCGAGCGCCGCCGCCAGTCGGCGGCCGACGTGCGCACCGCGCTGCTCTCGCGCAGCGTCATCGACCAGGCGGTCGGCATCCTCATGGCCCGGGAGCGCATCGACGCCCGCCAGGCCATGGAGCGGCTGCGCCGGGTCTCGCAGGACCGGAACGTCAAGCTCCGGGACCTGTGCGGCCAGTTGGTGGACCGGGTCTCCCGGCCGCGCGACCCCTCCTCACGCCGCGGGCAGTGACTCGCCCTGCACGGCCTGGATGTCCAGCTCCACCCTGAGGGTGGTGCCGATGGCGGCGATGCCCGCCTGGAGGACCTGGTTGTAGTTCATCGCGAAGTCCTCGCGCCGCAGCTCGGTCGTGGCCCGGAACGCCGCCCGGGTGCCGCCCCACGGGTCCGGGCCCGTGCCCAGGTAGGCCAGGTCCAGGTCGACCGGCCGCACGACACCGTGCATGCCCAGCTCGCCGTGGACGGTCCACCGGTCCGACCCGGTCGCCGTCACCCCGGTGGACCGGTAGGTGATCTCCGGGAACCGCTCGACGTCCAGGAAGTCCGGCGACTTCAGATGCCCGTCGCGCATGCCGTTGCCCGTGTCGATCGAACCGGCCCGGATCACCGCCTCCACGCGCGACTTGGTGACGTCGTCCGGCGCGATCTCGATCGCGCCGGAGAACTCCGTGAACCGGCCGTGCACGCTGGAGATGCCCAGGTGCTGGGCCACGGCGGCCACGCTGGAGTGCACCGGGTCGATCGTCCACGGCCCCGGCGGCGGCAGCTCGGTGCCGCCCTGGCGCGCGAGCGTCACCGTGCCGACCTCGGCCCGCCCGCTCGCCGTGACGATCACACTCGACGCGGCGGGCGCGTACCCGACCGCCGTGACGATCACCGTGTACGCCCCCGGCTGCAGCGGCGCCGCGTCCCGTACGGCGCCCTCGGCGTCCGCCTCGGCCCGCAGCACCTGCGCGCCGGTCATGTCCGCCACCGTGACGACCGCGTGCGACACGGCCCATCCGTCCCGGGTACGGATCCTCGCGGTCAGTCCCATCTCACGTAACTCCTCAGAAAGAAACCGGCCCGTGGCAGGGGGCGCACCTCCGCTCAGAGCGCGCCCGCCCGCCACGGGCCGGGGTCCGTACTACTCGCCGGGGTGGGCGAGTTCGATGTCGTGGCCGTCGGCGCCGCGGCCCGTGACCGTCAGCGCGGTGGCCACCGGCGGGTAGCCCGTCGCGATGACGGTGTACTCGCCGCCGTCCAGGTCGGTGAAGGCGTACGCCCCGTCCGCGCCGGTCGTGGCCGAGCCGACGACGTTGCCCGCCTGGTCGACCAGCGTCACCCGGGCGTCGGCCAGCGGGCCGTGCGGGGCGCGGACGACACCCTGGACACGGGCGCCCGCGTCCAGGTCGATCTCGACCCGGGTGACCCCGGTGCCGCCGACCTCGACGGGCAGGGCGCGCGGCCGGTACCCGGCGGCGTTCACCGCGACGGTCACCGCCCCCGGCACCAGCTCGGCGAAGGAGAACTCGCCCTGCTCGCCGGTGGCCTGGGTGGCCAGCAGGTCGCCGCGCACGTCGGTCACGATGACCATCGCGTCCTTCACGGGCTGCCCGCTCTCGGCGGCCCGCACCAGGCCGGTCAGCCCGCTGGTGCCGCTGAGCAGGATGTCGTAGGCGAGCGGCTCGCCGTTGACCACGATCGTCGAGGCCTGTGGCTGGTAGCCGTCGGCGGAGGCGATCAGGACGTACGACCCCGCGCCCGGCGCGTCGACCGCGTAGGAGCCGTCGGACTGTGCCACGGACCGGCCCAGCTGACGCCCGGCCAGCGAGATCAGCGTGACGGCGGCCTGCGGCACGGGCGCGGACTCGGCGCCGCGGACGAAGCCGCGGACCGGGACACCGCCCCCGCCGGACGCGGGCTCCTCGGCCCGGGCCACCGTGGCGACCGCGGCGAGCCGCTGCGTGCCCTCGGGTCCGGTCCCGCCGGCGGCCTCGGTGTCCGCGACGGCCCAGCTCGGCACGGCCTTCTCGGCCGAAGCCCGGGCCGCCGCCTCCGCGGGAGCCTGCGCACCGGTTTCCGCGGCCGCGGCCTGCGCCAGCCCGCCCCTGGTCTTCAAGGGGACCTCCTTGATGAACAGCGACACCAGCAGCGCGAGCAGCGCCAGCGGGGCCGAGTAGAGGAACACGTCCGCGACACCGTGGCCGTAGGCGCTCTCCACGACGGTGCGGATCGGCGCGGGCATCGTGTCGAGGTCGGGGATGCCGCCCCCGCCCGTGCCGGCGTGGCCGAGGGCCGCGCCCTTGGCGCCGAGGCCGGCCAGGCCGTCCTGGACGTAGTCGGTGATCTTGTTGCCGAGCACGGCGCCCAGCGCCGAGACGCCCACGGCACCGCCCAGGGACCGGAAGAAGGTCACCGTGGAGCTCGCGGCACCGAGATCGCCCGGCTCCACCTGGTTCTGCGTGCAGAGCACCAGGTTCTGCATCATCATGCCGATGCCGAGACCCAGCAGCGCCATGAAGATCGCTATGTGCCAGTACTCGGTGTCGTACCGGATGGTGCCCAGCAGCCCCAGGCCCGCGGTCACCAGCACACCGCCGGCGAGCAGCCAGCCCTTCCAGCGGCCGGTCCGGGTGATGATCTGCCCGGAGACGGTGGAGGAGACGAACAGACCCGCGATCATCGGGATCGTCATGACACCGGACATCGTCGGCGACTTGTCCCGGGCCAGCTGGAAGTACTGGCTGAAGAAGACGGTCCCGGCGAACATCGCGACACCGACGAACAGCGAGGCCAGCGACGCCAGCGTGATGGTGCGGTTGCGGAACAGCCGCAGCGGGATGATCGGCTCGCTCGCCCTGGACTCGACCAGGACGAAGACCGCCAGCAGCACCAGCGACCCGCCGACCATCGCGTACGTCTGCCACGAGACCCAGTCGTACTTGTCACCGGCGAAGGTGACCCAGATGAGCAGCAGGCAGACGGCGGCGGTGATGAAGAAGGCGCCGGCCCAGTCGACCTTGACCTTCCGCTTCACCACGGGCAGGTGCAGGGTCTTCTGCAGCACGATCAGGGCGATCACCGCGAAGGGCACGCCGACGTAGAAGCACCAGCGCCAGCCGAGCCAGTCGGTGTCGGTGATGACACCGCCGACCAGCGGGCCGCCGACCATCGCCGTGGCGAAGACGGCGCCGAGGTAGCCGTTGTACCGTCCGCGCTCACGCGGCGAGATCATCGCCGCCATGATGATCTGGGCCAGCGCGGACAGACCGCCCATGCCGATGCCCTGGACGGCGCGGAAGGTGATGAGCATGCCCGGGTTCTGGGACATGCCGGCCGCCGCCGAACCCAGCACGAAGATCACCAGCGCGAGCTGGATCAGCAGCTTCTTGGAGAACAGGTCGGCGAGCTTGCCCCACAGCGGGGTGGAGGCGGTCATCGTCAGCAGGGACGCGGTCACGACCCAGGTGTAGGCGCTCTGGCCGCCGCCGAGGTCCCCGATGATCCGGGGCAGGGCGTTGGAGACGATCGTCGACGACAGGATCGCGACGAACATGCCGAGCAGCAGGCCGGTGAGGGCCTCCATGATCTGCCGGTGCGTCATCGGAGCGTCGCCGGAGGAGCCGTGGGAGCCTCCCCCGTGCTTGGCATGAGCCCGCACACCGGCTGGTGTGGTCGTTGCCATGGGCTTCCTTTACTTACGTGCTTGCGGGTGTACGGGTGGTCCGTTCGAAAGCGGGCGATGCCGCCCGGGCCGAGGGGCGGCAGTCGAAGCTGTCCCGCAGCCGCGCCATCAGCTCCGTGAGCCGGCCGACCTCCTCGTCGGTCCAGTCGCTCAGCCGCTCGGCCAGGACCTCGGTGGTCCGCCGGGACAGTTCGTCGAGCTGGGCGTGGCCCGCGGGGGTCAGGCGCAGGATGCGTGAGCGCTTGTCCGCGGGGTCGGGGGAGCGTTCGATCCAGCCCCGGTCCACGACGTGCGCGACATGGCGGCTGGTGACCGACATGTCCACCGCGAGCAGCTCCGCGAGCTTGCTCATGCGCATGTCGCCGTGGCGGCCCAGCAGGGTCAGTACGGCCGCCGACCCGCCGGGGCACTCGGCGGGCATGATCCGGCCGAGCTCCCGCTTGACGGCGCCGAAGGCACTGAACTGGCGGACCAGCTCTTCGTACTGCGCCCTCTCGGCCATGACACCTCCCGCTTTCGTTGCTTAGGGCAACCATAGAAGCCATTGGTTGCTACAGGCAAATAAAAAGGCGGGGCGCGGGACCAAAACTTGGCAAAGGCAAGTATTGCGAGAGTAAATGTGCAGGTGGCGAGCCTGGCGCTCCGGGGCGCACGGGGTCAAACGGAAGGCCAACCCCCACTTGGGGAGCCCCGGCGTTTTCGCTAGGGTCTCGGGCCATGGCTAACAACCAGGCCCCCCAGGGCAATCACGACCCTGCCGGCAGCACCCAGATGTTCCGCGCGTTCGTCGACGAGGCGCCGCAGGGGCGGCAGGCCGCTGCGTCGTCCGGCGGCCCGCGCATCGGCCTCATCCTCGGCGTGATCGCCGCGGTGGCGATCATCGCGGCGGTGGCTTGGCTGGCGCTGGGCTGATACGGCGGGTTCTCAAGCACGCGGCACCGAAGTCGAGGCCGGGTGGGTCCGCAACCCGGCGGCGCGGGGTGCCGCTGCGCCCACCCTCCCCCAAGCTCTCGGCTTCGCTCGAGCAGGGGGACCCCCATCGCCCCAGCGGCACGCATGCCCGCAGCTAAGCGGACCCGCACCTGCATACGGCGAGAAGGGGACGTGTCGGGGGGTGTCCGCCCGCAGCGGTTGGCGCGTCGACGGACAGCGAGTCGGTACGACACCCCATCGCGCCGTTCCGAGGGCGGACACCCCCCGGCGCGGCCCCGACCCACCCCCACCGTCAGGCGCGGGCCGGGCGACAGGCGACGTGCGCCCGCGGTCGCTCAGGCCGCCGCGCTCAGTCCGAGATCAGGCCTTCCCGCAGCTGCGCCAGCGTCCGCGTCAGCAGCCGGGAGACGTGCATCTGCGAGATGCCGACCTCCTCGCCGATCTGCGACTGCGTCATGTTCGCGAAGAACCGCAGCATGATGATCCGCCGTTCCCGCGGCGGCAGCTTCGCCAGCAGCGGCTTCAGGGACTCCCGGTACTCCACGCCCTCCAGCGCCGTGTCCTCGTACCCCAGCCGGTCCGCCAGCGACCCCTCGCCGCCGTCGTCCTCCGGCGCCGGCGAGTCCAGCGAGGACGCCGTGTACGCGTTCCCCACCGCCAGCCCGTCGACCACGTCCTCCTCGGACACCCCGAGCACCGCGGCCAGTTCGGTCACCGTCGGCGACCGGTCCAGCTTCTGCGAGAGCTCGTCGCTGGCCTTGGTCAGCGCCAGCCGCAGCTCCTGAAGCCGCCGCGGCACCCGCACCGACCAGGACGTGTCACGGAAGAACCGCTTGATCTCCCCGACCACCGTCGGCATCGCGAACGTCGGGAACTCCACGCCCCGTTCGCAGTCGAACCGGTCGATCGCCTTGATCAGCCCGATCGTGCCGACCTGGACGATGTCCTCCATCGGCTCGTTCCGCGACCGGAAGCGCGCGGCCGCGTACCGCACCAGCGGCAGGTTGAGCTCGATGAGCGTGTCACGGACGTACGCACGCTCGGGGCTGTCCTCGCCGAGCGCGGCCAGCCGCAGGAACAGGGAGCGGGACAGGGTGCGGGTGTCGATGGCCCCCGTGGCCGGCAGCACCGGCGCGGGCTCGGTCGCGAGCTCGGCCGGAACGTCGTCGATGGGGCCGAGTGAGTCGAGAGCATGGGGAGCTGTGTCGCTCTCCGCGAGCGTGAGCACCTTCGAGCTGCCCTGTTCTGCGGACATGCCACCCCCTTTGGGTCGCGGGACGGTCGCGGCGAACGCTCCCGTCTGAGGAACGCAGCCTTCACCTGAATACCGGAGCCGAAGCCCCGGCAAACGCGCTTCACGCAGAATGTCACATGTCGGCAACACGCTGTAGTGACATGTCGACATCTGAGACGCGAATCCGCCCTGCAAACAAGGGGTCTGACGACTTTTCGGCTCTCAACTGTCGGCAACGGCCCTGATGAGCGATTCCCTCGCCCCGGTGACCTCTCGCTCGCGTTTGCGGTTACGCGTCGATCCGGTTCGCAGACCGCAATCGCTGGAAGCTACGCGCCAGTAGCCGCGAGACGTGCATCTGCGAGACACCGAGCTCCGCGGAGATCTGAGACTGCGTGAGATTGCTGTAGTACCGCAGCAGCAGGATCCGCTGCTCCCGCTCGGGCAGCTGGACGAGCAGATGCCGTACGAGGTCGCGGTGCTCCACCCCGTCCAGGGCGGGATCCTCGTAGCCGAGCCGGTCCAGCAGCCCCGGCAGCCCGTCGCCCTCCTGCGCGGCCTCCAGGGAGGTGGCGTGGTACGACCGCCCGGCCTCGATGCAGGACAGCACCTCGTCCTCGGTGATGCGCAGCCGCTCGGCGATCTCCGAGGTCGTCGGGGTCCGCCCGAACGCGGTCGTCAGGTCCTCGGTCGCGCTGTTCACCTGCACCCACAGCTCGTGCAGCCGGCGCGGCACGTGGACCGTGCGGACGTTGTCGCGGAAGTAGCGCTTGATCTCGCCGACGACCGTCGGCATCGCGAACGTCGGGAACTGCACGCCCCGGTCCGGGTCGAACCGGTCGATGGCGTTGATGAGCCCGATGGTGCCGACCTGGACGACGTCCTCCATCGGCTCGTTGCGGGAGCGGAACCGGGCGGCCGCGTAGCGCACGAGCGGCAGGTTCGCCTCGATGAGCGCCCCGCGCACGCGGTCGTGTTCCGGCGTGCCCGGCTGGAGCTCCTTCAGCTGGGCGAAGAGCACCTGTGTCAGGGCGCGGGTGTCCGCGCCACGGCTCCGCTGGGGAGTCGCCGGGGCAGCCGGGGCGGCCGGGACGGCTTCCGAGGTGGGTGCCTGAGGTGCGGTACTGGCCAGCACGGTCAACTCCACCTCGTCATCATCAACTCATCCGTCAACTCTTCCATCAAAAGCGGTCATAGCATCACAAGACATGTGCACTGTGTGCAAGCACCCCATAACTACGTGTTGAGGGATGAATGGCGCATAAATGAACTCACGCCACACAGAAGCCCCCTGTCTCACCGACAGGGGGCCGGAAGTGAAGAGGAGGCCGGGCGGAGGCCGGACTCAGAACTCGTAGTCGGCGATCACCCACGTGGCGAACTCCCGCCACAGCGCCACGCCGGCCTGGTGATCGGGGTGCTCCACGTACCGCCGCAGTGCCTCTGCGTCGTCGAAGGCGGAGTTGATGGCGAAGTCGTACGCGATGGGGCGGTCGCTGACGTTCCAGCCGAGCTCCCAGAAGCGGAGCTCGGGGATCTTGCCGTCGAGGGCGCGGAAGGCCTCGACGCCCTGCACGACCCGGGGCTCGTCGCGCTGGACGCCCTCGTTGAGCTTGAACAGGACCAGGTGGCGGATCATCACTTTCCTCCGTTGGCGACCCAGGTGGCGAAGTCGCCCAGGGCCCGGGCGGCGTCCGAGATGCCCTGGAACCCTATCTGGACGTAGTCGGCGGCCTTGGCGGGGTCGGTGATGATCACGTACAGCGCGAAGACCACGACGACGTAGACGGCGACCTTCTTCGCGTTCACCGCCATCGCGGCCTCCCCTGTCCCTGGTGTTTCGAACAGCGCACATGATCGCACGAAGGATCGATCACACGAAGGGTCGGATCGCACGAAGGGCCCCGTCTCGCGACGGGGCCCTTCTCAAGCGGTAGCGGAGGGATTTGAACCCTCGGTGACTTGCGCCACACTCGCTTTCGAGGCGAGCTCCTTCGGCCGCTCGGACACGCTACCGAGGGAGACCTTACAGCAAGGTGCCGCGTGCTTCGAAATCGGTTTACGGCGACCACCCGGCGACCACCCGGCGACCACCCGGCGATCGACCGACGAACGCCCGGCGCCCCCCCCGGCCACCCCCGGCGGCCGCTCAGCGGTCGCGGAAGAACGTGGTGAGCAGGGCGGCGCAGTCCTCGGCGAGCACGCCCTCGATCACCTCGGGCCGGTGGTTGAGGCGACGGTCGCGGACGAGGTCCCAGAGCGAGCCGGCCGCACCGGCCTTCTCGTCGCGGGCGCCGTAGACGAGCCGGTCGAGGCGGGACTGCTGGATGGCGCCCGCGCACATCGTGCAGGGCTCCAGGGTCACCACGAGCGTGCAGCCGGCGAGCCGCCACCGGCCGAGGGCGGCGGCGGCCCGCCGCAGGGCGAGGACCTCCGCGTGGGCCGTCGGGTCGCCGCCGGCCTCGCGTTCGTTGTGCCCGGCCGCGAGCACGGTCGTGCCGTCCGGGGCCAGGACCACGGCGCCGACCGGGACGTCCCCGCCCCGGACGGCCTCGGCGGCCTCGTCCAGGGCGAGGCGCATCGCGGGCCGCCAGGGGTCCCGTACCGGGTCCGGGGGCTGCGGGGTGGTGCGAGCGGTCAGCGGACGGTCTCCAGCGTCTCCGAGGCGCCCAGGGACTCGGCGATCTCGGTGACGGCGTCCGTCGACATCAGGCGCAGCTCCTTCTCGCTCACGCCGAGGTCGTCCAGGATCTGCGCGTCGCCGACCGGGCCGTGCGGCACGGACTCGGCGGAGCCGGCCACGGGGTCGGCGTCGTCGGCCTCCTCGTCGTCCGACTCGCCGTCCTCGGTGCCGTCGAGGTCGAGGGCGTCCAGGTCGTCACCGTCGTCCGGGTCCCGGCCGAGCAGTTCGTCGGTGAGCAGGATCTCGCCGTAGCTGCTGCGGGCAGCGGCGGCGGCGTCCGAGACGTAGATGCGAGGGTCCTCCTCGCCGTCCACGCGGACCACGCCGAACCAGGCGTCCTCCTGCTCGATGAGCACGAGCACCGTGTCCTCGTCGGGGGAGGCTTCACGGGCCAGGTCGGCCAGATCCGACAGGGTTTCCACATCGTCGAGCTCTGTGTCGCTCGCTTCCCACCCGTCTTCGGTGCGCGCGAGCAGTGCGGCGAAGTACACCGTGACTCTCCCACTGGTCTTAGGCGTGCCGGTTGGGGGTCCCCCCGGCGGAGGTTACGGGCGGGGAGTGCTCGTCCGAGCCCCACCCACTCGGAATCGTGGCAGAAACAAGGCGTTCAGGGGACGTCTTCGGCTCCCTGTGTCCGGCAGTCGCGCTCGCACGCTCGTTGCCGCCACCTGCGGATCGTACGCGGCTTTGCCCTGCTCCACGCACGGTCACCCGCCACAACGTCCGCGCGGTTCGTGATCTTCCCCGGCGGTTCTCCCGCCCGTTCCCTACCAGCGGAACGTGCGCATGCGCATCGCGTGCCGCAGCCGGGCCGTCTTGGCGCGGCGCGGCTGGACCCGGTCGCGCAGGGCCCTGGCCTCGGCCAGGTCGCGCAGGAACCGGGCGCGGCGCCTGCGGCGCTCGGCGTCGGACTCGTCCGCGCCGGTCCGTCCGGCTGTTCCGTCGGGCCCGGCCCGTTCGGCCGTGCGGTCGTTCTCCGGGTCCGCCCCGGGCCATGTGCGCGGTGACGGATCGTGTCGGGTCTCCCGGTCGGGCATCTGGTTCACCACCCCCACTCCGTCTCTCCCACATTCCCCCGGACGAGCGGTTTGACGCCAGCGAACGGGTGACGGCCGGGCGGCGTACTTGCCGTGCGGCCGGGGCCGACGGGCCCGGTTACTGTTGTGGACATGCGTCTCCACGTCGTCGACCACCCCCTGGTCGCCCACAAGCTCACCACGCTGCGCGACCAGCGCACCGACTCCGCGACCTTCCGGCGTCTCGCCGACGAGCTGGTCACCCTGCTCGCCTACGAGGCCACGCGCGACGTGCGCACCGAACAGGTCGACATCCAGACGCCGGTCGCGCGGACCACGGGCGTCAAGCTCTCCCACCCGCGCCCGCTGGTGGTGCCGATCCTGCGCGCGGGTCTGGGCATGCTGGAGGGCATGGTGCGGCTGCTGCCGACCGCCGAGGTGGGCTTCATGGGCATGATCCGCAACGAGGAGACGCTGCAGGCCTCCACGTACGCGACGCGCATGCCGGAGGACCTGTCGGGCCGTCAGGTGTACGTGCTCGACCCGATGCTCGCCACCGGCGGCACGCTGGTCGCGGCCATCCGGGAGCTCATCCGGCGCGGCGCCGACGACGTCACCGCCGTGGTCCTGCTGGCCGCGCCGGAGGGCGTGGAGGTCATGGAGCGCGAGCTGGCGGGGACGCCGGTGACGGTCGTGACCGCCTCGGTCGACGAGCACCTGAACGAGCACGGCTACATCGTCCCCGGCCTCGGCGACGCGGGCGACCGGATGTACGGGGCGGCCGAGTAACAGCCCCCGGCCCCTCCGGGCGGCTCGCAGGAGCCGCTCCGCTCACCGGCTCGGAAGGCCGCTTAGGGGCTCGTAAGGCCGCTGAAGGGCTCGGAGAGCCGTTCAGCAGCCCTTCTTCTTCGTCGTCGGCGCCGGCTCGGGCGTGGCCAGCTTGGTCAGTGCCCGGTCGGCGTCCGGCTTTTTCGCCAGTTCCTTGAAGGCGTCCCCGATGACGAGGTCGACGGCGGCGCCCTTGCGGGCCGCCTCGGTGCGCCGTTCGGCGCCGGGGAGCTGGGTGCCGAGCACCGGCAGCGCGGTGTCCAGGGCGGACGCGGGGCCGAGGAGCAGGCCGGTGCCCTTGACCTTCTTGTCGTACTCCTTGGTCGCGTTGCCCACGTCGCCGATCCTGAAGCCGCGCTTCTTCAGCTCGTCGGCGGTCTTCTTCGCCAGGCCGCTGCGCGTGGTGGCGTTGAAGACGTTGACCGTGATCGTGCGGGGCTCGGGCAGGGCCCTGGCGCTGGGCGAGGGGCTCGCCTTGGTCGCGGGGGCGCAGTCCGTGCCGCCGGCCGCCGAAGCCTTTCTGCCGCCGCCGGTGAAGACGTCGATGAGCTGCAACGTGCCCCAGCCGCCCACGCCCAGCACGACGACGGAGGCGATGCCCACGGCGACGAGCCTGCCGCGCCGCCTGGGCCGGCGCATCCGGGGATACCTGTTGCCCGTGATGCGGTATTTGCCGCCCATGCCGGGGGGAGTCAGCATGCTCATGAGCGCAGCGTAGTGCGCCCGGGCGACGATGCCTACTAGATGATCATTCGACGTCGCCCAGCGGAACCCGAAAGGGTCAACCCGTGACCGGCGGGGGTCAGTCGAGCTCGAGCACGCGGGCGTGCAGCACCTGGCGCTGCTGGAGCGCCGCCCGCACCGCGCGGTGCAGGCCGTCCTCCAGGTACAGGTCGCCCTGCCACTTCACGACGTGCGCGAAGAGGTCGCCGTAGAACGTCGAGTCCTCGGCGAGGAGGGTCTCCAGGTCGAGCTGCTGCTTCGTCGTCACGAGCTGATCGAGGCGGACCGGGCGCGGCGCCACGTCCGCCCACTGCCGGGTGCTTTCCCGGCCGTGGTCGGGGTACGGCCGGCCGTTTCCGATGCGCTTGAAGATCACACGGAAAGCCTACCGGTCAAGACCTTCCGGGCGCAGCCATGGCGACGGAGTACGACGTCGAAAAAAGCCCCACAAGGCGGTACGAACCGCCTCAGGGGCACGCATATGCCGGACTCGGCCCCGTGTCGTGGGCGGCAGGTCAGGGCCGTTTTTCCGGGAGGCGGTCACCCGGGCCGCGCGCCTGATTCCCCCGAAAGGGGTCGGGGCCCCCGTTCCGTGACGTGGACCCCTGGGCGGCGGAGGCGCCGCGCGGGCCGCCTCCGCCGTCGCGGACGGGTCAGCCGCGGCGCCGGTCCTTCGGGGCCGGGGGCTGCGGCTCGCGCTCGGCGGGCGGGGAGGCCGGCTTGGGGGCGCTGCGGGCGGCCTCCGCGCGCAGCAGGGCGCGCAGGACCGCGTACGGGTCTTGGAGCATGGCTGTGTTCCTCGTCCTTGTCGCTGCGTCTGGTGGTCCCGTGCGGGACCGGTGGACCGGTGGACGGTCCGCTCAGCAGCGCAGGACCTCGGAACGCAGGGGGCGAGGGTCGTGCGGGGGGTTGGGCGGCACGGGCGCGGGGCGCCGTGCGATGCACGCGGGCGCGGGGCCGGGGAGCGGGGCCGGGCGCGGCGGGACGGCGGCGCGGCGGGCGCCGCGGGGGGCGGGGCGCAGGACGGTGTCGAAGGCGTCGTACTCGACGGCCGTGCTCTCCGCGGCGGCGAGGGCCGCCGGGCTCGTGTGGGCGGCGGCATGCGCGCCGGGCACGAGCAGGGCGAGCAGCAGGACGAGCACCCGCGGCCATGTGTGCCGGCGGGTGCCGCGGGAGACCGGCTGCGCCGCGGGGTGCACGGGAGGTCATTCCCCGCCGCGGGCGCGCCGTTCATCGCGCGGACCGGGAGTTCCGCCCGCTCGGCGTAGGGAGCACATGGCCCGTTCGCAGGGGGTGCGGCGGCCCGGTGCGCCGGGGGTGTGGTCCGGTCCCGGGGGCTCGCCGGTCGGTGGCTCGGTCATGCTTCATGCTCGGACCGGGCCGCGGACGCCCGCCATCCGGAGCGGGCCACGCGGATGACGCCAGGCCGAGTCCGCAAGGCCCCTCCTGCCCCGCGACGCCTGGCACGCACTCCCGCCGCACCGGACACAGTCCCGGGTACGCCCGGGTACGCGGACTGCGTCCGGCACGCCGGGAGGGCACGCACCCGACGCCGCAGGGCCCGCCCTCCGGGCGGACCCGGGGACTTCGCGGACGCGTCCTACGCGCGGGCGGCCTTCGCGGCCTTGGCCGCCGCCTTCATCTCCTGCTTGTGCGCCCGCACCTTGGCCAGCGACTCGGGGCCGGTGATGTCGGCGACCGAGCGGAAGGACCTCTCCTCGCCGTAGGAGCCGGCCGCCTCGCGCCAGCCCTCGGGGCGCACCCCGAGCTGCTTGCCCAGCAGGGCGAGGAAGATCTGGGCCTTCTGCTTGCCGAAGCCCGGCAGTTCCGCCAGCCGCTTCAGCAGCTCCTTGCCGGTGCCGGCGTCCTTCCAGACGGCCTCGGCGTCACCGTCGTAGTGCTCGACGAGGTACTGGCACAGCTGCTGGATGCGCTTGGCCATGGAGCCCGGGTAGCGGTGCACGGCCGGTTTCTGCGAGAGCAGCGCGGCGAAGGCCTCCGGCTCGTGCGCGGCGATCTCGTGCGCGTCCAGGTCGTCCGTGCCGAGCCGCTGGGCGATCGTCGCCGGGCCCTTGAACGCCCACTCCATGGGGATCTGCTGGTCCAGCAGCATGCCGGTCAGCGCGGCGAGCGGACTGCGGCCGAGCAGCGCGTCCGCCTCGGGGTCCTGGGCGAGGTGCAGGGTGACGTCCATGCCCCGATCATCCCCCGGGGCGGGCCCGGCCGCGTCCGGAGCCCGGGTCAGGGGCGCCAGTACCCGAGGGCGTGCACGCGCTGCTTGGGCAGGCCCAGTTCCTTGCGGACGTACGCGGCGAGCGTCCGGGTCGTCGCCGTGTCGCAGGCGATCCAGACGTACGGGTCGGCGGTCGTGCCCAGCAGTCCGGGCAGGTCCGCCTTGACGCGGTCGACGAGGTGGGCGCCGGAGTCCTGGCGGGGCACCTTGCGCAGCTCGTGGCGGTCCGGGTCGGTGCGGAACGGCAGGTCGTCGTCGCCGCCCTCGAACCAGACGGTCGCCGGGGCGGTGCCCAGGGCGTCCAGGAGGGAGTTGATGGCCGGCAGCGAGGCCGGGTCGCCGACGGCGAAGACGTGCGTGGGCGCGGGGCTCGGGTGTTCGAAGCCGGTGCCCTGGACGGTCGCCTCGATGGTGTCGCCGGGCTTCGCCGCCCGGGCCCAGTCGCTGGCGCACCCCTCGTGCAGGGCGAACTCCAGGCCGAAGGTCCCGGCCTCGGGGTCCGGGTCGACGAGGGTGTAGGCGCGCTGGTGCGGCTTGCCCGCGTTGTCGAACCAGAGCCGGACCCACATGGTGGGGTGCACGCCGGTCGCCGCCAGCAGGCCGCCGTCGGTGAAGCGCAGCCGCCGGTAGTCCGGGGTGACGTCCTCCGTGTCCGTCACCGTGAACCGGAAATCCTTCGCGCGCAGCAGTTTGAGGACCGCGCCCTCCCAACCCCGCCCCTGCCCCATCGCGTTTCAGCCCTTCGCGTACGATTCCGGCCACACAGCTATGACTTAGGCAAGGCTAACCTAAAGGAAGGTGGGGGTACAGGGTGGCGATCGAGATCTACCGTGACGCCTGGGGCATTCCGCATCTGCGCGCGGACAGCGCGGCCTCACTCGCCCACGCGCAGGGCCTGGTCACCGCCCGCGACCGGGCCTGGCAACTGGAGGTCGAACGCCACCGGGCGCAGGGCACCTCGGCGTCCTTCCTCGGCGAGAGCGCCCTGGCCTGGGACCGGTTCGCCAGACGCGCCAGACTCGACGACACGGCCAGACACTGCTTCGAGGACCTGGAGAGACGGGACCCCGAGACGGCCGACTGGGTGCGCGCCTACGTCGACGGGGTCAACGCCGGGCTGGCCGAGGGCGACGGATCGGCCCGGGCTGCCGCTCCCGAGTTCGCGCGCACCGGCCTCGCCCCCGGGCGCTGGCACCCCTGGACCCCGCTCGGCGTCTGGCTCGCCACGCACATCCTCTTCGCCGGGTTCCCGGCCAAGCTCTGGCGCGAGCAGGTCGTCACGCACCTCGGCGCGGACGCCGTCGGGCTGTTCGCCACCGACGGGCCCGGCACCTCCGGGAGCAACGGCTGGCTGGTGAGCGGCGAGCGGACCGTCACCGGGCAGGCGGTCATCGCCGGCGACCCGCACCGCTGGATCGAGGACCCGGGCGTCTACCAGCAGATCCACCTGTCCTGCCCGGAGTTCGACGTCGTGGGCCTCGCCGTCCCCGGCGTCCCCGGCATCGCCCACTTCGCGCACACCGGCACGGTCGCCTGGGCCATCACCAACGCCATGGCCGACTACCAGGACCTCTACCGGGAGCGGCTGCGGCGCACGGGTGCCGGGGTCGAGGCGCTGGACCCGGACGGGGTCTGGCGCCGGGCGGCCCGGCACACCGAGGTCGTCGAGGTGGCGGGGGAGGAACCGGTCGAGGTCGAGGTGATCGAGACCGGCCGCGGCCCGGTGGTGATCGGAGGGCCGGAGGGCCTGGCCGACGGCACCGCCGACCCGGGCCTGCCCCCGGTCGCCGTCAGCCTGCGCTACCCGCCCCGCGTCACCGGCGACCTCGGCTTCAGCGCCCTGCTGCCCCTGCTGCGGGCCCGCCGGGTCGCCGACGTGGACCGGGCCTTCGACCGCTGGGCCGAGCCGGTCAACGTCGTCCAGGCCGCCGACACCGAGGGCGGGGTCCTGCACCGCGTCGCCGGGTACGTGCCGCTGCGCGCCGAGGCCAACCGGCTGCGCCTGGTGCCCGCCTGGGAGCCCGGCCACGAGTGGCGCGGCCGGCAGGAGACGCCCCGCGCCGGGCTCACCGACGGTGTCGCCGTCATGGCCAACCAGCGGGGACCGGCCGCACCGCTCGGTGTGGAGTTCGCCCCGCCCCACCGCCACGACCGCATCGCCGCGCTGCTCGCGGACCGGGAGCGCTGGTCCGCCGCCGACATGCCGGCCATCCACACCGACACCCACCTGGCCTCCGCGGCCGCCCTCCTGGACCACCTGCGCCCCCTGGCGGACCTCACGCCCGGGGCCGCCGCGCTGCGGGACCGGCTCCTCGCCTGGGACCGCCGCATGGACGCCGGCAGCGCCGACGCGGCCCGGTACGCGGAGGTGCGCTCGGCGGTCGTACGGCGGCTCGCGGCCGAACCGGCCTTCGCCGCGCTCGCCACCCCGCCGGCGTACCCGGACGTCTTCCAGCCCTGGCTCGCCCTCCTGCCGCGGGTCGGCTTCGCCCTCGAACACCTGCTGACCGCCCCGGAGCTGTACGGCATCGACCGCCCCGCTGCCGTCCGCGCGGCCCTGGAAGAGGTGGCCGGGCGGCCGCCGGCCGGGGTCTGGGGCGACACCCACCGGCTCGCCCCCTGGCGCGCCCTGGACCCGGAGACGCCGTACGCCGAGCCGGGGCTGTCCGGCGACCACGACTGCGTGCTGTGCACCTCGGGCGTGCCGGGCCTGACCGACCTGGCCGCGCGCGGCCCGGCCGCCCGGTACGTCTGGGACCTGGCCCGGCGCGAGGACAGCCGCTGGGTGGTGCCGTTCGGCGCCTCGGGTGTCCCCGGCTCCGCCCACCACCGCGACCAGCTCCCCCTGTGGCTCGGGGGAGACCTCGTCCCGGTCGTCACCGACCGGGCCCAGCTGACCAAGGAGACCGATGTCTGACCCGTACGCCTCCCGCACCGCCGTCCACGAGCAGGTGACCGACGGCTTCGGCACCGTCCGCGTCCTGCCCGTGGACGCCGAGGCCGACGCCGGCGTCATCCACCGCTGGGTGAGCGAGGAGCGGGCCTCCTTCTGGGGCATGACCGGCCTCACCGAACGTCAGGTCGCCGAGATCTACGCCCACATGGACACGCTCCCCACCCACCACGCCTTCCTCGTCGTGCGCGAGGGCGAGCCGGTGGCGCTCCTGCAGACCTACGAGCCGGAGGCCGACCGCGTCGGCGAGTGCTACGCCGTCCGGCCCGGCGACATCGGCGTCCACCTGCTGCTCGCGCCCGCCGGGCCGGACGGCGGCAGGCCCGGCTGGACGGCCGGACTGATCGCCGTCGTCGCCGCGTACGTCCTGGTGGGCCTGGACCGCCGCCGGGTGGTGGTCGACCCGGACGTCCGCAACGAGAAGGCGATCGCCCGCTTCCTCAGGCAGGGCTTCACGGCCGGGCCGGTCGTCGTCCTTCCCGAGGTCGACCTGCCGGACGTGTACCTGCCGGAGAAGAAGGCCCAGCTCGCCTTCCTGGACCGGGAGATACTCTTCCCCGCGTGACGCCCGACGAGCTCATCGCGCACTACGGCCTCGAACCGATCCCCAGCGAGGGCGGCCTGTTCCGCCAGACCTGGGCCGGACCCGAACGCCCCGACGGCAGACCGGAGGGCACGGCGATCGTCGCGCTCCTCACGGCGGACGACTTCTCCGCCCTCCACCGTCTGCCCACGGACGAGATCTGGCACTTCTACGGGGGCGATCCCCTGGAGCTCCTGCTCCTCTCCCCGGACGGAAGCGCGCGCACGGTGGTCCTGGGGCCCGAGGTGCTCCGGGACCAGCACGTGCAGGTCACGGTCCCGGCCGGCACGTGGATGGGCGGCAGGGTCCGGCACGGCGGCGCGTGGACCCTGTTCGGCTGCACGATGGCCCCGGGCTTCACGTTCGAGGGCTACGAACACGGAGACGGCCCGGAGCTGGCAGTGGGCTATCCGGAGGTAGCGGACGCGATCACCGCGCTGTCCCGGCCCGCCGCCTAGACCGCCCGGGCCGGGGACCCGTCGAGCGCCGCACGTCCCGTCGAGCGCTCCACGGACGCCCGGGCCGTCGAGCGCTGCACGGGACCCTTGAGCGCCGCCCGGGCCGTTGAGCGCTGCACGCTTCCCGTCCGTATCTGACCAGGAGCCGTACAGCCCGACCCCGGAGACCCACGTGGAGCGCAATGTCGGACACCCCCGGCGAGCCCGAGCCCTGGTGCTGCTCGGCACCGTGCTGGTACTGCTCCTCGGCGGAGCCGCCCCCGCCCCGGCCCACTCCGCCCTCCGCGGTACCGACCCCGAGGACGGATCGGTCGTCCCCCGCGCCCCCCGCCACCTCACCCTGACCTTCACCGAGTCCGTCGGGCTGCTCGACGACTCCTTCCGGGTCTTCGGACCCGACCAGCGCCGGGTCCGCACCGGCGAGCCCACGCACGCCGACGGCCGTTCCGACACCGCCCGCATCCGCCTGACCGGCAAGCTCGCGCAGGGCACCTACGCGGTCGCGTGGCGGGTCGTGTCCGCCGACAGCCACCCGGTCTCCGGCGCCTTCACCTTCTCGGTGGGCAAGCGCTCCGCGACCACGGTCCAGGTCGACACCGGCCCGGAGGAGGACCCCCTCACCGACGGCCTCTACGACCTCGCCCGCTACCTCGCCTACCTCGCCGCCGCCCTGCTCGTGGGCACGGCCGCGTTCGTGTCGCTGTGCCGCCCGGACGGCACGGCCCCGCTGCGCCGGCCCCTGGTCGTCGCCTGGTGGACGCTGCTGGGCGCCACGGCCGCCCTGCTCCTGCTGCGCGCCCCCTACGAGAGCGGCGCCGGCCCCCTCGCGGCCTTCGACACCGCCGCCCTGGACCGCACCCTGTCCAGCCGCCCGGGCCGGGCCCTGCTGGCGCGGCTGGTGATCCTGCTGCTGATCGCGGCCTTCCTGGTCCGGCTGTCCCGCGGCCGTGACCACCACCGGCCCGCCGTCCGGGCCTCCGGCACCGCCCTGGCCGTCGCCCTCGCCCTGACCTGGGCGGTGGCGGAGCACGCCTCGGCCGGCATCCAGGTGCCGCTGGCCATGGCGTCCTCGGTGCTGCACCTGCTGGCCACGGGCGTCTGGCTCGGCGGACTCGTGGCGCTGCTGCTGACCCTGCGCCGCGCGTCCGTCGACGGACTGTCCGAGGTCGTGCCCCGCTTCTCCCGGGTCGCCTTCACCTCCGTGGCCGTCCTGGCGGTCACCGGCCTCTACCAGTCCTGGCGCGGCCTCGGCTCGCTGTCCGCGCTGACCGGCACGTCGTACGGACGGCTCCTGCTCGCGAAGCTGGCGGCGGTGTCCCTCCTGCTGCTGGCGGCCGGCCACGCCCGGCGCTGGACGGCCCGGATCGCCGCCCCGACGGCCCCCGCCGCCCGGACCGCCGCAGCGGCGGCCCCCGCCCGGACCGCCGTACCGGTACGGGTCGCGCAGCCGGTCGGCGCGCACGCGGTTGCCTCGGGCCCGGCGACCACCGGGGCGGCGGCCACCGAGACGGCGGCCACTGGGGCGGCGGCCACCGAGACGGCGGCCACTGGGGCGGCGGCCACCGGGACGGCGGCCACCGAGACGGCGGCCACTGGGGCGGCGGCCACCGGGACGGCGGCCACCGGGGCGGCGGCCACCAAGACGGCGGCCACCGGGGCGGCGGCCACCAAGACGGCGGCCACCGGGGCGGCGGCCACCAAGACGGCGGCCACCGGGGCGGCGGCCACCGAGGCGGCGGATGCCGGCCCGGGAGGCGCGGAGTCGCGAGATACGGAGTCGCGAGATGTGGCGTCGGCAGGTCCGGACTCGGGCCGTGCGGGACCCGAGGGGTCCGGGAGCCCGGCCGGCCGGGCCCCGGCACCGGGCGGCGAGGGCGGCGAGGGCGGCGCCGCGGACACGTCCTCCGGCGAGCCCGGGGACCCCGACGCGCGGCGGCGCGGCCTGCGCCGCTCCGTGCTCGTGGAGGTCGCCGTGGCCGCCGTGGTGCTGGCGATCACGACCGTGCTGACCGGCACGCTCCCCGGCCGCGCCGAGGCCGAGGCGGCACGGCAGGCCCCGGCGGGCGCGCTGCCGCCCACCGCCCAGGTCACCGTGCCCTTCGACACGGGCACCGGCGGGGTGACCGGCCGCGGCACGGTCCAGGTCACCCTGGACCCCGCCCGGGTCGGCGACAACGGCGTCCAGGCCGTGGTCTACGGCTCCGACACCGGCCTGATCGTCGTCCCCGAGGTCCGCGTCACCTTCAGCCTGCCCTCCCGCGAGCTCGGCCCGATCGACGCCGAACTGAAGGACCAGGGCGGCTACTGGGGGACCAATGCCGTCAATCTGCCGCTTGCCGGGACCTGGACGATGAAGACGACCGTGCGGGTGTCGGACGTGGACCAGGTGACGGAGGAGAAGCGGGTGCGGATCGTGCCCTAGGCACCCGCGCCCCCGCCACGGGCCCGTCGTCGCCGAGGAGCCGCGTCATGGTCTCGGCGGCCCGTACGGCGGCGTCGCCGCAGCAGTTGTTGAACAGGACGTGGACCTGCTCGGTCCGCTCGGCCAGCCGCCGCACGCGGGGCAGCCACTCGGCGAGTTCGTCCTCGCCGTACACGTGCCGGAACCGGTCCTCCTTGCTGCCGGTGCCCCAGGCGGTGCTGCGGCCGTGGAACCGTACGACGGACAGCCGCCGCGAGGTCACCGGGGTCACCGGCGGCACGGAGGACGGCAGGGTCTGGGTCATGTCGACGGCGACCGCCGCCATGCCGTGCCGGGCCAGCAGCGCCTCGGTCGCCTCGGCCCGGCCCGGCTCCCACCAGGACGGATGCCGGAACTCCACGGCGACGGGCCAGCCGCGGGTCCGCTCCGCGCACTGCGCGAGGAACGTCTCGGCCCGCTCGCCCGGCCGGAACCACGGGGGGAACTGGAACAGCACGCTCCCGAGCCGTCCGGCGCACCGCAGCGGCTCGACACCGGCCGCGAACCGCGCCCAGACCGCGTCCAGCACGGCCGGGTCCCGGTGCTCGGCCGGCAGCCCGTCCGGCATCACCGCCTGCCGGGTGGGGTGCCCGGTCAGCAGCGAGAACGCCTTCACGTCGAAGACGAACCCGTCCGGGGTCCGCTCGGCCCACAGCACGCTGTTCCGCTCGCTCGGCAGCGCGTAGTAGGAGGCGTCGACCTCGACGACCGGGAACCGCTCGGCGTAGTGCCGTAACCGCCCCTCGGCGTCCCGCCGCCCGGCCGGGTACCAGCCGCTGCCGAGCAGCGCCCGGTCGGTCCAGGAACACGTGCCCACCAGGATGTCGCCCAGGATCTCGCCCATGGGGACGCGGTTACCCGGGCCGGGCGCCGGCAGGCTCCGCCGCCGGCCGGTGGCGGCACGGTGAAAGCACTCGAATCGGGGTAATCAGGTCATAGTTGTCCGTGTTGTCCATTGCGGTGCCATCGCCGATGCCTCCGCGAGAGCGAGATGACCGAACATGGAGCAGCCCGTCACCGTCGGCCGGGCCGGCCGGCCGCCCGGCGGAGCCCCCGAGGTTCCCGGAGCCGCCGAAGCCCCCGAGGCCTCCGCCGCCCTCGACGCCCTGGTCGCCGCGGACCTCACCGCCCGCGTCACCCTCGACGAACAGGGCAGGGTGACCGGCTGGAACGCGGGCGCCGAGCGGCTTCTCGGCCACCCGGCGGAGCAGATGCCCGGCCGTCGCGCCGCGGACCTGCTGGCCGAGCCGATCCCGGTGCGCGGCGGCATGCCGGCCCTCGCCGGGCTGCCCCGGTGGAACGGCGACGTCGCCCTGCGCCACCGCGACGGCCGCAAGCTGACCGTCCGGATCCTCGCCCACCACCGCACGCCCGCCGACGGCGCCCCGGCCTGGCTCATCGTCTCCGCGCTGCCCGGCCCGGACCCGCGGCCCGGCCTCGACGAGTCCCTGGTGAGCTGGAGCTTCGCCCAGTCCCCGTGCTGCGCCCAGGCGATCTACGACACCCGGCTGCGGCTGCGCCGGGCCAACGCCGGCATGGAACGCTCCACGGCACTCACCGAGGAGGAGATGCGGGGGCTGCGCGTCTGCGAGATCGTCGACCACGCCGCCGGCGAGCAGGCGGAGCGCGGCATGGCCCGGGTGCTGCGCACCGGGGAGCCGCAGTACGAGGAGCACTGTCTGCGCGCCCCCGGCGAGGACCACGAGCACGCCTGGTCGGTCTTCCTGTCCGCGCTGCGCGACCAGGAGGGCACGATCCGGGGCGTGTGCCTGTCCGCGCACGACATGACCGAGCAGTTCTGGGCCCGCAAGCGGCTGCAGCTGATCGCCGAGGCCGGGCGGCGCATCGGCAGCACCCTCGACGTGACGCGCACGGCCCAGGAGCTCACCGACGTGACCGTCCCGGCCCTGGCCGACTTCGTCAGCGTCGATCTGCTGGCCGCGCTGGACGACGTACCCGAACCGCCCGTCCCGGCGCTGCCCGCCGACGGGCCGCTGCGTCTGCGGCGGGTCGCGCTGCGGTCCGTCACGCCGGGCGCGCCGGAGGCGGTCGTGGCGGCGGGCGAGGTGGACTCCTACCCGGCCGGATCGGCGCCGTTCGAGAGCCTGCGCACGGGACGGCCCACCGTGCAGGAGGTGACCGACCCGGCCCTGATCGCGTGGTTCGCGCGCGATCCGGCCCGGGCCGCCCGGATCCGCGGCTTCGGCGTCCACTCGGTGCTGACCGTGCCGCTGGCCGCCCGCGGGACGACCCTGGGCGTCGCCTTCCTCGTCCGGTACCGCAACCCGGACCCCTTCCAGCACGACGACCTGGTCCTGGCCGGGGAACTGGCCGCCCGGGCCGCGGTCAGCATCGACAACGCCCGCCGCTACACCCGTGAGCGCGCCACCGCCGTCACCCTCCAGCGCAGCCTGCTGCCCCAGCGGCTGCCCCGGCAGGCGGCGGTCGAGGTCGCCTCCCGCTATCTGCCGGCGGGCGGACAGGCCGGCGTGGGCGGGGACTGGTTCGACGTCATCCCCCTGTCCGGGGCCCGGGTGGCCCTGGTCGTCGGCGACGTCGTCGGCCACGGCCTGCACGCCTCGGCGACCATGGGCCGGCTGCGCACGGCGGTCCGCACCCTGGCCGACATCGACCTGCCCTGCGACGAGCTGCTGACCCACCTGGACGATCTCGTGGCCCGCCTGAACACGGAGGAGGGCGACGGGGAGCGGGGCGGGTCCGCCGAGGCCGCGGAGACCTCCGCCGACGTGGGCGCCACCTGCCTGTACGCCGTCTACGACCCGGTCTCCCGGCACTGCTGCTTCGCCGGGGCCGGGCACCCCCCGCCCGCCGTGGTGCGCCCCGACGGCACCGTCGACCTGGTCGACCTCCCGGCCGCGCCCCCACTCGGCGTCGGCGGCCTGCCCTACGAGGCGACCGAGGTCGAACTGCCCGAGGGCAGCCTGCTGGCCCTCTACACCAACGGCCTGGTCGCCACCCGCGAGCGGGACATCGACGCCGGTGTCCTCGGCCTGCGGGAGGCCCTCGCCCGCCCGGCGCCCTCGCTGGACGCCCTGTGCGACCGGGTGCTCACCGAGCTGCTGCCGCAGCGCCCGGGCGACGACGTGGCCCTGCTCATCGCCCGCACCCGCGCGCTCCACGCCGACCAGGTCGCCACCTGGGAGGTGCCCTGCGACCCGTCGGCGGTCGCCCGGACCCGCAAGGACGTGGTGGAGCAACTGGAGCGGTGGGGCCTGGCCGACGCCGTCTTCGTCACCGAGCTCGTCGTCAGCGAACTGGTCACCAACGCCATCCGCCACGCCGAGCCGCCCGTCCGGCTGCGCCTGATCCACGACACCACCCTCGTCTGCGAGGTCTCCGACGGCGGCAACACCGCTCCCCACCTGCGGCGCGCCCGCAGCCACGACGAGGGCGGCCGCGGCCTGCTCCTCGTGGCCCAGCTGACCGGGCGCTGGGGCACCCGCCAGAGCGCCACGGGCAAGACCATCTGGGCGGAACAGACCCTGACCCTCCCGTGAGGAGCCACGGCCATGACCACCCCCACCGACCGCCCGACCGCCCGCACCCAGGCCCCGCCCCCGGACCCGGCGGACGACCGGCCGCGCCGCGGCACCGGCCGGCGCCCGGCGCGGTGAGGGGACGGACCACGGTATGCAGACCTTCCTGCCCCACCCCGACTTCCGCGAGACCGCCCTGTCCCTGGACCGCCGCCGGCTCGGCAAGCAGCGGGTCGAGACGCTGCAGGTCCTGCGCGGCCTGATCGTGCCGGGCTACGGCTGGCGCCGGCACCCGGCCGTGCGGATGTGGGCCGGTTACGAGGAGGCCCTGGTCCGCTACGGCCTGGAGATCTGCCGGGTCTGGCGCGAGCAGGGCCACCAGGACAGCTGCGCGGCCACCCTGGTCGCCGACCTCGCCACCGCCCGCCCCCACGCCCCGGTCCGCGACCAGCACGACCTGGCCGCCGAGGGCGAACTGCCGCCCTGGCTCGGCGACGGTCCCTTCCACCGCAGCCACCGCTCGGCCCTCGTGCGCAAGGACCCGGACACCTACGGGGCGCTCTTCCCCGGCGTGCCGGACGACCTGCCGTACGTCTGGCCCGCCTCCGACCGCCCCGCCTAGGCGCACCGACCCCTCCGGTCAACTCCCTTCCGTGCAGCACCCGTTGTCGGTCCGGCGGTTCCGTGTTCCACTGGATCTTTTCCGGCACAGCGGTCACGGGTTCGGGCGGGCGGGACGTCATGGGGGAACCGTGTGTGAGGAACTGGGCTTCGAGACGCTCCTCTCCGACGAGGGCTTCTTCGCAAGGCTGTTCGGGCGGGCGCCCTCGGGTGCCGGACGGGAGCCGCTGTACGGTCCCGATCTGCCCGTGGTGCTGCTCACCGGCGGCCCGGGCATGGGCAAGGGCCGGCTGCTGCGCGCCGTACGGGACCGGTTCGCCGCCAAGGTGCCGGTGATCCACCTCGACTGCGCCTCGCCGGTGTACGAGGACCGGGCCGGCCCGGAGCCCGGCGCCCGCTCGGCCGCGACCGAGGCGCTGGTCGAGGTCGCCCGGCGGCTGTGCACCTGGCAGGGCACGGGCGGCTCGTTCGCCTTCCCGCGCCTGTTCACCGGCCTCGCCATGATCGCCACCGGCGTCGCGGACGGCACGCCCCAGGCGGTCGCGACGGAAGCCGAACGCTACGAGGACCTGCCCCAGCGGCGCCGCGTACGGGGCCTGGGCGGCGGCGACTTCTGGCGGGGCATGCTGCGCGGCACCATCCGCAACCTGCTGGCGACCCTGTACGGGCAGGCGTTCGACCCCTACTCGGCGGCCGTGAGCAACGCCCTGCTGGACGCCGTCTTCGACCGCGCGGCCCCCCGGGGCAGGGCGGAGCTGGAGCGGGTCTACGGCGCCTACCCCGGCGCGGCCGGCCAGCCCCGGATCGGGCTGCGCATCCTCGCCGCCGACTTCCGGGCGGGCGGCGAGGCGCGGGAGGTCGCGGAGAGCTTCCTCTTCCGGGCCCTGCGCGAGGACCTGGAGGCCGCGTACGCCTCGCCCTCGGGCTGGCTGCGCCGGGTCGGCCGCCCGGGCCTGCTGCTGGACCACGCCGAGTCGCCGCTGGGCGAGCAGCTGCTGCGCGCGGTGCTCACCGACCGCCGGGGCGGCCGGCGCGACCGGGTCGTCGTCGTGGGCACGGCCCGTCGCGCCGACGGCGGCGCCTTCCTGCACGGCGGCCTGCCGCCCGGGTCGACCACGCCCCCGGCCGAGTACCGGCCCGCCGACGGCGCCCCGCCGGCCTGGACCCGCCGCATGGAGGAGGGCGCCGACCGGGCCCCGCTCGCGGACGGCGTGCTCCTGCTGCGGATGCCGCTGCTCACCGGCGACCAGCTGCGCCGGGAGACGGTACGAAGACAGCAGCACGCCGAGCCGGAGGGCGGCGTCAACCGCCGCCGGATCGACGCGGCCGTGGCCCGGCTGAGCGGCGGCCGCCCGCACACGGTGATCCGGCTGGCCGCGGCCGCGGCGGCGTTCCGCATGCCGGCCGACGCCAACGACCGGGACCTCCTGGACGCGCCCCTGCGCCTGCCCGGCGACGACGCCGAACTCCCGGTCGCCGAGGTGCTGTTACGGGAACTGATCCTGGACCAGCTGCCCGTCCGGCTCCCGGCCGAGCACCACGCCCACTGGCTCGACCTCCTCACCCATCTGTCGGTCGCCCACGACACCGAGTGCGCGGACGTGCTGCTCCGCCACCACCAGGCCGGGCACGTGCACCACCTGACCGCCCATCACGTCTCCCGGCTCCTGGCCGACACCGGCTGGCCCACCTGCGAACGCCACTTCATCGGCGACTTCGGCCTGCGCCAGCTCCTCGTCCACCGCCTCTACGGCCTGCTCCCCGACGGCGCCGCCTGGTACGCCGACCACCACCTGCTGCGCGACCACTACGCCCGGCGGGCGGCGGGGGAGCAGCGCACCCGCGACGAGGACCTGCCGGGCGACGACACGGCCGGCGACGGCACCCCGCGCGACACCGCCTTCCGCTCCCTGACCGCCCACCGGATGAACCACCACCTGGTCTCCGGCGGCGCCGACGACGTCGTCGGTCACCTCGCCGCCACGCTCCCCGGCCGCCCCCGCGCCTGGTGCGCCGAACTCCTGGAGATCGCCCAGGCCCCGTACCCCGGCGGCGCCGACGCCCGGCGCGAGCGCGCCCAGGGCCTGGTCGCCGCGGACGGCCCACCGCTGCGCCGCACGGTCGACCAGCTGCTGCACGCGGTGTGGCTGTGCGAGGAGCGCACCCGCCCGACCGGCAGGGAGACCGCCCGCACCCTGGCCAAGCTGCTGGACCTCCTCTCGATCATGGACTTCGACGGTGCCGGCCGGCTCAGCAGGACCGCGGCGGACTGGAGCGCCCTGGCCGAGAACGAACAGCCTCTGCTGCGCTGCACCTGCACCGAACAGCTCCGGCGAAGGAGATGACGGCATGCCGAGATGGAAGAAGATCCTCTACTCGCTGTTAGGGGTGCTGGTCCTCGTCGCGGGCGTCACGCTCACGACCTCCCTGGTCCGCAAGCCGGACACCTGCGCCGACGGCGTGGAGCGGATCGACGGCGAGTGCGTCGGCGTCAACGGCGAGGGCTACGACTTCGGCACCCCGGAGATCGCCGACGTGGCCCGCGCGGTCGCCCGCGAGAACGACAGGATCGAGGACCAGCCGCACGTCACGGTCGCGATGATGCTGCCCCTGCAGTCCGGCCGCGAGGCCCTGCGCCGGCAGATGCGCAGCGACCTGCAGGGCGCCTACCTCGGGCAGCGGCAGGCCAACTCCGGCGAGGGCGAACCGCCGAAGATCCGGCTGGTCCTGGCCAACCCGGGACGCGACTACGGGCACCAGGCGAAGGTCGTCGACACCCTGCTGCGGATGGCCGCCTCCCCCGAGGACCGGCTGCGCGCGGTCACCGGCTTCAACCTGAGCCTCGCCGCCACGGAGGCGGCCGTGAAACGCCTGACCGCGCACAAGGTCCCGGTGCTGGCCGCCCGGATCAGCGGCGACCGCATCGCCAACGAGGACCGGGCGGACGGCATGGCCAGACTCCGCTTCCCGGGCCTGGCCCGCATCCTGCCCACCAACAACGACGCGGCCCGGGCCCTGGCCGACTTCAACGGCGGACAGGGCCGCCGCAACCTGCGCACGGTCCTGGTCTACGACAAGCGCCCCGACGGCTACAACGAGTCCCTGGCCAGGGCGTTCAGCCGGATCAAGGAGCAGGGCCCGGCCGGCCCCGCCGCGATGTCCTTCGAGTCCCCGGCCATCGACGAGGCGGGCTCCACCGGCAACCAGTTCACGCAGACGGCCAACAACATCTGCGACTCCGAGGCCGACACGGTCTACTTCGCGGGCCGCACCCTCCACCTGCGCATCTTCGCCCTCAAGCTCGCCCAGGTGGGCTGCGAGGGCCGCCACTACACGATCGTCAGCGGCTCGGACGCGGCCTCGCTGCGCCAGGACATGACGGAACGGGACTGGGCCTCGCTGCGCGGCGACGACGGACGGCCGAAGGTCACCGTCCAGTACGCGGCCCCGGCCCACCCCGACGCCTGGACCACGGAACTCGCGGCCTGGACGAAGGACTGGAGGGCCAGGCACGGGCGCGCTCCGAAACCCCAGGAGCTCCCCCAGTACCTCACCGAACCGAAGGCGGCCCTGGACACCCTGCGGGCCCGGATCACCGCGACCCGGCGCGAGGGCATCTCCCTCGGCTCCACGCCGAACCTGGAGGACTCCCGCACGATGCTCGTGCACGACGGGCTCCTCACCATCGGCAAGGCCCTGCACCAGGCCCAGCAGGGCGCACCCGACACGACGGTCCCCTCCCGCGAGGACGTCGGCCGCCAGTGGTCCCTCCTCCACTCCCGCCACCGCGTCCAGGCCACCAGCGGCCTGATCTGCCTGACGACCGGAGGAAACGCCTACGACAAACCGGCCGCGATCGTCGAACTGGACCCGGGCCGCGAGGGCCGCGGCACGTTGAAGTTCGTGGGCCTGGGCTGGCCGACGGGCCGCCCCCAGCCGAAGAACTGCGTGATCCCGAGCGGGACGCCGTGAGCGGGACGCCGCGAGAAGGGCGGCGTGAGAAGGACGGCGTGAAAGGGACGGCGCGAGACCGGGCCGTGGGAGCGGCTAGGCCGCCCTGCGGCGCGGTGCCCGCCTGCCCGCGGAGGGCCGCGTGCGCTCGCGGTGTTCGGACTGCTCGGTGACGTCGGTCACCTCGGCCGCCTCTGCCCCGTCGGCCGGGAAGAACTCGTCCTCCCCGAAGTCGGGGGCGCGGAAGGGGTCGATCACCGGGGGCGGCGATGCCGCGGCGGAGCGGCCGGTGTGCCCTTCCGGAGCGGAGAACAGCGATGTCGAATCGATGAGAGGTCTCTCTTTCGTGGGTGCGGGCCCCTCACGGGCCCGCGCGTGCCGTGACCCGGCACGTGGTCCTACAGCTTGGTCATCTTGGCGTAGGGGCTCAGGATCCGCATCTGCGCGGAACCGAAGTCCACGAGCGCCGCGATCCCGTCCTCCACGCCGACCACCCGGCCGAGGCCGTACATGTCATGGGTGACCTGGTCCCCGACGGCGAAGTGCTTGGGAGCCGGCGCGACGGGGGCCTTGAAGGGGCTCGTAGGCAGGTGACGTTTATGTGCTGCACGCTTAGTCATCGTGCCCAGTATGCGCCTCGGCGGGTGTCCGTGGGGTTGCTGTACGGCACCGATTGCCGGAGAAAGCCGGAGGGCCGGGCCGCTTTTCGCGGTCCGGCCCTCTCGGCTGGCGGAGGATACGAGATTCGAACTCGTGAGGGGTTGCCCCCAACACGCTTTCCAAGCGTGCGCCCTAGGCCTCTAGGCGAATCCTCCGCCGGAAACATTACATGACCGAGAGGAGTGCTCGCGAACTCGTTCCCCGGCCCGGACATCAGGTAGCCTTGGCGCAGCCCCTCACGCGGCGCTATCTGACTGAACTCCCCCAGGGCCGGAAGGCAGCAAGGGTAGGTCGGCTCTGGCGGGTGCGTGGGGGGCGTCTGCGTTCCCGGGCGGGGCCCGATGTCAGTGGGCGCCTATAACCTCGTATGCGTGTCGTCTCTCGCTCTGTACCGCCGCTACCGCCCGGAGACCTTCGCCGAGGTCATCGGGCAGGAGCATGTCACCGACCCGTTGCAGCAGGCGCTGCGCAACAACCGGGTCAACCACGCGTACCTGTTCAGCGGGCCGCGCGGCTGTGGCAAGACGACCAGCGCGCGCATCCTGGCCCGGTGCCTGAACTGCGAGCAGGGGCCCACGCCCACACCCTGCGGTGAATGCCATTCCTGCCAGGACCTCGCGCGCAACGGCCCCGGCTCCATCGACGTCATCGAGATCGACGCCGCTTCCCACGGTGGTGTGGACGACGCCCGTGACCTGCGCGAGAAGGCCTTCTTCGGACCGGCCCGCAGCCGGTACAAGATCTACATCATCGACGAGGCCCACATGGTCACGTCGGCCGGCTTCAACGCCCTGCTGAAGGTCGTCGAGGAGCCCCCGGAGCACCTCAAGTTCATCTTCGCGACGACCGAGCCCGAGAAGGTCATCGGCACGATCCGCTCGCGCACCCACCACTACCCCTTCCGCCTGGTCCCGCCCGGCACCCTCCGGGAGTACCTGGCCGAGGTGTGCCGGAAGGAGGACATCCCGGTCGAGGACGGGGTGCTCCCGCTCGTCGTGCGCGCCGGCGGCGGTTCCGTGCGTGACTCGATGTCCGTGATGGACCAGCTGCTCGCCGGCGCCGCCGCGGACGGTGTGACATACACCATGGCCACCGCCCTGCTCGGCTACACCGAGGGCTCGCTCCTCGACTCGGTCGTCGAGGCCTTCGCGACCGGCGACGGGGCCGCGGCCTTCGAGGTGGTCGACCGTGTGATCGAGGGCGGGAACGACCCGCGCCGGTTCGTCGCCGACCTGCTGGAGCGGCTGCGTGACCTGGTGATCCTGGCCGCCGTTCCCGACGCCGTGGAGAAGGGGCTCATCGACGCCCCCGCCGATGTCCTGGAGCGCATGCAGGCCCAGGCCGGCACCTTCGGCCCCGCCGAGCTGAGCCGCGCCGCCGACCTCGTCAACGAGGGCCTGACCGAGATGCGCGGCGCCCACTCGCCCCGCCTCCAGCTGGAACTGATCTGTGCCCGCGTCCTGCTCCCCGCCGCCTACGGCGACGAGCGTTCCGTGATGGCCCGCCTGGACCGGATCGAGCGCGGGGTGAACTTCTCCGCGGCGGGCCCGGCCGCGATGCCCGCCATGGGGTACGTGCCGTCGCCGGAAGGCCATCAGGAGATGCCCGGCGGCGCGCCCGCCGCGCACGCTCCGGTGCCCCCGGGCGGGGGCCCGGCCGCGGCCCGGGCGGCGGTGCGCGGATCCGGAGCCCCCGGCCCGGCGGGCGCTCCCAGTGGTCCGGGCCCCGGTGCTTCCGGTGGCGTTGGCGCTCCCGGTGTTCCCGGTGGTCCTGGCGCTTCCGGTAGTCCCGGTGGTGGCCCCGGTGGTCCCGCCGGTGGCGGCACCGGCAGCGGCATGGCGCCCGCCGCAGGGCCCGCCCCCGCGACGGCGAGCCCCTCGGCAGCGGCCCCCGGCACACCACCGCAGGGACCCGGCGCGCCCGCCGGGCACACCCCCGGCGCGCCCACGCCCCCCGCCGAGACGCCCGCCCAGCCACCGCACGCACCCCAGACCACGCAGACGCAGACGCCGGCCGCTGCCGCCCCGGCCCCCGGCGCCTGGCCCACCGCCGCGTCCGCGGGCAGCGGCCG
>NZ_NOKT01000016.1 GCF_002237655.1 Streptomyces sp. XY006
CTCCGACCGGCCCGCCGCTCACGACCGCGCAACGGGCCCGGACCGGCCCACCGGCTCCGACCGGCCCGCCGCTCACGACTGGTCCACCGGCCACGACCGGCCCACCGGCCACCACCCTTCCGCCGGCCTCGGTAGCCCGGACGGGCCCGGTTCCGCCGCCCTGAGGGAGGCCGAGCTGGAGGTGTTGCTTGCCGCCGCCCTGATTCACGGGGGTATCGACGCCGAGGCCGAGCAGCGGGCCGTCGCCGCCTTTCGGGCTGCCCGTCAGGCCGGTGCCCAGCAGGGACGCACCCGCCGCCGGGACGACTGGCGGCCCCGGGAGCGCCGGCTTCCGGGCCGTTCGCTGAAGGCCACGCTCTCCGTGCTGCTCGCCAGTCTCACGCTGGGCGGTGTCGCCGTGGCGGCGATCGGCTCGGTCGCCACGGACGACTCCGGCGAACGGGCCCGGCCGCCGGCCTCCACCCGCGCCCCCGGCCCCTCCGCCGGCGGCGCCACCGACGCCCCGGCTGCGTCCGGCTCCGCCTCCGCGCGCCCGGACCGCTCCGGCACCGCCCGGGACACCGAGGCGCACTGCCGCGCCTACGAGCGGGTCGGCGGCCGGGGCAAGGCCCTGGACGCCACGGCCTGGCAGCGCCTCATCGATGAGGCGGGCGGTGAGAGGAAGGTCACGGCCTACTGCGCCGAGCAGCTGGCCCGGGCCGAGGAGAAGGCCGACGGCACCGCCGCACCCGGCAAGGGCGAGGGCACGCCCGGCTCAGGCAACGCCAACGGCGGCCCCGCGACCGAGGGCAACGGCCGGGGCGACGAGGGCCGTGGCACGGACGCCCAGGAGGGCGACCCGGACACCGGGGGGAGCGGGTCGGGCGGCAACGGCTCGGGCGCCGGCCGCGACGGTGCGCAGGGCACCGAAGGCAGCGGTTCCTCCGGCGGTCAGGGCAAGCCCGACCAGTCCAACGACCGTCGCCCGTAGTCGAGTTCGGTATCGGGATCCGCAGCGTGTTACCCCGGGGGCCCGTCACGCCGCGCGAGCGACCGTCCGTACGGCCCGGGTGTCCGTCCGCGGCGCAAGAGTGCGCGTCCGCCGCCTCGCGGAGGCCCCTCGCGCGCGCTCGGCACGCCGGTCCGGCCCCGCCATGGCAACGGCCGGGGCCGCCACCCCCCACAGGAGAGGCCCCGGCCGTCGCGCGGCACGGGCCGCGCGGCGGCCCGTACTTCCTACAGCGCCCGGTGTGCGTTTTCTGTCACACCCCTGCGTGTCACGGCTTAGTTGCATCTCGGGGGGACATGGACGGGGAGTGGTTTCAGGTCGTAACGTGCCTTTCGCGCCACACCGGAGGCAGCAAGACCACCGCAACCACCTGCGGGCTTGTGAACCGCAATGATCAACGAGGAACGACGACGGCGAGAACCCGGGCCGCGACAGCGGCACCGGCTCAGGCGCAGAAGGGCACGCGGTGCTGGGGGACGACGCGGAGCTGACCGCCGCGGTGCGTGCGGCACAGGACGGGGATGAAACCGCGTTCCGGACTGTGTACCGCGCCGTGCACCCGCGGCTGCTCGGATACGTACGCACGCTCGTCGGCGACCCCGACGCCGAGGACGTGACGTCCGAGGCGTGGCTGCAGATAGCCCGGGACCTGGAGCGGTTCACCGGCGACGCGGACCGGTTCCGTGGCTGGGCCGCCCGGATCGCCCGCAACCGCGCCCTGGACCACATACGCATGCGCGGCCGGCGGCCCGCCATCGGCGGGGACGAGACGGAACTGACCGGCCGCGCCGCCGAGTCCGACACCGCGGGCGAGGCCATCGAGGCGCTGGCCACCGACGGCACGTTCTCCCTGATCTCCCGGCTCCCGCAGGACCAGGCCGAAGCGGTCGTGCTGCGCGTGGTCGTGGGGCTCGACGCGAAGACCGCAGCGGAGACGCTCGGCAAGCGCCCGGGCGCGGTCCGCACGGCGGCGCACCGGGGCCTGAAGCGGCTCGCGGAGCTGCTGGGCGACAATCCTCAGGCCGATCCGGAATCGGCCGGGGTGCTCGATGCCCTGCCGCCCCAGCGAGAACCGCGTGGCGGTGCGGTGACGTCCGCAGGTGTGACGCACAGCGTTGCGCGGACGCAGAAGGATGTGTGATGGCCGACGAGCAGTACAGGTGGCTGGACCGCGAAACGGCGGAGCGTTTGCTGAGCGGAGAGCCACCGGAGGCTGTCGACGGCGCCCACCGCGGCGAGGCCGAACGGCTCGCCAGGACGCTCGGCGCGCTGTCCGCGCCACCCCCGCCCACCAGCGAGGAACTCCCCGGTGAGGCCGCCGCGGTAGCGGCTTTCCGCAAGGCCCGCGAGGAACGCGCCGACGCCGCGGCCGCCTTCACCGCCCCCCTCGAACCGTCCGCAGCCGAGGCCGCCGATGCCGGGCTGGTCCGGATCGGCGCCGCACGCGGCAGCGGCCGGGGTGGCGTCCGGCGCTCCCGACGCGTCCGTCCCGCCGGTCTGGCGCTGGCCGCCTCGCTGGCCGTGGGCATGGTCGGCGGCGTGGCCGCCGTGGCCGCAACCGGAGTCCTCGGGGCACCGTTCGGCGGCGACGAGTCCGGCGCCGGTGCCTCCGCCTCGGCCACCGTCACCCCGCCCGAGCGCCCCCTGGTCTCGCCCTCGCCCACCGACGGCGGGCAGGGCGGAGCGGCTCCCGGCGACGACGCCCCGAACAGCGCCGCGACGGGCGGTACCGGTGACTCCGGACCGGAGGGAACCCACGAGGACACCGCCGGCGAGCCCGGCGCCGGCGGGGACCGCCCCGAGGGCTCCGAGGAGATCACCGAGGCCTGCCGCGACCTGCGCGCCGGCCGGCGGCTGGACGACGACCGCAGACACGCCCTGCGGGACGCGGCGGGCGGCACCCGCGTGTGGAAGTACTGCAAGGGCGTTCTCGCCCAGGCCGATCCCCGCTCCGGCGGGCGGGACGACGACGGCGAGGGCCGGGGCCACGGCCAGGGCGAGCACCACGACCGGGACCGCGGCCGGGGCCACGGACACGACCGCAAGCAGGACGCCGCCGAGCGCAAGGCGGAGCGCAAGGCCGAGCGGAAGGCCGAGCGGAAGGCCGAGCGCGAGGCCGGGGGCCAGGGCGGCCGGAAGACCGGTCAGGGGGCGAAGGGGGCCGAGGCGAAGGGGGCCGACGCCGAGGGCGACGCGGACCGCGACCGCGCCGCACGCTCCGCACCCCTGCGACCTGCGGTTTCGCACTCCCTGAAAATCCTCTGGCCGAGGGTGTGACGTTTTCGGCCGCCCCGGCGCAGTAATGAGTGAGCCGACTGGTCATCGGCCGTCGCACAGAGCCGGGGTTCCCCCCGTACCTACGGCTCGTGCACCTGAGCGCGGGCGGGACACGTTCCCCCGGTCCCGCCCGCGCCCCACTCCTTCCTCCCCGCTCGTCACCAGGACACGACGACCTTGTCGCCGTTGCGCACCTGCGCGTACAGGCCGGCGATCGCCGCCTCGTCCCGGACGTTGACGCAGCCGTGCGAGGCGCCCGCGTAGCCCCGGGCCGCGAAGTCCGCCGAGAAGTGAACGGCCTGGCCGCCGCTGAAGAACATGGCGTACGGCATGGGGGAGTCGTAGAGCGTGGACACGTGGTCGCGGGACTTCCAGTAGACGGAGAAGACGCCCTCCCGCGTCGGCGTGTACTCCGAGCCGAAGCGGACGGCCATCGTCGACAGGGTGCGTCCGTCGACCATCCAGCGCAGCGTCCTGCTGGTCTTGTCGATGCACAGCACCCGGCCGTCGCGGCAGCGCGGGTCCGGCGGATCGGCCGGCTGGCCGCCCATCAGGTACAGCTCCCAGCGGCCCGGCTCGCGGGTCATCCGCAGCAGCCGCTCCCAGGTGACGGTGTCGGTGCGCCCGGTGCGGGGCAGCCCGCGCTTGCCCTGGAAGCCGCTGACCGCCCGCTCCGTCGCCCCGTCGTACGTCCCGGTCGGCCCGTCGAACAGCCAGGCGACCTGCCGCAGTCGCGCCTGCAGCTCGCGGACGTCCCGGCCCGTGGAGCCGCGCGACCACAGCACGCGGGGCGCGGCCCGGGGCGTGTCGCCGGAGGGCGGGGCGGTGCCCGGCCGGTCCTCGCCACGGCCTGCGGGGGTGCGCGCGGGTGTCGGGGTGCCGTCGGGCAGTTCGATGTGCACCGGCGAGCGGCCCTTCCCGTCGGCGCCTGCCGGGGTCTGCACGGTGCAGCCGGTCAGCGCGACCAGCACGGCGGCCGCTGCCGCCGTCGCTCTCCCCATGCCCGTAGTACGCACACGGCCCCCCCGTCGTCTCACCGGTCCGCCCGGATGTCACCTGAGATGTTCCCCGGGCGTGACCCGCGGCGAACCAGGGGGCATGGTGGTGAGCGAGGTCACAGCTTCCGGGAGGCATCGCACCATGGCGCGTGAGTCGGAGTCGGGACTGCCCATCGAGCCGGTGTACGGGCCGCGGGCCCTGGACGGCTGGGATCCGGCACAGAAGCTGGGGGAACCCGGGAGCTACCCGTACACGCGGGGGGTGTACCCGACGATGTACACGGGCCGGCCGTGGACGATGCGTCAGTACGCCGGTTTCGGCACGGCCGGTGAGTCCAACGCCCGGTACCGGCAGTTGATCGCGCACGGCACGACGGGGTTGTCGGTCGCCTTCGACCTGCCCACGCAGATGGGCCACGATTCCGACGCCCCGCTCGCGCACGGCGAGGTCGGGAAGGTGGGGGTGGCGATCGACTCGGTCGAGGACATGCGGGTGCTGTTCGACGGGATCCCGCTGGAACAGGTCTCGACGTCGATGACGATCAACGCCCCGGCGGCGGTGCTGCTCCTGCTGTACCAGCTGGTCGCGGAGGAGCAGGGCGCCAGGCCCGAGCGGCTGACGGGCACCATCCAGAACGACGTGCTGAAGGAGTACATCGCCCGCGGCACCTACATCTTCCCGCCCAAGCCGTCGCTGCGGCTGACCGCGGACATCTTCCGGTACTGCGGGGAGCGGCTGCCGCGGTGGAACACGATCTCCATCTCGGGTTACCACATGGCCGAGGCGGGTGCCTCGCCCGCACAGGAGATCGCCTTCACGCTGGCCGACGGCATCGAGTACGTGCGCACGGCGGTGGCGGCGGGGATGGACGTGGACGACTTCGCGCCACGGCTGTCGTTCTTCTTCGTCGCGCGCACCACGTTGCTGGAGGAGGTGGCCAAGTTCCGTGCGGCGCGCCGGATCTGGGCGCGGGTGATGCGGGAGGAGTTCGGCGCGCGCGACCCCAGGTCGCAGATGCTGCGCTTCCACACCCAGACCGCCGGGGTGCAGCTGACGGCCCAGCAGCCGGAGGTGAACCTGGTCCGGGTCTCCGTCCAGGCGCTGGCGGCGGTGCTGGGCGGCACGCAGTCGCTGCACACCAACTCCTTCGACGAGGCCATCGCCCTGCCCACCGACACCTCCGCCCGCCTGGCCCTGCGCACCCAGCAGGTCCTGGCGCACGAGACGGACGTCACGGCCACCGTCGATCCCTTCGCGGGCTCGTACGCGGTGGAACGGATGACCGACGACGTGGAGGAGGCGGCCGTCGGTCTGATGGACCGGGTGGCGGAGCTGGGCGGGGCGGTCGAGGCCATCGAACGCGGCTTCCAGAAGGGCGAGATCGAGCGCAATGCCTACCGCATCGCCCAGGAGACCGACTCCGGCGAGCGGGTCGTGGTCGGGGTCAACCGCTTCCGGCTCGACGAGGAGGAGCCCTACGAGCCGCTGCGGGTCGACCCGGCCATCGAGGCCCGGCAGGTCGAACGCCTGGCCGCCCTGCGCGCGCGGCGCGACCAGCCGGCCGTCGACAGCGCCCTCACCGCCCTGAAGAAGGCCGCCGAGGGCGACGACAACGTGCTGTATCCGATGCGGGAGGCGCTGAGGGCCCGGGCGACGGTGGGCGAGGTCTGCGGCGCCCTGCGTGAGGTGTGGGGGGCGTACGTCCCGTCGGACGCCTTCTGACCGCCCGGAAGCCGGGGAGGCCCAGGTCCGGACGCCGAGCCTCCGTGCGACACTCCCTTCCATGTTCGGTGTCATCGATCTGCCCACCTACCTGGCGGGCCTCGTGCTGATCATCCTGCTGCCCGGTCCCAACTCGCTGTACGTGCTGTCCGTGGCCGCCCGTCGCGGCGTACGCGCCGGGTACACCGCCGCCACGGGCGTGTGGTGCGGGGACACGGTGCTCATGACGCTGTCCGCGGCCGGGGTGGCCTCGCTGCTGCAGGCGAACGCCGTGCTGTTCGCCATCGTCAAGTACGCGGGGGCCGGGTATCTGACCTGGCTGGCGATCGGCATGCTGCGGGCCGCCTGGGGCATGTGGCGGACCCGCGGGGAGCGCACCGCCCAGGGCGAGGCCACCGCGCCCGCCGAGGAGCGGCCGTTCCGGCGGGCCTTCGTCGTCAGCCTGTTCAACCCGAAGGCGATCCTGTTCTTCGTCGCCTTCTTCGTGCAGTTCGTGGACCCGGGGTACGCCTACCCGGCCCTGTCCTTCGTCGTCCTCGGCGTCCTCGCGCAGCTCGCGAGCGTGCTGTACCTCAGCGCGCTGATCTTCGGCGGCACCCGGCTGGCCGCGGCCTTCCGCCGCCGCAGGCGCCTGTCGGCCGGGGCGACGTCGGCGGCGGGCGCGCTGTTCCTGGGCTTCGCGGTGAAGCTGTCGCTGACGAGCTCCTGAACCCGCGCCGGCCTCGTCAGCCCAGGCCGGAGAGGCCGGAGAGCCCTGAGACGGAGACGCCGGAGAGGCCGAAGCGGGCCAGATGGGCGGGGAGTCCGGCCGCCGTGTCGCCGGCCCAGCCGAGGTAGCCGTCGGGGCGCACGAGATACAGGCCCGGCGCGTACGGGCCGGGCGCGGGGCCCCGTACGACGCGGATCCGCGCGCCGGGGTCCGGGACGGCCGGTGCCCCGTCCCCCAGGGCGAGCAGCGTCCAGTGCGGGCCGCGGAAGGCGTCGAAGAGCCGGACGCCCGCCACCGTCCCGTCGGGTGCGCGGTCGCCCGCGCGCAGCGGGCCCGGGGCGGTCCGGGTCTCCCGGGTGAGCGAGGACTGCCGGTAGCCGAGGCCGAGTTGGCGGGTCGCGTCGCCGCGCCGGGTCTCGCCGCGGTGCACGCGCGTGGACAGCCCGAGCATCTCCGCGGCGACGGGCCGGCGCTCCTCCTCGTAGGAGTCGAGCAGGTCCGCCGCCGCGCCGTCGCGCAGGACCGCGCCCAGTTTCCAGCCCAGGTTGTAGGCGTCCTGGACGCTGGTGTTGAGGCCCTGGCCGCCGGCCGGGGAGTGCACGTGGGCCGCGTCGCCGGTGAGGAACACCCGCCCGGAGCGGAAGCGGTCCGCGAGGGCGGCCCGGGGGCGGAAGTCCGAGGCCCAGCGCAGTTCCGTCACGGCCTCCGGCGCGAGATGCGTACGGGCGGCGACGACCTCGCGGACGCCCTCCAGGGAGAGGTCCGGGGCCGTCCCGTCCGGGAAGTGCGCCATCAGCTGGAAGTCCTCGGTGCCGGCCAGCGGGCAGAGCGCGAGGAAGCCGTGCCGGCCGGGCGGGAAGAGGTGCCAGTTCTCCCGGTCCAGGCCGCTGACGCGGACGTCCGCCACCAGCGTCGGGTTCGGGTCGACGGTCTCGCCCGTCATGCCGATGCCCAGCAGCCGGCGCACCGTCGAGCGGCCGCCGTCCGCGGCGACGAGGTAGCGGGCGGTGACCGCCCCGCCGGAGGCGAACTCCGCGCGCACCCCCTCGGCGTCCTGAGTCAGACATGCGGCCTCCCGGCCGAAGGCCACCCGCCCGCCCAGCTCCTCCAGCCGCGCCCGCAGGATCTCCTGCGTGCGCCACTGCGGCACCATCCACGGCTCGTTGTACGGGGCGTCCTCGCTCGGCTCGGCCGGGTCGAACATCCGGTGCTCACCCGCGCGCCTGCCGTCCTGCCAGACCATCCCCACCGGGTAGGTTCCGCCCGCCGCGCGGACGGCGCCCAGCACGCCCAGGTCGTCGAAGACCTCCATGGTGCGCGGCTGCAGCCCCTTGCCCCGGGAGCCGGGGAACAGCTTCTCCGCCCGCTCCACGACCAGCGCGGGCACGCCCCGCCGGGCGAGATCGATGCCGAGCACCAGCCCGGCCGGGCCCGCGCCCACCACCAGCACGTCCGTGTCCATACGCCCACCACTCCTTAACGCTGTTAAGTGCTGCTGTGTCCCGAGCGTGGCCTTAACGGTGTTAAGTTGTCAAGCGTGACGACGGAACGACGCGCGCCCCTGGACCGCCGCCGGGTCGCGGACACCGCGCTGCGGCTGCTGAACGAGGTGGGCCTGGACGGCCTGACCCTGCGCGCCATCGCCCGGGAACTGGACGTGAAGGCGCCCGCCCTCTACTGGCACTTCAAGGACAAGCAGGCGCTGCTCGACGAGATGGCGACGGAGATGTACCGCCGGATGGTCGCCGGGAGCTCGCTCGACCCCGCCGACACGTGGCGGGAGCGGCTGCTGAAGGCGAACCGGGGACTGCGCACGGCGCTGCTCGGCTACCGCGACGGCGCGAAGGTCTTCAGCGGCTCACGCTTCACCGGCATCGAGCACGCCGCGCAGATGGAGGACAACCTGCGCCTGTTCACGGCCGCCGGCCTCACGCTCGCGCAGGCCGCCCGGGCGCTCAACACGACCTACCTGTACACGCTCGGCTTCGTCACCGAGGAGCAGGGCGTCCATCCCCTGCCCGGGGAGCGCCGTGAGGGCTACGACATGGACGAACGCGCCCGCCTGATGGCCGACTTCCCGCTGTCGGCCCGGGCGGGCGCGGAGATCTTCGAGGACTACGGCCGGCACTACGAGGAGGGGCTGGCCCTCGTGATCGAGGGGATCGCGGCACGCTACGGCCTCTCATGACACCCGGCGCCCCACGACACCCGGCGCCCCACGACACCCGGCGCCCAGGACACCCGGCGCCCAGGACACCCGGCGCCCGGGACACCCGGCGCCCGGGACACCCGGCGCCCGGGACACCCGGCGCCCGGGACACCCGGCGCCCGGGACACCCGGCGCCCGGGACACCCGGCGCCCCACGGCACCCCGGCGCCCCACGGCACCCCGGCGCCCCACGGCACCCCGGCGCCCCACGGCACCCGGTGTCTCAGGCCCTGCTCGCGCGCGCCCGCCGTACGGCCCGGGTGAGGACCGGCGGCAGCAGGTCCCTGGCGAGCCGGCGGGCCCGGGACGGGGCGGGCCGGGCCGGGCGCGCGGCACGGGGCCCGGCGGTCTCGGCCGGGGCCGGCGCGGGGACCGGGGCCACGTAGTGCCGGGAGGCCGGGAAGGGCGGCGGCTTCATGCCCCGGGAGCGGGTGCGGATCAGCCGGTGCCCGGCCGCCTCCTGCACGCTCAGCCCGACGTCCGTCCGCTGCCGCAGCATCTCCAGCAGATCCTCCTGGAGCGGCTCGGGATCGCCCCAGGTGCCGTACAGCTTCTGCGTGCTGAGGCAGACCGGCCGCAGACCGCGGTTGAGGACGGCCTCCCAGGCGGCGACCGAGACGCCCGGCGTGTGCTCCGAGCGGAAGTCGTCGAGGACCACGATGCCGTCGGGGAGCAGGATGTCGTGGGCCGCGCCGATGTCGCCGTGCACGTGCTCGTACAGGTGCGAGGCGTCGATGTGGACGAAGCGGCAGGTGCCCGGGGCCACCTTCTCGGCCACCACCGAGCTGGGCGCGGCGATCACCGTCGGCAGGGTGTCGTGGAAGGAGAGGTAGTTCCGCTCGAAGGCCTGCCGGGTCAGCGAGGAGTACGACTTCGCCGCCTCCGCCTGGTTGGCGCCGTCCGGCGCCTCGCCCTCGAACAGGTCGCAGACCGTGAACGTCTCGCCGGGCCGCAGGTGACGGCCGAGCAGGATCGCGCTCTTGCCCATGTAGACGCCCAGTTCCAGCAGGTCGCCGTGGGTTCCCTGCTTGTGCTGCCGCTCCAGGAACCAGGTGAAGAGCATCTGGTCCAGTGGCGGGAACCAGCCCGGGACGTCCGCCAGTTCGCCGGGGTGCTTGTCGGTCACGTGTGGGTGGGTCATGAGACGAGCCTTCTCTGTGAGCGTTGCCCGAACCGACGGGTGGTTGAACGGCCCGTGAACAGCTCAGCCGGCCTTGGCCAGCAGCTCCCGCAGCCGTGGTGTCAGCGGCTTCTCCACATACTTGTGCAGCACCCACGCCAGCAGCAGCATTGACGCCACCGTCAGCGGGAAAGTCGCCGCCGACGGCAGCCCCAGACCGCGGTGCAGGGCGTGGATCGCCACCCAGCCCAGATGCTCGTGGACCAGGTAGAACGGGTAGGTCAGCGCCCCCGCCACCGTCAGCCAGCGCCAGTTCGCCCGGTGCAGCAGGCCCAGCGCGATCGCCGCGACCGCCACGAAGCCGAAGGTGACGACGAGCATGATGCCGAGCGAGGAGCGGTACGAGAAGCCGCCCGCGTCGGCCGCGTGCCACAGGTCCTGCACCGCGTAGTGCTGCCCGAGCAGCCAGCTGACGGCGACGATGCCCCAGCCGTGGACGTCCCGCCGGTCGAGGTGGACGAGGTAGAGGCCGACACCGCCGATGAAGAAGGGGGCGTACTCCGGCATCAGGACGATGTCGAGCAGCGGCATCTGCGCGTTGTCGGCGATCACCGCGGCCAGCGTCCAGAGCGCGCAGAACATCACGACCCGGCGCCGGGTGGCCCCGGGCAGCACGACGCACAGTGCGAACAGGGCGTAGAAGCGGACCTCCGCCCACAGCGTCCAGCACACCCCGAGCACCCGGTCCGCGCCGAGCGGCATCTGCAGCATGGTGAGGTTGACCAGCGCGTCACTCGGCGAGACCGCCTGGTAGGCGACCACCGGCAGGGCGAAGACGGCCGTGACGAGCACGACCGCCACCCAGTAGGCGGGCAGCAGCCGGGAGGCGCGGGAGGCGAAGAACGACTTCAGCGGCCGGCCCCAGCCGCTCATGCAGATCACGAATCCGCTGATCACGAAGAACACCTGCACACCGAGGCAGCCGTAGGCGAACCACTCGTGCAGCGTGGGGAACTGCAGCTTCGGCGAGGAGCCCCACGCCTCGGCGACATCGCCGTCGCGCCCGCCGTAGTGGTACGCCGCGACCATCAGGGCGGCCACCAGCCGCAGGCCGTCGAGGGCGCGCAGCCGGCCCGCGGACTTCTTCTCCCGGCGCCGTGGGACGGTCGCGGCGCCCGGGGACTCGACCGGCACGGCGCGGCCGGGCCGGGGCTTACGGGTGCTGACGACCGTCTCGGTCACGCTCAAAACCTCTGTGTGGCTCGTATGTCCTTTACCTGAGCCGCCTGTGGGCGGGCAGGGCGCCTGTCACCCTAGGACGGGAGTTGACGGAATCTTGTTCGATGGCGACAGGCTTCGCCTGCCGGTTTCCATGGGTTCATCTGGATGTCGCCGTCACCGGCTTTCGGGCACACCTTCTTCAGCGGCGCACCGCCTTGTTGCGCAGCGCCCGCGCCCGCCGTACCACCCGGCGCGCCGTGGAATTGCGGGGCAGGAACGCCAGCCGCTGCGGAATTCCCCCGGGCAGTCCGAGCGAGGTGAGGCGGCGCTTCTTGAAGTAGCGCCGGGTGCGCGGGCCGAGATGCCGGGCCAGGAACTGCTCGGCCTGTTCCCGCAGCTCCGGGTAGATCTGCGGCTGCATGGTGAATCCGACGGCGGTGAGCAGGCCGGGCAGGCGCTCGGCCGGCAGGACGTCGCCCTCCGTGCCGCCGTCCAGGCCGGGCAGCAGGGCGTCCGCCAGCGTGGTCGGGACGCGGTTGCTGTTCTGGTAGGGCGTCAGCCGCTCCAGCAGCAGCTCGGTGCCGATGCGGGCGACCGGCAGGTCGTAGAAGGCCGACGCCGTGAACAGGGCGGTGGAGAAGCAGCCGACGACCAGGGCGGGCCGGGCGCGGTCGAAGAGGACCTCGGCGAGGACGGGCGTGTCCAGCACGGTGAGGTCGACGCCGAGCTTCTCGGCCTCGGTCTCCAGGGCGCGGCTGTAGCGGGCCGGGGCGGTCGGGTGGGGCTTGAAGACGACCGTGCGGTGGCCGCGGGCGACGGCGCCCCGCATCATCCGCACGTGCAGGTCCTCCTCCTCCTCGGGGGAGAGGATGTTCAGCGCCGACAGGTACTGGCCGAGCAGCAGCGCCGAGCCGGCGGGCAGGGCGGGCAGTTCGGGCACGGTCTCGGTGACCTCGCCCAGCACCTTCAGGAACGCGGGCGTCGGCACCAGGTGCGCCGGCACGCCGAACTCGGTCAGCAGCATGGGCGTGAGGCCCGGCACCAGGTCCAGGTGGAGCAGCCGCCGCACGCGGGTGCCGACCAGCGGGTCGAGCTTGTTGCGCGTGGGGCCGTAGCTCATCAGGCCGTCGGCGTAGACGTCGACGGGGGCGTCGGTGAACAGCTGGGCCACCGTGAGCGCGGGCGCCACCTGGATCGACTCCAGGACCAGGCTGACGTGGTCGTCGCCGAGCCCCCACAGCATCCGCAGGTAGCGCTCGAAGAGCGGGATGTCGTCGGCGCGCGGGGTCCACGCCCCGGGGTGGAAGGGGCGGATGGCCTCGTTCCAGGACAGCACGTCGTCGAAGTGCTCGCGCAGCGGCGCGAAGCCCGGCATCTCGTCGAGGGCCGGGGTGGTCTCCGGCGTCGCGGAGTTGTTGAACACCAGCAGCACCCGGCGGTCCGGCTCCTCGAAGAGGTCGGAGTCGATCGCGGCGGCCAGGGTGGCGACGCCGTACAGCGTCGAGGCGCAGAAGATCTGAGTGGTCCCGGGCATCAGGCGGCCGCTCCCGTCGTGGTCACCCGGCGGCGCAGCCGCCGCAGCTTGGACGCGCGGTCCATGTCCATGGCCTCCAGGGCGTCGGCGAGCGCGTCCTGCGGCATCCGCTTGATGGCCGCCGCGCTCATCGACCGCAGCTGCCTGGCCACGGCCGGTTCGAACCTGTCCTCGTTGGAGAGGTGGTGGGCGATGATCGCGCAGTAGGTGCGCACCGCCTTGGGCAGCAGCCGGTCCGCCTCCCGGTCCGCGGCCGTCTCCTCGATCACCTGGTCGAAGGCGCGGATGAAGTCGAGCTGGCGGACATCGCCGATCTGCGTCAGGGACGAGGCCACCCCGCGCCGGTAGAAGACGCCCAGCAGGCTGACCACGGCGAACGACTCCGCCTCCCGGTGCAGTTTCCAGATCCACGGCCGGTCCTCGGCCGTGCGCAGCCCGTCGGTGAAGTGGAGCAGGCCCTTGTCGACGAGACGGCGGTGGTAGGCGCCGGCCCAGGCGTAGGCGTAGTCCACCGACGTGGAGCGGTGGGCCGGGAGGATCGCCTCGCGCGGGTCGAACGCCTCCCAGCGGCGGCCGACCGGGACCCGGTGCACCGAGCGGGCCCGGGCGGTGGCCTGCACATGGTCGGTGCGCACGAAGTCGCATCCCAACCGGTCGATGGCGGACACCAGTTCGGTGAGGTAGCCGGGGGCCAGCCAGTCGTCACCGTCCAGGAACGTCAGGTACTCGCCCTGCGCCGCGTCCAGGCCGGTGTTGCGGGCGGTGGCGAGGCCGCCGTTCTTCTCGTGTCGGATGTAACGCACCCGCGCGACATCCGAAAGCTCCTCGGCCGCCCGTTCGAGAATGGCCGGGGTTTCATCCTTCGAATGGTCGTCGACCAGGATGAACTCGAAATCGCGGTCGGCGTTCAGCCGAAGGCTTCTGAGGGTGTCCGGGGCATATTGCTGCACGTTGTAGAACGGCACGATCACGGAAAGCTTAGGCACCCGCAAAACGTTAGGAGGCCGGCCGGCAGCGGAACTTTCCGGTGAACGTACACCGGGTGAACTCCATGTGTCAGAACGGTGCACCCCGTGTACTTCCCGCTTTCCAGCAGGCCAGTTCGGCTCTCGGTGGGGTGTTGTTAACTTTTCGTTGAGTCCCGGTTCCGCCATACCTAGGATTCGCTTCCTAGCGTCATCGACGTGCCAGCAAGTACACCGAAGCGCCCGCGCATCGCGGTCCTCGCGGACTCCGACACCCGATGGAAATGGGGTGCGCTGACCGCGCACCGCATCGCCCCGGGACCGTCCATGGAAACCGGAGCGCGCGAGGACGCGCAAGTCGGCCCCGTCCTCGACGGATTCCTGCTGCGCGGCCGGGCCACGCCCACCCCGCGCCAGCTCCGGGAAGTGGGCGTGCGCGCCGACTCGCTGCGGGAGGTCACCGCGGTCGAGTTCCTGCGCGCCATGACCGAGGAGTCCTACGACGTCCTCGTGCTGTCCCTGGTGGGCGGCGGTGTGCAGGCCATGCTGCACGGCCTCAGGCGGGCCTGGGAGGGCCGCACTTCACGGCCCGTCGTCGTCACCGGCTACGTCGGCGTCGTCTACGAGAAGCTCGCCGACGGCCTGCTGCTGCGGCACGGCGCGGACCTCGTCCTCGCCAACTCCCGCCAGGACGCGGACCGTTTCCGGGCCGTGTACGAAGGCGTGGGCGCCGACGCCGCGTCGGTGACGGAGGTGGCCCTGCCGTTCCTCGGCGGCGCGCCCTACGAAGGCGAACGCGACCGGTACACGGTGGTGTTCGCCGCCCAGCCCTCGGTCCCCGAGAGCCGCAAGGACCGTACGTACCTGCTGAACCGGCTGGTGCAGCACGCCCGCCGGCACCCCGAGCGCGAGGTGCTGCTGAAGCTGCGCTCCAAGCCGGGCGAGCACACCACCCACATCGAGGAACTGCCGTACCAGAAGCTGGTGCAGCGCCTCGATCCGCCGGCCAACTTCCGGCTGGTCTACGGCAACATGGGCGAGGTCCTGGACCGGACCGACCTGCTGGTCACGGTCAGCTCCACGGCCGCCCTGGAGTCGCTGCACCGCCGCATCCCCACGGTCGTGCTGACCGACCTGGGCGTGCGCGAGTCCCTCGGCAACCACCACTTCGTGGGCTCCGGGTGCCTCGCCTCCTGGGACCAGCTCGACGCCGGGCACCGGCCCGTCCCCGACGAGGAGTGGGTCTCCCGGCAGGGCGTCGTCGCGGACGGCTCCTACGACTCCGCCTTCGACGCGGCCCGGGGGCGCATCGCCGAGCTGCTCGGCCGGCCCGGCGGCCTGCCCCCGCTGACCCCGTACTACACCCCCGTCACCGCGCCCGGCTACCTGCCCGGGATCCTCGCCCGCCACCACCTCGGCCCGGACGGCACGCCCCTGCCCGGTGCGCCCGCCGCCGACAAGGAGCCCGGACCGGTCCGGCAGATCGTGCGCCGGGCGGCGCGCGGCGCCTACCGGCACGGCGTGCAGCGCGTGGCGCCCGTCATCCGGCGGATGGGGGAGCTGTGAGCCGCCCCGAGACCCCTGCCCAAGGAGTAGACCCCATGTCCCGACCGGAAGCCGGCCAAGGCGCCTCCGTGCGCCGCGTGCTCGCGGTGATCCCCGCACGCGGCGGCTCCAAGGGCGTGCCCGCGAAGAACCTCCTGCCCGTCGGCGGGGTGCCGCTGGTGGCGCGCGCGGTCCGCGAGTGCCGCGCCGCGCGGCTCGTGACCGACGTCGTGGTCTCCACCGACGACCAGGCCATCGCGGCCGCGGCCCGCCAGGCCGGCGCCGAGGTCGTGCTGCGCCCGGCCGCCATCGCCGGCGACACCGCCACCTCCGAGGCCGCCGTCCTGCACGCCATGGACGCCCACGAGGCCCTGCACGGGGCGCCGGTGGACGTGGTCCTGCTCGTGCAGTGCACCAGCCCGTTCCTGGTCCGCGAGGACATCGACGGGGTCGTCGGGGCGATCGCCCGGAACGGCGCCGACACCGCCGTCACCGTCGCGCCCTTCCACGGCTTCATCTGGCGCGACGCCGACGACGAGGCGGCGGCCGGTTCCGTGACGGAGGCCGGTTCCGTGACGGAGGCCGGCGCGGCGGCCGGCGGCGGCTACGGCGTCAACCACGACAAGTCCTTCCGGCCCCGCCGCCAGGACCGCCCCCAGGACCTGCTGGAGACCGGTGCCGCCTACGCCATGGAGGCGACCGGCTTCCGCGAGCACCAGCACCGCTTCTTCGGCCGCACCGAACTGGTCCGCACGGACCCGGCGCGCGTGCTGGAGATCGACGACCCGCACGACCTCGCCCGCGCCCGGGCCCTCGCGCCGCTGTTCGACGCGGACCGGCCCGGCGCCCTCCCGACCGCCGGCGACATCGACGCGGTCGTCCTCGACTTCGACGGCACCCAGACCGACGACCGGGTGCTCGTCGACTCCGACGGACGGGAGTTCGTCTCCGTGCACCGCGGGGACGGACTCGGCATCGCGGCCCTCCGCAGGAGCGGCCTGAAGATGCTGATCCTGTCCACGGAACAGAACCCTGTGGTCGCCGCCCGGGCCCGGAAGCTCAAGCTCCCGGTGCTGCACGGCATCGACCGCAAGGACCTCGCGCTGAAGCAGTGGTGCGAGGAGCAGGGCATCGCGCCGGAGCGCGTGCTCTACGTCGGCAACGACGTCAATGACCTCCCGTGCTTCGCCCTCGTCGGCTGGCCCGTGGCGGTCGCGAGCGCCCACGACGTCGTGCGCGGCGCCGCACGCGCGGTCACCACCGTCCCCGGTGGCGACGGCGCGATCCGAGAGATCGCCAGCTGGATCCTCGGCCCCTCTCTCGATTCCCTCACCAAGTAAGGACATCTCCTGCCATGAGCACCAACTCCCGTATCCGCCAGTTCGGTTCGCGCGAGGTCGGCCCGGGCCGTCCGGTCTACGTCTGCGGTGAGATCGGCATCAACCACAACGGCGAGCTCGAGAACGCCTTCAAGCTGATCGACGCCGCCGCCGAGGCCGGCTGCGACGCGGTGAAGTTCCAGAAGCGCACGCCGGAGATCTGCACGCCGCGCGACCAGTGGGACATCGAGCGCGACACCCCCTGGGGCCGGATGACCTACATCGACTACCGCCACCGCGTGGAGTTCGGTGAGGACGAGTACCGCGCCATCGACGACTACTGCAAGTCGAAGAACATCGACTGGTTCGCCTCCCCCTGGGACACCGAGGCCGTCGCCTTCCTGGAGGAGTTCGACGTCCCCGCCCACAAGGTCGCCTCCGCCTCCCTCACCGACGACGAGCTGCTGCGCGCCCTGCGGGCCACCGGCCGCGCGGTGATCCTCTCCACCGGCATGTCGACGCCCAAGCAGATCCGCCACGCGGTGGAGGTCCTCGGCTCGGACAACATCCTGATGTGCCACGCCACGTCGACCTACCCGGCCAAGGCCGAGGAGCTCAACCTGCGCGTGATCAACACCCTGCAGCAGGAGTACCCGAACGTCCCGATCGGCTACTCGGGCCACGAGACCGGCCTGCAGACCACCCTCGCCGCGGTCGCCCTGGGCGCCACCTTCGTCGAGCGTCACATCACCCTCGACCGCGCCATGTGGGGCTCGGACCAGGCCGCCTCCGTCGAGCCGCAGGGCCTGACCCGCCTCGTCCGCGACATCCGCACCATCGAGGCCTCCCTCGGCGACGGCGTCAAGAAGGTCTACGAGTCCGAGCTGGGCCCGATGAAGAAGCTGCGCCGCGTCGCCGGCGTGGTCGCCGAGGCGGAGATCGCCACGGCCGCGGGCGAGCCGGTCGGCGTCTGAGCGCACCACCCCCACAACCCCCCTTACGACGGGACGGTCGTACGTCGATGAGCCCCCGCGCCGGGAACGCCGGCCCCCACACTCTCGCCTTCGTCGAGAGCCCGGTACAGCTGCTGAACGTGCTGGAGTGGGCGCACGCGCATGCGCCCGGCGTGGAGCTCACCCTCGTGGTGCTGTCGCCCGTCGACCCGATGACGCGCGGCCAGCTGCGGCGGATGTCCGACCTGGCCCGCGACGAGGGGCACGAGGTCCGCTGGGAGGAGGCGCGCGGCGGGCCGCTGGCGCCCTTCCAGACCATCGGCGGCCTGACCGGTCTGCTCCGCCGGGCACACCGCGTCGTGCTGGGGGACCCCTTCTCCCGTTACGTCCAGCTGCTGCTGACCATCACCCGCGCCCGTGACCTGGTCGTCGTCGACGACGGCACGGCGACGATGGAGTTCGTCGGGCAGCTCGCCCGGGGCGAACGCCTGGTGCGCTGGCACCGCAAGGGCGGCCGGCCCGGCCCGCGGGACGTGCTCTTCGCGCCGGTGTCCGCCTCGGCGCGCCGCCGCCTGACCCCCGGCGACGGGCGGCACGTCGAGATCTTCTCCTCCATGCCGATGGCGGAGACCCCGGAGGGCGTCACGGTCCGGGCCCACACGTTCGCCTGGACCCGGGAGCGCTTCGGCCCGCCGCGCCTGACCAAGGGCGCGGACATGGTGGGCACGTCCCTGGTGGAGACGGGCGTGGTGGACGGCGGCCGCTACCTGGAGGCCGTCCGCGCCCTGGCCGCGGCCCACGGCGCCACGCGCTACTTCGCCCACCGCCGCGAGAGCACCGACAAGCTGCACCGGCTGGCGGTCGAGACCGGCCTGGAGATCGTCCGCCCCGAACTCCCCCTGGAACTGATCGCCCGCCGCGGCCCCATCGGCCGCACGATCCTCAGCTTCCCGTCCACGGTCGTCCACACCCTCCCGCTCGCCCTGTCCGGCACGGAGGTGCGCGTCGCGGTCTGCGACATCGACCCGGCCTGGCTGACCGAGCACGCCTCGCCCCGCGCCCAGGGCTTCCTCGCCGGCGTCACGGGCACGGCCCGCGAGACCCACGGCCTGACGACGGCGACCCCGACGGCCCCGACGACCGCCACGCCCCCCGCCGACCCCACGGTCCAGGCGGCCCCGACGGAAACGCCGGGCACGGCGAACACGGCGAACACGGCGCCCTTCACCGGCCTGCCGGGCCCGGCAGGTCTGGCCGGCCCGTCGGGCACCGCGGGCGCGATGGCAGCGGGTTAGACGGCCCCGTCGGCCGGATCAGGCGGTCGCGTCGGCGACTGCCGGTTTCCGGGCCAGCAGGAACGCGCGTGGCAGCGTCTCGCCGTCCTCGGGTTCCCGGACGACCCGGGCGTAGAGGTCGAGGCCCGCCTGCCGGAGCCGGGCGGCCACCGACTCCGGGGTGCGCCAGTAGTAGTCGAGCGAGATCCGCCGGCCGAAGCGCTCCGTCAGACGCCGGTGCCCGTCGGCCGCGCCGGACTGGAAGGCGAGCAGGACGGGCGCGCCCGGTACGAGCACCCGGTGGAACTCGGCGAAGACCGACGGCAGGTGGTCGTCCGGCACGTGGATCACCGAGTAGAGCGCGACGACGCCCCCGAGCGACTCGGCCGGCAGGTCGAGCGCGGTCATCGAACCCACGTGGAACCGCAGGTCCGGGTGCGCCCGGCGGGCCAGGGCCACCATGCGGGGCGAGAGGTCCACCCCGAACACCGGCAGCCCGAGGTCGCGCAGCCGGGCCGTCACGTACCCGGGGCCGCTGCCGAGGTCTGCCACCGGGGGCCGCGCAGGCCCGCCGACCGCACCGGCCAGCGCCGCGAACGTCGTGAGCAGCGCGCTCTCCAGCGGCCTGCCGGCCAGGCTGTCCGGGTGCTCGGCGGCATAGGCCTCGGCGACGGCGTCGTAGGAGGCCCGCGTCGGGTCGAGGAACTCGGAACGGTCGGCGCGCACGGGGCGCACCCTATCGGCGTACGCGTCCGGCAGATGAACGCGCCCGTGTTCACCGCGCAAGGCGTGGTATCCGTGAAGGAGGATGGAGGGACACCGAACCGCCGAGCCGGATGTGGCCGACGTCATAGTCGAGGGCCGCAAGCGCCGACTCGGCCTGAAAGGCGGGCGAGTTTACCCATCTCAGTTGATAGCCATGCGTCCGGCAGTCATATTTTCTTCCCCTAACGGGTTGAAGTTTTGTTGATCCAGGGTCGGGCGGCCACCCCGGCGCCCTACCCTTCAGAGGGTGAAGCCACTGATGTCACTGGAGTCCGAGGTCGACCTTCCCGCGGGAGCCGTGCTTCCCGGCGCGCTTCCCGACGCTCTGCGCGCCGAGCTGATCGCGTTCCGGCGCGACCTGCACATGCACCCGGAGCTCGGCAACCAGGAGTTCCGCACGACCGCGGCGATCAAGGAGCGGCTGGTCCGGGCCGGCCTCAAGCCACGCGTCCTCGCGGTCGGGACCGGGCTCGTCTGTGACATCGGCGTACAGGGCGACCAGTGGGACGGGGGCCCCAGCATGCTCGCCCTGCGCGCCGACATCGACGGCCTGCCCATCCCGGACACCAAGACCGAGTGCGCGTACCGCTCGACCGTGCCCGACCGCGCCCACGCCTGCGGCCACGACGTGCACACCACCGTCGTCCTCGGCGCCGGCCTCGTCCTCGCCGAACTGCACAAGCGGGGCCAGCTGCCCCGGCCCGTCCGGCTGATCTTCCAGCCGGCCGAGGAGGTGCTGCCCGGCGGTGCCGCCGACGCGATCAAGTGCGGCGCGCTGGAAGGCGTCGGCGCGATCATCGCCGTGCACTGCGACCCGCGGGTCGACGCCGGGAAGATCGGGCTCCGGGAGGGTCCCATCACCTCCGCCTGCGACCGGCTGGAGATCGGCCTGGACGGCCCGGGCGGCCACACCGCGCGTCCGCACCTGACGACCGACCTGGTCACCGCGGCGGCCCGCGTGGTCACCGACGTGCCCGCCCTGGTCGGCCGGCGCTTCGACAGCCGCAGCGGCCTCGCCATCACCTGGGGCCGCATCGAGTCCGGCCACGCGCCGAACGTCATCCCGCAGCACGCCGAGCTCTCCGGCACCGTGCGCTGCCTCGACATCGAGGCCTGGCGGCAGGCTCCCGACGTGGTGGTCGCGGCGATCGACGAGATCGCCAACCTGCACCGCGCCAAGTCGGAGATCAACTACGTGCGCGGCGTCCCGCCCGTCGTCAACGAGCCCGGCGTGACCGAGCTGCTGCGCGACGCCATGATCGCCCGGCGCGGGGTCGACTCCGTCGTGGGCACCGAGCAGAGCCTCGGCGGCGAGGACTTCTCCTGGTACCTGGAGCACGTGCCCGGCGCGATGGCCCGGCTGGGCGTACGCACCCCCGGCGAACGCCAGATCCGCGACCTCCACCAGGGCGACTTCGACGTCGACGAGTCGGCGATCACGGTAGGCGTCGAACTCTTCACAGCGGCAGCTCTGGTCAACGGCCTGCGGTAAACCCCGTCAGGGGCGCGGGGAACCGCGCGACGAGCCACGACGGCGCCGCGCCGGGATGACGCCCGCGCCCCCCACGGCGGCCCCCGGTTGCGAGCGGCGCAGCCCCGGGGCAGCCTGGTGCGCGTGACGAGCAGGCACGCGCCGTGTCCCCGAGTGCACCTTTCGACCCCGTTCGATCCCGTGGTTCACAAGGGCGTAACCGGCCATCGGCACGAATGGATAACGGCCCCGCGGCGACCCGTTCCCAGGAGTGTCTACGCGCGTTAATGTGCGCCGAACTGAGCACCCGCTGCGGAGCTTCGGAGAATGGGGAACTTCAGATGCGTCGGATTTCGAAACTGACCCGCGTCGCGGTGGGGGTCGCGTCGCTGGGGCTCGTCGCCACGGCCTGTGGCGGCACCAGCAGTGACAGCGGCGACAGCGACAGCAGCGACCGCGGCGTCGCCATCGCCTACGACGTCGGCGGCAAGGGTGACCAGTCCTTCAACGACGCCGCCTACGCCGGCCTGACGAAGGCCAAGGACGAGTTCGGCTACAAGACGGCCGACATCGAGCCCACCGAGGGCGAGACGGACGCCGACAAGGAGCAGCGCCTGGCCTCCCTGGCCAAGCAGGGCTACAACCCGGTCATCGGCGTCGGCTTCGCCTACGGCCCGGCCATGAAGGCGGTGGCCTCCAAGTACCCGGACACCACCTTCGGCATCGTGGACTCCGTGGTCGAGGGCAAGAACGTCGCCTCCCTCGTCTTCGCCGAGGAGCAGGCCTCGTACCTCGCCGGTGTCGCCGCCGCCAAGGCCACCAAGAGCGACGTCGTCGGCTTCGTGGGCGGTGTGGACATCCCGCTGATCCACAAGTTCGAGGCCGGCTACAAGCAGGGCGTCGAAGACACCAAGCCCGGCGTGCAGGTGCTGTCGCAGTACCTCACCCAGACGGCCGAGGAGGGCGGCTTCTCCAGCCCCGACAAGGGCAAGGCCGCCGCCGAGGGCCAGATCGAGAAGAAGGCCGACGTGCTCTACGCGGCCGCCGGCCTGTCCGGGCAGGGCGTGATCGAGGCCGCCGCCAAGGCGAAGGTCTGGGCGATCGGTGTCGACTCCGACCAGTACAAGCAGGCCGCGCTCGCCCCGTACAAGAACTACATCCTCACCTCCGCGCTCAAGGACGTCGGCGGAGCGGTCTACGCGCTGGCCAAGTCGGTCCAGGACGACAAGCCGCTGACCGGCACGCAGACCTTCGACCTGAAGGTCGACGGCGTCGGCCTGTCCGAGTCGAACCCCGAGTTCGCCAAGGTCGCGGGCCTCAAGGAGGCCGTGGACAAGGCGAAGCAGGGCATCGACGACGGCACGATCAAGGTGAAGACCGAGTAGCACCGAGTGGAACGGCCCTCGCAGGGCACCAGGACGGGCGGGCACCTCACGGTGTCCGCCCGTTTTCTGCTGTCCGCCTGTCCCGGGAGGCGGATCACCGAGTGCCACCTCGCGTTTGCGGTCGGCAACACCCGGGCCAAGGCGCGGTGATGGCTTGGCCACGGGCGGATAACAAGGTGGACAGAAGGGGTTTTCAGGCAGGTCTACGCGCGTTAATCTGCGGCGAAGCCAGCGCTGAAGCTGAACCGTCCCGGCGCTGCGCGACCTCGGTTGTACGACAGGAGCACCCACACATGCGCCGGATTTCCCGGATCACGGTCGCAGGCGCAGCGACCGCCTCCCTGGCCCTCGCGCTCTCCGCCTGCGGCGGCACCTCGACCTCCGCCGGGTCCTCGGACTCGAAGGGCGACAAGGGCCTCGCCATCGCGTACGACGTCGGCGGCAAGGGCGACCAGTCCTTCAACGACGCGGCCTACGCGGGCCTGGAGCAGGCGAAGAAGGAGTTCGGGTACCAGACGGCCGACGTGGAGCCCACCGAGGGCGAGACGGACGCCGACAAGGAGCAGCGCCTGGCCTCCCTGGCCAAGCAGGGCTACAACCCGGTCATCGGCGTCGGCTACGCGTACGCCGCGGCCATCAAGGGTGCCTCCGAGAAGTTCCCGGACACCACCTTCGGCATCGTCGACGACGCCACCATCAACTCCAAGAACGTCGCCGACTTGGTCTTCAGCGAGGAGCAGGCCTCCTACCTGGCCGGCGTCGCCGCGGCCAAGAGCACCAAGTCGAACGTCGTCGGCTTCGTGGGCGGCGTGGACATCCCGCTGATCCACAAGTTCCAGGCGGGCTTCGAGCAGGGCGTCAAGGACACGAACCCGAAGGTCAAGGTCCTCTCCCAGTACCTCACCCAGACGGCGGAGGAGGGCGGCTTCTCCAGCCCCGACAAGGGCAAGACGGCCGCCGAGGGTCAGATCGAGAAGAAGGCCGACGTGGTCTACGCGGCCGCCGGTCTGTCCGGCCAGGGCGTCATCGAGGCCGCCGCCGCCAACAAGGTGTGGGCCATCGGTGTCGACTCCGACCAGTACCAGCAGGAAGCCCTCGCCAAGTACAAGGACTCGATCCTGACCTCGGCGATGAAGGACGTCGCCAAGGCGGTGTACAACCTGGCGAAGTCGGTCGAGGACGGCAAGCCCGAGACCGGTATCGTTCGTGGCGATCTGAAGACCGGCGAGGTGAGCCTGTCGAACTCCAACCCGAAGTTCGCGGACGACGCCGAGCTCCAGGAAGCCATCAAGACGGCCAAGGAGAAGATCATCAGCGGCGAGATCAAGGTCAAGAGCAGCTGACGAGCGACTGCCTCGAAGCAGGCGGTAACCCCCGGGGTTGCGTCCGCTCGACGGGGTACGGGGAGCCGCTCCTCGTGCCCCGTCGCCGCGGGGTGTCGGCCCCTTTGTATGCCGTAGGGGCGCTACGCGCGTAGACGGCCCCCGTCCCCAGGAGAGTGCGCCATCAACGCGTCCAGCAGCCCTCCGGCCGGAGCGGCGGTCAACGAATCGGTGACCGCCGTCGAGCTCGCCGGGATCACCAAGCGTTTCCCCGGTGTCGTGGCCAACCACGACATCCACCTCAGCGTCCGCAAGGGCACCGTGCACGCCCTCGTCGGAGAGAACGGCGCCGGCAAGTCGACCCTGATGAAGATCCTCTACGGCATGCAGAAGCCGGACGAGGGCACCATCGCCGTCGACGGGCAGCAGGTCGCCTTCTCGTCCCCGGCCGACGCCATCGCCCGCGGCATCGGCATGGTCCACCAGCACTTCATGCTCGCCGACAACCTCACGGTCCTGGAGAACGTGGTCCTCGGCAGCGAGAAGCTCTACGGCATCGGCGCCAAGGCCCGCCGCAAGATCAAGGAGCTCTCCGAGCGCTACGGCCTCGACGTCAGGCCCGACCTCCTGGTCGAGGAGCTCGGCGTCGCCGCCCGCCAGCGCGTGGAGATCCTCAAGGTCCTCTACCGCGGCGCCACCACCCTCATCCTGGACGAGCCGACCGCCGTGCTCGTGCCGCAGGAGGTCGACGCGCTCTTCGCCAACCTGCGCGAACTGAAGTCCGAGGGCCTGTCGGTCATCTTCATCTCGCACAAGCTCGGCGAGGTGCTCTCGGTCGCCGACGAGATCACCGTCATCCGCCGCGGCACCACCGTCGGCACGGCCGTCCCCAGCGAGACCACCCCGCGCCAGCTGGCCGAGATGATGGTCGGCAGCGAGCTGCCCACGCCCGAGACGGCGGAGTCCACGGTCACCGACCGCCCGGTCATCAGCGTCGACAAGCTGCACCTGGCGGCCCCCGGCGGCAAGGCGCTCCTGGACGACATCAGCTTCACCATCCACGCGGGCGAGGTCCTCGGCATCGCGGGCGTCGAGGGCAACGGCCAGACCGAGCTCGTCGACGCGCTGATCGGCCTGCGCACCGCCGACTCCGGCACCATCCGGCTGGCCGACGAGGAGATCACCGCCTGGCCGACGCGCAGGCGCCGTGAGCAGGGCATCGGCTACATCCCCGAGGACCGGCACCGCCACGGCCTGCTGCTGGAGGCGCCCCTGTGGGAGAACCGCATCCTCGGCCACGTCACCGAGAAGCCCCTCGCCAAGGGCGTGTGGCTGGACCCGAAGGCGGCCCAGGAGGACACCCGGCGCATCGTCGAGGCCTACGACGTGCGCACCCCCGGCATCGACGTCACGGCGGCCTCGCTGTCCGGCGGCAACCAGCAGAAGCTGATCGTCGGCCGCGAGATGAGCCACAAGCCGCGCTTCCTCATCGCCGCCCACCCCACCCGCGGCGTGGACGTCGGCGCCCAGGCGGCCATCTGGGACCACATCCGTGAGGCCCGCCGCGAAGGCCTGGCCGTGCTGCTGATCTCCGCCGACCTGGACGAGCTCATCGGCCTGTCCGACACGCTCCGCGTGATCTACAACGGCAAGCTGGTCGCGGACGCCGACCCGGCCACCATCACCCCCGAGGAGCTCGGCTCGGCCATGACCGGTGCCGTCACCGGGCACCTCGCACACGACGAGACCGCCGAAGAGACCCCCGAGACCCCGGCGAAGGCCCCCGAGCCGTCCGAGTCTCCGGAAGACGAGGCCCGCTGATGAAGAAGTTCGACAAGGAGCGCGTGCTCCTCGCGGTGGCCGGACCGGTCATCGCGCTCGCCGTGGCCTTCGTCCTGAGCGCGATCGTGCTGATCGCGTCGGGCAAGAGCCCGGTCGAGCCGTTCGCCTTGATGTTCGAGCAGCTGAGCTTCTCCGACATCCAGGTCCTGATCATCAACCAGGCCTCGATGTACTACATCGCGGCTCTCGCGGTGGCCATCGGCTTCCGGATGAACCTGTTCAACATCGGCGTCGACGGCCAGTACCAGCTCGGCGCCATGATGGCCGCCATCGTCGGCGCCCACATGAACCTGCCGGCCGCCCTGCAGATCCCGCTGCTGCTCCTGACGGCCGTCCTCACCGGCGCCTTCTGGTCCGGCATCGCCGGTGTCCTCAAGGTCACCCGCGGCGTCAGCGAGGTCGTCGCCACGATCATGCTCAACGCGATCGCCACCTCCGTGATCGCCTACCTGTGGCTGCCGGACGTCTTCGGCGTGAAGGTCGGCAACAACAACACCACCGGCGAGATGTACGAGTCCGGCTGGATCCCCGGCATCCCCATGGGGGCCGCCGGCGAGATCTACGGCCTGGTGCTGCTCGCCGTGCTGCTCGGCATCGGCTACTGGGTCGTCCTCAACCGCACCCGCTTCGGCTTCGACCTGCGCGCCTCCGGCGCCTCGCAGACCGCCGCCGCGGCCAGCGGTGTGGACCCCAAGCGCATGGTCCTCAGCGCCATGCTGATCTCCGGCGGCATCGCGGGCCTGGCCGGCCTGCCGATCCTGCTCGGCGACACCCACACCTACAGCCTGAACTTCCCAACCGGCATCGGCTTTCTCGGCATCGGCATCGCCCTGCTCGGCCGCAACAGCCCCGTCGGGATCGCCTTCGCCGCCCTGCTGTGGGCCTGGCTCGACAAGGCCTCGCCGGAGCTGGACTTCCACGGCTACGACAAGGAGATCGCGGTCATCATGCAGGGCCTGATCGTGCTCTCGGTCGTCGTCTCCTACGAAGCCGTCCGTGAGTGGGGTCTGCGCCGCCAGCAGCGCCGCGTCGGCGCCGAACTCGCCGCGGGCCACGTCCTCGGCGCCCAGAACACGAAGGAGGTGGCTGGCCGATGACCGCTCCTACCTCGGCGATCGACGTCAACCAGCCCACGCTGCAGCCCGCGGCGCCGACCGGCCGCCGCCTGTCGTGGCCCGTCCTGCTGCTGATCATCGCCGGCGGACTGGCGCTCACCTCGATCGTCCGTCTCATCACCGGCGCCGACGGCATCACCAACGTCAGCCAGATGTCCACCGCGCTCCAGCTCGCCGTGCCGATCGGCCTCGCCGGTCTCGGCGGCCTGTGGGCCGAGCGCGCGGGCGTGGTCAACATCGGCCTCGAAGGCATGATGATCCTCGGCACCTGGTTCGGTGCCTGGGCCGGCTTCCAGTGGGGCCCGTGGACCGGTGTCCTGGTCGGCATCCTCGGCGGCGCGATCGGCGGTCTGCTGCACGCCTTCGTCACCGTCACCTTCAACGTCAACCACATCGTCTCCGGTGTGGCGATCAACATCCTCGCCCTCGGCGCCACCCGCTACCTCGCGCCCCTCGCCTTCGAGGGACACACCGGCGGCTCCGCCAAGCAGTCCCCGGCGGTGGACTCCCTCGGCCACTTCACGGTGCCCGGCCTGTCCGACGCCCTGCGGGACCTCAACAACCAGGGCTGGTTCTTCGTCTCCGACATCGCCGGCCTGCTCGGCGGCCTGGTCACCAACGTGTCCTGGCTGACCCTGATCGCCGTCGCGCTGATCCCCGCCACCTGGTGGATCCTGTGGCGCACGGCGTTCGGCCTGCGGTTGCGCTCCTGCGGCGAGAACCCGGTCGCCGCCGAGTCCCTCGGCGTCAACGTCTACAAGTACAAGTACATCGCCGTCGTGATCTCCGGCGGTCTGGCCGGCCTCGGCGGTGTCTTCCTGTCCATCGTGGCCAACCCCTTCTACCTGGAGGGCCAGGTCAGCGGCCGCGGCTTCATCGGCCTCGCGGCGATGATCTTCGGCAACTGGATGCCGGGCGGCCTCGCCCTCGGCGCGGGCCTGTTCGGCTACACCGACAGCCTCAACCTGCGCGGCGGCTCCGCCAACGTGCACGCCCTGCTGCTGCTCGGCGCGCTGCTGCTGATCATCGGCGCGATCTGGCTGGTCGTCCGCAAGAAGTACGCCCCGTCGATCATCACCGCGGTCGTCGCCGCCCTGGTGTTCGCCTGGTACGCCTCCACCGACGAGGTCCCCAACCAGGTCGTCTCCGCCACGCCGTACGTCATCACCCTGGTCGTCCTCGCGCTGTCCGCGCAGCGGCTGCGGATGCCGAAGGCGGACGGGCTGCCGTACCGGAAGGGGCAGGGCAAGTGACCGACGCCGGCCCGGCCGTCGACTGGGAGCGGCTGCGCGCGGTGGCCCGGGACGCCATGTCCCGGGCGTACGCCCCCTACTCCGGCTACCCGGTCGGTGTGGCGGCCCGGGTCGACGACGGCCGGGTCATCTCCGGCTGCAACGTCGAGAACGCCTCGTACGGACTGGGCCTGTGCGCCGAGTGCGGCCTGGTCTCCGAGCTGCACAACACCGGCGGCGGCCGGCTGACGCACTTCACCTGCGTCGACCGCGACGGGGACGTGCTCGTCCCGTGCGGCCGCTGCCGCCAGCTGCTGTACGAGTTCGGCGGCCCGGACCTCCTGCTGGAGACCCCGGCGGGAATCCTGCCGCTGTCGGAGATGCTGCCGCAGGCCTTCGGGCCCGGCCACCTCAGCAAGTAACTCCCGTGCGGCCCTCCTGAGTCGATCAGGGGGGCCGTACGGCTTCTGGAAACCTCGGAAGGAAGCCAAGCCATGGCCATGGACGCCATCTCCGTCATCCGCACCAAGCGGGACCGCGGCGAACTCAGCGACGAGCAGATCGACTGGGTCATCGACGCGTACACCCGCGGGGAGGTCGCCGACGAGCAGATGTCCGCGCTCGCCATGGCGATCCTGCTCAACGGCATGAACCGCCGTGAGATCGCCCGCTGGACGGCCGCGATGATCGCCTCCGGCGAGCGCATGGACTTCTCGTCCCTGTCCCGCCCGACGGCCGACAAGCACTCCACGGGCGGTGTCGGCGACAAGATCACCCTCCCGCTGGCCCCCCTGGTCGCCGCCTGCGGCGCTGCCGTCCCGCAGCTGTCGGGCCGCGGCCTCGGCCACACCGGCGGCACCCTCGACAAGCTGGAGTCGATCCCCGGCTGGCGCGCGCTGCTGTCCAACGAGGAGATGCTGCACGTCCTGGACACCACCGGCGCGGTGATCTGCGCGGCCGGCGACGGCCTGGCCCCCGCCGACAAGAAGCTGTACGCGCTGCGCGACGTCACGGGCACGGTCGAGGCGATCCCGCTGATCGCCTCCTCGATCATGTCGAAGAAGATCGCCGAGGGCACGGGCTCGCTGGTCCTGGACGTGAAGGTCGGCACGGGCGCCTTCATGAAGACCATCGAGGACGCCCGCGAACTGGCCTCGACCATGGTCGGCCTGGGCACCGACCACGGGGTGCGGACGGTCGCGCTGCTCACCGACATGTCGACCCCGCTGGGCCTCACGGCCGGCAACGCACTGGAGGTCCGCGAGTCGGTCGAGGTCCTGGCCGGCGGCGGCCCCGCCGACGTGGTCGAGCTGACGATCGCCCTGGCCCGCGAGATGCTCGACGCGGCCGGGGTGAAGGACGCCGACCCGGCGAAGGCGCTGGCCGACGGCTCGGCCATGGACGTCTGGCGGCGGATGATCGCGGCCCAGGGCGGCGACCCCGACGCGGAGCTGCCGGTCGCCCGGGAGCAGCACGTGATCAAGGCCCCGGCCTCCGGCGTCCTCACCCGGCTCGACGCCTACGACATCGGCGTCGCCGCCTGGCGGCTCGGCGCGGGCCGGGCCCGCAAGGAGGACCCGGTGCAGGCGGGCGCCGGTGTCGAGATGCACGCCAAGCCGGGCGACACCGTGACCGAGGGCCAGCCGCTGCTCACCCTGCACACCGACACCCCGGACCGCTTCGCGTACGCCCTGCAGGCGGTCGAGGGCTCCTACGACATCGCGGCCGCGGGCACGGACTTCACGCCGTCGCCGGTGGTGCTGGAGCGCATCGCCTGACCCGCGCCCGTCCGCGGGGACACGACAGGGGCGGCGCACACCGACATCCGTCGGTGTGCGCCGCCCCTGGGCGTGTGCCGCGGTGCGGGAGCCGGCCCGCCGCGCCACGGCGGTCACTTCGGCTCGGCGTCGAACCTGGCCGTCGACCAGACGTAGCCGAGGACCGCGAGGCCCAGGCACCAGGCCACCGCGAGCCATCCGTGGTGGCCGATCTCCGTGCCCAGGAGCAGCCCGCGCAGGGTCTCGATGGCCGGGGTGAACGGCTGGTACTCGGCGATCGGCCGGAACCAGCCCGGCATCGCGTCCAGCGGCACGAAGGCGCTGGACAGCAGCGGCAGCAGGATCAGCGGCATCGCGTTGTTGCTCGCCGCCTCGGCGTTCGGGCTGACCAGGCCCATGCCGACCGCGATCCAGGTGAGCGCCGTGGCGAAGAGCACGAGCAGCCCGAACGCCGCGAGCCATTCCAGGACGGTGGCGTCGGTGGAGCGGAAGCCGATGGCCACCCCGACGGCGCCCACGAGGACCACGCTGACGATCGACTGGAGCACGCTGCCCACGACGTGCCCGATGATCACCGAGCCGCGGTGGATCGCCATGGTGCGGAAGCGGGCGATGATGCCCTCGGTCATGTCGTTGGAGACGGAGACCGCGGTGCCGATCGTGGTGCTGCCGATGGTCATCAGGAGCAGGCCCGGGACGATGTAGGCGATGTACACGGACCGGTCCGGCGCTCCGCCGCCGATGCCCGCGCTCATGGTGTCGCCGAAGATGTAGACGAAGAGCAGCAGCAGCATGATCGGCGTGAGCAGCAGGTTCAGCGTCAGCGACGGGTAGCGCCGGGCGTGCAGCAGGTTGCGGCGCAGCATCGTGGCCGAGTCGCGCAGGGCCAGGGAGAGCCGGGCCGGGCGGGTGGGGGCCAGGGGGGAGCTCATCGGGCAGCCTCCTCGGGCTGGACGGGCCGGCGGGTGCCGCCGGTGAGGGCGAAGAAGACGTCGTCGAGGTCGGGGGTGTGCACGGTCAGCTCGTCGGCCTCGATGCCGCAGGCGTCCAGCCGGTCGAGCAGCAGGCGCAGCTCGCGCTGGCTGCCGTCGCTGGGGATGTGCAGGACGAGGGAGGTGTCGTCCCGGGTGACCTCGTCGTGCAGGGCGAAGGCGGCGCGGCGGTAGGCGGCCGGGTCGGTGAAGCGGAGCCGGACGTGTCCGCCCGGGACGAGCCGCTTGAGCTGCTCGGCCGTGCCCTCGGCGACGATCTTCCCGTCGTTCAGGACCGCTATCCGGTCGGCGAGTTCGTCGGCCTCCTCCAGGTACTGGGTGGTGAGGAAGACGGTCACGCCGCCGGTGACGAGTTCGCGGATGATCTGCCACATCGTGTGGCGCGAGCGCGGGTCGAGGCCGGTGGTGGGTTCGTCGAGGAAGATGATGCGCGGGTCGCCGACCAGGGTCATCGCGATGTCGAGGCGGCGCTTCATGCCGCCGGAGTAGGTGGAGGCCGGCTTGCTCGCCGCGTCGGCGAGATCGAAGCGTGCCAGCAGCTCGGCGGCGACGCGGCGGCCCTCGGCCTTGGGCAGATGGTGCAGGTCGGCCATGAGGAGCATGTTCTCCTCGCCGGTGATCAGCCCGTCGACCGCGGAGAACTGCCCCGTGACGCCGATCCCGGCCCGCACGGCCTGCGGGTGGGTGGCGAGGTCGTGGCCGCCGACGCGGATCTCGCCCCCGTCGGCGCCGGTCAGGGTGGAGAGGATCTTGACGACGGTGGTCTTGCCGGCGCCGTTCGGGCCGAGGAGGGAGAAGATCGTTCCCTCCGGGACGGCCAGGTCGACGCCGTCGAGGACGGTCTTGTCGCCGTAGGACTTGCGCAGCCCGGTCGCCGCGATGGCCAGGTCCGTCATGGGGAGGTGCTCCTTCGGGGTCTCGGGTGGCTACAGGCTGCGGGCGGTGATGTCGCCGTAGGCGGTGGTGGCGTGGATGGCCAGGGCGGCGGCACCGTCGGCGTTGCGCAGCGCGTTGTGGACCCGGCCGTAGGAGGTGCCGGCGTCCAGGGAGGCGGAGACGCCGCGGGCGGCGCCGACCGTGATGCCGCCGTGCTCGGTGCGCAGCGTGAGGGTGCCGGACAGGGCCTCGGCGACGGTGATGTCGCCCTTCCGGGTGCTGATCTCGGCCGGGCCGTTCAGGCGCCCGACGGACACCTCGCCGGCCGACAGGGTCAGCCGGGCGCCCGCGGCCTCGTCGAGCTTGACCGTGGCCTGCGCGCCCTCGAAGACGACGTCCCCGAGCCGGCCGACGCCGCGGAGCTCGCCGGCGGCGGCCTTCGCCTCGACGCGGGAGCCGGCGGGCAGCTGGACGGTGATCTCGACGGCACCGGAGTGCCCGAGCACGCGGTTCCCCGCCTCGGGGGCGGCGATCCGCAGGACGCCGTCGGCGCAGGCGACCTCGATCCGCTCCGCGGCCTGCACGTCACGGCTCCTGGAGGCGTCGGCGGGCCGGACCTCGACCGTGGTGTCGGCGCGGTCGGCGGCGATGAACCGGATGGCCCCGGCGGGGATGTCGACGAGGGCGGAGACCGGGGCGGTGGTGGCGAACGTCTGCATCGTGCACTCCTTCGATCCGTGTTTCTGACATCGCAAACGCTACGTTGCGTTCAGGGATCTGGCAACAACCTCGTTGCGTACGAAGTGTATCGACGCAGGTGAAACGATAGATCTCATTGCAATGGGTTGATATTCAATGCAACAATCTGCCCCAGAAGGCGTTGCAACCACGCGCGGTGAACGCTACTGTGGGGCTTCCACGCACGACGGAGGAGATCGCGATGCCGGGAGGCAGGCTCACCCAGCAGGAACGCCAGCAGATCGCACTGGGACTGGCCGACGGACTCGCCTACGCGGAGATCGCCCGGCGCCTGGACCGCCCGACCTCGACCGTCACGCGCGAGGTGATGCGCAACGGCGGCCCCACCGCGTACCGCGCCGACCTGGCCCACCGGGCCACCGAGCAGCGCGCCCACCGCCGCAGGCGGGCCGTGCCCCGGGACGCCGGCGCGCCCCCGCTGCCCCACGGCCGGGACCCCGAGGCCGTGCGCGCCTACGAGGAGGTGTTCACGACCCTCTTCATGCGGCAGGGCCTGCCCAAGATGATGTCCCGGGTGCTGACCTGCCTCTACACCACCGACGAGGGCAGTCTCACCGCCGCCGAACTCGTCCGCCGCCTCCAGGTCAGCCCGGCGTCCGTCTCCAAGGCCGTGGCGTTCCTCGAAAGCCAGGGCCTCATCCGCCGCGAACGCGACGAACGCCGCCGCGAGCACTACATCGTCGACGACGACGTCTGGTACCAGTCGATGATCGCCGCCGCCCGGGGCAGCGCCGAGATCGCCGAGGCCGCACGGCAGGGCGTCGGCGTCCTCGGCCCCGGGACCCCGGCCGCCGACCGCCTGGAGGGCATCGCCCGCTTCGTCGACTTCGTCACCGAGAGCATGACCCGCGCGGCGGAACAGGCCCGTGACGTCCTCTACGCGAAGCCTCCCGCGGCGGCGGACGGCACCCCCGAGCCGGCCCCGGCCGGGACCGCCGCCGACTGAGGGCCCGTCACCCCAGCCGGGTCGCCACCACCACCAGGACCGGCACCGCCAGGACCGTCGACAGCAGGATCGCCTCCCGGGCCAGCACCTCGCCCACCCGGTAACTGCTCGCGTACGTGAACAGGTTCTGCGCCGCCGGCAGGGCGGACGTGACCACCACGTCGAGCAGGGGCGCCCCGCGCAGGCCGAACACGCCCGCCGCCAGGGCCCAGGCGACCAGGGGCTGGACGACCGACTTGAGGGTCACGGCGAGCAGGACGGGGGCCCGCTCCGCACCCCGCAGGGGAAGGGTGCTGCCGCGCAGGGAGATGCCGAAGGCCAGCAGGACCGCCGGGACCGACATGTTGCCGATCAGGGTGAGCGGGTCCAGCAGCGGCCCGGGCACCGTCAGGCCCGACGCCGACGCCGCCACCCCGGCCAGGGAGCCCAGCGCTATCGGATTGCGCAGCGGCGTGAACAGGCGCTGCCACAGGGGCCGTTTCGCCCCGCCGGTCGCCAGGTCCAGGACCGTCAGCGCCACCGGTGTGACACCGACCAGCTGGAACAGCAGCACCGGCGCGACCAGGGACGCGTCGCCCAGCACGTACACGGCGATCGGGATGCCCAGGTTCCCGGAGTTGACGTAACTGGAGCACAGGGCGCCGATCGTCGTCCGGCCCACCCCCCAGCCGCGGGCGGCCCCCACCGCCACGAAGACACCCGCCGCCGCTGCCGTGCTCAGCGCCGTGACCAGCAGCCGGTCGGAGAAGATCACCGACAGGTCCGCCCCGGCGAGCGTCGTGAAGAGCAGGGCGGGGGAGGCCACGTGGAAGGCGAGCTTGGTGAGCACCTCGCGCCCGCCGTCGCCCAGATACCCCCGGCGGCCGATCAGATAGCCGACCCCGATGACGACGGCGATGACGGCGAAACCGCTCAGCACCCCCTGCACGGCACCCCCCGACCAGTGCGGAAGGAGTCACACGGCACGGGAGGAGCGGATGCATGGGGCATACAGCCACCCTCCGGGGAAGGCGGCGGCCAGGTCAATGTGATCCTCGCGGCGCCCCGAGGGACGGAACCCCCGATGAGTTACCGCCGCCCGCCCGGTCTACCGGTCGTGGACGCCATGACACCGCCCGTGCTCGTACTGCCCGGACCCGTCACCCGGGACGAGGTGAGCGGGCCGAGCGACGACGTACGGGCACTGCTGCAGGCCGGCGGTGCCCGGGTCGTGGTCTGTGACGTCGGAGGGATCGGCCCGCCGGGCCTGGCCGCCGTGGACCTGCTGGCGCGGCTCCAGCTGGCCGCCCGCCGGGCCGGTGGCCGGATCCGGCTGCGCGACCCCGATCCGGCCCTACGCGCCCTGCTCGACCTGGTCGGTCTCCGCTTCGAGGTGGAGGGGCAGGCCGAAGAGCGGGAACCAGCGCTGGGTGTCGAGGAAGCAGTGGAACCCGGTGATCCGGCCGTCTGAGATCTCCAGCACCTGGACCGCCCACGGTGTGAAACCGCCCTTGTCCGGGTCCGGCTTGTACTGCGCGAAGCCGGGCAGGCCGTTGACCTGGACCGGCACCAGCCGGGAGCCCGCGCAAGGCGCGCCGAGCGTGGTCATGAAGCCGGTGATGTCCCGCACGCCGGTCAGCCACAGGTCGAACGGCGGCATCGTCATCACGGCGTCCTCGTGCAGCAGGGCCGTCAGCGCCGTCATGTCGTAGCCCTCGAAGGCCGCGACATAGCGGTCCAGCAGCTTCTGCTGGTCCTCGTCGAGCGGGTCCGAGACGGCCGCCTCCGCGCCCGGCTCCTGCCGCTCGGCGAGGGTGGCCCGGGCCCGCTGCAGGGCGCTGTTGACCGACGCGACCGACGTGTCGAGCAGCTCGGCGACCTCGCTCGCCTTCCAGGCCAGCACCTCGCGCAGGATCAGCACGGCCCGCTGCTTGGCCGGGAGTCGCTGCAGGGCGGCCATGAACGCGAGCCGCACGGACTCCTTGGCGACGGCCGCCTCCGCCGGGTCGTGGGTCGTGGGCAGCACGCGGGCGTCCGGCATGGGCTCCAGCCAGGTGTTGTCCGGTCGGGGGGAGAGCGCCGCCTGGGCCAGCGGGGTGGAGTCCGTCAGGTCCATGGGCCGGGCGCGCTTGTTGCCCGCGGTCAGCATGTCCAGGCACACGTTCGTCGCGATGCGGTAGAGCCAGGAGCGGAGGCTGGAGCGGCCCTCGAACTTGTCGTAGCTGCGCCAGGCGCGGACCAGCGTGTCCTGCACCGCGTCCTCCGCCTCGAAGGAGGAGCCGAGCATCCGGTAGCAGTAGCCCGTCAGCTCCGTGCGGTGCGCCTCCAGCCTGGTGTCCAGATCCGTCGGTGTCGCCGTGCCGTTCGCCATCTCCACCCACCCCTGTGGACGTTCTGTTCACGCGCCATTGCGCCCCAGCACTTCGGAAGCTACCGCAGCCCACTGACAACGGCCCCCCGAGCACACGAAGGCGCAGGTCAACGCCGGTGATCCACAGCGGTTGCGGACCCCGGGGCCCGCGCACGGGACATCCCCCGCCCGGCCCGGTGGTGCGAACGGGAAAGCCGGGCCCGGCAGGGGGAGCGGTCCACAGGGGGAGCGGTCCGGTCGGGTGGCTCAGGCGGCGGGGGCCAGGCGGCGTTGCAGGCGGGCCGCGCGCGTGCCGAAGACCGTGATCGTCACGACGCCCAGGACCGCCAGCAGCCCGACCCCGACCGTCCCGGCCCAGCCGCCCGCGTGGAAGGCGAGGGCGCCGGCCGTGCTGCCCACGCTGGAGCCGATGTAGTAGGCGGACTGGTACAGCGCGGAGGCCTGGGCACGGCCGTGCGTGGCGGTCTTGCTGACCGCCGAGGAGGCCACCGCGTGGCCCGCGAAGAAGCCCGCCGTGATGAGGACCAGGCCCAGCAGGACCAGCGGGAGCGAGCCCGCCAGGGACAGCAGCAGGCCCGCCGCCGTCGTGCCGCCCCCCGCGTACAGGGCACCCCGGCGGCCCAGCCGGCCCACCAGGCGTCCGGCCGTCGACGCCGACACCGTGCCGACCAGGTACACCAGGAAGACCGAGCCGATGATGCCCTGCGGCAGCGAGAACGGCGCCTCGGTGAGCCGGTAGCCGATGACCGTGTACACCCCGCCGAACACCGTCATGAACAGCGCGCCGATCGCGTACAGCCGGCGCAGCAGCGGGTCGGACAGGTGGTCGCGGACCGTGCGGGCCAGCACGCGGGGCCGCAGCGAGCCGGCCGCGAAGTGCCGCGGGGCGGGCAGCAGCGCCCGGAAGGCCACCGCGCAGGCCACGGCGAGCACGCCGATGACACCGACGGCGACGCGCCAGCCCCACTCCTGCGCGACCCAGCCGGTGATGACCCGGCCGCTCATCCCGCCGACGCTGTTGCCCGCGACGAACAGCCCGATCGCGGTCACCAGCGCCTTGGGGCTGACCTCCTCCGCGAGGTACGCCGTGGCCGACGCGGGCAGACCGGCCAGCGCGGCGCCCTGCAGGGCCCGCAGCACCACCAGCACCCCCAGCGAGGGCGCGAAGGGCACCAGCAGCCCCACGGTCACCGCCACGGCCAGCGAGGCCGTCATGACCGTACGCCGCCCGAAGCGCTCGGACAGCGCGCTCATCGGCAGCACGAACAGCGCCAGCCCGCCCGTCGCGGCGGCCACGGTCCAGCTCGCGTCGCTCGCCGCCACCCCGAACTCGCCGGAGATCAGCGGCAGGAGCGCCTGGGTGGAGTACAGCAGCGCGAAGGTCGCGACACCCGCGAGGAAGAGGGCGAGGCTCATCCGGCGGTAGCCGGGCCCGCCCGGCGACATGCGTGAGTCGGAGACAGGGACGGAGGCATCGGCGCCCACGACGGTGGACGCCCCGGTACTGGCGGGAGACATGCCTCGAACGTACGGACGTGCCCACTGATCCGTCCAATGCATGGAACGGTCATAATCGTTCCCATGGCGCATCAACCCAGTTCAGCGGAGTGGCTGTCACCGACCAGTGACACAGAAGACATGGTGCTGTCGCTGGCGCCCCGCCTCGCGTACTTCGCCGGCGTGGCCCGCACCGAGCACGTCACCCGCGCGGCCCGGGAGATGAACGTCCCCCAGTCGACGCTGTCCCGGTCCATGGCCCGGCTGGAGCAGGACCTGGGCGTCGACCTGTTCGCCCGGCACGGCCGCACGGTCTCCCTCACCCCGGCCGGCCGCACGTTCCTCACCTCCGTCGAGCGTGCCCTGGCGGAGGTCGGGCGGGCGGTCGAGGAGGTCCGGGCCGACGCCGACCCCACCACCGGCAAGGTCGCCTTCGGCTTCCTGCACACCATGGGCGCCGAGACCGTGCCCGGCCTCCTCCAGGCCTTCCGCGCCGACCACCCCCGCGTCCGCTTCAGCCTCGTGCAGAACTACGGCGAGGCCATGCTCGAAGGCCTGCGCGCCGGCGACCTCGACCTGTGCCTGACCTCCCCGGTCCCGGACGCCCCGGACCTGGTCGCCCGCCGCCTGGACGAGCAGAAGCTGCGCCTGGTCGTCCCCGACGGCCACCGCCTGGCCGGCCGTCGCCGCATCCGCCTCGCCGAGGCGGCCGACGAAACCTTCGTCACCCTGGAGCCGGGCTACGGCCTGCGCCGCATCACCGACGACCTCTGCGCGGAGGCCGGTTTCAAACCCCGCATCGCCTTCGAGGGCGAGGAGGCCGAGACCCTGCGGGGCCTGGTGGCGGCGGGGCTGGGAGTCGCGCTCCTGCCACCACCGGCGGTCCCGCGCCCGGGCGTGGTCGAACTGACCGTCACGGCCCCCCGGGCCGTCCGCGAGATCGGCGTGGCCTGGCTGGAGGGCCACCCGGACACACCCCCGGTGGCGGCCTTCAAGAAGTTCCTTCTCTCGAGAAGGGGCAGCCTGTTGCCCTGATCCCGGGGGCGCGGGGAACCGCGCGAGCAGCCGCACACGACCCGCGGGCCGAAGAACACGGCAACCCGGACGGCGCTACCGCCGCGAAGGACTGAACCCCGCAGCGAGCGGCATCCGCAAGCCCAGCGGCGGCGGCGCGGCCAGCGCGTCCCGCACGGGCCGCGACACGGCCCGCCCGAACACCGCGCCCATCACGAAGTCCTCGGCCAGCGCCAGCACTTCGTCCCGGTACTGGTGCAACCCGTGTCCGTCCGCGTGCACTTCGAACCGGCACACGTCACGGTTGGCCTTCTTCGCCCGCGCCGCCAGCCGGAACGACAGCTCCGGATCCGTCCGCTCGTCGTTCGTGCCGTGCACGATCAGCACCTGCCGGCCCACCAGCTGCTTCACCGGTTCGGGTGGCGCCGCCACGTCCTCCTCCGGCAGCCAAGGAGCGAGCGCCACGACGGAGTTGACGGCCTCGTGCCCACCCGCGTGCAGTGCCGCCCGGCCGCCCATCCCCACCCCGGCCAGACAGACCGGGACGTCCCCGTACCGCCGCACGGCCTCGTCCGCCGCCCACGCCGCGTCGCGGGCGAGATTGGCCTCGCTGCCGTTCCAGCCGCGGCAGCGGTAGTGCACCACGTGCGCGGCGATACCCTCCTCCCGGCCCGCGCGGGCCAGTCGGCGCCCCAGGCCGCGCACGGAGGCGGTCGCCAGCAACGGCGACGGTCTGCGGCCGGAGACCTCGTCACCACCGGGAAGCAGCAGCACCACGCCGCTCACCGCCGTCGGCTCCGGTCCGAGTGCCCTTCCCAGCCGGGCCCTGCGAGCCGGCGTCGCTTGGTGTGCCATGACAGAACAGTGTCAGAAGGGTGGGTGTACTCGACCCGTCCTCGGGGTCACCGTTACGTATCGACGCACAGGTGAAGCAGCCGAGGACGCGCCGTCTACGCGCGTAGGAGTTAGAGTGCGGAAATGACGAGCCAGACCATCGCGAACACCCCGACTCCGGACCAGATCCGCCGGGCGCCCAAGGTTCTGCTGCACGATCATCTCGACGGCGGCCTGCGCCCCGCCACGATCGTCGAACTCGCCCGCGACACCGGCTACACCCAGCTTCCCGAGACCGACCCGGAGAAGCTCGGCGTCTGGTTCCGCGAGGCCGCCGACTCCGGTTCGCTGGAGCGATACCTGGAGACCTTCTCCCACACCGTCGCCGTCATGCAGACCCGTGACGCCCTGGCCCGGGTCGCTGCCGAGTGCGCCGAGGACCTCGCCGCGGACGGTGTCGTCTACGCCGAGGTGCGCTACGCGCCCGAGCAGCACCTCCAGGGCGGCCTGAGCCTCGAAGAGGTCGTCGAGGCCGTCAACGAGGGCTTCCGGGAAGGGGAGCGGCGGGCCCGGGAGAACGGGCAGCGCATCCGGGTGGGCGCCCTGCTCACCGCCATGCGGCACGCCGCCCGGGCCCTGGAGATCGCCGAACTCGCCAACCGCTACCGCGACCTGGGCGTCGTCGGCTTCGACATCGCCGGCGCCGAGGCCGGCTACCCGCCCACCCGGCACCTCGACGCCTTCGAGTACCTCAAGCGCGAGAACAACCACTTCACCATCCACGCCGGCGAGGCCTTCGGACTGCCGTCCATCTGGCAGGCCCTGCAGTGGTGCGGGGCCGACCGGCTCGGGCACGGGGTGCGGATCATCGACGACATCCAGGTGCACGAGGACGGCCGGGTCGAACTCGGGCGGCTCGCCTCGTACGTCCGGGACAAGCGCATCCCCCTGGAGCTGTGCCCCAGCTCCAACCTGCAGACCGGGGCCGCGTCCTCCTACGCCGAACACCCCATCGGGCTGCTGCGCCGGCTGCACTTCCGGGCCACGGTCAACACGGACAACCGTCTGATGTCCCACACCAGCATGAGCCGGGAATTCGAGCACCTTGTCGAGGCATTCGGTTACACGCTCGACGACATGCAGTGGTTCTCCGTCAATGCGATGAAATCAGCGTTCATTCCTTTCGATGAACGACTGGCCATGATCAATGACGTGATCAAGCCCGGATATGCCGAGCTGAAATCCGAATGGCTGTTCCGCCAGACCGCCTCCACCAGCGGTTCTTCACCCTCCGACGGCTGACCGGGCGGAAAGCGGCACACATTGCATACCGGCGGTGTTCACAATCCGTCCGCATTTCGATGTTTGCGGCGGGTGGCGCGGGGTGTCTACGGTCGCTGGACCGCTCACACACCCCGTCATCCCATTACGAGGACGCCTTTCATGAAGCAGTCTGCTGCCAAGTCCCTCGGTGTCGCCGCTCTCGGTGCCGCCTTCGCCGCCGCCGGTGCGGGCGCCGCCAACGCCGCCCCGGCCCTCCCGGACACCGCCCAGACGCTCGAGACCGTCACCACGGCGCTTCCGGCGGAGCAGCTCTCCCAGACGCTGCCGGGCTCGGCCGAGGCGCTGGGCCAGGGGCAGACGGCGGCCTCTGCCGGACTCGCCGCCGCCCAGCCGGTCGCCGAGCAGCTGCTGGCCGAGGGCCCGACCGGTCCCGCCGCCAAGCTGCTGGGCGGCCTCCCGGTGCAGGGCCTGCCCACGCACGGCCTGCCGGTGAACGGCGTCCCGGTCGGCTGACCGCACGCCCAGGCGGACCCACACGCCGACGGGGCGCACCCCTGGACACGGGGTGCGCCCCATCGGCGTTCTCGCGCGGGTGCGTCACCAGGCGGTCTGCGCCTTGCTCTGCGTCCCGCTCTCCGAGGGCAGCAGGATCCACAGGGCGATGTAGAGCAGGAACTGCGGGCCGGGCAGCAGACACGAGACCAGGAAGATCACCCGCATCGTCGTCGCGGAGGTGCCGAAGCGCCGTGCCAGTGCGGCGCACACTCCGCCGATCATGCGGCCGTGGGTGGGGCGGGCGAGGCGGGACATGTGCGACTCCTTCAACGTCGGTGTGCGTGAGGCCTCTCGTCCGAGTACCCCATCTGCACTCCACGCTACGGAGACGAAGGCGGCAAAACGTCGCTCCACGGGGCGATCCCGACCCTGGGAATCGTCGGGGTCCGACCCTGAGCCGGCTCCTCCGCGGGCAGGGGCGCGCGGGGCGGGCGGACGGTGGCGCGACGGCGCAGCCAGGAGCGGCCGGCGGGCACCAGCGCGAGATGCGCGAGGGCGACGCCCGCGGTGTTGAGGAACAGCGAGTCCACGTCGACGACCTGGCCGGGGACGCCGGTCTGCAGCAGTTCGATGCCGAGCGACAGCAGGGCGCCGGCCGCGACGGTGCGCAGCAGGGACACCAGGGGCGAGACCAGCAGCCGGCCGCTCGCCATCGGCAGCAGCACGCCCAGCGGGGCGAGCAGGGCCAACTGCTCGCCGATGGGGCGGACCGCCCCGGGCCAGCCCAGGGCCAGGTCGGCCCGGATGCCGGCGAAGGGCCGCAGATTGGCGGGCATCACCCAGGGCACGTCCAGCGGTCGCAGCGTCAACCAGGCGACGAACGCGAGATGCGCGACGAGGAGGACACCTCCTGTCACCCGGACACGGAACGCGGCGCTGCCGCCGATGGAGCCTTGACGCTGCACGCCCCCCTAGACGCCGCCCGTGGCGGGAACGGTTCCGGGAGGGGCCCCGGGAGGCCGGTGAGGCATGCGCCACAGCCGGCCCGCGTCACTCCGCGGCGACCTCCTTGGAGGGCGGTTCCGTGCTGCCCGGGCGGGACCGCACCTCGTCGGTGCACTCGTAGCGGCGCGGCGGTTCGGCGCCCGGGCCCGCCAGGACCACGGAGCCGTCGCCCTCGGCGGCCGCCGAGTCGGAGAACGTGCAGACGATCTGCGCGAGGGCGTACGAGGTGAGGCTGTCCGGCGCCGTGCCGAGCCGCAGCGTGTCCTCCGGGTCGCCGGGCCGGGGCCCGCCCACCGCGATGCCACCGCGGACGTCCGTGCTGTACCCGGCCTCCTTCTCGGCGGGCGACGGCGGCTGCGCGAGCTCGTCCAGCAGGCCCTGCGCGACCAGGACGCGCCGCTCGGAGTCGGCCGCGCCGTCCGGCACCCGTACGGTCCGGTCGACGGTGACGAGCTGGGAGCCGCACAGCAGGAACACCTGCACCGGCAGCCCGCGGGCCGCCTGCGTCGACACGTCCGGCTCGGCGAGCGAGCACTGCACCCGCGAGGGAGCGGGCCCGAAGTTCGTCGGCACCTCCGTGGCCCGGATCCCGCACCCGGCCAGCAGCAGGGCCAGCACGGACAGCCCGGCGACCCGTGAGCGTCGTACGGTCATCAGGCGTCCCCCTTCGCGTCCTCGCCCGTGCCGTCCCCGGGCCCGTCCCCGTTCCCGGCGGGCTGCTCCCCGGGTTCGGAGGAGTCGCGGGGCAGGCGCAGGGTGAACACCGCGCCGGAGTCGGGCGAGTTGGCCGCAGTGATCTCGCCGCCGTGGATGTGGGCGTTCTCCAGGGCGATGGACAGGCCGAGGCCGCTGCCCTCGGAGCGCGGCCGGGAGGCGCTGGCCTTGTAGAAGCGGTCGAAGACGTGCGGCAGGACGTCCTCGGGGATGCCGGGCCCGTGGTCCTGCACCTCGATGACGAGCGAGTCGTCCTCCTCACGGACGGACACCCGCACCGGGGAGCCGCCGTGCTTCAGCGCGTTGCCGATCAGATTGGCCAGGATGACGTCCAGCCGGCGCGGGTCCAGCCGGGCGTGGATGCCGCGCTCGGCGTCCAGCTCGACCGCGTCCAGCCAGGCGCGGGCGTCGATGCAGGCGGTGATCTGGTCGGCGATGTCGACGTCGTCCAGGACGAGCCGGGCGGTGCCCGCGTCGAAACGGGTGACCTCCATCAGGTTCTCGACCAGGTCGTTCAGGCGCCGGGTCTCGCTGACGACGAGCCGTACGGCCGGCTCGATCATCGGGTCCATGCTCCCGGTCTCCGCCTCCAGCTCCTCCTCCAGCACCTCCGTGACGGCGGTGATGGCGGTCAGCGGCGTCCGCAGCTCGTGGCTCATGTCCGCCACGAACCGCCGGGAGGCCTCGTCCCGCGCGGCCATGTCGGCGACCCGCTTCTCCAAGGCCTCGGCCGCGTTGTTGAACGTCCGTGACAGATCGGCCAGTTCATCGGTCCCGGAGACCCGCAGCCGGGTGTCCAGCTTGCCCTCGCCGAGCCGCCGGGCGGCCGCCCCGAGCCGCTGCACCGGCTTCAGCACGGTCGTCGCAGCGGCCTGGGCGAGCAGCGCCGAGCCGATCAGGGCCAGGGCCGTGGCGATCCCCAGCGACCAGGCCAGCGAGTTGAGGTCCTTGGCCTCCGGCTCCAGCGACTTGAGCATGTAACCGGTCGGGCCGCCGCCGATCACCCGCGTGCCCGCCACGAGGTAGGGGGTGTCGTGGTCGACTATCCGCTGCCAGTACAGGTGGTGCGGGTGCTTGTCGGCCCCGTCGGCCTTCTGCGTCTTGTTCACCGCCGTGCGCAGCGACACCGGCACGTCCCGCAGCGAGAAGCCGCTCAGCCCGCCGGAGCTGCCGTAGACGGTCTTCCCGTCGGCGTTGCGGGCCACCAGCAGCACGCTGAAGCGCTGGTCGCTGCCGGCCATCTGGCCCGCCGTGTGCTGCAGTTCGTCCTGTGTCGGCTGCTCGGGCAGCGCGCTCGCGCGGTTCTGCATCTCCTGCTCGAAGTCCCGCAGGACGGCGTCCTGGGTGCGGGTGAGCACGGCCTCGCGGTTGAGCCAGTACGCGATGCCGGACGCCGACACGGCCGCCGTCAGGGCCACCAGGCCGAAGACGAGGACCAGCCTCAGCCGCAGGCTGGTGAAGCGCAGCCGCGACAGAACTCCCTTGCGTGCCGCGGTCCAGCCGCGGGTCCCCCCCGGGTCCTGCTGGGTCACTGAGGCGGATCCAGCCGGTAGCCGACACCCCGCACGGTACGGATCAGCGTCGGGGACGACGGCACGTCCTCGACCTTGGCGCGCAGCCGCTGGACACAGGCGTCCACCAGCCGCGAGTCGCCCAGGTAGTCGTGCTCCCACACCAGCCGCAGCAGCTGCTGCCGGGACAGCGCCTGCCCCGGCCGCCGGCTCAGCTCCAGCAGCAGCCGCAGCTCGGTCGGCGTGAGCTGGAGGTCCTCGCCGTTCTTGGTCACGGTCATCGCCGAGCGGTCGATGACCAGGCTGCCGAAGGTCGCGGCGTCGTTGGACTCCCGCTCGCCGCGCCGCAGCACGGCCCGGATCCGGGCGTCCAGCACCCGCCCCTGCACCGGTTTCACCACGTAGTCGTCGGCGCCGGACTCCAGCCCGACCACCACGTCGATGTCGTCGCTGCGCGCGGTCAGCAGAATGATCGGCAACTGGTCCGTGCGCCGGATGCGCCGGCACACCTCGAACCCGTCGATGCCGGGCAGCATCACGTCCAGCACGATCAGATCCGGCCGCTGCTCGCGCAGCAGCTTCAGACCGTCCTCACCGCTGGCAGCGGTCGCCACGCGGTGGCCCTGGCGCGTCAGAGAGAGCTCCAGGGCCGTCCGGATGGCGTCGTCGTCCTCGATCAGCAACAGGGAAGGCACGGGCTCATTCTGGCCCATGGAGGGCTCGGGGTTCGACCGGTGGGCCCGAGAGGATCCCGCCGGTACCCCCGAACCCTGTGGACGAGGTGTGTTCGTGCGGTGGCCGACCCCTGTGACAGGTCTGTGACAGTCGGCGGACACGGCGATGAAAGTGCCGCGGCAAGCTTTTCGGCACAGGCAAGGAAGCCCGCCCGACCGGCGGGCCGCACACCGGAAGTCCACGACGGGGGGCGCGAGATGAACACGCTGCACGGCACCAGCACCAGCGCAGTGATCACGCGTCTGCACGACGTGCACCGGGGTGGGGAGAAGTCCGGTGCCGATGGGGGTCCCTCCCGCGCGAGCGGTTTCGAGCGTGGGGGAGGGCGGGGGTGCGCTCGCGGCACCGGGCGTCAGCACACCGGGTTCATGACGGTGGTTGACGCACACACGGGGGAGAACAAGGGGACGGGGGCGGTTCACGGGGGAACCGCGTACGGGGAGGACTCGGGGGAGCGCCGTTCGCTGACCGAGGCGGAGTTCACCGCCTACGTCCAGGAGCGCCGCGCCTCCCTGTACGCCACCGCCTACCACCTCACCGGCGACCGCTTCGAGGCCGAGGACCTGCTGCAGAGCGCGCTGTTCTCGACCTACCGGGCGTGGGACCGCATCAGCGACAAGGCCGCGGTCGGCGGATACCTCCGCCGCACCATGACCAACCTGCACATCAGCGCCTGGCGGCGCCGCAAGCTCAACGAGTACCCGACCGAGGAACTGCCGGAGACGCCCGGCGACACGGACGCGATGCGCGGCACCGAGCTGCGCGCGGTCCTGTGGCAGGCGCTGGCCCGGCTGCCCGAGCTCCAGCGCACCATGCTGGTCCTGCGCTACTACGAGGGCCGCACGGACCCGGAGATCGCGGAGATCCTCGACATCAGTGTCGGCACGGTGAAGTCCAGCATCTGGCGGTCGCTCCGCCGGCTGCGCGAGGACGAGGTCCTCAGCTTCGGCCGTGACGAGGAGGACGCCTTCGGCGAGCTCGTCGCCTGAAGGCTGGGGGGGAAGCACCACAAGAGGGGGCCCACGGGGGATCTGTGGAGACGCTGGGGGGCGTCTCCCCAGGAGAGTGGGGACACGGGGGGCACGGGGGAAACGGGGAGCGGGACTGGAGGGCCGGGGGGTCCGTCCAGTCCCGCTTTCGTGTGCGTACCTCCGCTCGGGCCGCTCGGGCGCTCCGGGGGCGCTCAGGCCGCCGTGCGCAGTCCCGCGCAGCGGCCCGCCGCCGCGTCCGCCAGCCGGCCCATCGCCTCGTCGCGGTCGCAGGCGTACGCGCCCAGCGCCGTCTGGCGGGCGACGATCGAGCGCTCCTGCCGCATCAGGCGCCAGCCGCGGCGCAGCAGGAACGGCACCGACTTGCGGCCCTCGCGCAGATCCCGCAGGAAGCGGCGGCGGAAGGTCTTCACCGGGCCGCGGCTCAGACAGAGCGCGTCGGCGAGGACGCCCAGCTCCCGGCAGCGCGTGACGATCTCGGCGGCGAAGATGCCCTCGGCGATGAACAGCGGGGTCCGGCCGATGTCGACCGTCTCGGCGCCGGTCCGGGCGCTGAGCGAGAGGTCGTAGACGGGGATGTCCGTGCGGCCCGTGCCGCACAGCTCGACGATGGCGGCCACGGCCGCCTCCGCGTCCCAGGACTCCGGATGGTCCCAGTCGATGTCGGAGCTCCCCGCCACCAGGGGCAGTGTCGGGTCGTCGCCCTCCTTGTAGAAGTCGTCGAGCCGCAGCACCGGCAGGCCGGAGCGGGCCGCGAGGAGGGACTTGCCGGAGCCGGAGGGGCCGCAGAGCAGCACGACTCGCGTGGGTATGGGCAGAGGGGAACTCACGGGACACCAGTGTGAGGCATCCATCGGGCGCCGTACGACCCCGCGGGTCGGCTTTGATGCGCGCGCCACACCTCAACTACCCTTCGCGTTGATTCGGTTACCGAGTGCATCAGAAGGTGGCAGCGATGGCCCGACACGACTCCCCCAAGAAGCCGACCGCCCGGCGCGCTCTGGCCCTCCTCGCCACCGCGGGGGCGGCGCTGGGCGCGGGCACGACGACGGCCGCGGCGGACACCGCGTCCCTCCTCGGCGTGGTCAACACGCGGCCCACCGACCTCGGCCGCATCGACCCCCAGTCCGGCCTCCAGGCCACGACCGGCACGCTCGGCTACGTCACCGGCCCGGTCGCCGGTCTCAAGCCCAACCCGCTCGCCGGCACGGGAGTCGACCCGCTCGACAACGGCGTCGGCACCCAGCTCGCCGACTTCAAGCCGATGACGTCCCAGGCGCTGACGGGGCCGGTGGCGCAGGCGCAGTCGATCGCGGGCATCCCGGTGGTGGGGCAGGCCGCGGGGCTGCTGTCGCAGCAGTAGGCACGCGCACGGAAGAAGCCCCGGCCCTCCCGGACGGAGGAGGGCCGGGGCTCCGGCTGTGCGGGCTCCTAGTAGGAGGAGCCCGAGGCGCCCAGCGAACCCGTGGGGTGCCAGACCGTCTTGGTCTCCAGGAACGCCGTCATGCGGTCGATGCCGGGCGTCCGCCCATAATCCACAGGCTGTGGACGCAGCACGCGCTTGAGGTTGTCGGCCGCGGCGATCTCCAGCTCCTCCGCCAGCACCTCGTCGGCGCCCGCGAGGTCGATCGCGTTGACGTCCTGGTGGGCGGCGAGCGGGGTGGCGATCTCCGCCGTGCGGCCCGACAGGACGTTGACCACGCCGCCGGGGACGTCGGAGGTGGCCAGCACCTCGGCCAGGGACAGCGCGGGCAGCGGGGCCTTCTCGCTGGCCACCACGACCGCGGTGTTGCCGGTGGCGATCACCGGGGCCACCACGGAGACCAGGCCGAGGAACGACGACTCCTGCGGGGCGACGATCGCCACCACGCCCGTCGGCTCCGGGGAGGACAGGTTGAAGAACGGGCCCGCCACGGGGTTGCCGCCGCCGACCACCTGGGCGATCTTGTCGGTCCAGCCCGCGTACCAGACCCAGCGGTCGATGGCCGCGTCCACCACCGCGGCGGCCTTGGACTTGCCCAGGCCCTCCGCGTCGGCCACCTCGCGCACGAACTGGTCCCGGCGGCCCTCCAGCATCTCGGCGACGCGGTAGAGCACCTGGCCCCGGTTGTACGCCGTCGCCCCGGACCAGCCGCCGAACGCCTTGCGCGCGGCGACGACCGCGTCCCGGGCGTCCTTGCGGGAGGACAGGGGCGCGTTGGCCAGCCAGTTGCCCTTTGCGTCGGTCACCTCGTACACCCGGCCGCTCTCGGAACGCGGGAACTTCCCGCCGACGTACAGCTTGTAGGTCTTGAAGACACTCAGCCGCTGCTGCTCGGACTTCTCAGACATCGAGGTACGCCTCCAGGCCGTGGCGGCCGCCCTCGCGGCCGAAGCCCGACTCCTTGTAGCCGCCGAACGGCGAGGTCGGGTCGAACTTGTTGAACGTGTTGGACCAGACGACGCCCGCGCGGAGCTTGTTCGCGACCGCCAGGATGCGCGAGCCCTTCTCCGTCCAGATGCCGGCGGACAGGCCGTACGGCGTGTTGTTGGCCTTGGCGACCGCCTCGTCCGGCGTGCGGAACGTCAGCACCGACAGCACCGGGCCGAAGATCTCGTCCCGGGCGACCGTGTGCGCCTGGGTGACGTTCGTGAACAGCGTCGGGGCGAACCAGTAGCCGCTCTCCGGCAGTTCGCAGGCCGGGGACCAGCGCTCGGCGCCCTCCGCCTCGCCCTGCTCGACGAGCGAGGTGATGCGCGTGAGCTGCTCCTCGGAGTTGATCGCGCCGATGTCGGTGTTCTTGTCCAGCGGGTCGCCGAGGCGGAGCGTGGACAGGCGGCGCTTGAGGGAGTCGAGGAGCTCCTCGTGGATCGACTCCTGGACCAGCAGGCGGCTGCCCGCGCAGCAGACCTGGCCCTGGTTGAAGAAGATGCCGTTGACGATGCCCTCGACGGCCTGGTCGATGGGAGCGTCGTCGAAGACGATGTTGGCGCCCTTGCCGCCCAGTTCGAGGGTGACCTTCTTGCGGGTGCCCGCGACCGTCCGCGCGATCTCCTTGCCGACGGCGGTGGAGCCGGTGAACGCCACCTTGTCCACGTCCGGGTGGGCGACCAGCGCCGCGCCCGTGTCGCCGAAGCCCGGAAGGATGTTGACGACGCCCTTGGGCAGGCCCGCCTGGCGGCAGATGTCCGCGAAGAACAGCGCCGAGAGGGGCGTGGTCTCGGCCGGCTTCAGGACGACCGTGTTGCCCGTCGCGAGCGCCGGGGCGATCTTCCACGCCAGCATCAGCAGCGGGAAGTTCCAGGGGATGACCTGGCCGGCGACGCCCAGCGGGCGGGGGTTCGCGCCGAAGCCGGCGTGGTCGAGCTTGTCGGCCCAGCCCGCGTAGTAGAAGAAGTGCGCCGCGACCAGGGGCAGGTCCGCGTCGCGGGTCTCCTTGATCGGCTTGCCGTTGTCCAGGGTCTCCAGGACGGCGAGCTCACGCGAACGCTCCTGGATGATCCGCGCGATGCGGAACAGGTACTTGGCGCGCTCCGAGCCGGGCAGCGCCGACCACTTCTCGAACGCCCGGCGCGCGGCTCTCACCGCGCGGTCGACGTCCTCGGAACCGGCCTGCGCGATCTCGGACAGGACCTCCTCGGAGGACGGCGAGACGGTCTTGAAGACCTTGCCGTCCGCCGCCTCGACGAACTCGCCGTCGATGAACAGGCCGTAGGAGGGCGCGATGTCGACGATCGAGCGGGACTCGGGGGCCGGGGCGTATGCGAAAACCGATGACACGTTGTCCATGTTCATGGGGCTCAGTCCACCGTCACGTAGTCGGGACCGGAGTAGCGGCCGGTGGCCAGCTTCTGGCGCTGCATCAGCAGGTCGTTGAGCAGCGAGGAGGCGCCGAAGCGGAACCAGTGGTTGTCCAGCCAGTCCTGGCCCGCCGTCTCGTTGACCAGCACGAGGAACTTGATGGCGTCCTTGGACGTGCGGATGCCGCCGGCCGGCTTCACGCCGACCTGGATGCCGGTCTGGGCGCGGAAGTCGCGCACCGCCTCCAGCATCAGCAGCGTGTTCGCCGGGGTCGCGTTGACCGCGACCTTTCCGGTGGAGGTCTTGATGAAGTCCGCCCCGGCCAGCATCCCGAGCCAGCTCGCGCGGCGGATGTTGTCGTACGTCGAGAGCTCGCCCGTCTCGAAGATGACCTTCAGGCGCGCGGACGTGCCGCAGGCCTCCTTCACGGCGGTGATCTCGTCGTACACCTTCAAGTATCGCCCCGCCAGGAACGCCCCGCGGTCGATGACCATGTCGATCTCGTCGGCGCCCGCGGCGACGGCCTCGCGGACGTCGGTCAGCTTGACGTCGAGCGAGGCACGGCCGGCCGGGAACGCCGTGGCCACCGAGGCGACCTTCACGCCGGAGCCGGCGACGGCCTCCTTGGCGACGGCCACCATGTCGGGATAGACGCAGACGGCGGCCGTCGTGGGCGTCGTGCGGTCGGTCGGGTCGGGCCTGACCGCCTTCGCGCCGAGCGCCCGGACCTTGCCCGGGGTGTCCGCGCCTTCCAGCGTCGTCAGGTCGACCATCGAGATGGCCAGGTCGATCGCGTACGCCTTCGCGGTCGTCTTGATCGAACGCGTGCCGAGGGAGGCCGCACGCCCCTCGAGTCCGACCGCGTCGACGCCCGGGAGCCCGTGGAGGAAGCGGCGCAGCGCGCTGTCGGACGCGGTGACGTCCTTGAGGGGGTGAGCTGCGGTGAGTGCAGAACTGGGCATGGTCACCAGACGAGCATATCTACGCGCGTAGCGGCTGTACAGCCCTCCGATTCTTCCCGGGACCCTCCTCGGGAGAGCCTCGGGCGGATGACCGAGCGCGGAACCGGTCCGGCAGAATCGAGACATGACGAGCCCCGAACCCCAGTCACCAGCGCCGCAGCCGTCGGAGGCCGAGTCCCGGGACCGGGTGTTCCGGTCGGTTCCGGCCATCGCCGGTGGCGTGATGCTGCTCGCCATCGCCGCGTGGATCGGCATCGACGCGGTGATCAACGGCGAGGGCCGCACGCCCTGGCTGGCGCTCGCCGTGCTGCTCCTCGTCGTACCGCTGGTCGTCGCCTTCACGCTGCGGCCCGCCGTGTACGCGGGGGACGACCGGCTGCGGATCCGCAATCCCTGGCGCGTCGTCGTGGTGCCCTGGGGCCGGGTCGCCTCCCTGCGGTCCGCCTACTCGAACGAGGTCCTCACCGAGTCCGGCGCGAAGTACCAGCTGTGGGCCGTCCCCGTCTCGCTGCGTGCGCGCAAGCGGGCCGCGCGGCGCGAGATGCGGGCGACGGCGCAGGCGCGGCGGCGGCTGGGGCAGGACGGGGGGCGCGGTGGCGCGCTCGGTTCCCGGTCCGGGGCCGGCGGCGGCTACGACGCGGGGCCCATGTCCGACGGGCCGGTGCGGGCCGAGACCGACCGGATCATGGACGATCTGCGCGCGCTGCACGAGGACCGGCGGGAGGCGGCCTCGGCGCAGGGCGAGGTGACCGTGCGGTGGGCCTACGAGATCCTGGGCCCGGCTCTCGCCGGGGCGGTGCTGGTCCTGATCCTGGTGGCGGTGGGCTGACGGGTCTGGCGGGGCGGGTGGTCCCGGAAGGGCCGAGTGGTCCTGGAAGGGCCGGGCGGTCCGGAGGGCCGGGGGGCCTGGCGGGGCGGGCGGTCCGGAGGGCCGGGCGGTCCGGAGGGCCGGGGGTCCTGGCGGGGCGGGTGGTCCCGGAGGGGCCGGGTGGTCCGGAGGGCCGGGGGTCCTGGCGGGGCGGGTGGTCCCGGAGGGGCCGGGTGGTCCGGAGGGCCGGGGGTCCTGGCGGGGCGGGTGGTCCCGGAGGGGCCGGGTGGTCCGGAGGGCCGGGGGTCCTGGCGGGGCGGCCCAGGCGCTTTCGCGTTCCGGTGCTGAGGCTCTGAAAGGGGCCGGGGCGGGCCCCGGTGGGTCCGCCCCGGCGGGTGGTCCGGCGTTCGGGGCGCTCGGTGGTGAGCCGGGCGCCCCTTGTGTCAGATGCCCGCGGCCGTCGACAGGTCGCGCTTGATCGACTCCAGTACCTCGGTGGCCTGCGCGCGGGCCGCGGGGAGGCCGGCGTGCGAGGCGACCGGGACGACGACCTCCAGGTAGCACTTCAGCTTCGGCTCGGTGCCGCTCGGGCGGACGATGACCCGGGCGCCTTCCAGCGTGTAGCGCAGGCCGTCCGTGGGCGGGAGGGTGTCCGTGCCCTGGGTGAGGTCGTCGGTGCGCGTGACGGGCAGGCCCGCGAGCTCGGTCGGGGGCTGCTCGCGCAGGCGGTTCATCGCCGCCGCGATGAGGGAGAGGTCCTCCACCCGGACCGACAGCTGGTCCGTCGCGTGCAGGCCGTGCTCCACCGCCAGGTCGTCCAGCAGGTCGAGGAGGGTGCGGCCCTCCTCCTTCAGCTGCGAGGCCAGTTCCGTGACCAGGAGCGCCGCCGTGATGCCGTCCTTGTCGCGGACGCCGTCGGGGTCCACGCAGTAGCCGAGGGCCTCCTCGTAGCCGTAGCGCAGGCCCTCCGCGCGGGCGATCCACTTGAAGCCGGTCAGCGTCTCCACGTGGCGCAGGCCCGCCTTCTCGGCGATCCGGCCGAGCAGGGACGACGAGACGATCGACTCCGCGAAGGTGCCCCTCGCGCCGCGGCGGACCAGGTGGGCGGCGAGGAGCGCGCCGACCTCGTCGCCGCGCAGCATGCGCCAGTCCGAGCCGTCCTGTACGGCGACGGCGCAGCGGTCCGCGTCCGGGTCGTTGGCGATGATCAGGTCCGGGGCGGTCTCGCGGGCCTTGGCGAACGCCAGGTCCATCGCGCCGGGCTCCTCCGGGTTGGGGAACGCGACGGTCGGGAAGTCCGGGTCGGGCTCGGCCTGCTCCGCGACGAGGACCGGCTCCGGGAAGCCGGCCCGGGCGAAGGCGGCCAGGAGGACGTCCTTGCCGACGCCGTGCATCGCCGTGTACACCGTACGGGCGGTGCGCGGGGAGCCCTCGGCGAGGACGGCGTCCGTGCGGGCGAGGTAGGCGTCGAGGACGCTGTCGTCGAGGGTGTCCCAGCCCTCGGTGGGGCGGCGGACCGTGGTGAGGGAGGGGACGGCGGCGATTTCCGCGGCGATGTCGGCGTCCGCCGGCGGGACGATCTGGGAGCCGTCGCCGAGGTACACCTTGTAGCCGTTGTCGCGGGGCGGGTTGTGGCTGGCGGTGACCTCCACGCCCGCGACCGCGCCGAGGTGCCTTATCGCGAAGGCGAGCACCGGGGTGGGGAGGGGGCGGGGGAGGATCGCCGCGCGCAGGCCGGCGCCGGTCATGACCGCGGCGGTGTCGAGGGCGAAGTCGCGCGACTTGTACCGGGCGTCGTAGCCGATGACGACGAGGCCGGCCGTGTCGTCCCCGTGCGGGACGCCCTGCTTCTTGAGGTACGCGGCGAGGCCCGCGGCGGCGCGGATGACGACCGTGCGGTTCATGCGCATCGGGCCGGCGCCCAGTTCGCCGCGGAGGCCGGCGGTGCCGAACTGGAGCGTGCCGCTGAAGCGGGCGGCGAGCTCGGCGTGGTCCCGGGCGTCGATGAGGCCGGCGAGCTCGGCGCGGGTGTCCGGGTCGGGGTCCTCGGTGAGCCACGCCTGGGCCTGGGCGATGAGTTCCTCGTGCACGGTGTGGTGTCAGCCTCTCCGGTGTCGTGGGTGGGCGAGTGTGGGTGGGGGGCGCGTCTTCGCCTGAGGGTGGGCGGTGGGCCGGGGCCGCGCCGGGGGTGCCCGTCGCCTCCCCCCCCGTCCTCGGAACGGCGCGACGGGGTTGCGTACCGACTAACCCTTCGTCGACGCGCCAACCGCTGCGGGCGGACACCCCCCGGCACGTCCCCTTCTCGCCGTACGGGAGTGCGGGAGCGTGCGGGAGGGCGCCACCGCGGCTGCCTGGACTTACAGGCGGCCCAGGACCTGTGCCAGCAGGGAGCCCATCCGGGTGGCGCTGTCGCGGCCCGCCTGGAGGACCTCCTCGTGGTTCAGGGGCTCGCCCGTCATGCCCGCGGCGAGGTTGGTCACCAGGGAGATGCCCAGGACCTCCGCGCCCGCCTCGCGTGCGGCGATCGCCTCCAGAACCGTCGACATGCCCACCAGGTCCGCGCCGATGACACGGGCCATGCGGATCTCGGCCGGCGTCTCGTAGTGCGGGCCGGGGAACTGGGCGTAGACGCCCTCCTCCAGCGTGGGGTCGACCTCCTTGCACAGGGCCCGCAGGCGCGGGGAGTACAGGTCGGTGAGGTCGACGAAGTTGGCGCCGATGATGGGGGAGGTGGCGGTGAGGTTGATGTGGTCGCTGATCAGGACCGGCTGGCCGGGGCGCATGCCCTCGCGCAGGCCGCCGCAGCCGTTGGTGAGGACGATCGTCTTGCAGCCGGCCGACACGGCGGTGCGGACGCCGTGGGCGACGGCGGCGACCCCGCGGCCCTCGTAGTAGTGCGTGCGGCCCAGGAAGACCAGGGCGCGCTTGTTGCCGATCCGGTAGGAGCGGATCTTGCCGCCGTGCCCCTCGACCGCCGGGGGCGGGAAGCCGGGCAGTTCGGTGACCTGGAGCTCGGCCTCGGGGGCGCCCAGGGCGTCCACGGCCGGGGCCCAGCCGGAGCCCATCACGAGGGCGACGTCGTGGGTCTCGGCGCCCGTGAGTTCGCGCAGGCGGGCCGCGGCGGCGTCGGCGGCCGCGTGGGGGTCGCCCTGGATGTCGTCCGGAAGAAGAGATGCGTTCACGCCGACGAGGGTAGCCGGTGAATGCCTACGCGCGTAGATGGTGGAGCTGACGGGGTGGCGATCGTTGTCTTGTCGTTTCCGACGAGGCCGTCCCTCAGCAGGGGCGCTTGCGCAGTTCCATGACGTAGTCGTGCGGGGCGCCGGCCGACTCCGCCGCGTCGGCGATCTCGCCCAGGTAGCGGGCGGAGGGCAGGCCGCCCTCGTACGCGTTGAGGGTGAAGGCCCAGGCGGACTCCTCACCGTCCAGGGTGTGCACCCGTACGCGCGTGCGGCGGTAGATGTCGAGGCCCACGCCCTCCCAGCGGTCCAGCGACTCCTCGTCCATGGGGGCGATGTCGTAGAGGGAGACGAAGACCTGGCTGAGGGGGTCCTCCACGATCGTCGGCAGGGCGCCCTCCCAGCCCATGTGCTCGCCGCCGAAGGTCAGTCGCCATCCGTTCAGCCAGCCGGTGGCGCGCAGCGGCGAGTGCGGGGCGCGGCGGGACATCAGCCGCGCGTCGAGGTTGCCGGCGTACGCGGCGTAGAGCGACATGGGGAGAGGGTACGGCAGGCCGTACGGCGTCACTCCCGTAACAGAGCCGCCCCGGGGCGGTGGCGCGCCGGGGGGTGCGGGACAATGGAGTACGTGACTCGGATCGTGATCATCGGTGGCGGACCCGGCGGATACGAAGCGGCCCTGGTGGCCGCTCAACTCGGCGCGGAGGTGACCGTCGTCGACCGCGACGGTCTGGGCGGGGCGTCGGTGCTGACCGACTGCGTGCCGTCCAAGACTCTGATCGCCACGGCCGAGGTGATGACCACCTTCGACTCCTCCTACGAGGAGCTGGGCATCATCGTCGCCGACGACACGCCGCACATCGAGCAGGCCGCCCGGGTCGTGGGCGTCGACCTGGGCAAGGTCAACCGGCGTGTGAAGCGGCTCGCGCTCGCCCAGTCGCACGACATCACCGCCTCCGTGACGCGGGCCGGGGCGCGTGTCCTGCGCGGGCGCGGGCGGCTGGAGGGCATGCAGGCGCTCGACGGGTCGCGCAAGGTCGTGGTGAGCGCCGCCGACGGGACCGAGGAGACCCTGACGGCGGACGCGGTGCTCATCGCCACCGGCGGGCACCCGCGGGAGCTGCCCGACGCCCGGCCGGACGGCGAGCGGATCCTGAACTGGACCCAGGTCTACGACCTGAACGAGCTCCCCGAGGAGCTGATCGTGGTCGGGTCGGGTGTGACCGGCGCCGAGTTCGCCGGTGCCTACCAGGCGCTGGGCTCGCGGGTGACGCTCGTGTCGTCGCGGGACCGGGTGCTGCCCGGCGAGGACCCGGACGCGGCCGCCGTGCTGGAGGACGTCTTCCGGCGGCGCGGCATGAACGTCATGGGGCGGTCCCGCGCCCAGTCCGCCAAGCGGGTCGGCGACCGGGTCGAGGTCACGCTGGCCGACGGGCGGGTCATCACCGGCTCGCACTGCCTCATGGCCGTCGGTGCCGTGCCCAACAGCGAGGGCATGGGGCTGGAGGAGGCCGGTGTCCGGCTGCGCGAGTCCGGCCACATCTGGACCGACAAGGTCTCGCGCACGACCGCTCCCGGCGTGTACGCGGCCGGTGACGTGACCGGGGTCTTCGCCCTCGCGTCCGTGGCCGCCATGCAGGGACGCATCGCCATGTACCACTTCCTGGGCGACGCCGTGGCCCCGCTGAACCTGAAGACCGTCTCCTCGAACGTCTTCACCGACCCGGAGATCGCCACCGTCGGCTACACCCAGGCCGACGTCGACGCCGGGAAGATCGACGCCCGGGTGGTGAAGCTGCCGCTGCTGCGCAACCCGCGCGCCAAGATGCAGGGCATCCGCGACGGCTTCGTCAAGATCTTCTGCCGACCGGGCACCGGCATCGTGGTCGGCGGTGTGGTCGTGGCGCCCCGCGCCTCGGAACTGATCCACCCCATCTCGATCGCGGTCGACAACAATCTGACGGTCGAGCAGATCGCGAACGCCTTCACCGTCTACCCGTCGCTGTCGGGCTCGATCGCCGAGGTGGCACGGCAGTTGCACACGCGGAAGATGAACGGCGACGGCTGAGGCCGAAACCGGCTCCTCGCTGGTCACGTGGAGTGTTCGACCATGCGTACGGCATAACCGGGGCGACTAGGCTCTATACCACTTCGGGCTGCTCGGTGCGAACATCTTCTGCTATTCAGCGCAAACTGCTGAAAGCAGACGGTCGCTGGCGTTACTGTCAGTTTCGTGTTCGCTGCAGAACGTCGCCAATTGATCCTCGAAATGGTGCGAGCGAACGGGGCCGTGTCGCTCCGTGAGCTCGCCCGCGTCGTCCAGACCTCCGAAGTGACCGTACGGCGGGACGTGCGCGCGCTGGAGGCAGAAGGACTCCTCGACCGCCGGCACGGCGGTGCGGTACTGCCGGGCGGTTTCACGCGGGAGTCCGGCTTTCCGCAGAAGTCCCATCTCGCGACCGCCGAGAAGACCGCCATCGCCGACCTCGCCGCGAATCTCGTGGAAGAGGGGGAGGCGATCGTGGTCGGGGCGGGTACGACGACCCAGGAGCTGGCCCGCCGGCTCGCCCGGGTGCCCGGCCTGACCGTCGTCACCAACTCGCTGCTCGTGGCGCAGGCGCTGGCCCACGCCAACCGGGTCGAGGTCGTGATGACCGGCGGTACGCTCCGCGGTTCGAACTACGCCCTGGTGGGCAGCGGAGCCGAGCAGTCCCTGCACGGGCTGCGCGTGTCCCGGGCCTTCCTGTCCGGGAGCGGGCTGACCGCCGAGCGGGGGCTGTCCACGTCCAACATGCTGTCGGCGTCCGTCGACCGGGCGCTGGTGCAGGCGGCCGCGGAGGTCGTGGTCCTCGCGGACCACACCAAGCTCGGGACGGACACGATGTTCCAGACCGTGCCGACGGACCTCATCACCCGCCTCGTGACGGACGAGCCGCCCGCCCACGACGACCGTGCGGCCACGGAGCTCCAGGCACTGGCCGACCAGGGCGTGCAGATCACCGTGGCCGGGGGGCAGGGGGGTTCCGCGGGGTCGGCAGGCCCCGGGGGTGATGCCGTCCCGGCGCGTCAGCAGCGCCGGGATGTGCCGTTGCCCGGGCCTCGGCGGCAGGTGCCGGGGGGTGGGGGTGGGTTGCGGTCCACGTCGATGCTCGGGGAGCAGGGGCCGGGGCCGGGGGCTGAGCGGGCTCGGGTGGCGGATCTGCGGCGGCGGTGAGTGCCGCGGTGGGTTGAGGGGCTGTGCGTGGTTCGGTGCTCGGCGTTGCTGCCGAGGTCGGGGCGTTGCGCAGCCCGGCGGTGCGGGGTGCCTCCCCCAAGCTCTTCGAGCAGGGGGTACCCCCAGCGCCCACCCGTGCCGCCCCTGGGGGTACCTCCCAGGCCGTTCAGGCACTGGGGGAGGCACGACTGCCCGCAGCTTGGTAGGGGTAGCAGAGCGGCGCGGCCCCTGAGGGGCCGCGCCGTATGCGTTGGGCTGTGGGTCAGTCCTTGATTTCGCAGATCGGGGCGCCCGACGTGACCGACGCGCCGATTTCCGCCGACAGGCCCTTGATCGTGCCGGAGCGGTGCGCGTTGAGGGGCTGCTCCATCTTCATGGCCTCAAGGACGACGATCAGGTCGCCCTCCTTGACCTCCTGCCCCTCCTCGACCGCGACCTTGACGATCGTGCCCTGCATCGGGGAGGCGAGCGTGTCGCCCGAGGCGACCGGGCCCGACTTCTTCGCCGCGCGGCGCTTGGGCTTGGCGCCCGCCGCGAGGCCCGTGCGGGCCAGCGACATGCCCAGCGAGGACGGGAGGGAGACCTCCAGGCGCTTGCCGCCGACCTCGACGACCACCGTCTCGCGGCCCGGCTCCTCGTCCGCCTCGGCGTCGGCCGGTGCGGTGAAGGGCTTGATCTCGTTGACGAACTCGGTCTCGATCCAGCGGGTGTGGACCGTGAACGGGTCCGACGAGCCGGTGAGCTCGGGCGCGAACGCCGGGTCCTTCACCACCGCGCGGTGGAACGGGATCGCCGTGGCCATGCCCTCGACCTGGAACTCCTCCAGCGCACGCGCGGCCCGCTGCAGGGCCTCCTTGCGCGTGCGGCCCGTGACGATCAGCTTCGCCAGCAGGGAGTCCCACGCCGGGCCGATGACCGAGCCGGACTCCACGCCCGCGTCCAGGCGGACGCCGGGGCCGGACGGCGGGGCGAAGGTGGTGACGGTGCCCGGCGCGGGCAGGAAGTTGCGGCCCGGGTCCTCGCCGTTGATGCGGAACTCGAACGAGTGACCCCGCAGCTCCGGGTCGCCGTACCCGAGCTCCTCGCCGTCGGCGATGCGGAACATCTCGCGCACCAGGTCGATGCCGGCGACCTCCTCGGTGACCGGGTGCTCCACCTGGAGGCGGGTGTTGACCTCCAGGAAGGAGATCGTGCCGTCCATGCCGACGAGGAACTCGACCGTGCCGGCGCCGACGTAGCCGGCCTCCTTCAGGATCGCCTTCGAGGCGCGGTACAGCTCGGCGACCTGCTCCTCGGAGAGGAACGGCGCGGGGGCCTCCTCGACGAGCTTCTGGTGGCGGCGCTGCAGCGAGCAGTCACGGGTGGAGACGACCACCACGTTGCCGTGCTGGTCGGCCAGGCACTGGGTCTCGACGTGCCGGGGCTTGTCGAGGTAGCGCTCGACGAAGCACTCGCCGCGGCCGAAGGCCGCCACGGCCTCACGGACGGCCGAGTCGTACAGCTCCGGCACCTCTTCCAGCGTGCGCGCGACCTTCAGGCCGCGGCCGCCGCCGCCGAACGCCGCCTTGATGGCGATGGGCAGGCCGTGCTCCTCGGCGAAGGCGACGACCTCGTCGGCGCCGGACACCGGGTCGGGCGTGCCCGCCACCAGCGGGGCGCCCGCGCGCTGCGCGATGTGCCGGGCGGCGACCTTGTCGCCGAGGTCGCGGATGGCCTGCGGCGGCGGGCCGATCCAGATCAGCCCCGCGTCCAGCACCGCCTGGGCGAACTCGGCGTTCTCGGAAAGGAAGCCGTAGCCGGGGTGGATCGCGTCCGCGCCGGACTCCCGGGCGGCCTTCAGCACCTTCTCGATGTCGAGGTAGCTGGTTCCCGGGGTGTCACCGCCCAGGGCGAACGCCTCATCCGCGGCGCGGACATGCAGAGCGTCCCGGTCCGGGTCGGCGTAGACGGCCACGCTCGCGATCCCGGCGTCCCGGCAGGCCCGGGCCACGCGGACAGCGATTTCGCCACGGTTGGCGATGAGCACCTTGCGCACGATTGAGGCTCCCTCCTTGAAACAAGCCGAGTTTAGGGACTGCCGACACGGCACTTCGACCCGTCCCCAGTGGTGAGCTTGCCCACACGGAGCGTGATGCGAGGCCCGCTCGACCCGCGAAATCCCTTGTCGCACCGCGGTACGCAGTACTCCTCCGGCAAACCCTAGCCGTCCCCTGTGGTCAAGGTCTCTGTCATCACGTGCTGCGGGCCACTCCGTTTCTTTGTGGAGTCCCTACGAATGGCCCAATGATTCTTTGCCCGCCGCCGGACCCTTGTCCCGGGGTTTACCCGTTAGTAGCGTTCGCGCTGTCCCGAACGGAAGAGGGTGGGCGCGGTGGTGCGCAGGCCGGTGGCGTGGGTCGTGGCGGTGGTGCTGTTCGCCGAGGCGTTCGGCATCGCGGCGCTCAACTGGTTCCTGGGGGTCGTCGTCGACCGGCAGGACATGTCGCTGGCCGGGCTCGATCCGCACATGATGTCGGTGTCGTCGAAGATCGGCGGGGTCGCCTTCGGCCTCTACTTCGCGCTGTGCGGCCTGGTCGCCCTGCTCGTGGCGGTGCGCGACCGGCCCCCGGCGGGCTTCGGGCGGGTGCTGCTGATCAGCGCGGCGGTCGTGCACGCGCTGCTGGGCGCCTTCACCTGGGGGCTCGTCGGCTGGCCGGCGTTCCTGTTCATGGTGCTGGTGCTCGCCCTGATCGTGCTGCTGCTGATGACCTACGACCGTCCGGCCGAGCCCGCCGACGCGGCGCCCCGGTGCGGGGCGGGCGACGACGGGTCCCCGGTCACTTCTCCGCCGGCGCCCACAACTCCGTGATGCCGACGCCCAGTTCGGCCAGGAGCCGCCGGACCAGGGGCAGGCTGATGCCGATGACGTTGCCGTGGTCGCCGTCGATGCCGTCGATGAACGGGGCCGAGCGGCCGTCCAGGGTGAACGCCCCGGCGACGTACAGGGGTTCGCCGGAGGCCACGTAGGCGGCGATCTCCTCGTCCGTCGGCTCGCCGAAGTGGACGACGGTGGACGCGGTCGCGGAGACGTACCGGCCGGTGACCGTGTCGTAGACGCAGTGGCCGGTCTGCAGCGTGCCGGCGCGCCCGCGCATCGCCTTCCAGCGGGCGGTGGCCTCCTCGGCGTCGGCGGGCTTGCCGAGGGCCTGGCCGTCCAGGTCGAGCACGGAGTCGCAGCCGATCACCAGGGCGCCCTTGACGTCCGGCCGGGCCGCGACGACGGAGGCCTTCGCCTCGGCGAGGGCGAGCGCCAGTTCGGCGGGGGTGGGGGCGGTGACGGCGTCCTCGTCGACGCCGCTCACGATCACCTCGGGGGCGAGGCCGGCCTGGCGGAGCAGGCCGAGCCGGGCGGGGGACTGGGAAGCGAGGACGAGTCGGCGGCGCGGCTGGTCTGTCATGCGTTCAGCGTATCGGCGGTCCCGCGCTCCCTCACCTCACGCCGATCACGAGCATCACCAGCACCATGGCCAGGGCCAGGAGAACGCTCAGCCGCCGCAGCATGCCCTGCATGTCCCGCAGTTCTTCGGGCGGTTCGTTCTCGGGGTCGGACCACAGCATGAGTCCAGCGTGCGGCCTGGCGGGGCGGGGCGCCTGAGTAGGGGTACTCAAATCGGCGCCCCGCGTTCCGCCGTGCGCGGTTCCCGTGCCGCGGGGGCGAGAGGGCTAGCCCGGCCAGTACGTACGGCCCCACGCCGTCGGCCCCGGCTGGGGCAGGCGGTGGGCGGCGATGCGGGACGGGTCGGACCAGGAGTCGCGGGGCGTCGGCGCGCCGGGCGGCAGGGCGGCCGCCGCCGCGGCGCGGGCCCTGACCACCGCCAGGGCGGCGGCCAGCTCCTCCGGGGTCGGGTTGCCCCGTACGACCTTGATCGTCATATGGGCTCCTGGTGGCTAGAGGGGGATGTTGCCGTGCTTCTTCGGAGGCAGGGATTCCCGCTTGGTGCGCAGTTGACGCAGGCCCCGCACGACGTGCCGGCGGGTCTCCGACGGAAGGATCACGGCGTCGACGTAGCCGCGCTCGGCCGCGACGTAGGGGTTGAGGAGGGTGTCCTCGTACTCCTGGATCAGCCGGGCGCGCACCGCCTCCAGGTCCTCGCCGTTCGCCTCGGCCTCGGCGAGGGTGCGGCGGTGCAGGATGTTCACCGCGCCCTGGGCGCCCATGACGGCGATCTGCGCGGTCGGCCAGGCCAGGTTGAGGTCCGCGCCGAGGTGCTTGGAGCCCATGACGTCGTAGGCGCCGCCGAAGGCCTTGCGGGTGATGACCGTGATGAGCGGGACGGTCGCCTCGGCGTAGGCGTAGATCAGCTTGGCGCCGCGGCGGATGATGCCGTCGTGCTCCTGGTCGACGCCGGGCAGGAAGCCGGGGACGTCGACGAAGGTGAGCACCGGGACGTTGAAGGCGTCGCAGGTCCGCACGAAGCGGGCCGCCTTCTCGCTGGCCTTGATGTCCAGGCAGCCGGCGAACTGCATCGGCTGGTTGGCGACGATGCCGACCGGCCGGCCCTCGACCCGGCCGAAGCCGGTGACGATGTTCGGCGCGTACAGCGGCTGCGTCTCGAAGAACTCGGCGTCGTCCAGGACGTGCTCGATCACCGTGTGCATGTCGTACGGCTGGTTCGCGCTGTCCGGGACGATCGTGTCCAGCTCGCGGTCCTCGTCCGTGACCTCCAGCTCGGCCTCCTCGGGGAAGGCCGGCGGCTCGGAGAGGTTGTTGGACGGCAGGTACGACAGCAGCTGCTTGATGTACTCGATCGCGTCCTTCTCGTCGCCCGCCATGTGGTGGGCCACGCCGGAGGTCGCGTTGTGGGTGCGGGCGCCGCCCAGCTCCTCGAAGCCGACGTCCTCGCCGGTCACCGTCTTGATGACGTCGGGGCCGGTGATGAACATGTGCGAGGTCTGGTCGACCATCACCGTGAAGTCGGTGATGGCCGGGGAGTAGACCGCGCCGCCCGCGCACGGCCCGACGACCAGGCTGATCTGCGGGATGACACCGGAGGCGTGGGTGTTGCGGCGGAAGATCTCGCCGTAGGCGCCGAGCGAGGCCACACCCTCCTGGATGCGGGCGCCGCCGGAGTCGTTGATGCCGATGACCGGGCAGCCGGTCTTCAGCGCGAAGTCCATGACCTTGACGATCTTCTGCCCGTAGACCTCGCCCAGCGCTCCGCCGAAGACGGTGAAGTCCTGGGAGAACACGGCGACCGGGCGGCCGTCGACGGTGCCGTACCCGGTGACGACGCCGTCGCCGTAGGGGCGGTTCTTGTCGAGGCCGAAGTTGGTGGAGCGGTGCCGGGCGAACTCGTCGAGTTCGACGAACGAGCCCTCGTCGAGCAGGAGCTCGATCCGCTCACGGGCCGTCAGCTTGCCCTTGGCGTGCTGCTTCTCGACGGCGCGTGCGGAGCCGGCGTGCGTCGCCTCATCGATGCGGCGCTTCAGATCCGCGAGTTTGCCCGCGGTCGTGTGAATGTCAGGCTGCTGCTGCTCTTCCGGCTCGGACATCGGGATGCGGCTCCCTGCCTGCTCAAAAGGGGGGACGGTTACTCATCCGTAGAGTAGTGGGGGCCCTCCACATCGGCAGTGCGGCGTTTACCACACCTAGGGTGGCTTGCATGACGCCGCGAGATGCATCAGAGCCCAACGGAAGCCGCTGGTCCGATCTGGACCGGCCGCCCCTCAACGTCACCGCCCTGCGCCGCGGCCTGGTGCGGGAGGGGGGCCTGTGGTCGGGGGTGGAGGTCGTCCAGCGCACCGGCTCGACCAACTCCGACCTGGTCGCCCGGGCGGCCGGGGGCGAGGCCGTGGAGGGGGCCGTGCTGGTCGCCGAGGAGCAGACCGCGGGGCGCGGGCGCCTGGACCGGCAGTGGACCGCGCCGCCGCGCTCCGGCCTCTTCTTCTCCGTCCTGTTCACGCCGGGCGAGGTGCCGGTGGCGCGCTGGGGATGGCTGCCGCTGCTCACGGGGGTGGCCGTGGCGGCGGGGCTGGCGCGGGCGGCGGGCGTCGACACGGCGCTGAAGTGGCCGAACGACCTGCTGGTCACCGTGGGCGGAGAGGAACGCAAGGCCGGCGGGATCCTCGCCGAGCGGGCCGGTGACGACGGGGTCGTCATGGGAGTCGGCATCAACGTCACGCTGAAGGCGGACGAGCTGCCGGTGCCGACGGCGGGGTCGCTGGCGCTGGCCGGTGCCGTGAGCACGGACCGGGATCCGTTGCTGCGGGGCGTGCTGCGGTCCCTGGAGGAGTGGTACGGGAAGTGGCGTGCGGCCGGGGGCGACCCGAGCGCGAGCGGTTTGCAGGAGGCGTATGCCGCCGGATGCGCGACGCTCGGGAGGGTGGTGCGGGCGGAGTTGCCGGGGGACCGGGCCGTGGTCGGGGAAGCGGTGGCGGTGGACGGGGACGGGCGGCTGGTGCTGGCGACGGAGAAAGGGGTGCAGGAGCCGGTGGGCGCCGGGGACATCGTGCACCTGAGGCCGGCGTGACCTGAGACCGGACAGCGGCGCGGACGTCGAGTTTCCCGCGACGCCGGGCACCTCACCCTTCGGCTGAACCTGACGGAGTGAGCTGGCGCACACCTGCCGTAGAGTTGAGGCCGGTCGATACATGACCGTGACAGATCGGAAGGGCAGCACGCGTGACCGTCGACGACTCGGGCTCCGGCACGGACGCGCAGGGCGCCGACCCCGGCGAGGATCCGCTCGCCCTGCGGCTGGAACAGCTCATCCTGGGCGCCGAGCGCCGCTACACCCCGTTCCAGGCGGCCCGCAGCGCCGGCGTCTCCATGGAACTGGCCTCCCGCTTCTGGCGGGCCATGGGCTTCGCCGACATCGGCCAGGCCAAGGCCCTCACGGAGGCGGACGTCCTCGCCCTGCGGCGCCTGGCCGGTCTCGTCGAGGCCGGGCTGCTGAGCGAGGCCATGGCCGTCCAGGTGGCCCGCTCCACCGGGCAGACCACCGCGCGGCTCGCCGAGTGGCAGATCGACTCCTTCCTGGAGGGCCTGACCGAGCCGCCCGAGCCGGGCATGACGCGCACCGAGGTGACGTACCCGATCGTCGAGCTGCTCCTGCCCGAGCTGGAGGAGTTCCTGGTCTACGTCTGGCGCCGCCAGCTCGCGGCCTCGGCCGGACGCGTGGTGCAGGCCGCCGACGACGAGGAGATGGTCGACCGGCGGCTGGCCGTCGGCTTCGCCGACCTGGTCGGCTTCACGCGCCTGACCCGCCGGATGGAGGAGGAGGAGCTCGGCGAGCTGGTCGAGGCCTTCGAGACCACGGCCGCCGACCTGGTGGCCGCCAACGGCGGACGGCTGATCAAGACCCTCGGCGACGAGGTGCTCTACGCCGCCGACGACGCCGGCACGGCCGCCGAGATCGCGCTGCGGCTGATCGAGACCATGGCGCACGACGAGACCATGCCGGAGCTGCGGGTCGGCATGGCGTTCGGCACCGTGACCACCCGGATGGGTGATGTCTTCGGAACGACCGTGAACCTGGCCTCCCGGCTCACCTCGATAGCTCCCAAGGACGCCGTCCTCGTCGACACCGCGTTCGCCGAGGAGCTGATCCGCACCCAGGACGCCCCGGCCTCCGAGGCGGAGGCGGCCGAGGAGGCCGCGGCGGCGGAGAAGGAGGGCGAGGAGCCGCCGGTGTACCGGTTCGCGCTGCAGCCGATGTGGCAGCGGCCGGTGCGTGGACTGGGCGTCGTGGAGCCGTGGCTGCTCACCCGGCGGGACGGTGCGCCGTAGCCGCTGCCCGGTGTGCCGTGTCGGTGTGCCGTCGGTGCGCTGTCCGCGCGCCGTCAGCGGCGGCCGGCGGGTGAGTCCACGCACAGGCCGATGATCGGCACGCACAGGCCGGGGTCCTGCGGTTTCTTCGGTTCGTCCGGCGCTTCGGGCTGCTCGGGTGCCGGGGCGGGTGGTGTCCGGCTCGGGGCCGGGGGCGTGGTCGGGGCCGGGCGGGGTTTCTCGCCCCGGGGCGGCGGAGCCGGGGGGTTCGGCCTGTCGGGAAGGGTCGTGGTGCCGGGTCCGGGCGCCGGGGGCGTGTCCGTGGTCCCGCCGGGTCCGGTGGCTCGGCCGGGTCCGGTGGCCGGGGCGGACGGGGCCGGTCGTGCGTCCCCGGCGGCCGGTGACGGGGTGAGACCGCCGAGGGCCGTGGGCGACGAGGGACCCGCCTCGGGCGTGGCCGGGAGGGCCGCCGCCGTGCCCGGTGTCTCGTCCGTGCCGGAGACGACCGGGTCCGGGCGGGGCCCGGCCTCGACGCCGACGCCGCCCCCGCCGGTTCCCGAGGTCAGGCGGACCAGGCTCAGGGCGCCGGCGGCCAGGGCGAGGCCGCCGGCGGCGAGCAGGACCTTGCGGGGGCGGGGCTTGCGGTGCCGGCCCCGGGACCGAGGGGGGAGGGGCACCGTTTCCGCGGCCGAGCCCCCGTGGGGCGTGACCGGCACCGTTCGGCGCGGCCGGACGGGCCCGGTGTCCTGCTCCGGCGTCGGTTTCGCCGTCGGTTTCGCGGGCTTTTTCGTCGGCGGTTTCGTCGGCGGTTTCGTCGTCCTCATGGTTCCTCCCCGATGCGCACGCGCCCCCTGTACGCCGTGGCGGACGCACGTTATGCGCTCCCTTGGGCGTTCGGGGCGGAGTTGGGGGCATGTCACTCGAACGGGTGGGCGGGCAGAGGTGGGGAACCGGTCGCGTCCGCTCTTTCGTGGGCCGGGTGCGGCTGCGATGATCTGAGGCGTCGGTCTTGTTAACCTGCGTTAACCGGAGGGTGTCATGAGTGAGGAACGGTTCGGGGAGTTCGTGCTGGTGCGGCGGCACGAGCAGGGACATGTCGCGGAGCTCGTCCTCGACCGCCCCAAGGCCATGAACGCGGTGTCGACCGAGATGGCGCGGTCGATCTCCGGGGCGTGCGCGGCGCTGGGGGAGGACCGGGACGTGCGGGCGGTCGTGCTGACCTCGACGCACGAACGGGCGTTCTGCGTGGGGGCCGACCTGAAGGAGCGGAACTCGTTCAGCGACGCGGATCTGCTGCGGCAGCGGCCCGTGACCCGCGGGGCGTACACCGGGGTGCTGGAGCTGCCGGTGCCGACGGTGGCGGCCGTGCACGGGTTCGCGCTGGGGGGCGGGTTCGAGCTGGCGCTGGCGTGTGACGTGATCGTGGCGGACCGGACGGCGGTCGTGGGGCTGCCGGAGGTGTCGGTCGGGGTGATCCCCGGAGGCGGCGGGACGCAGCTCCTGCCCCGGCGGGTGGGGGCGGCCCGGGCGGCCGAGCTGATCTTCTCGGCCCGGCGGGTCGAGGCCGCGGAGGCGGGGGAGTTGGGGCTGGTCGACCAGGTGGTGGACGCCGGGCGGGACCGGGAGGCCGCGCTGGAACTGGCCGGGCGCATCGCCGGGAACTCGCCGGTGGGGCTGCGGGCGGCCAAGCGGGCGCTGCGGCTGGGGCAGGGGCTGGATCTGCGGGCCGGTCTGGAGGTCGAGGACGCGGCGTGGCGGACCACGGCGTTCTCCGGGGACCGGGCGGAGGGCGTCGCCGCGTTCAACGAGCGGCGCAAGCCGCAGTGGCCGGGGGAGTAAGGGCCGAGGGGCCGGGGAGTAGGGGCTGAGGGGGCGGGGGAGCAGGGGCTGAGGGGGCGGGGGCGGCGGCTGTGAACGACCCCCGCCCGCTGTGAACCCCCGGCCTCCCCGTTCGCCCCGTCAACAGAACGGATTGGCTGAAAACTCCCTAGCCTGGGGTGATGGGTGAGGACAGACGGCTGGCGGCCGTCGTCGCGTTGGCTCAGGGGATGGCGGCCGCGCACGGGCTGCGTGAGGCGTGGCGTGCGGCGGCCTCGGGGGCGTGCCGGGCGCTGGGTGGCAGCTTCGCCGCGCTGTCGGTGTGGGAGCGGGAGCTCGGGCGGCTGAAGGTCCTCGTGAACGTCGGTGAGCTGGCCGAGGGCGAGGAGGAGTTCCCCGAGGACGAGGCCTATCCGGTGCACCAGTTCGCCGAGATCACCGAGTTCCTGCACGAGCAGTGGGCCGGCGGCGGCGAGCCCGACGCGTGGGTGGAGACGGCCGAGGGGCCCGCCGCCGGGGAGCCCGGGTACTGCCACCAGCGGGTCGCGGCCCTGCGGCGCCGCGGCCGCGGCTGTTGCGTCGTCGCGCCCATCGTGCTGCACGGCAGGGCCTGGGGCGAGCTCTACGTCGCCCGGCCGGCCGGCGAGCCCGTCTTCGGGCGGGCCGACGCCGACTTCGCCACCGTCCTGGCCTCCGTCGTGGCCGCGGGCATCGCCCAGACCGAGCGTCTGGAGGAGGCCCGGCGGCTCGCCTTCACCGACTCCCTCACCGGGCTGGCCAACCGCCGGGCCGTCGACGTGCGCCTGGAACAGGCCATCGAGCGGCACCGCAGGGACGGGGCCGTCGTCAGCCTCGTCGTCTGCGATCTGAACGGACTGAAGCGGGTCAACGACACCCATGGGCACGCGGCCGGAGACCGGCTCCTGGAGCGGTTCGGCTCGGTGCTGTCGCTGTGCGGGGCCATGCTGCCGGGGGCGCTCGCGGCGCGGCTCGGCGGGGACGAGTTCTGTCTGCTGGCGGTCGGGCCGCCCGCGGACCAGGTTGTGAAAGCGGCCGGCGAACTGTGCCGCCGGGCCGCCGAGTTGGAGCTCGGGGACGGTGTGGCCTGCGGTGTCGCCTCCACCGAGGACCCGATCGGGACGGTGCGCTCCGCGCGCCGGCTGTTCCGGCTCGCCGACGCCGCCCAGTACCGGGCCAAGGCCGAGCGGGCCGGGCGACCGGTCGTCGCCGGGCGGGCCGGGCCGGACGATCCCGTCGTACGGCTCGCGGACGAGCCGTCCCGGGAGGCGGGCGGCGAACGGCGCCGCTTCCGCGGCCGCCACGCGCCCTGACACCCACCGGACAGCCCCGGCGGTCCGTTCTGCCCCATGCGCCCCGTGGTCCGGGGGCCCCGGGCGGTGTGACGCATTCGGTAAGGGGCGAACCCCGTCCCCAGTGGTGACATCATCGAATTCACTGCGTACGCTCCTGAATATGGATATGCACACTGTGGTGGTGGGGACGTCCGGCGTGACCGCGTCCGACGTGCTCGCCGTGGCGCGCGGCGGCGCCCGCGTCGAGCTCTCCGAGGAGGCCGTGGCCGCCCTCGCCGCGGCCCGCGAGATCGTGGACGCGCTGGCGGCCAAGCCGGACCCCGTGTACGGCGTGAGCACCGGCTTCGGCGCCCTGGCGACCCGGCACATCAGCCCCGAGCTGCGGGCCCGGCTCCAGCGCAACATCGTCCGCTCGCACGCCGCCGGCATGGGACCCCGGGTCGAGCGCGAGGTCGTGCGCGCCCTGATGTTCCTGCGGCTGAAGACCGTCTGCTCGGGGCGCACCGGCGTGCGCCCCGAGGTCGCGCAGACCATGGCCGACCTGCTCAACGCCGGGATCACCCCGGTCGTGCACGAGTACGGCTCCCTCGGCTGCTCCGGCGACCTCGCCCCGCTGTCCCACTGCGCGCTCGCGCTCATGGGCGAAGGCGACGCCGAGGGCCCCGACGGCACCGTGCGCCCGGCCGCCGAACTGCTCGCCGCGCACGGCATCCAGCCGGTCGAACTGCGCGAGAAGGAGGGGCTCGCCCTCCTCAACGGCACCGACGGCATGCTCGGCATGCTGGTCATGGCCCTGGCCGACCTGGACACCCTCTACCGGTCCGCCGACGTCACGGCCGCCCTGTCCCTGGAGGCCCTGCTCGGCACCGACAAGGTCCTCGCACCCGAGCTGCACGCCATCCGGCCGCACCCCGGGCAGGCCGCCAGCGCCGCCAACATGCTGGCCGTGCTGCAGGGCTCCGGCCTGACCGGCCATCACCAGGACGACGCCCCGCGCGTCCAGGACGCCTACTCGGTGCGCTGCGCCCCGCAGGTCGCCGGGGCCGGGCGGGACACCGTGGCGCACGCCCGGCTGGTCGCCGACCGCGAGCTGGCCGCCGCCGTGGACAATCCCGTCGTCCTGCCCGACGGCCGCGTGGAGTCCAACGGCAACTTCCACGGGGCGCCCGTCGCCTACGTCCTGGACTTCCTCGCCATCGCCGCCGCCGACCTCGGCTCCATCGCCGAGCGGCGCACCGACCGGCTGCTCGACAAGAACCGCAGCCACGGCCTGCCGCCGTTCCTGGCCGACGACGCCGGTGTGGACTCGGGCCTGATGATCGCTCAGTACACGCAGGCCGCACTGGTGAGCGAGCTGAAGCGGCTCGCCGTACCGGCTTCGGCCGACTCGATCCCGTCCTCCGCCATGCAGGAGGACCACGTCTCCATGGGCTGGTCGGCGGCGCGCAAGCTGCGCACCTCCGTCGACAACCTCACCCGGGTCCTCGCCATCGAGCTGTACGCGGCGACCCGCGCGATCGAGCTGCGTGAGGGGCTCACCCCGGCACCGGCGACGCGGGCGGTCATCGACGCCGCGCGGGAGGCCGGCGTCCAGGGCCCGGGCCCGGACCGGTACCTCGCGCCCGACCTGGCCGCGGCGGACGCGTTCGTGCGCGACGGGCGGCTGCTCGCGGCGGTGGAGAAGGTCACCGGGCCGCTCCGGTAGGACGGTCCGCGGGACAGGAGGGGCCCTGCCGTCCGGCGGGGCCCCTCAGCCGTCCCCGCGGGCGCTCAAGGGCGGTCACCGACGCGGGCGCTCGAAGGCGGTCGGCCGCGCGGGCGCTCAAGTGCGGTCAGAGACCGAGGCGTTCCCGGCGGACCGAGTACACGACGAAGCCGGCGCCCAGCGTGAGGCAGAACGTCCCGCCGATCACGTACGGCGTGCTGTCGAAGCTTCCGGTGTCCGCGAGACGGGGCCCGGCAGCGGCGGCGTCCGCGGTGGTGGCCGCGATCCGCGCCTGCTCCGTGACCTGCGGAGACGGGCTCGTCGAGACCGCGTCTCTCACTGGGGAGTCCGACGTCGCGTTGGCGGACGGGACGAACCACAGGGCGCCCAGCAGGGTCCCCGCTGCGGTGGCGGTCAGCAACGGACGGCGAGCGGATGACACGGAATATCGATCCCCTTGTGACGTCGGCGAATTGGCCGTGTGGGGCGATGTTAGTGAAAGGCGCGGGTCACGGGAAAGTCACAGGAGGCCTTGGCCGTACGCTCCCGCCATGAGCACTCCAGAGACATCACGATTTGTACGGCTTCGGGTGGAACTCGTTCTCGAGGTCGAGGACCCCGACGCGGTCACCAAGTCCGCGCTCGGCAGGATCGCCGGCGACGCCGGGATGCCGGAGGCGGAGCGGGCCCACGCCGAGGAAGCTGTGACGGAAGACACCGCGGAGGCCCTCGCCTACCTCGTCGACCCGTTCGACCTGGTCAGTGAGGTGCCGGGGGTCGAGCTCCAGCAGGCCTCCTGGAGCAGCGAGCGGATCGACTACGACCCCGATTCGCCGGACTGGGACCTCGACGAGGATGATGGCGACGACGACAGCGACGGCTGACCGCTCGGAACCTCCTGGCCCCGGGCGGCAACCGCCGCCCGGGGTCCTCGCGTCTCAAGCGGCGCACGGCCACACCCGCACCGCCCGGCACCGTCCGTCACGGACGTGGTGATCCCCACACCTGCGCCACCTGGGGAACCGGACGAACCGGTCGTAGCGTTGAAGGTTCTCGACGGGGACTCACGAGTCCCGACGGGGGCACTTGGTTGGTGACGGGGGCCCGGGGTTTTGGGGAAATCGGCAACGATGGAGAAGCGTGTGATGACGGTCAGTAAGCGGCGCAAGGGCCTGACGGTCGCGTCCGCACTGCTCGGCGGAGTGCTGGTGCTCTCGGCCTGTTCCGGCGGCGACGACAGCGCCTCCGGCGGCGACGGCGGCGACAGCTCCCAGTCGAAGGTCGACGAGGCCGCGGCCAAGAAGACCTCCGAGGCCCAGATCAAGATCACGCCCAAGGACGGCTCGAACAACGCCTCGATCAACAACTCCGCCGCCGTCACGGTGAGCAAGGGCACGCTCACGACCGTGAAGATGACGACGGCCGACGGCACCGAGGTGAGCGGCCAGATATCCGCCGACAAGAAGAGCTGGAAGCCCAGCACGCAGCTGGAGCGGTCCACCACCTACAAGCTGGCGGCGGAGGCGAAGGACTCCGACGGGCGCGTCGCCCACGAGAACGCCTCCTTCACCACGGTCTCCCCGGCCAACAGCTTCATCGGCAACTTCACCCCGGACGACGGCACCACCGTCGGCGTCGGCATGCCGGTCTCGATCAACTTCGACAAGGCGATCACCAACAAGGCCGCGGTCCAGAAGGGCATCACGGTCAGCACGACCAGCGGCCAGGAGGTCGCCTGCCACTGGTTCAACGCCAACCGCATGGACTGCCGGCCCGAGGACTACTGGAAGGAAGGCTCCACCGTCACGCTGAAGCTCGCGCTCGACGGTGTCGAGGGTGCCGAGGGCGTCTACGGCGTCCAGCAGAAGACGGTCACCTTCAAGATCGGCCGCAACCAGATCTCCTACGTCGACGCGAAGACCAAGCAGATGAAGGTCACGCAGGACGGCAAGGTCGTCCGGACGATCCCGATCTCCGCGGGCTCGCCGGAGAACAAGACCTACGAGGGCGTCATGGTGATGTCCGAGAAGTTCAAGGAGACGCGCATGAACGGCGCGACCGTGGGCTTCACGGACGACGACGGCAAGGGCGAGTACGACATCAAGGACGTGCCGCACGCCATCCGCCTCTCCAGCTCCGGCACGTTCATCCACGGCAACTACTGGGGCGCGAAGTCCATCTTCGGCAACGCGAACACCAGCCACGGCTGCGTCGGTCTGCAGGACGCCAAGGGCGCGGACGACCCGAACACCCCGGGCGCCTGGTTCTTCGACAACTCCATCCTCGGTGACGTGGTCGTCGTCGAGAACACCGGCGACAAGACCATCGCGCCGGACAACGGCCTCAACGGCTGGAACATGAACTGGGCCGACTGGAAGGCCGGCTCCGCCGTCTGACGGCCCTTCGGCCCCGCCCGCACGCAAGCCGCCGCCCGCCCCCACCCGGGGCGGGCGGCGGCTTCGTCTTCCGGCCGCCGCCGGTCCTTCCCGGCCGCCTCCCGTCCTTCCTGACCGCTTCCGGCTTTTCCGTGTCGCTTCTCATCCGGCTCTTATGCGCGGCTCAAGCGGTCATCACAGACCGTCCCTAGCTTGCCGCCATGTTCTTCACCTATCTGAGGCGCGAGTTGCGCCGCCGCAGAAAGGCGGCCCTCGTCGTCGCCTCCGGACTCGCGCTGGGCATCGCGCTGGTCATCGTCGTCACGTCCGTCTCCGCCGGCATGGGCGCGGCGCAGGACAAGGTCCTCCAGTCGCTCTACGGGCTGGGCACGGACATGACCGTCACCAAGGCCGCGGCGCCCGCGGGCAGCACCTCCGAGCGGCCGCGCTTCCGCTTCGACGCGCAGGACGACGGCTCCGAGGGCGAGCAGAGCAGCGACCGCGTCATGGTGCAGGGCTTCCAGACGCTGGCGAGCTCGACCGTCGGCACGGTGGACGCGCAGAGCGGGGTCGCGGACGCGGTGGGCGGACTGAGCCTCCAGGTCGTCAAGGTCAGCGGCGAGTTCACCCGCGGCCGCTTCCAGCAGGACGGCGGAGGCGCCCCGGGCGGCGGCCCGGGCGGCGCGCAGCCTTCTCCGCAGGGCCGGGTCGAGGGCGGCGGGGCCGACTTCGACGTCAACAGCTACTCCGTCTACGGCACCGACGTCGCCGAACCGGCCCTCGGCCCGCTCACCTCCTCCCGGATCACCAGTGGCCGCACGTTCCGTACGAGCGAGACGAACGCCGAGGTCGCCGTGGCCGACGCGTCCTACGCCAAGGAGAAGAAGCTCAAGACCGGGTCCACGGTCACCATCAAGGACACGAAGTTCGAGGTCGTCGGCATCGCCACGGCCGACAGCGGGGACGCAGCCGCCGACCTCTACATCCCGCTGAAGCAGGCGCAGACGCTGGCCGACGCGAAGGACAAGGTCACCACGATCTACGTCAAGGCCACCGACTCGCAGCGGATCGACGGCGTCAAGTCGCAGATCGTCGAGAACGTCCCCGGCACCACGGTCACCACCTCGGCCGACCTCGCCGACACCGTCTCCGGCTCCCTGTCCACGGCCTCCTCCCTCGCCGCGAGCGTGGGGAAGTGGCTGTCGGTCGTGGTGCTCGTGGCCGCGTTCCTGGTGGCGGGCCTGCTGACGTCCTCGGCGGTCTCCCGCCGGGTCCGCGAGTTCGGCACGCTCAAGGCGCTGGGCTGGAAGTCCCGCCGGGTGACCGGGCAGGTGGTCGGCGAGGCGGTCGTCAACGGCCTGGTCGGCGGGGCGCTGGGCATCGCGCTGGGACTGGCGGGCGCCTACGCGGTGACCGCCGTGAGCCCCACCCTGCAGGCCCAGTTGGGCGGGGGCGGTGGTGCCGGGGGCGGCTTCGGCGGACCCGGGAGGCAGGCGCAGCGGACCCTCGACGTCGCCCTCACCGCACCCGTCAGCCCGACGACCATCGCCCTCGCGGTGGCCCTGGCGGTGACGGGCGGCCTGATCGCCGGCGCGTTCGGCGGCTGGCGGGCTTCACGGCTCCGCCCGGCGGACGCACTGCGCCGCGTCGAGTAGCGCCCGTCCGCCCGCACCCGAAGACCACACCAGGAGCCCTCCATGTACGAACTGACCGCGGTCACCAAGCACTACACGCGTTCCAGAGAAACCGTCCAGGCCCTCGACGGCATCGACCTCACCATTCCCGACGGCGACCGTCTGGTCATCCAGGGCCCCACCGGCGGTGGTAAATCCACCCTGCTGCAGATGCTCGGCGGCCTGGACCGCCCCACTTCCGGCCGGATCGTCCTCGACGGCATCGACCTCGCCGCACTGCCGGAGGCCAGACTCACCCGGGTACGAAGCGAGAACATCGGTTTTGTCTTCCAGTCCTTCAACCTGATCCCGACGCTCACCGCACAGGAAAACGTCGAAACCGCGCTCGTCCCGCTCGGCGTCAAGCCGAAACAGCGCCGCGAACAGGCCGCCGAGGCACTGAAGTCGGTCGGTCTCGGAGAACGTCTCGCGCATCTGCCCGGCGAGATGTCCGGCGGTCAGCAGCAGCGCGTGGCCATCGCCCGGGCGCTGGTGAAACAGCCGAAGGTGCTGCTCGCCGACGAACCCACCGGCAACCTCGACGAGTCGATGCGCGACGAGATCATGGACGTGCTCGAACGCATGTGGAAGGAGCTCGGGCTCACTTTCATCATGGTGACCCACGACTCGGCTCTCGCGAAGAAGGCCCCGCGGCTGGCGACCATCCGCAAGGGCCGCATCACCGTCAAGGAGAACACGCGTGCGTAAGTTCGCGGCCCTGTAACGGAGTTCCGGCGGCCGTGTAACAGTCAGCCGACGGATTTCTTACTGTCTTCTCATCTATTGAGTGCCTGATCACCCCTCGGCATACTGCGTATTCCGGGGGGTGCGCGCGCATGCGTACGAGACCACCCCCGGCCGGGTGAACGGGGAATTCGCCCGGTACTTCTGCAAGGGGGAAACTTGCGCAGACAAGTGAAAAGGGCGTGCGCGGCCACGGTCGCCACAGCGGCAGCCGTGGCCCTCGCGGCGGGCATGACCAGCCCCGCGTCGGCCGACGGCGAGCGCACGGCCGCCGCCAAGCCGGCCTCGCTCACCGCCAAGCACCACATCACGCTGATCACCGGCGATCGGGTCGCCCTGGACGCCAAGGGCCGTGTCGTCGGCCTGCAGCGGGCCAAGGGCCGTGAGGACATACCCGTCCAGATCCGCAAGGTCGACGGCCACACCCTCGTGATCCCGGCCGACGCGGCCCGTCTGGTCGCCACCGGCAAGCTCGACCGGCGGCTGTTCGACGTCACCGAGCTCAACAAGTCCACGACCCGCAAGGCCCAGAAGAAGGGCCTGAAGGTCATCGTCGGCTACCAGGGCGGCGCCACGGCCACCAAGGCCGACGTCCGTGACGCGGGCACCCTGCGCCACACGCTGAAGACCCTGAACGCCGACGCGGTCCAGACGCCGCAGGCGGACACGCCCGAGCTGTGGGACGCCGTCACCAACGGCGACAGGACCGCCTCCGGCATCGCGCACGTCTGGCTCGACGGCGTCCGCAAGGCCAGCCTCGACAAGTCCGTCCCGCAGATCGGCGCCCCCAAGGCGTGGTCCGCCGGCTACGACGGCAAGGGCGTCAAGATCGCCGTCCTGGACACCGGTGTCGACGGCACGCACGCCGACCTCACGGGCCAGGTCGTCGGCGCCAAGAACTTCACCGCCTCGCCCGACGCCACCGACAAGGTCGGCCACGGCACGCACGTGGCCTCCATCGCGGCCGGCACCGGCGCGAAGTCCGGCGGCAAGTACAAGGGTGTCGCGCCCGGCGCGAAGATCCTCAACGGCAAGGTGCTCGACGACAGCGGATTCGGCAGCGACTCCGAGATCCTCGCCGGCATGGAGTGGGCCGTCGCCGAGGGCGCCGACGTCATCAACATGAGCCTGGGCGGCGGCGACACGCCGGCGATCGACCCGATGGAAGCGGCGGTGAACAAGCTCTCCGAGGAGAAGGGCGTCCTGTTCGCCATCGCCGCGGGCAACGAGGGCGACTTCGGCGAGCAGACCATCGGCTCCCCGGGCAGCGCCGCCGCGGCCCTGACCGTCGGCGCGGTCGACGACAAGGACGTGCTGGCGGACTTCTCCAGCCGCGGCCCCGGCATGGACGGCGCCCTCAAGCCCGACGTGACCGCGCCCGGCGTGGACATCACCGCGGCCTCCGCCCCGGGCAACCAGATAGCCCAGGAGGTCGGCGAGAAGCCGGCCGGCTACATGACCATCTCCGGCACGTCGATGGCGACCCCGCATGTCGCGGGCGCGGCGGCGATCCTCAAGCAGCAGCACCCCGAGTGGAAGTACCCCGAGCTCAAGGGCGCCCTCACCGGCTCCACCAAGGGCGGCAAGTACACGCCGTTCCAGCAGGGTTCGGGCCGGATCCAGGTCGACAAGGCCATCAAGCAGACCGTCGTCGCCGAGCCGGTGTCGGTGAGCTTCGGCATCCAGCAGTGGCCGCACACCGACGACAAGCCGGTCACCAAGCAGCTGACGTACCGCAACCTCGGCACCAAGGACGTCACGCTGAAGCTGGCGTCGACCGCCACCAACCCCAAGGGCCAGGCCGCCCCGGCCGGCTTCTTCAAGCTCGGCGCCACCTCGGTGACGGTCCCGGCAGGCGGCAAGGCCTCCGTGCCGTTCACCGTCAACACCAAGCTGGGCGGCACGCTCGACGGCGCGTACTCCTCGTACGTGACGGCGACGGGCGGCGGCCAGACGGTCCGCACGGCGGCGGCGGTGCAGCGCGAGGTCGAGTCGTACGACGTCACGCTGAAGGTCGTCGACCGCGACGGGAAGCCGGCGAAGAACTACAGCACCGACCTGACCGGCATCGCGGGCCTGGGCAAGGGCAAGGGGGCCATGCCGTACGACGCGGACGGCACGGTCACCGCGCGGCTGCCCAAGGGCACCTACATCCTCAACGGCAACGTCTACGTGGGCGACGACCCGGAGAAGTTCGCCGGTGTCGACTGGCTCGCGCAGCCCAAGCTGAACCTGACCAAGAACACCACGGTCACGCTGGACGCCCGCAAGGCCAAGAAGGTGGACATCACCGTCCCGGCCACGGGCACCAAGTCGGAGTTCGCCTCGGCGGACTACACGGTGTCGGCCGGTGACTCCAGCTACGGCTTCGGCTGGTGGCTGGACTCCTTCGCCGACATCCGCACCGCCCACGTCGGCCCGCAGCTCACCGACGGTTCGGTGACCCAGCAGTGGGACGGCCACTGGAGCAAGGGCGCCACGGAGGAGTACAACACCGTCGCCGGCGGCCCGGTCAAGCAGCTCGCCACCGGCTTCACCAAGCACTACAAGGCCGGTGAGCTGGCCACGGTGAAGGTCGGCCTCGGCGCCTCGACGAGCGGCAAGAAGGGCGCGCTCAACGCCGTGGGCTGGATGCCGTGGAGCTCCGGCGCCTCCTCGATCGGCATCCAGCAGTCCCTGCCCGGCACGCGCACGCTGCACCTGTCCGCCCAGGGCGGTGTGGAGTGGCAGCTCGAGTTCGCCCAGTACGGCGGGGTGGACCCGGACGGCTTCCCGATCGACGAGGCCGCCTACGCGATGGGCCAGCAGAAGTACGCGGCCGGCAAGAGCTACTCCAAGACCGTGAACACGGCCGTCTTCGGACCGCGGCTCGACGCCGACTTCGGCATCTTCCGCGAGGGCAACGAGATCTTCGGTTCCCTGCCGCTGTTCGCCGACGGCAAGCGCAACGTGGGCTACTCGCAGTTCACGTCGGCGGCCACGACCCTGTACCGCAACGGCAAGAAGGTCGGCAGCAACGACGACCCGCTGTTCGGCGAGAAGCCGTTCAAGGTGCCGGCCGGTGACGCCGAGTACAAGCTGTCGACGTCGGTCAAGCGCAGCGTCAAGGTCGCGGCGGCCTCCACCCGCATCGACGCCAGCTGGACGTTCCGCTCGAAGAAGGTCACCGACCTCAAGCAGCTGCCCGCCTCCACCGCGCGCTTCCACGCGGCCACCGGCCTGGACAGCAAGGCCCCGGCCGGCAAGCAGGTCACCGTTCCGGTCACCGTCGAGGGCGCGGCCAAGGGCAGCAACCTGAAGTCGCTGGCGGTGTACGTGTCGTACGACTACGGCAAGACCTGGAAGAAGCTCGAGGTCAAGAAGGGCAAGGTCTCCTTCAAGAACCCGGCGAAGGGGAAGGCCGTCTCCTTCCACGCCAAGATCGCCGACAAGAAGGGCAACAAGTCGACGATCTCGATCTACAACGCGTACTACGGCAAGTAGGCCGCAGGACCGTCAGTGAACGGCCCGTCGGAAGCCCCGGCTTCCGGCGGGCCGCTCGCGTGTCTACGGGGCCTGGCTCCCGGCGCCCGCCCGGGTCGCGTCCGCACCCCAGCTCGCCAGCAGGCGCAGGGCCTCCGCCGAGGCGGTGCCCGGCTCCGCGTGGTACGTGATCAGCGACTGCTCGGCGTCGTCGACCAGGCGGAACGTCTCGAAGGACAGCGTCAGGTCACCGACCAGGGGGTGGCGCATGCGCTTGACGCCGTAGCTCTTCTCCTTGACGTCATGGGCGGCCCACAGACGGCGGAACTCCTCGCTCTTCACCGACAACTCGCCCACCAGGGCGGACAGCTGCGGGTCGTCCGGGTGGCAGCCCGCGTCCATGCGCAGGTAGCCGACGATGTCGGCCGCCTTCTGCTCCCACTCGACGAACAGCTCGCGGTACGCGGGCCGCAGGAACACCATCCGCGCCCAGTTCCGCTCCTGGGCCGGCAGTTCCGCCCAGTCGCCGAACAGCGCCGCGGCCATCCGGTTCCAGGCCAGGACGTGTGAGCGGCGCCCGACGACGTAGGCCGGGACGCTGTCGACCGAGTCCAGCAGGTGCCGCAGCGCCGGCCGCACCTGCTGGCTGCGCGCCGCCGTCTTCTTCTTGTGCTGCTTCGGCTTGGCCAGGTGCGTCAGGTGGGCGTGCTCGGCGTCGCTGAGCCGCAGGGCGCGCGCGATCGCGTCCAGCACCTCCGCCGAGACGTTGTGGCCGTTGCCCTGCTCCAGCCGCGTGTAGTACGCCACGGACACCCCGGCCAGCTGCGCCAGCTCCTCCCGGCGCAGCCCGGGCACCCGCCGCCGCCCGAAGTCGGGCAGCCCCACGTCCTCCGGCTTCAGCCGGGCACGCCGGGTGCGCAGGAACTCGCTGAGCTCGGCGCGCCGGTCCAGGCCGCCACCGGCCGTCTGCGCGGGTTCGGGCTGTTCGTCCATGCTCTCCAGTATGGCCGGACGTACGCACAGCAGCCTGACCCCGCCAGTGGTACGCACGCTGTGCGTACGCAAAACCGTGGTCTGGGTGAGGCTCCGGGATTCCGGCACGGTGGGGAGCGTGCCCGGCCGGAAGGTCCAGAAGGCAGCCGGGCGCACGACCCCCGCTAGGAGAACCCACGGCATGACCACTGTCGCTGCGTACGCCGCTCCCGCCCCCAAGGCGCCCCTGGAGCGCACCACCATCGAACGCCGCCAGGTCGGCGAGCACGACGTCCTGATCGACATCAAGTTCGCCGGCATCTGCCACTCCGACATCCACCAGGCCCGTGAGGGCTGGGGCGAGGCGATCTTCCCGATGGTCCCCGGCCACGAGATCGCCGGTGTCGTCTCCGAGGTCGGCGCGGGCGTGACCAGGTTCGCCGTCGGCGACCGCGTGGGCGTCGGCTGCATGGTCGACTCCTGCCGCGAGTGCGAGAACTGCAAGGCCGGCCGCGAGCAGTACTGCGTCCAGGGCAACATCCCCACGTACAACGGCATCGGCAAGGACGGCGAGCCCACCTACGGCGGCTACTCCGAGAAGGTCGTCGTCGACGAGAACTTCGTCGTCCGCATCCCCGACGGCCTGTCCCTGGACGTCGCCGCGCCGCTGCTGTGCGCCGGCATCACCCTCTACTCGCCGCTCAAGCGGTTCGGCGCCGGCCCCGGCAAGAAGGTCGCCATCGTGGGCCTCGGCGGCCTCGGCCACATGGGCGTGAAGATCGCGCACGCGCTCGGCGCCGAGGTGACCGTGCTGTCGCAGTCCCTGCGCAAGCGCGAGGACGGCCTGAAGCTGGGCGCGGACCACTACCACGCCACCAGCGACCCGAGGACCTTCGAGGAGCTGGCCGGCACCTTCGACCTGATCGTCTCCACGGTCTCGGCCCCGCTGGACTTCGGCGCCTACCTGTCGCTGCTGAAGACCGAGGGCACGCTGGCCAACGTCGGCGCCCCCGAGGAGCCCATCTCCCTGAACCTCTTCTCGGTGATCGGCGGCGGCAAGTCCCTCGCCGGATCCATGATCGGCGGCATCGCCGAGACCCAGGAGATGCTGGACTTCTGCGCCGAGCACGGCCTGGGCGCCGAGATCGAGCTGATCCGCGCCGACCAGGTCAACGAGGCCTACGAGCGGGTCATCGCCAGCGATGTGCGGTACCGGTTCGTGATCGACACGGCCACCATCTGAGACCCCGCGGTTTCCGTGCCCGAGGGCCCCGGCGCGTCCGTGCCGGGGCCCTCGGCGCGTTCTCGTGATGCGCGAGGGCGCGCACCCGGGGTACACAGGGGGAGTGCACCAGAGGGGGTTCACCGGTACGTCAGGGGAGGCCCGCCATGACCGTGCAGCTGAACCACACCATCGTCGCCGCGCACGACAAGCGCGCCTCGGCCCGGTTCCTCGCCGACATCCTGGGGCTGGAGGTGAGCGCGCCCTACGGCCCGTTCCTCCCGGTCGAGATCTCCAACGGTGTCACGCTCGACTACATGGACAGCCCCGGCGCCATCACCCCGCAGCACTACGCCTTCCTGGTCTCGGAGGAGGAGTTCGACGAGATCTTCGCCCGGATCCAGCGGGCCGGCCTGACCTACTGGGCGGACCCGTTCCACAGCCGTCCCGGCGAGATCAACCACAACGACGGCGGCCGCGGGGCGTACTTCGACGACCCCGACGGCCACCGCCTGGAGATCATCACGAGGCCGTACGGCAGCGGCGGGTCCTAGGGCCTGTCGTCAGTCCCTGGTCGCCCGAGGTGCCTGGTCGCCCGTGGTGCCGCCGAAGGTCCACACGGCGCGGGGTCCGGGGCCGACGACCAGGTCCGACCGGCCGAGCCGCTCCACGTGCCGGCCGGCGACCGGCCTGTTCAGCGACATCTCCACCTGCCGCAGACCCACCCGGTCCAGCGGCACGGCGTCGAAGCGGAGGGTGGTGCCGCCGCCTTTCGCGACGACGCCCCCGCCCGGCACGGACCGCACGGCGAAGCCGCCGGCCCGCAGCAGCGGCACCGTGTTCGCGAGGTCCCCGGCGGTCACCGCGATCCGCACGGCGGTCACGTCCCGCATCAGGTGGTCGCGGTAGCCGTCGGACAGGTAGCGCTCCCGGCCGACGTCACCGGGGTACGCGGCCGGCTCGGTGTTGCTGCGCGGGTCGGCGAAGTACTCCGGCCGGTACTCCATCCCCCACGCCCCGAACAGGTCGTACCGGTCGGTGGTGAAGACCGCGTCGAACCACGGCACGGGGACGCCGTCGCCGAAGTCGCGCGTCTGCAGGAACTCCACCGGTTCGCCGTCCCCCTGCTCACGCAGCCGGGCGGTGACCGCCGCGAGGTCGCCCGCCCGCTCCGTCGAGACGCCCAAGCCGCCGGCACCGAGGGTGCCGTCCTTGCCGGGCAGGTCGCCGACGCCGAACAGTTCGAGGTAGGTCTCACGGCCCATGAGGTACCGGCCGGTCCAGGTCTGTCCGCCGGCGCCGGTGGTGGTGCGGACCTGGAAGTTCGCGAAGTTGCGGAGATACGCCGAGTGCTCGATCGCGTCGGCGGTCTCCCGGTCGAGCACGCCGTAGGCGTGGTTGTAGTAGAGCGACTGCCCTCCGCCCCCGCCGCCGTCCCCGGCGTGTGCGGCGCCCTGGACCGCCCCCGCGAGGGCCAGGGTCATGACCATGATCACCTGTAACGCTCGTCTGAGAACCATGCGGGGAGCGTAGGCGCGGAGGGAAGGCTTCCGCTGTGGATGACGGAGCCCGGGTCACTCCTTGGACAGCGACGGGCTCCGGCCGGGAGGGGGCGGCGGGGTGCCCTGTGTCTCCCGGCCGCCCTGGTCCAGCCGGAACGGCGGGTACTGGTCGGTCATGAGCGCGGCGTAGGCGGTGACCCGTGCGACCCAGCGGGCGAGACCGATCAGGAAGTCGAAGAGGTGCCGGGGGTAGCGGCCGGTGAACAGCAGGACGACCACCGCGACGAGCGACAGGAAGGGCAGCAGCCCGCCCCCGCGCCAGCTGTCGTTCTCCTCGCCGCCCCAGCCCCAGCTCCCGACGAGGATCCCGACGACGATGTACTGCGGGATCACCAGCAGCCACCACTTCACCAGGACCAGACCGCGCGACAGCCTCGCGGGGTAGGCGATGTCGAGCCGCGCCGGATAGTCCGGCACGTCGGCGAGGGTGAAGGGAGGGTAGCGGTCGGTGCCGAGCGCGGTGTGGGCGTAGTAGCCGACGCGCCAGTTCCACCGCAGCACGCCGACGTTGAAGTCGAACAGCGACCGGGGGTACCGGGCGGTGAACAGGATGGCGAAGAAGGCGATCACGGTCACGACGCCGAACGCGATGAAGAGGAAGAACAGCACGATGTAGTGCGGGATGGCGAGCAGCCACTTCACCAGCCACATCCATCGGGACAACCGGGGATCGACATACGCCTCCAGGCGCACCGGCGACGCGGTGACAGGGTGCATCCGCGGAACTCCTCTCGCGACCCCCTCACCCCCACGGCTCCTCCAGGCTCACACCGCCGGGAGGTGCCCCGCGAGCCCGGTTCGGCCGTTCGCGGGGCAGGAGCCCCGTCCGCTCAGGCCTTCACCCGCACCGGCCACCGGAGCAGATAGCCGGCGGCGGCCGAGACCAGGGCGCCCATGCACGCGATGAAGACCAGCCCGGCGCCCTCCAGGCCCAGCGGCCCCGTCAGCAGGCCCACCCCGATCACCGGCACCGAGATCCCCGCGTACGCCACCACGAACAGCGTCGAGATCACCGCCGCGCGCCGGTCCCCGGGCGACGCCCCGGCCACCGCCGACAGCGCCCCGCGGAACGCCAGCCCCTGCCCGGTCCCGCCGACGAGCGCGCTCAGCACCACCAGGACGAGCAGGTCCGCGTACAGGGCCCCGGCCAGCAGCAGCAGTCCGGCGAGCAGCCCGGCACAGCCCAGCGGCAGCGACCGCGCCACCCCCACCCGGCCGGCCGCGAGCTGCCCGGCGGTCGAGGAGAAGAAGGCCAGCGCGACGACCAGCCCGCTCACGGCGTGGTCGCGCAGATCCAGCGACTCGGCGAGGAACGCGGGACTGACGGCAGTGAACACCCCGAACAGCGCGAACCCCACGAAGGACGCGGCCGCCGCCGGGCCGAACACCGGGCGGACCGGCGGGGGCAGGGCGGGGCGCTGCGGCCGTACCGTGTGCAGCGGCCGCAGCTCCCGTACGGTCTCCGGAAGCCGCAGCAGGACGAGGGCCGCGGCGGCCACCAGGACGAGATGGACGGCGAACGGCAGGTACAGCGGCCAGGGGGCGTACTGCGCGAGCAGCCCGGCGAGCAGCGGACCGCAGCCCAGACCGCCCATGTTGGCGGCCGTCGCCACGAAGGTGGCCCGGGCGGCGCCGCCCTCGGGCGCCAGCTCCATCACGTACGCCGTCGCGGCCCCCGTGAACAGGCCGGCGGACAGGCCCGACAGCAGCCGCCCCGCGAAGAGCCAGCCCAGGCCCGTCGCACACAGGAAGCAGACGGCGCTCGCCGCCGCGAACCCCAGGCCCCACAGCAGCACCGGCCTGCGGCCCACGGCGTCCGAGGCGTTGCCCGCCAGCAGCAGCACGCCGATCACACCGAAGGCGTAGACGGCGTAGACGACGGTGACGGTGAGTTCGGAGAAGCCGAGTTTCTCCTGGTAGAGGGGATAGAGCGGGGTGGGCAGCGTGGTGCCGGCCATGGCCACGGCGAACAGCGCGCCGCCCAGCAGGCACCGGTGCCACCCGGGGCGATCACCGTTCATGGAGCCGACCGTAACCCGGGGGCCGCCTCCGCCCGGCGCGGCGTGCCCGGCCGCCCGGGCACGCCGCTACGACGGGAGGGGCCCCGCGAGGTCCGGATCGTCCTCGCCCGCTCCCGGTGCCGGGTCGGTGAGCTGCTCGCGGACGTAGTTCCACACCACCGCGATCAGCGCGGCGATGGGCACGGCGAGCAGGCTGCCCACGATGCCGGCGAGACTGCCGCCCAGCGTCACCGCCAGCAGCACGACCGCCGCGTGCAGACCGAGGCCCCGGCTCTGGATGATGGGCTGGAAGACGTTGCCCTCCAGTTGCTGCACCACGACGATGATGGCCAGCACGATCAGCGCGTCCATCAGGCCGTTGGACACCAGGGCGATGAGGACCGCGACGAACCCGGCGAACAGGGCGCCGATGATCGGCACGAACGCGGAGACGAAGGTCAGCACCGCCAGCGGAAGCACCAGCGGCACGCCCAGGATCCACAGGCCCAGGCCGATCAGCACCGCGTCGAGCAGGCCGACGGCCGCCTGGGACCGCACGAAGGAGCCCAGCGTGTCCCAGCCGCGCGCGAAGACGACCGGGACGTCGGTGGCGAGGCGGCCGGGCAGCTGACGGGCGAGCCAGGGCAGGAACCGCGGGCCGTCCTTGAGGAAGAAGAACATCAGGAACAGCGCGAGCACGGCCGTGACGACACCGTTGACCACGGTGCTCACCCCGGTGACCACGGCGCCGACCATGCTGCCGAGGCCCTCCTGGGCACGGGCGACCGCGGAGTCGAAGGCCTTGTCGATCTGGGCGTCCCCGATGTTCAGCGGCGGCCCGGCGGCCCACTCGCGCAGCCGCTGGATGCCCTCGACGACGCCGTCGGACAGCTCCCCGGACTGGGACGCCACCGGCACCGCGATCAGCGCCACCACACCCGCCAGGAGCAGCAGGAACAGCACGGTCACCACCGAGGCGGCGAGCGCGGGCGGCCAGCCGCGCCGTCGCAGGACCCGTGCGACGGGCCAGGTCAGCGTGGTCATCAGCAGCCCGCACACCAGCGGCCACACCACGGACCACATCCGGCCCAGCAGCCACAGAGCCACGGCCAGTCCGGCCAGCACCAGCAGCAACTCGGCGGACACCCGCGCGGATATCCGCAGCGCGGCACGGGATCGGGGGGAACTCAGGGGCGCAGTCACGAGGGCACCCTATGGGGTGCGCGCGCCCCTGGGGACACACCGGTCCGCCGCGTCACACGACCCTGTAGGAGCCGAAGATGTGCAGCGCCGTCTCGATCCGCGCCCGCGTGAGGTCGTCCGGGGCCCCGGTGAGGCGGACGAAGACGACGTACGAGTCGGGGTCGTCCGCCACGAACAGGGTCAGCGGTACGCGGCCCGCCAGCGGGTAGTCGTACCAGCCGCCGGGCTCCTCCACGTCCGTGCCGGGCAGGGCGTTGCCGACGGCCTGCCAGTCCAAGTCGTCGAAGTCGTAGCCGCAGATCTCCGCGACGGACTCGCAGAACGGCCGCAGGCTCTCCTCGTAGATCCAGCCTCCGCCGAAGCTCTCCACGGCCACCGCCGGCTCACCCATCGGCCGGGGCCACGCCGATCGGGCAGGAGACACCGGTGCCGCCGATGCCGCAGTAACCGGCCGGGTTCTTGTCGAGGTACTGCTGGTGGTACGCCTCGGCCGGGTAGAAGGGGCGGCCCTCGGCCGGGACGATCTCCGTGGTGACCGTTCCGTGGCCGGAGGACGTCAGGACCCGCTGGTAGGCGGCGCGGGAGGCCTTGGCGGTGGCCTCCTGCCCGGGGCCGTGCGTGTAGACCGCCGAGCGGTACTGCGTGCCCACGTCGTTGCCCTGGCGGAAGCCCTGCGTGGGGTCGTGGGACTCCCAGAACGTCTTCAGCAGGCGCTCGTACGAGATCACAGCCGGGTCGTACACCACCCGCACGACCTCCGTGTGGCCGGTCAGGCCCGAGCAGACCTCCTCGTACGTGGGGTGCTCGGTGTGACCGCCCTGGTAGCCGACCAGGGTCGTCCAGACACCGGCCGGGAGCTGCCAGAACACGCGCTCGGCGCCCCAGAAGCAGCCCATGCCGAAGTCGGCGGTCTCCAGGCCGTCGGGGTAGGGGCCGAGCAGCGGGTTGCCGAGGACGGTGTGGCGGTCGGGGACCGTGAAGACCGGCTCGGGGCGGCCGGTCAGGGCCTGCTCGCGGGTCGGCAGCTGGGGCGTGCGGCTGTACAGGAACATGCGGTCTCCAGCGGTCTCCGGTCGCCCCCGGCCCACTCCGGCGGGAGGCGCGCCGCCCGCGCGTGGGCGACGTCGCCTTCAACCCGCCCCGACCTCCCGGAATTCCGGCGCGGATCGGGCCGGAGCGGGGTTCGGTCGGGAGCGGGGCTTCGGCCCGCCCAGGGCTGGGCTCGGTGCGGCGGGCTCGGGTCCGCCCGGGCCGGGCTCAGTGCGGCAGGCTCGCCGGGCTGCCGCCGTTCGCCTCGTAGCCGGCCACCGCCAGCGCCCGGTACACCGCGAACTCCGCGGCCGGGTCGGCGGACAGAGTCCAGGGCAGGGCGCCCACGTGTCCGTCGATGTGGACCAGCTGGCTCATCGCCTCCGACCAGCGCTCGCCGCGGACCAGGAAGAACACCAGCAGGTGCCGCACGTGCGCGAGCATCGGGTCGTCCGGGCGGGCCGAGTGCACCGCGTGCAGCGCGCCGTGCACCGCCTTCGTGACCACCTCGGTCTGCCAGAAGCCGCTGACCAGCGTCACCTCGGGGAGGTGCTCGAACACCGCGAACAGGGGCATCGCCGCCAGCAGGGAGCCCTGCGGGGCCCGGGCCGCCGCCGCCTCCGCGAACGAGTACGCGAGATCACGCGAGCCGTGCCACTTCTCGCACCAGTAGTGCAGCGCGGCCAGGTGCGCTCCCATGTGGTTCGGCGCGCGGTCCAGGATCTTCAGCCAGAGCTGCTCGAAGTCCTTCTGCGAGTAGCCGAGGCCGCGGGCCACCGACAGCTCCACGATGTACGGGATCGGGTCCCCGGGGGCCAGCAGCGCCGCGTCACCGCACGCCGCCTTGGCCTCCTCCATGATGATCCGGAACTCGTCCGTGCCGGGCGACGCCGTCCGCCACGCCTGCTGCACCAGGAACTCGGCGTGCACCGCCGCGCCGCCCGCGTCCTTCGGCGCCTCCGCCCGCCACACCCGCAGCCACTGCCCGCCCGGCGACTCGCCCACCCCGCCGGGCCGCTGCGCGAGCTCCAGCGAGGCCGCGCCCGCGAAGGCCTGCACGCGCTGCCAGCGGCGCTCGCCCTCCGTCTCCGTACCCGCGAGGAGCTGCTGGGCCGCGCGGTAGTCCTGCGTGCGCTGCACCACGTCCAGGACGTCCAGCAGGTCCTGGTCGGGGCCGGGCATGCGGATGTCGAGCTCCTCCTCGCGGACGAAGCCGTAGTTCGCCGGGTCCGCGGCGTCCGGGTGGTCCGGCGAGACCAGCCCGACCGCACCGCGCCCGCGCCGCAGGAAGGGAAGCAGCACGAAGCCCAGCATGACCGCTGCGATCAGGACCCAGAGAATCTCCATGCAACAAGCGAACCAGACCGCGCCGACAATTGGCCAACCTGGTCCGCGAACCTGTGGAAAACCCGGCCCGGCGGCTCCCGCGCCCTGGGGAGAACCCCGGCCCGGGCGCGGCCCGCCTCCTGCTCCGGCACGTCTGGCTTCGGCGCACTACCCTCGGTGCCCATGAGCGACAGGCACATCAGTCAGCACTTCGAGACGCTCGCGATCCACGCGGGCAACACCGCCGACCCCCTGACGGGCGCGGTCGTCCCGCCGATCTACCAGGTGTCCACCTACAAGCAGGACGGCGTCGGCGGCCTGCGCGGCGGCTACGAGTACAGCCGCAGCGCCAATCCCACCAGGACCGCGCTGGAGGAGAACCTCGCCGCCCTGGAGGGCGGCCGCCGCGGTCTCGCGTTCGCGTCCGGGCTGGCGGCCGAGGACTGCCTGCTGCGCACGCTGCTCGCCCCCGGCGACCACGTGGTCATCCCCAACGACGCCTACGGCGGCACGTTCCGCCTGTTCGCCAAGGTCGTCGCCCGCTGGGGCGTGGAGTGGTCGGTGGCCGACACGAGCGACCCGGCCGCCGTGCGCGCCGCCCTCACCCCGAAGACCAAGGTCGTGTGGGTGGAGACCCCCTCCAACCCGCTCCTCGGCATCACCGACATCGCCGCCGTCGCCCAGGTCGCCCGGGACGCGGGTGCGAAGCTCGTCGTCGACAACACCTTCGCCACGCCGTACCTGCAGCAGCCGCTGTCCCTCGGCGCGGACGTCGTGGTGCACTCCCTGACCAAGTACATGGGCGGCCACTCGGACGTCGTCGGCGGCGCCCTGATCGTCAGCGACCCCGGGCTCGGCGAGGAACTGGCCTTCCACCAGAACGCGATGGGCGCCGTCGCCGGTCCCTTCGACTCCTGGCTGGTGCTGCGCGGCACCAAGACGCTCGCGGTACGGATGGACCGGCACAGCGAGAACGCCGCCAAGGTCGCCGACATGCTCACCCGCCACGCGCGCGTGACGAGCGTGCTCTACCCGGGCCTGCCGGAGCACCCCGGCCACGAGGTCGCCGCCAAGCAGATGAAGTCCTTCGGCGGCATGATCTCCTTCCGCGTCGAGGGCGGGGAGGAGGCGGCCGTCGAGGTCTGCAACCGGGCCAAGGTCTTCACGCTGGGCGAGTCCCTGGGCGGTGTCGAGTCGCTGATCGAGCACCCGGGGCGGATGACCCACGCGTCCGTGGCCGGCTCGCTCCTGGAGGTCCCCGGCGACCTGGTGCGGCTGTCCGTCGGCATCGAGAACGCCGACGACCTGCTGGAGGACCTGCAGCAGGCGCTCGGCTAGCCGGACGCCGGCCGGATCACCAGCCGGTCAGGGGTGGGGTCGTGTGCGACGGCGGCTCCACCCACGGGCGGGCCGTCAGCGCCCACACCGTGAACGCCACGGCCGCCGCGCACAGCAGCAGCCACAGCGCGCGGCGGGCGAGCGCCCGGCGCCGCAGCATGCGGGTGCCCCGGCGCACCGCCTCCGGGTGGATCTCGGGCGGCAGGGGCCGCTGCGCCTGCTCCAGGAGCCGCCGCACGGTCGCCTCGCGATCGCTCCCCCTCACGTCCGCCTCCACTCACCGTGCGGGCCGCCGCCCCGGGCGCTTCGTCCGGGTGGCCGTCCGGCCGCTCGTCCGGCAGGTCGCCTCATGACGGCACCGCCTTCGCGGTCCGGACGGCCGGGGCCGGGCCCCGCGGGCGGCGCAGCAGCGTGGTCGTCGCCCGGTGACAGATGGCCCTCACCCGTTCGGGGGACAGGCCGAGCAGGGCAGCGGCCTGCTCCTCGGCGACCCCCTCGTACAGCCTGAGCACGACGATCAGCCGCTCCTGCGGGGTGAGCGCGGCCAGGGGGCTCGCGGGGTGCGGGCGGGAGCGGACGAGTCCGCCGTGCTGGTGCCAGGCGCCGCGCGCGAAGCGGGTGGCGAGTTCCTGGCGGGTGCGGTCGTAGGGGTCCTCGCCGCGCAGCCCGTCCCAGCGCGCGTACGTGTGGGCCAGTGACAGCGTCAGCAGGCGTCGCGCCCGCGGGTTGTCGTCCGGGTCCTCGGCGGTGAGCAGGGTGGCGGCGTGCAGCAGCCGCCCGGCCGCGCCCGCGACGAACGCCTCGAACTCCCGGGCGCGACGGGCTGCCCGGTACGCATGCCGCTCCCGCACCTCGCCTCCCGCCCCACGGCGCCCCTGAGGACCGGACCCCGGCCGCACACGGCGGGGCCCGCTCTCATATCAGGCCAGAGGCCCCCCACCGGTCAAGAGCCGCGCACGACCCACCACACACGCCCACGGCACAGCGGGCCCCGGCGCCGCGACCCCGGGCCGCAGGGAAGTGACTCCGGGCGCGGGGCCGTGGCTGCGCGCCGCAGGGCAGCGGGGGCCGTGCGGGGGCGCGGTCCGGGGAGGGGGAGGGGAGGTGCCTGTCGGGCGGCGGTGTCGGCGTCCGCCTCCGTGCGGCCTGTGCGGGCGTGCCCGCCGTCCCCTCGGCCGGGCCGGGGGTGTGGTCAGGAGTCGGGCTGGGCCTCCGGTCCGGGTACCCCCTGGGCCGACATGCGGGACGACAGCGCGGTGTTGAAGCGCGTCAGGAGGGAGCAGAACGCCTCGCGCTCCTCCGGCTTCCAGTCCTGGGTGAGCTCGGCCATCAACTGCCGCCGGGACGAGCGCACTTCCTCCAGCCGGGACTGCCCGCGCGGGGACAGCTGGAGCACCACCGCCCGTCCGTCCTCGGGGTGGGAGGTGCGCTTGACCAGGCCGGTGTCGACGAGCGGGGCCACCTGCCGGGTGACCGTCGACGAGTCGATCCCCATGCTCGCCGCGAGCGCCTTGACGCCCATCGGCCCTTCCTTGTCGAGCCGGTTGAGCAGCAGGTACGCGGCGCGGTCCATCGAGTTGCGCACCTGCCCCACCCCGCCGAGCCGGGTCTGTTCCGCACGACGGGCGAACAACGCCACCTCGTGCTGCAGCGTGTCGAGGAGACCGGTGTCACCGACGGTCGTCATGTCCATCGACATTTCAGGTGTTGTGGGCATGGCCGGGGGCTCACTTCGTGGAGGGCTGGCAGATTGGGGGACAGGGTACGCGGCCGGAAGGTGGGTCGTACCGGCGCTGCGCAAAGCGGGTCTCGGAGGTTGGTCACAACGGCCGTTCCCGCCCGTGAACTGCGATGCTGGAGTCATGAGCTACAGCACCGGTGACTCCTTTCGGACCGTCACCCTCGACGACGTTCGCGGCGCCCGGAAGATGCTGTCGGGTGTGGCGCGGGTGACCGCGATGGAGACCAGCAGGCACCTGTCCCGCACGGTGGGCTCGCCCGTCCACCTCAAGTGCGAGAACCTCCAGCGCACGGGCTCGTTCAAGCTGCGCGGCGCGTACGTGCGGATCGCCGGTCTGCTGCCCGAGGAGCGCGCCGCCGGTGTCGTCGCCGCGAGCGCCGGCAACCACGCCCAGGGCGTCGCCCTCGCCTCCTCCCTGCTCGGCGTGCGCTCCACGGTGTTCATGCCCAAGGGCGCCCCGCTGCCCAAGGTCAGCGCCACCCGCGAGTACGGGGCCGAGGTGCGGCTGCACGGCCAGGTCGTCGACGAGACGCTGGCCGCGGCGCAGGAGTACGCGGCCGGGACGGGCGCGGTGTTCATCCACCCCTTCGACCACCCGGACATCATCGCGGGCCAGGGCACGGTGGGCCTGGAGATCCTGGAGCAGTGCCCCGAGGCGCGCACGATCGTGGTCGGCATCGGCGGCGGCGGTCTCGCCGCCGGGATCGCGGTGGCGGTGAAGGCCCTGCGGCCCGACGTCCGGATCGTCGGCGTCCAGGCGGCCGGCGCCGCCGCCTATCCGCCCTCGCTCGCGGCGGGACGGCCGGTCACGGTCGACAACCCGGCGACCATGGCCGACGGCATCAAGGTCGGGCGCCCGGGGGACGTGCCGTTCGACATCATCGGCGAGCTGGTCGACGAGGTGCGCACGGTCAGCGAGGACGAGCTGTCCGCCGCGCTGCTGCTGTGCCTGGAGCGGGCCAAGCTGGTCGTGGAGCCGGCCGGGGCGAGCCCCGTCGCCGCGCTGCTGAGCGAGCCGGGCGCCTTCGAGGGCCCGGTCGTCGCGGTGCTCTCCGGCGGCAACGTCGACCCGGTGCTGATGGAGCGCGTGCTGCGGCACGGCATGGCCGCGCAGGGCCGCTACCTGGCCGTCCGGCTGCGGCTGACGGACCGGCCCGGTGCTCTCGCCACACTTCTGGGCGTGTTGTCAGTGGTCGACGCTAACGTCCTCGACGTGAGTCATGTGCGAACCGACCCGCGGCTCGGGCTCACGGAGGCGGAGGTCGAGCTCCACCTGGAGACGAAGGGCCCGGCGCACTGCGCCGAGCTGGGCCAGGCGCTGCGCGAGGCGGGCTACACGGTCATCGACTGACCGCGCGTCCCGGCCGGCTCCCCGGCGGCCCGGTTCAAGATCGCCCTCGTCCCCCGTACCGCATGCGGAGAAAGTCATTGAGAGACGCGATACATCGCGTTATGGTGTGTCCGTGAGAAGCCTCACCGGGCATCTGTCCGGCCATCCCCGAAGACGTGGAGATTTGTATGCCAGGCGCCATTTACGCCGAGGGTCTGGTCAAGACCTTCGGTGACGTCAGGGCCTTGGACGGCGTCGACCTCGACGTGCCCGAGGGCACGGTCCTCGGCCTGCTCGGGCCGAACGGCGCGGGCAAGACGACCACCGTCCGCTGCCTGACCACCCTGCTGCGGCCCGACAGCGGTCGGGCCGTCGTCGCGGGCATGGACGTGCTGAAGCAACCCGAGGCGGTCCGCCGGTCCATCGGCCTGTCCGGCCAGTTCGCGGCGGTCGACGAATACCTGACCGGCCGGGAGAACCTGCAGATGGTCGGGCAGCTCTACCAGATGAAGTCCAAGGCGGCGAAGGAGCGCGCGGCCGAGCTGCTGGAGCAGTTCCACCTCACGGACGCCGCCGACCGCCCCGCCAAGACCTACTCGGGCGGCATGCGCCGCCGCCTCGACCTCGCCGCGGCCCTCGTCGTCTCGCCGCCCGTGATGTTCATGGACGAGCCGACCACCGGCCTCGACCCGCGCAACCGCCAGCAGCTGTGGGAGGTCATCAAGCAGCTCGTCTCCGGGGGCACGACACTGCTGCTGACCACGCAGTACCTGGAGGAGGCCGACCACCTGGCGCACGACATCGCGGTGGTCGACCAGGGCAAGGTCATCGCCCAGGGCACCTCCGACCAGCTCAAGGCCCGCACCGGCGGCGAGCGCGTCGAGGTCGTCGTCCACGAGCGCGAGCACATCCCCACCGCCGCCGAGGTCCTCACCGGCTTCGCCAAGGGCGAGGTCACGGTCGAGGACCACATGCGCAAGCTCACGGCCCCGGTGACCGGCGGCGCCAAGCTCCTGGCCGAGGTCATCCGCGAGCTGGACACACGCGGCATCGAGATCGACGACATCGGCCTGCGCCGGCCGACCCTCGACGACGTCTTCCTCTCCCTGACGGGACACGTCGCCGAGGCCAAGGACGACGAGAGCGACAAGGAGGCCGACCGGTGAGCGCCCTCAGCGATTCCGCGGTCATCGCCCGCAGGAACCTGATCCGCATGGGCCGGATCCCCGAGATGATCATCTTCGGGCTGTTCCAGCCGATCATGTTCGTGGTGCTGTTCACCTACGTGTTCGGCGGCTCGATCCAGGTCGGCTCGTCCAACTCGACGCAGGCCTATCGCGAGTTCCTGATGGCCGGCATCTTCGCCCAGACCGTCACGTTCGCCACCGCGGGCGCGGGTGCGGGCATCGCCGACGACATGCACAAGGGCCTCATCGACCGGTTCCGCTCGCTGCCGATGGCGCGTGGCGCGGTGCTGACCGGCCGGACCATCGCCGACCTGGTGCAGACGGCGCTCACCCTCGTGGTCCTGGCCATCGTGGCGGTGATCGTCGGCTGGCGTACGCACGAGAACTTCGGCAAGGTGCTCGCCGGCTTCGGTCTGCTGCTGCTCTTCGGCTACGCGTTCTCGTGGATCGGCGCGCTCATCGGCCTGTCCGTGCGCACCCCCGAAGCGGCGACCTCGGGCGGTCTGATCTGGCTCTTCCCGCTGACCTTCATCTCGAACGCGTTCGTGGACGCGAACCTGATGCCCTCGTTCCTGCGGCACATCGCGGAGTGGAACCCGTTCAGCGCGGTGGTGCAGGCCTGCCGGGAGCTGTTCGGCAACCTCCCGCCGGGCTTCAAGACGCCCGACGCCTGGCCCATGCAGCACCCCGTGTGGGCCTCGCTGATCTGGTCGGTCGTGATCATCGCGGTCTTCCGGACGCTGGCGGTCCGCAAGTACCGCCGGGCCACCGGCTGACGGCTCCGGATCCGGCCGGGTCTCCGGCTCGGTCGGCGGGAGCCGGTGTGACCGGCGGCGGCAAGTCGATGCCCCCGGTGCCCGAGGGCTGCCGGGGGCGGGTCCGGGTCCGGACGGTGGCGGCTCAGCCCTCGTACGGCTCGGCCTTCAGGATCTTCACCGAGGCCTTCTTGCCGTTCGGCAGCTCGTACTGCGCGTCCTCGCCGACCTTGTGGCCGATCACGCCGCTGCCCAGCGGGGACTGCGGCGAGTACGTCTCGATGTCGGAGCTCGCGTACTCGCGCGAGGCGAGCAGGAACGTCAGCGTGTCGTCCTCGTCGCCGTCGAACGCGATCGTGACGACCATGCCGGGCGCCACGGCGCCGTCCGCCGCGGGCGCCTCTCCGACCTTGGCGCTTTCGAGGAGCTGGGTGAGCTGGCGCACGCGCAGTTCCTGCTTGCCCTGCTCCTCCTTGGCCGCGTGGTACCCGCCGTTCTCCCGCAGGTCGCCCTCCTCGCGCGCGGCGGCGATCTTCGCGGAGATCTCCGCCCGCGCGGGACCAGTAAGGTACTCAAGCTCAGCCTTGAGCTTGTTGTACGCCTCCTGGGTCAGCCAGGTGACGTTCTCGCTGGTCTGGGTCACAGGTGCTCCTCGTAGGTACTGGGAATACAAAGCATCGCCCTACCCAGAAGAATGTTCCTTCACGGATGGGCGAAACCACGAGCCTAACAATTCAGGGGCCGCAGGGGGAGGACATAAGCCACCAGATTCACGTCAACGCAGCTCAGAGGCTACGTATTGCGGGTGACGCGCGGCCGTCTCAGGCGGCGTGGCAGCCCAGCAGCTCGGCGGTCGTCCCCGGGGCGGTCGTACGGAGCGTGACGACCTGGTCGATGCGGGTGTCGTCCCCGTCGAAGCGGAAGTCGGCCCGGCCCACCTCGGCCCCGTCCTCGGCCTGCGAGCGCACGGTGCAGTAGCCCTCGGTGCCGGCGTCCTTGCGGACCTCCAGATGCACCCGCACGGACTCCTTGCCCGGCTCGAAGCTGATCACCTCGGCACTGATCTCGTTCTGCGCGACGTAGTGGTAGCCGAACCAGCCGACGAGCCCCAGCAGCGCCACCGCGAGGAAAGCACCGACGACCTTGAGCTTGCGGTCGGCGCGCTCGTCCGAGGAGCGGCCGTAGCGGCCCTCGGGCGGTCGCGTGCTCGCCGTGGTCATGATCGTCCTCCAGACAGGGCCGGGACGAACGTCCCGAAAGGGGCCCCGGGACCCGGTCCCGGAATTATTCGCCCCCCGATTCGGTCACTATAGAAGCCGCTGATTGCGCCGACGCACACAGGGCGCCGACTTACTGAGGATTGAGTCTTGACTGACCAGTTGCGACTGATGGCCGTTCACGCACACCCCGACGACGAGTCGAGCAAGGGCGCGGCGACCATGGCGAAGTACGTGTCCGAGGGGGTGGACGTGCTGGTCGTGACCTGCACGGGCGGGGAGCGCGGCTCCATCCTCAACCCCAAGCTGCAGGGCGACGCGTACATCGAGGAGCACATCCACGAGGTGCGCAAGAAGGAGATGGACGAGGCCCGGGAGATCCTCGGCATCAAGCAGGAGTGGCTCGGCTTCGTCGACTCGGGCCTGCCCGAGGGCGACCCGCTGCCGCCGCTGCCGGAGGGCTGCTTCGCCCTGGAGGACGTCGACCACGCGGCCGGTGAGCTGGTCCGCAAGATCCGCTCCTTCCGCCCGCAGGTGATCACCACCTACGACGAGAACGGCGGCTACCCGCACCCCGACCACATCATGACCCACAAGATCTCGATGGTGGCGTTCGAGGGCGCGGCGGACACCGAGAAGTACCCGGAGGCCGAGTACGGCCCCGCCTACCAGCCGCAGAAGCTCTACTACAACCAGGGCTTCAACCGCCCGCGCACCGAGGCCCTGCACCAGGCGATGCTCGACCGCGGCCTGGAGTCCCCCTACGGGGAATGGCTCAAGCGCTGGGAGGAGTCCGGGATGAAGCAGCGCACGCTGACCACGCACATCCCGTGCGCCGAGTTCTTCGAGATCCGCGACAAGGCGCTGATCGCGCACGCCACCCAGATCGACCCCGACGGCGGCTGGTTCAAGGTCCCGATGGAGATCCAGAAGGAGGTCTGGCCGACGGAGGAGTACGAGCTGGCGAAGTCCCTCGTCGATACCTCCCTCCCCGAGGACGACCTCTTTGCGGGCATCCGCGACAATGCCTGACATGAGCGCAAGCGCAAGCCTGGCAATGACGCACCTCGTCTCCTTCGCCAAGGAGATCGACGAGGACAAGGTCACCCCCGGCGTCCTCGGCTTCATCGTCTTCGCGGTGATGGCGGCGGCGGTGTGGGCCCTGATGAAGTCGATGAACCGGCACATGAGCAGGGTCGACTTCACACAGGTCCCGGACCCGAGGGCCGAGGACGGCGAGCAGACCGGCACGGACGCGGCCCCCGCGGACGCCGAGGCCTCCTCCGCCCCATCCGGCCAGGCGAAGAAGCAGGACTGACGTCCCCGCCCCGAGGGGCGGCACACACCCGTCGGCGAGGTCACACCGCCGGCGGGTGTCCCGGCGTTCCCGGACCGGGGCCCGGGCCTGCGCTTTGGCCGGCCCGGGCCTACGCCTTGGTCTCCACCGCCACCCCCATCACCTCCCGCGCGTGCCGGCTGGGGGTCATGCCCAGCCTCCAGGCCTGCCAGCCCGCCTCCAGGCTCACGCCCCGCTCCAGCAGCAGCGCCCAGGCGTCGGCGAAGTCGTCGAGCTTCTCGTCGCGCAGGGGGTGGGCGGCGCGGGACAGCTCGGCCAGTTCCTGCTGGGCGACCGCCGTGCCGACCTCCACGCCGCCGGGGGCCGCGTAGGGCAGGAGGGTGCAGCGCAGGAAGCGGGCCCAGTCCTCGCCGCGGCGGTCGCCGTAGGACGCGAACAGGGCCACCGCCTCCTCGCACAGGGCCAGGGCCTGCTGGGTGCGGGCGTTGCCCGCGTCCACGACCGCCAGCTCCAGGCACGTCCACGCCTCGCCGTGGGCGACGCCGATGCGCTGGAAGTCGGCGCGGGCGTCGACCAGGAGCTGGCGGGCAAAACCGGAGTTGCGCAGGGAACCGGTCCGGGCCGCACGCTGGTCGCGGGTGACACGGGCCGAGTGGTGGCGGGCGCAGGCCAGGCCGTAGACGTCCCGCATACGGGAGAACATCGTGCGAGCCCGTTCCAGTTCGCGGACCGCCTGGTCCAGATCGCCCGTCTCCTCCAGGGCCTGGCCCAGGTAGTACAGCGTCCAGGCCTCACCGCGCGCGTCCTCGTTGTCCCGGTGCCGGGCGGCCGCGCCGCGCAGCTCCTCCACGGCCGGGGACGCCTCGCCGGCCACCAGCAGGGCCCGGGCCAGCTGGGTCAGCGCCCAGGCCTCGCCGCGGGCGTCGCGGGTACGGCCGTACAGCTCCAGGGCCGCGCGCAGCTCGGCCTCGGCGCGCGGGACGTCGCCCCGGCGCAGGCCCAGCTGGCCGAGCTGGAAGTGCGCCCAGGCCTGGCCGTGCACGGACTCGCCCGCGCGGTGCAGGACCAGGGACTCGGTCAGCAGCTCCAGCGCCTCGCCGAGCCGGGCCCGGTCCCGCTCCACCGCCGCGAGGGCGTGCATCGTCCACGCCCGGTCGGTCGCCAGCTCGGGGGAGGACTGCAGCGCCAGGGCCTCGCGCAGCTTCGCCGAGGCCTCCGTGAGGTTGCCCTGGTGGTGCAGGGTGATGCCGAGGGAGCACAGGGCGCGGGCCGCCCCGGCGTCGTGATGGGCCTCCCGGTAGAGGTCGACCACCGAGGCGAGGGTCGTCCGGGCCTTGTCCAGCTCGCCCAGCTGCCGGGCCGCGATGCCGGTGCGCCACTGCACCGAGCGGACCAGCAGGCCCTCGTCCACGGCCTGGGCGAGTTCGCTGATCTCGCCCAGGCGGTAGAGGTCGCCGCGCAGCAGGCAGTAGTCGCACAGGGCGCCCAGCAGGTTCAGCACCGCGGCCTGGTTCACGCCCTCGGCGTGGCGCAGGGCCGCCGTGATGAAGCTCGACTCGTCGTCCAGCCAGCGCAGCGCCTCGTCGAGGGAGGTGAAGCCGTACGGGCTGAAGCGGTTGGTGCGGGTGGACATGTTGCCGTCGACCATGCGCAGCACCGAGTCGGCCAGCTCGGCGTAGTTCACGATCAGCCGTTCCTGGGCCGCCGTGCGCTCGGCCGGGTCCTCCTCGTCCAGCAGGCGGGCCTGGGCGAAGGCGCGGACCAGGTCGTGCAGGCGGTAGCGGTCGCCGCGCACGTGGTCGATCAGGCCGGCGCGGGTCAGGGTCTGGAGGTGGCGGGTGGCCTCCGCCTCGTCCGTGGCGAGCAGCGCGGCGGCCGCCGCGGCGCCGAGCGAGGCCCGGCCGGCCAGGGCCAGCCGGCGCAGCAGCCGCCGTACGGTCTCCGGCTGGTCGGTGTAGCGCAGCCACAGGGCGCGCTCCACCGGCTCGACCGGGCCGTAGGCGTCGAGGTCCGTGGCCAGCGCGCGCGGGGAGCGCGGGCCGAGGCAGGACCCGGCGATGCGCAGCGCCAGCGGCAGCCCGCCGCACAGCCGGCGGACCCGGTCGGCGGACTCGGCGTCGTACGGCCCGGAGCGGTCCTGCGCGGTCGCGTCCAGCAGTTCCTCCGCCCCGGCCGCGTCCAGCGGCTCCACCGCCAGCCGGTGCACCCGCGCGGGCAGGCCGTCCAGGTCCAGCGGGCCGCGGGCGGTCACCAGCACCAGGCTGTCGGAGCGCTCCGGTATCAGGGCGCGGATCTGCCCGGCGTCCGAGGCGTCGTCGAGCACGACCGTGACCGGCAGACCGGTCAGATGCTGGTGGTAGAGCTCGCTCAGCCGCTTGACCTGCTGGTCGGGGGAGGAGCGCTCGCGGAACAGCAGCTGCTCGCGGGGCGCGCCGAGCCGGTTGAGCAGGTGCAGCAGGGCGTCCCGGGTGGACAGCGGGGACTCGCCTGGACTGTCGGCGCGCAGGTCGACGACGCAGGCGCCGCGGAAGTGGTCGCGCAGATCGTGCGTGGCGTGCACCGCGAGGGCCGTGCGGCCGCTGCCGGGGGCGCCGTGCAGGACGACGACGGTGGGCTGCGTGTCCGTGCTCGCGCGGGCGGCCTGGACCCACTGCCGGATCCGCGCCAGCTCCTGCCGCCGCCCCGCGAACGGGCGGGCCGGTTCCGGCAGCTGCGCGAAGGACTGTTCCAGCACGCTGCGTCCGCGCGCCGCGGCGCTCTTGTCGGCGCCCCGCAGCCGCGGCCCGGTCTTCTTCGGCCCCGTGGAGGCGGCCAGCACCCGCTGCTGGTCGAGGAACGGGCGTATGCCCCGCACCTCCAGTGCCGTCAGCCACTGCAGCCGCAGCTGTTCGGGACCGCCGGGCTGGCCGGCGGCCCCGGCGCGGTGGTGTGCGGCCGGCAGGTGCGAGCCGACCACCTTCACGACCGTCGCGGCGGCGCCCGCCACACCCACCGTCACACCGGCGCCCAGGGCCGTACCCGTGCCGGTGCCCAGGGCCATGTCGGCGACCACGGCCGCGACCGCGGCGACCCCGGCCACCAGCAGCGGCGTCCCGGCGCCCTCCCGGGCGTAACGCTGCCCGAAGGTCAGCTGCCCGGCCGCCGCCTCGTCCAGGGCGCGCGTGTAGGCCTCGTACTCCTCGGCCGCGCTCTGCGCCATCGCGTCGAGCGCCCCGCGTGCCCGGGCCAGAAGCACCTTCCCGTCGCTGCGCCCGCCGGAGCGGCGCACCTCCTCCTCCACGGCCCGCGCCAACAGCCGTTCGGCCTCCGCCCGATGACCGTCCCGCATGTCACGTCCCCCTCCGGCGGCGACGGCGGTCCCGGTCGTGCCCGGCCGGTCCCCCCTCGCTGTCTCGGTCGCTTCCTTGGTCAAGTGTGCGGTGGACGGCGCATCGGGGCGAGGGGGCGTGCCCGGCCCGATGATGTGAAGAAAGAGGGCCGTTGGCGTGGGGCGCGCCCGGCGGCCGTGCGGCGGGCGCGGCGCCCGTGCGACGCCTGACGCGTGCCGGGAGGGGTACTGCGGCAGGATGGGAACCATGCCGAACCGACTGGCGCACGAGACGTCCCCCTACCTCCTTCAGCACGCCGACAACCCCGTCGACTGGTGGCCCTGGTCGGCCGAGGCCTTCGAGGAGGCCCGCAAGCGGAACGTGCCCGTGCTGCTCAGCATCGGCTACAGCAGCTGTCACTGGTGTCACGTGATGGCACACGAGTCCTTCGAGGACCAGGAGACCGCCGAGTACCTCAACGCGCACTACGTCAGCGTGAAGGTCGACCGCGAGGAGCGGCCGGACGTCGACGCCGTGTACATGGAGGCAGTGCAGGCGGCGACCGGGCACGGCGGCTGGCCGATGACGGTGTTCCTCACCCCGGACGCCGAGCCGTTCTACTTCGGCACCTACTTCCCGCCCGCCCCCCGCCAGGGCATGCCCTCCTTCCGGCAGGTCCTCCAGGGCGTGCGGCAGGCGTGGGAGGAGCGGCGCGACGAGGTCACCGAGGTCGCCGGGAAGATCGTCCGCGACCTGGCCGGCCGGGAGATCTCCTACGGCGACGCGCAACTGCCCGGCGAGCAGGAGGTGGCGCAGGCGCTGCTCGCGCTCACCCGCGAGTACGACCCGCAGCGCGGCGGATTCGGCGGGGCGCCCAAGTTCCCGCCGTCGATGGTGCTGGAGTTCCTGCTGCGCCACCATGCCCGCACCGGAGCCGAGGGCGCCCTGCAGATGGCGGCCGACACCTGCGAGCGCATGGCCCGCGGCGGCATCTACGACCAGCTCGGCGGCGGTTTCGCCCGCTACTCGGTCGACCGTGACTGGGTCGTGCCGCACTTCGAGAAGATGCTGTACGACAACGCCCTGCTGTGCCGGGTCTACGCCCATCTCTGGCGGGCCACCGGCTCGGAACTCGCCCGCCGGGTGGCCCTGGAGACGGCCGACTTCATGGTGCGCGAACTGCGCACGCACGAGGGCGGGTTCGCCTCCGCGCTGGACGCCGACAGCGACGACGGCACCGGCAAGCACGTCGAGGGCGCGTACTACGTGTGGACGCCCGCGCAGCTGCGGGACGTGCTGGGGGAGCAGGACGCCGAACTCGCCGCCCAGTACTTCGGCGTCACAGAGGAGGGCACGTTCGAGCACGGGCAGTCGGTGCTGCAACTGCCGTTGCAGGACGGTTTGTTCGACGCGGAGAAGATCACCTCGATCCGGGAGCGTCTGCTGGCGGCCCGCTCGCAGCGGCCGGAGCCGGGCCGGGACGACAAGGTCGTCGCCGCCTGGAACGGCCTCGCGATCGCCGCCCTGGCCGAGACGGGCGCCTACTTCGACCGGCCCGACCTCGTGGAGGCCGCCCGGGCCGCCGCCGATCTCCTCGTCCGGCTGCATCTGGACGAGCAGGCCCGCCTGACCCGGACCAGCAAGGACGGTCACGCCGGTGCCAACGCCGGTGTCCTGGAGGACTACGCGGATGTGGCGGAGGGCTTCCTCGCGCTGGCGTCCGTCACCGGGGAGGGCGTCTGGCTGGAGTTCGCCGGGTTCCTGCTCGATCACGTCCTGGTCCGGTTCACCGACCCCGACTCGGGCGCGCTGTTCGACACCGCGGCCGACGCCGAGCGGCTGATCCGCCGCCCGCAGGACCCGACCGACAACGCCGCCCCCTCCGGCTGGACCGCCGCGGCCGGTGCCCTGCTGAGCTATGCCGCGCACACCGGTTCCGCGCCGCACCGCACGGCCGCCGAGCGGGCCCTCGGTGTCGTCAAGGCGCTCGGACCGCGCGTGCCCCGCTTCATCGGCTGGGGGCTGGCCGTCGCGGAGGCCGCGCTGGACGGTCCGCGTGAGGTCGCGATCGTCGGGCCCTCGCTCGACGACGAGGGCACCAGGACCCTGCACCGCACGGCGCTCCTGGGGACCGCGCCGGGCGCCGTCGTCGCCGTCGGCGCCCCGGAGGGGGACGAGTTCCCGCTGCTCAGCGACCGTCCGCTGGTCGGTGGTGAACCGGCGGCCTATGTCTGCCGTAACTTCACATGTGACGCGCCGACAACGGAAGTTGAACGGTTGCGTGCGGTGCTGAGCGACTGAAGTCGGGAATCAACGGAAACACGCTCTTTATCTGAACAGCCCCCAGGCTTCACAGTTCCCCCCTAATCTCTGCACAGTGACGTGACGGGAGGGGCCGCACCGGCACACCGTCACGACACGGGGGCTCTGGGATCTGGGGGGATCTGTTTGCTGACGTCTGTCTTCATCGCTGCCGTCTCACTGGCGCTGTTCTGGATGGCGGCGTTCACGCTGTGGTGGCAGATGCACGCCTGGCGCACGCCGGAAGTGTTCGCCTCCACGCGGTTCAGCAGCCCGGACGGGGACGAGCACGTCTCCTTCTCGCTGCTGCTGCCCGCCCGGCACGAACAGGCGGTGCTGGACCACACGATCCAGCGCCTGCTGGAGTCGAGCCACACCGACTTCGAGATCATCGTGATCGTCGGGCACGACGACCCGGAGACCACCGCCGTGGCCGAGCAGGCCGCCGCGCGTGACCCCCGGGTGCGCGTCGTCGTCGACACGCACGAGAAGAAGAACAAGCCGAAGGCCATGAACACGGCCCTGCCGCACTGCCGCGGCGACGTCGTCGGCGTCTTCGACGCGGAGGACCAGGTCCACCCGGAGCTCCTCGCGCACGTCGACCACGCCTTCCGCACCACCGGCGCCGACGTCGTCCAGGGCGGGGTGCAGCTGATCAACTTCCACTCCAGCTGGTACAGCCTGCGCAACTGCCTGGAGTACTTCTTCTGGTTCCGCTCGCGGCTCCACCTGCACGCGCAGAAAGGTTTCATTCCGCTTGGCGGCAACACCGTCTTCGTCCGCACGGACGTCCTGCGGGAAGCCGGCGGCTGGGACCCGAACTGCCTCGCCGAGGACTGCGACCTGGGCGTGCGCCTGTCCAGCGTCGGCAAGAAGGTCGTCGTCGCCTACGACTCCGACATGGTGACCCGCGAGGAGACCCCGGGCTCGCTGATGTCCCTGCTGAAGCAGCGCACCCGCTGGAACCAGGGCTTCCTCCAGGTCTACCGGAAGAAGGACTGGCGGCAACTGCCCACCCTGGGGCAGCGGCTGCTCGCCCGCTACACCCTGATGACGCCGTTCATGCAGGCCTTCACCGGCCTGATCATCCCGCTCAACGTGGCGATCGCGCTGTTCCTGGACGTGCCCGTCGGCATCGCCTTCATCACCTTCCTGCCGGCCGTCACCGCCCTGGTCACCTTCGTCTTCGAGATCGTCGGGCTGCACGACTTCGGCAAGCAGTACGGGCTGCGCGTGCGGTTCGTGCACTACCTGAAGCTGATCGTGGGCGGCCCCTTCTACCAGGTGCTGCTCGCCGGGGCGGCCGTGCGTGCCGTCTGGCGCGAGCAGCGCGGACGCAACGACTGGGAGCTGACGACCCACGTCGGCGCGCACCTCGACGAGCGCGCCGTGTCCCGGCCGGACGTGACCCGAGAGGACGTTCCCGCGTGACCTCCACCCTTCCCGCGGTGACCACTCCGAAGGTCCCCGCGCAGCGCCGGCCTGTGTCCGGCACCGGTCCGCAGCGGCGCGCCGAGCCGCCGGGCCGGCTGCGCTCCTCGCGCCCCGACCTGCTCCTGTGCGGTGTCCTGCTCCTGGCGATCCTCGTCGTACAGGGCTGGAACATCGCCGACTACCCGGCCCTCAGCGACGACGAGGGCACCTACCTCGCCCAGGCCTGGTCCGTGCAGCAGGGCAACGGCCTGGCCCACTACACCTACTGGTACGACCACCCGCCGCTGGGCTGGATCCAGATCGCCCTGCTGACCTGGATCCCCGCGCTGATCAGCCCCGAGTCGATGACCGTGGGCACCATGCGCGCCGCCATGCTGGTGATCAGCGGCATCAGCGCGGTCCTCGTCTACGTGCTGGGCCGCCGGCTCGCCCTGCCCCGCTGGGCCGCCGCGCTCGGCATGGTCTTCTTCGGCCTGTCGCCGCTGTCGGTCGTGCTCCAGCGGGAGATCTTCCTCGACAACCTCGCGGTGATGTGGACGCTGCTGGCCTTCACCCTGGCCGCCTCCCCCAGCCGCCATCTCTGGCACCACTTCGGCGCGGGGATAGCGGCCGCCACGGCCGTCCTCACCAAGGAGACGATGCTCGTCGTCCTGCCCGCCCTGTTCCTCACCATGTGGCGCCACAGCCACCGCGACACCCGCAAGTTCGCCCTCACCGGCGCCGTCACGGCCTGCGCCCTGATCGGCTTCTCCTACCCGCTGTTCGCCCTGCTCAAGGGCGAGTTGATGCCGGGCGCCGGACACGTGTCCCTCTGGGACGGCGTCAAGTACCAGATGACCAGACCCGGTTCGGGCTTCATCCTGGACCAGGGCTCCGGCTCCTGGGGCGTGCTCCAGTCGTGGCTCTACTACGACAAGATCCTGCCCCTCGGCGGCCTCGCGGGCGCCCTGCTGCTGCTCGTCACCTGGCGCTGGTCGGTCACCGCCCGGGCCCTGGCCGGACCGGCCCTGGCCGTGGCGATCCTCGCCGCGCTGGCCCTGCGCCCGAACGGCTACCTGCCCGCGATGTACGTCATCCAGGCCCTGCCGTTCCTGGCGCTGGTCCTCGCCGGAGGAACCGCCTCGGTCGCCCACGCGGTGCTCAGCCGCTGGCGCTCCGAGGCGGAGAAACGCTACCTCAGCGTGGGCCGGTACGCGCTCGCCACGGTCCTCGCCCTGGCCGCCGGCGCCTACGTCCTGCCGCACTGGTACGACGGCGCCCGCACCGCCGTCACCACCGACGCCAACGCCCCCTACAAGGCCGCCTCCAGGTGGCTCGCCACGGAGGTCGAGAACCCGGAGCGCACCCGGGTGCTGGTCGACGACGCGCTCTGGCTGGACCTGGTGCACCAGGGCTACCGGCCCGGGCTCGGCGTCATCTGGTTCTACAAGGCCGACCTGGACCCGGCGGTGACGAAGACGATGCCGCGCGGCTGGAAGGACCTGGACTACGTCGTCGCCTCGCCGACCGTACGGCGGGACGCGGCCGACCTGCCCAACGTCAAGGCCGCCATGGAGCACTCCGAACCGGTCGCCACCTTCGGCACCGGCGAGGACCGCATCGAGATCCGCCAGATCCAGACCACCGCCGGAGGCACGCGATGAGCCAGGAGTCCACCGTCCCCGGCGAGGTCGTCGAGACCGCCGAGATCCCCGAACCGGGCGCCGTCACCATCGTCGTACCGACGTTCAACGAGTCGGCGAACGTGCGGCAGTTGCTGCGCCAGATCACCGAGTCCGTGCCGGCCCGGCTGCCCTGCGAGGTCGTCTTCGTGGACGACTCCACCGACGACACGCCCGAGGTGATCGAGAAGGCGGCGCAGGACTGCCCGTTCCCGGTGACCGTGCTGCACCGCGAGGAGCCGGTGGGCGGGCTGGGCGGCGCGGTCGTCGAGGGGCTGAAGGCGGCCACCTCCGACTGGATCGTCGTCATGGACGGCGACTGCCAGCACCCGCCGTCCCTCGTGCCCGACCTGGTCGCCACCGGCGAACGCGCCAACGCGGGGCTGGTCGTGGCCTCCCGCTACACCAAGGGCGGCAGCCGGGCCGGGCTCGCGGGCAGCTACCGGGTGGCCGTATCACGCGGGGCGACCTGGCTGACCAAGGCGCTCTTCCCGCGCCGGCTGCACGGCATCAGCGACCCGATGAGCGGCTTCTTCGCGATCCGCCGCAGCGCGGTCACAGCCGAGGTCCTCCAGCCGCTCGGCTACAAGATCCTGCTCGAACTCGCCGTCCGCAGCCGCCCGCGCACGGTCACCGAGGTGCCGTTCGTCTTCCAGGACCGGTTCGCCGGGGAGTCCAAGTCCACCGCGCAGGAGGGCCTGCGCTTCCTGCGTCACCTGGCCGGACTGCGGGCCGCCTCGCCGGTGGCGCGGATGATCGGCTTCGGACTGATCGGGCTGACCGGCTTCGTGCCGAACCTGCTCGGCCTGTGGGCGCTGACCGCGCTCGGCATGCACTACGTACCGGCGGAGATCCTCGCCAACCAGCTCGGCGTGGCCTGGAACTTCGTGCTCATCGAGCACCTGCTGTTCCGCGAGCGGCGTCGGCACCGGCGCTGGTGGGACCGGGCCGGGCGGTTCGCGCTGCTCGCCAACGCCGATCTGGTGCTGCGCATCCCGCTGATCGCCCTGTTCGTGCATCAGCTGCACCTGGGCGTGCTGTCCGCCACCGCGCTCGCGCTGGTGACGACGTTCGTCCTGCGCTTCGTGGCGACCGAAGCGCTGGTCTACCTGCCGCGCCCGGCCCGTGAGGAGTCCGCGCGCGGCGGCCGCACCGCAAGGAGAGCCGTGTGAACCTTCGTCGCAGAACGACCGCACTGCTGTCCGTGGCGGGCCTGACCTCGGGCCTGCTGCTGACCGCACCCCAGTCCGCCTCCGCCGCCAACCTCGTCAAGAACCCCGGGTTCGAGACCGCCGGCACCGGTGACATGCCCTACTGCTGGGAGAAGTCCGGCTGGGGCGACAACGACTTCACCTTCACCACCACCTCCGACGCGCACACCGGCTCCAAGGCGATGAAGGTGGAGCTGACCCGCCGCGTCGACGGCGACCGCAAGGCGCTGATCACCGAGTCCGCCGCCTGCGCGCCGGTGGTGACGCCGGGCAAGCAGTACGACCTCGGCCTCTGGTACAAGACGACCACGCCGGACGCGGCGATCACGCTGTTCCGGCACGACACCACGGCCGGCTGGCAGTACTGGACCGACCTCAAGACGCTGGATCTGGCGGGCAGCTGGACCCAGGCGACGGTCCGCACGCCCGAGGTCCCGGCCGGCACCGACCGCATCTCCTGGGGCGTCTCGGTCTACGGCACCGGCTCCGCCACCACCGACGACTACACGATGGACCAGGTCCCCGACCCGGTCCTGCCGCCGCAGTGCACGGGCACGGCCGAGCAGTGCGCGAACGGCAAGTGGGACGTGCTGCCCACGCAGAACCCGGTCCGCTCGATGCACTCCGTCGTCCTGCACAACGGCAAGGTGCTGCTGATCGCGGGCTCCGGCAACGACGAGTCGATGTTCGAGGCGGGCACCTTCACCTCGGCGGTCTACGACCCGGCGAACGGCTCCTACAAGATCGTCCCCACGCCGAAGGACATGTTCTGCGCCGGGCACGTCCAGCTCCAGGACGGCCGGGTGCTGGTGATGTCCGGCAACAAGGGCTATCCGACGGCGGACGGCCGGATCGGCTACCAGGGCTTCAAGGACTCGTACATCTTCGACCCGGAGACCGAGACCTACACCAAGACCAACGACATGAACGACGGCCACTGGTACCCGTCGGCCACGATCCTCGGCAACGGTGACGTCATCTCCTTCGGCGGTCTGCGCGAGGACTCCACCGGCTCCGTCGCCGCCGAGCTGTTCTCCGAGGCCGAGCAGCAGTGGCAGCCGCTGTGGAAGGTGAACCAGACCTGGTCGTACTGGGGCCTGTACCCGTCGATGATCCTCATGCAGGACGGCCGCCTCTTCTACTCGGGCAGCCATGTCTTCGGCAACAACATCCCCGGCACCGGATCGGCGATCTACGACTACGGCGCCAACACCATCACCCAGGTGCCGGGCCTGCGGAACAAGGACGAGCGCGACCAGTCGGCCAGCGTGCTGCTGCCCCCGGCGCAGGACCAGAAGGTCCTCACTCTCGGTGGCGGCAACATCGACTCCAACCCGGAGGCGAACCGCCTGACCGACATCATCGACCTCAAGCAGCCCAACCCCTCGTACGTGGCCGGGCCGCCGATCCCGCAGGGCACGGTCGACCTGGGCAACGGACCCGTCCCGCAGACCGGGAACCAGGGCAAGATGTACGTCTCCGCGGTGCTCCTGCCCGACGGCAAGGTGCTGGAGACGGGCGGCGCCCTGCACAACCGGGCCAACCCGGTCTACGAGACGTCGATCTTCGACCCCGCGTCGGAGACGTTCGACCCGGTGGCCGTCGACCCCGAGGCGCGCGGCTACCACTCCTCGGCGTTCCTGCTGCCCGACGGCCGTGTGATGACCACCGGCGACAACCCGGGCAACGGCTCCTGGAACCACGACGTGTCGGTCTACAGCCCGCCCTATCTGTTCAAGGGCCCGCGTCCGCAGATCACGTCGGTCATCGACACCGAGTGGACCTACGGCGACACCCAGCGGATCACCGTCGACCGGCCCATCGCCAAGGCCGAGCTGATCCGCCCGGCCGCGGTGACGCACTCCTCCGACCCGAACCAGCGGTTCGTGGACCTGCCGCTGTCCGTCGACGGCAACAACGTCGACCTCAACGTGACCAGCAACCCCAACCTGGCCCCGCCCGGCTGGTACATGCTCTTCGCGGTGGACGCCAACGGGGTGCCGTCGGTGGCCGAGTGGGTGCACCTTCAGGGCCCGCAGGCGCTCAAGGCGACCGACGCCTCGGCCCACGTCCACGACTTCGCGGACGCGCCAGAGGGCAAGGTCGTCAAGCCCGGCAAGAAGCGCACGTCGCAGAAGGTCAGCCCGACGATCTCCGGCTGCGACCGCCACTACGGCTCGATCAACGTCTGCGTCCCGACGGACTTCCCGGCGGAGGTGAAGAAGACGACGGCGGCCCGCTGCGAGTGGCTCAAGACCAACGACTACGGCCGCCTGAAGGTCAACGGCAAGGACGACCCCCTGGGCCTGGACAGGAACAGGGACGGAATCGCCTGCGGCAAGTCAGACGTGACCAGGCGCTAGGAAGACGCCCCTGCGAGGGCGCGGGGAACTGCGCGACCGGCCACGACGGTCCCGCAGTTCCCCACCGCGCACACCCTCAGCGGCCCTCGGAGCACAGCGCGACAGCCTCCCGCACGATGGCCTCCAACTGCTCGTGATGCGCGCCCCGCCAGTACGCCCGCCCGCACTCCCCGCACTGCGCGAACACGTCGTACGTCGCGTGTGTGCCGTGCTTGAGCTGGTCGGCGACCTCTTCCTTGGTCGCCTCGCGGAGCAGCCCGTTGCACGCGGTGCACCGCGTCCAGGGCCGCAGGCCGGGCCGGAACCGGTCCAGCACCTCCCGCAGCTGCTCCTCGGGGCGCGTGCTGTAGACGAACGCCCCGGCCCACAGCTCCCGGCGCCGCAGCAGCCCCCGGTCGCGGCTCAGCATGACCCGCCGCTCGGCCGCCGAACGGGCCGCCAGGGCGGGATCGCCGATGTCGATCGACTCGTACGCCGTGTCCACGCCGAGCAGACGCAGCCGGCGGGCGAGCGTCCCGAGGTGGACGTCGAGCAGGAACCGCAGGGGAGCGCCCGGGACCCGCTGCGGGTGGGCGACGGCCCGTACGGTCACCGACTCCCCGGCCGCGGGGACGTGCGAGACCGGCACGTCCCGGCCGTCCACCACCAGCGCGCCCACCTCGGTCAGCGGCACGCCCAGCGACTCGATGACATGGCCGAGGCTGGAGACGCCGTCGGTGGCGGCCCGCACGGTGCCGTCCCGCCGGGCCCGGGGGACGAAGACGTGCAGCTCGGGGGCGAACTCGACGTGGATCTCGGGACCGTTCACCCGGTCAGGATGCCACGGCCGGGGGCCCGGGCCTCAGGGTTTTCCGGCCGGCAGGCCGTGCTCCAGGACGTCCAGGGCGCGGTCGACGAGAACCCGGATGTCGTCGCGGTGGCCGGTCTCGGCCCAGTAGCGGGAGGCCTCCATCAGGCCGCCCATGACGGACATGGCGAAGACCCGGAGCTCCAGGCCGTCGGGGTCGAGGCCGGAGCGCTCGGCGAGGGCCTCGCGCAGCAGCCGGCCGGTCACGGCCGTGCTCTCCAGCATCCGGGCGCGCACGGCCGGGACCTCGACGCCGAGCCGGGCGCGCAGCCGCAGCACCTCGGGCTCCTCGGCGAGGCTCAGGTCGAGGGCCGTACGGATCACCCGCCGCAGGACGGCGGCCCACGACTCGTCCTCCGGCCGGGCCCGCAGCTCCGCCGTCATGAGCCGGTCCCACTCGTCGGTGACGACGATGTCCTCCTTGGTGGGGAAGTACCGGAAGACCGTCGACGGCGACACCTCGGCGCGCTCGGCGATCTGCTCGATCGTCGTGGCGTCGTAGCCCTGCTCGTCGATCAGCGCGTAGGTCGCGGTGCGGATCGCCTGGCGGGTCTTGATCTTCTTCCGCTCCCGGAGCCCCGGCTGGGGGCGGTCGGCGGAGGTGGTGACAGCAGCCATGATGTGACAGTAGCTCTCAGACGCGAGCCGCTGTCACATCACTCACCCTATCCGTGCTGGTACGCCACCAGGGAGATGCCCACGTAGTGCGCGATGAAGGCCGCCAGCGTGAAGGAGTGGAACACCTCGTGGAAGCCGAACCAGCGCGGTGACGGGTTCGGGCGCTTGATGCCGTAGATGATGCCGCCCGCGCTGTAGAGCAGGCCGCCGACGATGACCAGGACGAGGACCGCGATCCCGCCGGTGCGCATGAAGTCCGGCAGGTAGAACACGGCCGCCCAGCCCATCGCGATGTAGCAGGGCGTGTACAGCCAGCGCGGGGCGCCGACCCAGAAGACGCGGAAGAGGATGCCCGCCACCGCGGCGGCCCAGATGCCCCACAGCAGCCACTCGCCCTGGGCGCCGGGCAGGAGCAGCATGGCCAGCGGCGTGTAGGTGCCCGCGATGATCAGGAAGATGTTGGCGTGGTCCAGGCGGCGCAGCACGCCGTCCATGCGGGGGCTCCAGTTGCCCCGGTGGTACAGCGCGCTCACGCCGAACAGCAGGCAGGCCGTCAGGGCGTAGATGCCACAGGCGATGCGTCCTCTGGTCGAGTCGGCCAGGGCGGTCAGGACCAGGCCCGCGACGAGGGCGGCCGGGAACATGCCGAGGTGCAGCCACCCGCGGAGCTTGGGCTTCACGGGGTGTGGCAGGGAGAGCGCCTGCGGACCGCTGGCGCCGGCCGGCGAGTCCGAGGGCGCGTCGGGGACGAACGCAGTCATGGCCGAATGGTAGCTACGGAACCGTAAGTGACGTATCAGTCGCGCTGATTGGCCGACGAAGAGTGGCCATCCTCTCACCCTGGCCGAACGATGGTCACGCAAACGGACGGTCAGGTGAACGCAACGTGCACGCAAAGCGCCGCCGAGAAACCGTGGCGATCCTCACGTTGCTCACCTGTGCGCTCCTCTGGACAGATGGGCGCTTCCGTCGGATGATCAAATGAGTGCGGTCGGCACCGGATGAGCGCCCAAGTCACACCGTGAAGCATCCGGGTCGCAGCCCCCACGGGGCCTCCACATCAAAAAAATCCCTCATTTAGGAGCAATCGTGGCGCGCGACATCGCGGCTCCCACCGTCCCCACCACTCATCAGGGACTGATCTCGTGGGTCAACGAGATCGCAGAACTGACGCAGCCGGACAACGTGGTCTGGTGTGACGGATCCGAGGCCGAGTACGAGCGACTGTGCGAGGAGCTCGTCCGGAAGGGCACCTTCCGTAAGCTCGACCCGATCAAGCGCCCCCACTCCTACTACGCCGCCTCCGACCCGACCGACGTCGCGCGCGTCGAGGACCGGACGTTCATCTGCTCCGAGAAGGAGGAGGACGCGGGCCCGACCAACCACTGGAAGGCCCCCGCCGAGATGCGGGAGATCTTCCAGGGCGCCGGGGGCCGGGGCGGCCTGTTCCGCGGCTCGATGCGCGGCCGCACCATGTACGTCGTGCCCTTCTGCATGGGCCCGCTCGGCTCGCCGCTGTCCGCGCTCGGCGTCGAGATCACCGACTCGGCCTACGTCGCCGTCTCCATGCGCACCATGACGCGCATGGGCCAGGCCGTGCTCGACGAGCTCGGCTCCGACGGGTTCTTCGTCAAGGCCGTGCACACCCTGGGCGCCCCGCTGGAGCCCGGCCAGGAGGACGTCCCCTGGCCCTGCAACCAGACCAAGTACATCTCCCACTTCCCCGAGGACCGCGAGATCTGGTCCTACGGCTCGGGCTACGGCGGCAACGCCCTGCTCGGCAAGAAGTGCTACGCCCTGCGCATCGCCTCCGTCATGGCCCGCGACGAGGGCTGGCTGGCCGAGCACATGCTCGTCCTGAAACTGACCCCGCCGCGCGGCGAGGCCAAGTACGTCGCCGCCGCCTTCCCGAGCGCCTGCGGCAAGACCAACCTCGCCATGCTGGAGCCGACCATCCCCGGCTGGACGGTCGAGACCATCGGTGACGACATCGCCTGGATGCGCTTCGGCGAGGACGGCCGCCTCTACGCCATCAACCCCGAGGCCGGCTTCTTCGGCGTCGCCCCCGGCACCGGCGAGCACACCAACGCCAACGCGATGAAGACGCTGTGGGGCAACTCCGTCTTCACCAACGTCGCCCTCACCGACGACAACGACGTGTGGTGGGAGGGCATGACGGAGGAGACCCCGGCCCACCTGACGGACTGGAAGGGCAACGACTGGACGCCGGAGTCCGGCACCCCGGCCGCCCACCCCAACGCCCGCTTCACCGTCCCGGCCTCGCAGTGCCCGATCATCGCGCCGGAGTGGGAGGACCCCAAGGGCGTGCCGATCTCGGCGATCCTCTTCGGCGGCCGCCGCGCCACCGCCGTGCCGCTGGTGACGGAGTCCTTCGACTGGAACCACGGCGTCTTCCTCGGCGCCAACGTGGCCTCCGAGAAGACCGCGGCGGCCGAGGGCAAGGTCGGCGAACTGCGCCGCGACCCCTTCGCGATGCTGCCCTTCTGCGGCTACAACATGGGCGACTACATGGCCCACTGGATCGACGTGGCCAAGGACAAGGACCAGTCCAAGCTGCCGAAGATCTACTACGTCAACTGGTTCCGCAAGGACGACGAGGGCAAGTTCGTCTGGCCCGGCTTCGGCGAGAACTCCCGCGTCCTGAAGTGGATCGTGGAGCGCCTGGAGGGCAAGGCCGAGGGCGTCGAGACCCCCATCGGTGTCCTGCCGACCAAGGAGGCCCTCGACACGGACGGCCTGGAGCTGGCCGAGTCCGACCTGGACTTCCTGCTCACGGTCGACAAGGAGGTCTGGCGCGAGGAGGCCGCCCTGGTCCCCGAGCACCTCAACACCTTCGGTGACCACACCCCGAAGGAGCTGTGGGACGAGTACCGCGCCCTGGTGGAGCGCCTGGGCTGAGCCCCACCCCCTGAACTCCGCGGCCGGCTGGAACCGACAGTGCCCTGACCAGCAACATCGTCACGGCCGGCCGCGGAACCGACTGGCGGGGCCCGCACAACGGCGTGCGGGGTTCGGGGCCGGTCACCGCGTCCTCCGTCCGCCCCGACGGAAACCCAGCGGCGACCGGCCCCCTCCCGCCCGCTTCGGCGCGGCCCGCTCCGCGGGCTCACGAACGTGCCGATGGATGACCGAGCGCTCCGGCCGACACCTTGTGTCGACCGGGGCGCTCGGGCGTTTCCGGAACCCCGGGCGTTTCCGGGGCCTCGGGCGTTTGCGGAACAGGGACGAGCAGCTCGCACCACACCGTCTTGCGGCCGGCCTCCTGCTCCACGCCCCACCGCAGGGCCAGCGCGTCGAGCAGCGCCAGCCCGCGGCCGGATTCCGCCTCGGCCCCGGCCGCCGCGACCAGGACGGGCAGGGCCCGGGGATGGGGATCGGTGACCCCGACCCGGACGCGTCCGCCCTCCTCCTCCCACACCCGTACCGTCACGGGGACGCCCTCCCCGACATGCCGGATCACATTCGTCACGAGCTCACTCGCGCACAGCTGCACGTCGATCCCGTACGAGCGCAGGGCCCGCCGCACGCCGGACACCTCGGCGGGGGTCGCGAGCAACTCCAGGGTCAGGTCCTGCGCGGTGAGGCGAGGGCAGGGGCTGGGCATGGGGGTTCACACCTTCCAGTGCGCTGAGTGACGAACTCCTCACACTGTGACGCCGGTCGCCGTACCGTGACAGTCCTTCCGCCTCCCGCTCCCGAACTGCGGCTGCGTGGTGAAGGGGCTGGTAGCGCGCGGTAACGGCACACCAAGGACGGTGAACGATGGGTCAGCGCAAGGACATCGACGGTTCGACGGGCGTCCCGACCTTCTACGGCAGTGAGTTGCGCTGGAAGCGGGAGGAGGCGGGCCTGACCCTCCAGCAACTCGTCGAGGGCAGCTTCTACGGCCCGAGCCACCTCAGCGAGATCGAGCGGGGCACGCGCCGGATGCCGGCGGAACTCGCCGAGCACGTGGACCGGGTGCTCGGCACGGACGGCTTCTTCCGGCGGCGGTGCGAGGACGTGCGGCGGGCGAAACGGCGGGGGCATGCGAGCTACTTCGAGCGGGTGCTGGAAGCGGAGCAGCACGCGGAGACCATCGAGGAGTGGTGCCCGACGCTGGTCCCGGGGTTGTTGCAGACGGAGGCGTATGCGCGGGCGGTGGTGCGGGCAACGCACCCACTCGCTCCGGATGAGGAGGTAGAGGAAAAGGTCACTGCCCGACTGGCACGGGCCCGTCTCTTCGATGAGAACCACAAGACGCCGGTGTACTGGGCCATCCTGTCCGAGTCCCTGCTCCGCCAGCCGATCATCCCGCCTAGCCAGGCATCCGAACAGTGGCAGCACATCGCCACTTTGGCGCGACGGCACCGGATCGTTCCCCAGATTCTTCCGTGGAACTGCGGAGCGCACCCGTTCATGCTTGGCACTGCGATGATCATGACGTTCTCTGACGCGCCACCGCTGGTGTACACGGAGGCGCTGCACAGTGGAGACACCATCGACGATCCGGGCCTCGTTAAGGATTACCGAAGGTCGTACGATTTGCTCAGGGCCGCCGCGCTACCTCGGGAGGCGTCCCTCGCCCTGATCGAGCAAGCGGCTGAGGATGGCGGAAATGGCGAGCAACGGGATTGACTTGCGTACAGCCGTCTGGCGCAAGAGCACGTACAGCAACGGCAGTGGCGGCAACTGCGTCGAGGTAGCTGAGGCCTTCCCCGGCGCAGCCCGCTGGCGTAAGAGCACCTACAGCAATGGAACGGGCGGCGACTGCCTCGAAGTCTGCGACGCCCACACCGCCGTCGTTCCCGTCCGTGACTCCAAGACTGCCCCCCACGGTCCGGTCCTCGCCATCACGGCCCCGGCCTGGACGTCCTTCGTCACGTCCCTCAAGTCGGCGCCTGCCGCGTGACTCCATCGGCTCCGCGAGAGCGGAGTCGGTGGCTTCACCTCCTCATTCTCCGGCGGGCCATGGCCATGAAGGTCAACGCCAGCCCGCCGAGAGCGGCAAGTGCTCCGGCACCCATGAGTACAGGGTCCTGTTCGCTAGCGCCCAGGATGATGCAGAACAGTCCGAATGCGGCGCCGATCACCACGAACAGCGTCAGCTTCTTGGCCTGGCTGATGGGCATCAGCTGTTTCTCCTGGCCTTGCTGCGGACTCCGGTCGTCCACAGGAGGAGCGACGCCACGCCCAGAGCTGCCAGGGTGAGGAGGAGGACCCTCTGTGTTCCCTCCGCCGCGAGGCCTTGCAGCAGCGCGAGCACGGTGACGACCGCGACCACGGCCAGGAAGATGCTCATCCTGATTCTGTCGCTCATGGTGCAACGTCCCCTTTCGCTTTCGGCACAGCGAAGTGGCGGGCCTTTCCCCCAGTCGTCTCGGAGTTCAACGTGCCCGCCGGTTCGCCGACGAATCCGGCGGTCAGGAGTGACTCCTCCGGCGCCCACGAGCAACGTAGACGCAGGCCGCTATGCCAGGAGCCGCCCCCACCAGGCAGAGCATGGCCGCTCTTTCCTCGCCCAATGCGAAGGCCAGGAGAAGGAGGGTGGTCATCACTGCTGCGTAACCCACCATGAGCCATCTCAGGGGGCGACCAGGGGACCAGTTCCGCATGGGACACGCTCCACGTGGTTCAGACGGTTCCCACTGCTGTGATTCAAACCTGACCGTTCACGCGACCAACGAAGGCGCGGGCGTCATCCATGCGTAGCGGCGACACCAGCATCTCTTTTCCCTTCGCGAACCCGCCATCAGGAGCTGTGATGCGAACCTTCCCTCGGGTGAAGCTTGCAGTGCATGCCCCGCGAGGGCTTTCCCAGGTGACACCGGCAGGAAGGCCGGTCACTTTCCCGAAGCGCAGGACAATCAAGCGTCGGTCAAGCAGCGTGCCGCCACCCCTCTAACGATTACGACGGCTCTTGACCAGTACGGTGATGACACCGAGAACTCCTCCGAGGATCAAGGCGGTGACAAGGGTCCTAACCATTTCGTCTCCATCCCGTTCCGTCCTGCATGGCATACATGAGCATTCCGATGCCGACGATCCCCAGAGCGCCCAGCGTGATGAGTGTTACTTCCCCGGATCCGTCAGTGAGAAATGCTTGAACAAGAGCGGCGACTGACACCACCCCGCTGACAGCGGCGAAGATTTTCAGCTTTCGCCTTTCATTCACTGCAAGAACCCCACTCTCTTTGGACAAGGAGATTAAGGCTCGCGCCCCGCTGTCTCGAACGAATTCAGAGCGCCTTGTCAGGGGCGGGTCTTTCGATGGGCCAGGAAGGCGAGAACCGTCAGAATCATTCCGCATGCCGCTGCGATCACTCCGAGCACGATCAGCACGGTATCGCCAGCAAGTGTTCCAGTGATGCAAGCACATATTCCGCCGATCAACACTATCGCCGAAAATATTCGCACTGCCCTGATGGCATCGTCCATCGACGCGTCCCTCCCTCCTATCCCAACGCCCCTTCCGAATTCGTGGGCGACTCCGTCGAGGCCACGCCGTGTTCCCTCACGTTCGGCGTCGCCCCACCAACCAGACCAGGCTGCTGACGATCAAAAGGAATACACCCTCGATGATCAGCACGCGGGCAATGCTGCAGCTTGTCCAAGCTGAAACCGTGAAGGCCAGACCCGCCAGAAGCGCGATGGCGAGAACCGTGGCTGCCTTCCTGCTGGCTGCACTCACCGTAGTCTAAAATCCGGACTTACGGATGGGCGATTTCCGGTCCGAAGCCAGGACGGTGAGAGTCACCGCAAGAGTGAGACCGAACAACGCACCGGTGCCATTCACCATACCGTTCATGTCTCCCGACTCATTCACGTGCGAGATGGTCAGCGTTGCCAGCCATGCCAGGAATAAGAACCCAGTGATCGAAAGCAGGATCACTATCAGCGTGTTCTCACTCTTGTCTTCGCGTGTCATGACCTTCTCTCACTTTTCCGGTGTTGACAGGGGCGCCACCGGCGTACAGGTAGGGGTTCGCCTCCTGCCCCGACGGGTCGGGTTGAGTGAAGCGGCCGAGGACGTTGCCCGTGGCGTCGGTGAGGTAGTAATAGGACTTCCCCCCGTCGTCATGAAGTTTCAGGTGCCCGCCGGTTCGCGGATGAATCCGGTGTCCACGCCGTACGTCGCCGTGGACGCGGGCCGGGCGCGGTGTGGCGGCACCAGGCCCAACCCGGCTTGTTGCGTTCGGAGTTGGCCGCGCCCCCGCGGGCCGGGCCGGCCGGCTCATGTGACGGGGGCAGGCCCTGGCAGGTGAGCGTTCTCCTGGTGCGTGGCGGTGAGCTTGACGCTGCTGAGGCGCCAGCCCTGCGGTGTCCGGATGGCCTCGTTGTCGTAGAAGCCGATGACCAGCCATCGGTCCGGCCCGCCGCCTGCCCGCTCCGTCGGCACCCAGTGTTCGGCGCGGACGTGCGCATGGAGGGTCGCGCGGTCGCCGTCGATCTCGATGACGTGGCCGGTGATGGTGTGGTGCGTGGCGGAGAAGGGGGCGAAGGCTTGTCCCAGTACCTGGACGTACTCGTCGAGCGGCACGGTCATGGGCGGCAGGTCGATGACCGAGGAGAAGTCGAGGGTCACTGAGTCCGGGTGGACAAGGAAGGGAGGCGGGTGAAGTCCTTGAGGTCGGCGATGTCGGCGTAGCGGCCCATCAGCTCGATCAGTTCGATGCGGTCGGCGAGCGCGGTCATGAAGGACTCCCTGCGGACTCGGGTGCGGGCGCGGGCTTAGGGTTCCGGGACCGGTGGCTCATCGCGAGGATGCCGTCCATCAGTCGGGCCGGCAGGTGACGGGCGAGGGGGATGACGAAGGCGGCGTCCGTGCCGAGGGTGTAGCGGGTGCGCGGGCGGGGCGTGGTCGCCACCCTGGCGATCCTGGCCCCCGCCTTGGCCGCCGGTACGGCACGCTTCAGGAAGGCCGTGTTGGACGCCACCGTCGCGTTGATCAGGCCGCCGTAGAGACGCTGGTGCTCGGCGCTCATCCCAGCGGCGAGTTCGAGGGAGATGTCACCGCTGCGGGCGGCCATCTCGGTCCGGACGCCGCCGGGCTGGACGACGACGACCTGCACACCGTGCGCCGAGACCTCGCGACGCAGGGAGTCGCTGGCCGCTTCGAGGGCGAACTTGGTTCCCGCGTACGCCCCGAAGACGGGCAGCGCGGCCACCCCGCCCACGGAACTGATGTTGACGATCCTGCCCCGGCTCCGCCGCAGGAGGGGCAGGAGCTTCTGGACGACGGCGATGTGCCCGAAGAGGTTCACCTCGAACTGCTCGCGCCACAGGGCGAGAGGGAGCACCTCGACGGGAGCGTTGATCTCGATCCCCGCATTGTTGACCAGGACTCGCAGCAGGCGCCGTTCCGGGTCGTCGGCGATGCGCCGGGCCAGGGCCTCGATGTGTTCCGGGACCGTGATGTCCAAGGTGACCGGTTCGATGCCGTCGGCCCGGACGGCGTCCGCCTCGCTTTCGGTGCGTACCCCGGCGAGGACGTGGTAGCCCCTTGCGGCGAGGGCCTGGGCCGTCGCGGCTCCGATGCCCGTGGAGGCGCCGGAGACGACGACGAGTTCGTTCACCTTCCGAGGGTTCTTCGGCGGGTCGTTCCGCGCTTCCTTCTGCGGGTCTTTCCATGGACGAAGCACAGGGGCGGGTCCTTTCACAAGGCTGGGGGCGCGGGCACATCGAGGGGGAAGCGTGTGCCGGCTCAGCCCTCCGACGCCTCCCACAGCCGCCGGGCCAGGGCGGCAGGGAGGGATCGGGGGACACGCCACGAGAGTATCCACTGGAAACATTGTTGTCAATGGAAACATTGCGCTGAGTAGGCTGATCCCCATGCCTGACACCACCGACCAGCGGCCCTACCACCACGGGAATCTCCGCATGGAGTTCCTCGACGCGGCGGAGCGCAGCCTGAGGGCGCACGGGGTCGATCAGCTCTCGGTGCGGGACCTGGCGCGGGACATTGGCGTGAGTCACGCGGCGTTCCGCCGGCACTTCGCGGACCGCCGCGCGCTGCTCGACGCCCTCGCCGAGTCGGGGTTCGTCCGCCTGGGCGCGGAGCTGCGGGCCGCCGTGGACGCGATCGACGGCGAGGACGACCTGTCCGCTCGCCTGCACGCGTTCGCGTCGGCCTACGTCCGGTTCGCGACCGAGAATGCCGCGCTGACCGGGCTGATGAACTCCAGCAAGCACCGCCCCGGGGCGACCGCGGTCGCCGAGGCCGCCGCAGCCGCGTTCGGCCAGATCGGCGACTTGATCGAAGAGGGCCAGGCGCGCGGCGAGTTGGAGGAGGGCGATCCGGAGGACGTCGGACTCATCATCTACGCCACCGTCCTGGGGATCACGTCCATGCTCAACAGCGGCATGATCGAGCCCGAACGGCTCGAACACCTCGTGGACACCGCGGTGACACAGTTCCTGCGAGGCGCCCGCCCGACGGAGCCGCGCTGACCCTGCCGCCGCTCACACTTGCTGGTGTCAGCTGGTCGGCCCTGGCTGCGCGTCATTGCAGCGCGTTAGCGGTAGGCGCTGGCCTATTGCTCCGACGGGTCATGCGGCCATCGCTCTAACGATTCCGTCGGGGGATGCGATCTCCCCAGGTGTATTCCGTCGGGGGATGTGAACTCTCCCCAGGTGTATCGACGGCGCCTGTGGCCAGTCCGCCGTACCCACCTATGGCCGCACCAGCGAGGCATCCGCCCCGGCGCCTACAGGCCCCGCAATGAGCCCCGTTACAGCGCCCGTCTGCGCAGCAGCACGCGCCCTCGCTGGCGTGCTCGGCGAGCTGCGCACGGGAGCGTCCTGTTCACCAGTTCCCGGTGAACAGGTGGGCGAGTGCCTGGGGCGAGTTCGACGCGTTGGCATCGTTGGAGAAGGCGAGGACCGGGGAGGCACCCGGAGCGGCGTGCGCTACACAGCCGTGGACGACCCAACCCGCGCGGTGCCCCGCATGGGTTGGGTCGTCTCGTAAGCGGTCGGTCTGAGGGAGGTAGCGTCGGCGCTGAGCAATTGCTGACGGTCAAGAACCGGCGGTCCGCCTACCTCTTTCCCAGACCGAACCTGTTCGTCAGCAGAGAAATCCCTGCCAGGCCCAGCGCTGCTGCGGCGACGTACATCCACACGTTTCCACCGGCCGCAATCACCAGTAAGACACCCACGATGATGCAGGCCACCGCCAGCATCACGAGGGGTAGCGACCTATTGTTCGTGTCTGACACTGCAACTCCCGAGAGACCGGCTGCGGGCGCAACTTCAAGGCACGCCCGCAGGTACTTGCTATTCCATAGTCACGAAGGACACGACACCGGCTGCAGCCCCTACAGCACCGCAACCGGCACCGACGGGCGTCGGCCCAGCGACCACCGTGCAGACACCAGCGCCCGCCGCGACGCCTGTCGCCCCCTTGTTGACTTTCTTCTTCACTTCCTTCGATGCGCACACCACGCCGCCGGTAGCCTTCCCGAAGGCGTTGTCGCAGAAGCCCAGGCCAGACGGATCAGCATGGTTGACGGGGTCGCCACCCGCGTACAGGTAGGGATTCGCCTCCTGCCCCGACGGGTCCGGCTGGGTGAAGCGGCCGAGGGACGGGTCGTAGTAGCGGTGGCCCATCTTGTAGAGGCCGGTCGGATCCAGGTACGTGCCCGCGTAGCGGTGCGGCTGGGGGACTGCCTCGGTGGTGGTGCCGCGGGGCAGGCCCGTGGGGCCGTAGGCGTAGGTGTGCGTGCGCTTGCCCGTGTCGTCGACTAGGCCGAGGACGTTGCCCGTGGCGTCGGTGAGGTAGTAGTAGGACTTCCCCCCAGTCGTCATGGAGTTCAAGGTGCCCGCCGGTTCGCGGATGAATCCGGTGTCCACGCCGTTCGTGGTCGTGGAGGCCAGGCCCAGTGCGGTGTGGTGGAACCAGGTCGAACCCAGCTTGGTGCGCTCGGAGTTGTCCGTGCCCGCGTGGACCAGGTCGTAGCTCTTGCCGCCTGCGGTGATGGCGGAGAGCTGGCTGTAGTCCGTCCAGGTCTCGTTCGTGCGGGCGGTGGTGCTCGCGCCTGCCGTCTCGTTGCCGAGCTTGTCGTAGGACCAGCCGGTGGTGGAGCCGTTCTTGCCGGTCAGTTCGCTGGCGTCGTCGTAGGTGTAGGTGGTGCCGCCGGGGCAGGCGTTCTTGCTGCCGTCCTGGCTGGTGAGGTTGCCGGCCTTGTCCCAGCAGTACAGCCACGACGCCTTGCGGGCTCCGGCGGAGTCGGCTTCCAGGGCGTAGCGCAGGCGGTCCTGGGAGTCGTAGTCGTAGGTGGTCCTGTACTTGGTGAGGTTGTCGGTGCGGGTGCGGATCTTGGTGGTGTCCTTGCCCGCGGTGTTCTTGTAGTCGTAGGTCAGGTCGATCAGGGTGGCCGTGCCCGAGGTGGTTTTGACGGCCTCGGGGCGGCCGTTGTCGTCGATCGTCACCGACTGCGTCGTGCCGCCGGGGTAGACGGTCTTGGTGCGCTTGTCGTTGTCGTCGTAGTCGAAGTCGGTCTTCTTGCCGTCCGGGGCGGTCAGGTAGTCCAGGCGGCCGGCCTTGTCCCAGGTGTAGTCGGTCTTGCCGGTGGGGTCGGTGTAGTGGTCGACCTCGCCGCCCGGGGTGTAGGCCAGCGCCGTCTGCGCGCCGTTCTGCAGGGTGCGGACACTTTCGCGGTTGAGCTTGTCGTAGGTCCAGCCGGTGGTGCCGGAGGCGTCCGTGCGGGTCCTGACGTTGCCGTCGCCGTCGTAGGAGTACGTGACCGTGGCGTTGGTGGAGGACACCTTCGTCACGCGGTCGCGGTTGTCGTAGACGTAGACGGTCTTGATGCCGCGCCCGTCGGTGACGGTCTCCACCCGGCCGAGCGCGTCGTAGGTGTAGGTCGTCGTGCCCAGCGGGGCGGGCGGGTCGACCGTCTTGAGGTTGCCCTTGGCGTCGTACGTGAACGAGGTGACCTTGCCGTTGGCGTCCTTCGCCGTGCAGCGCTGGCCCTCGAAGCCGCCGCAGGTCGGGGTGTCCTGGTTGTAGGTGTACTCGCGGGTGCCGCCGGCCGTGCCGGACGTGGTGACCGACATCGTGTTGCCGTTGGTGTCGTACTTGAAGGTGTCCTTGCGGCCGTCCGCCGTGGTGAAGTCGTTGGGCAGGTCGGTGCCGGCGACGGTCTGGTACGCCGTCACCGACGCCGTGGCACCGAGCGGGAGCTTCTGGGAGAGGGCGTTGTTGCGGCCGTCCCAGCCGTAGGTGGTGGTGTTGCCGCCGGTGCCGTCAGCGCCCGTGCCCATCGCGTCGATCGCGGTCTGGAGCAGGTGGTTGGTGTACTTGGCGTGGCGGGAGTGGTCCAGGGGGTCGGTGACCTTGGTGACCTCGCCGTCCGCGTTGTGCAGGTACTTGGTGGCGTCGCCGTCGGGGTCGGTGACCGTGGTGGTGCCCGCCTCGGAGGGGGCGGCGGCCGTGTAGTCGTAGCGCCACGTCGGGCCGGTGTGGCCGGTGCTCGTCGCCTCGGTGGCCCGCTGCATCGACCTGACGCGGTTGTGGGCGTCGTAGGTGAACAGCGTGATGGTGCCCTCGGGGGTGGTCACCTTGGTCAGGCGGCGCGAGGAGTCGTACGCGTAGGCCGTGGCCTTGCCGTCGGTGTCGGTGACCTTGGCGAGGTTGCCCGCCGGGTCCAGGTCGAACACGGCCGTGCGGCCCGTGTGGTCCTTGGCCTGCCACTGGCTGGCGTCCGTCTTCACCAGGTCGATCCAGCGGCCCGAGCGGGTCTCGGTCAGCTTGAAGCCCTTGTGCTCGCCGCCCTCGTCGTGCTGGTCGACGGTGATCGTGCCGTCGTTCCTGTCCGTGACCTTGGTCAGCGTGCCGTGCTCGTCGTAGGTGTCCTTCGAGCCCGACTTGCGGTCGGTCAGGGTGTAGGTGCCGTCCGCGTTCTTCTTCAGGTCCTTGGAGTAGCCGGTGGGCGTGGTGTAGCCGCCGGTGGACGTCTGCTTGAAGCGGAGGGCGTCGCTGGTGGAGTCGTAGACGATGAGTTCCCCGTCGCCGAACTGGAGGTAGCGCTCGTACGCCTGCCACCAGCGCTGCGACACCTTCCCCCAGGGCGCCTCAAGGGAGTTGTACGTCCGCGTCAGTTGCAGCTTCTGACCGACGCCGGCGATGTCGAAGTCGGTCGCGGCGAGCATCAGGTTGCCGTTGGAGAGGTTCACTCGTGCCACGAGTGCGTCGTTCAGGCGCGTGTCGGTGATCCGGTGCCAGGGCACCTCGCCCTGGCCCTCGGGAACGAACGGGGTGGCATCGGCGGCTGCCCCCGCGCGCTCGGCCCCGGCCTTCCCTCCCGCCGTACGAGCCCGCTGCGCCGCCCGCCACGCCGCGACCTCGGGCGACGGCTCGGCCTCCGCCTGGGACTCCGGTGCCTTGACCGATCCGGCCGGTGTCGCCGGAGCCTCCACCTTCGTCGGCCTCGTCCAAGGGCTCTCCGGCTCCGGTAACTCCGTTTTCGGCGTTGCGGCCAGGCCCGGTGCCGCCGAGAGCACCACGGCGGCGGTCGTGAGCGCGGACAGGAGAGCGGTTCTGTGTGTTCTTCGGGCACGCCACAGGGACGTGCTCCGCGCACGTGAATGCATCGGCTTCCCCCACGGAAGGCAGACAGACAGTCAGAACAGGCGGCTCATACGGTCACCTGGGCCACACAAGCTGTCACAAGAAGCGCACAAATCGGCGCGGTGTGCCCCCGAACGTCCGTTGCATGCGGGTCGGAATGAGACCCGCCGCTTCTCCGCGCCAAACCAGGGCGATACTGTCCCAACTGCCTGTGGAGGAGGGTGGAATGCTGGGGTCCGTCCTCACTTGCGAGTGGGACGTTGACCGGAATCGCGTGAGGTGCAGCATGGCAACCACCCACTGGCTGGGCGACCCGCCCGCGGAGCACGACCCGCTGACCGCTTGGGCGTTGTCCCGGCTCGCCGCGACGGTCGCCGAGGACGCGCGGGTGGACGCGGTGGTCGAGATCGCCTGCGAGGAGCGGGAGTTCGAGCCGGAGCTCGAAGGGCGGTTCGGTGCCGGGACGACCGGCGGGCCTGCCTCCCGGCGGCCCCGGGGGACACGGACCTTCCGGCTGGACGGGGTCTCGCCCGCCCTGCTCCGGGAGGAGGACTCCGACGAGCCGTGGGCCGTGCTGTTCGACCCTGCCCGGTTGATCCGGGGGATCGGGGCGGTGACGCGGGCCGAGCGCGGTAAGGGGTATGTGGAACTCGCCCTGGTTCCGCACCCGTTGTTCGCCGACCCCGCCGACGCCTGGTTGCCGCCCGGTGCCCGGGGCCTGGTCGTACGGCTCGATCCGGGCACCGGTTTCCTGTCGTCCGCCACGCTCCACGACGACCGTGACCCGCTGGCCACGGCCCGGGTGGATGAGCTGGGCGTCCGCGACGTGCTGTCTTCGGCCGAAGCGGGGTGGGTGGTGGCGCGGATGGCCCGGACGCTGGTCGAACCCGTCCGGCTGACGGCCGACGTCGCCGTCGAGGCCGACCCGCACGAGGATCTGGCCTTCACGGGCGGGCCCTCGGCCCGGTCCTGGACGGTTTCGGCCGGCGGGCGGGAGCTGACGGTGACCGGGGACTACGCGCCGGACGTGACGAGCCCGTCGGCGGCCCGGCTGGCCGAACTGCTCGCGCCGGCCAGGATCGTGTCCCATCTGGCGCGCGTCACGGCCGTGTCGGCGACCTCCGTCCGGGCCGGTGTGCGTCCGCTGCGCACTTTCCCGCTCAGTGCCTGGGCTCCGGACGAGAGCCTGACGTGCGCTTTCACCGTCGACCAGGAGACGGGCGTCCTGGTGCGGGCGGAGGCGACGGCGGAGGAGGAGGGCGGCCGCGTGGTCTTCCGCCACGTCGTCACCGCCCTCGGCGCGCGGCGCTCCGGCTGATCCCGACCGGTCCTGTCGTCCCCGCGCGCGTGGTCCCGGCTGTACGCGGCCCCGGCGGGCCGACGGCTGGAGGCGGCAGCCCGGCGGCCGGCAGCCGTGGGCGGCCGACGCCCGGGCGATCGTGGGGTGCCGCGCAACAGGCGTGAGGGCCACCAGGTACGGGTACCCGATGGCCCTCACGGAGGGGTTAGTGGCGCCCGGTCCGCGCGTCGCTGCGGGTGCGCGCGGACCGGGGCCGTCATGGGGAGAGCCCCTCGGGGGCTCAGCGGGACGCGAGTTCGCGCGGCTCAAGGGCCGCGGTGTGCGCGTCCATCCGCTCGGCGGCCAGGATCGCGGCCGCCGTGTCGGCGCGGGAGGCGGCGACCACCAGCGCCCGGCCCGCCAGGGCGTGCGCCCGCCGGTGCAGCGCGGCGGCGCTCCGCTCGCGCCGCGTGCCGGTCACCCGGGCCGGGGCGGGTCCGCCCCTCAGCCGGCCCACCTGCTCCGCCAGCCGCTCCGCCGCCGTGTCCAGGTCGGCCGAGCCCTCCAGCGCGCGCAGCTCGTCCGTGACGGCGAGCAGGGCGGCGAGATGGCCCGCGAGCTGGATGTCCAGCTCTTCCTCGCGGGAACGGTGGGGGAAGTCCGGGTTGGGGCCGTCCGGCGTGCTGTGGACCGACTTGGTGCGGATCGGTTCGTACATGGAGGGCCTCCTGAGTGCTAACAGGAAACCATCCTAGCTTAGATTTCGTCTAAAGTTGAGTTGTTCACAAAATCGGACTGGCCGCACACATACGGTGAGCGTGGGTGTCCGGTTCAGTGCTGGCCGTAGCCGTCCAGGAAGTGCCCGATCCGGCCCACCGCGTCACGCAGGTCGCCGACCGTCGGCAGGGTCACGACGCGGAAGTGGTCCGGCTCCGGCCAGTTGAAGCCGGTGCCCTGGACGACCATGATCTTCTCCCGCCGGAGCAGGTCCAGGACCATCCGCCGGTCGTCCTTGATCTTGAAGACCTTGGGATCCAGGCGCGGGAAGAGGTACAGCGCCCCCTTCGGCTTCACGCACGTCACGCCCGGGATCTGGGTCAGCAGCTCGTAGGCGACGTCCCGCTGCTCGCGCAGCCGCCCGCCCGGAAGCACCAGGTCGTTGATCGTCTGGCGGCCGCTGAGCGCGGCGACCACCCCGTGCTGTCCCGGCATGTTCGCGCACAGGCGCATGTTCGCCAGGATCGTCAGGCCCTCGATATAGGAGTCGGCGTGCGCGCGCGGCCCGGAGATGGACATCCAGCCCACCCGGTAGCCGGCCACCCGGTACGCCTTCGACATGCCGTTGAAGGTGAGGGTGAGCAGGTCGGGGGCGACCTTGGCGGTCGGGGTGTGCACGGCGTCGTCGTAGAGGATCTTGTCGTAGATCTCGTCGGAGCAGACGAGCAGGTTGTGGCGGCGGGCGATGTCGGTCAGGCCCTTGATCATCGCCTCGTCGTAGACGGCGCCCGTGGGGTTGTTCGGGTTGATGATCACGATCGCCTTGGTGCGGTCGGTGACCTTGCGCTCGACGTCGGCGAGGTCCGGCATCCAGTCGGACTGCTCGTCGCAGCGGTAGTGCACGGCGGTGCCGCCGGAGAGGGAGACGGCGGCCGTCCACAGCGGGTAGTCGGGCGCCGGGACCAGGACCTCGTCGCCGTCGTCGAGCAGGCCCTGCATCGCCATCACGATCAGCTCGGAGACGCCGTTGCCGATGAAGACGTGCTCGACATCCGTCTCGATGCCGAGGGTCTGGTTGTGCATGACGACGGCCCGGCGTGCGGCCAGCAGGCCCTTGGCGTCCCCGTAGCCGTGTGCCGAGGAGACGTTGCGGAGGATGTCCTCCAGGATCTCGGGCGGGCACTCGAAGCCGAACGCCGCCGGGTTGCCGGTGTTCAGCTTGAGGATCCGGTGACCGGCCGCTTCCAGCCGCATCGCCTCCTCGAGCACCGGGCCCCGGATCTCGTAACAGACGTTGGCGAGCTTGGTCGACTGGATCACCTGCATGCCTGGGAGCTTACGGCCCGGTAATGCCTCACGGGCCGTGTTTTCCGCCACGTGAGACGCGGAGGTTTGGGTGGATATCGTCGTCGGCTGTCCCACCAGCACCTCTGGTCCCTAGAATGCGCCGCCATGTCCAAGCCATTCGAGTACTCCGACGGAGCGACGGGCGGCGGGCCCCAGGGGGCGCCGAACGTCTATGTGCCGCAGGGTGCCCCGCCCCCGGAGTACGACGCCTACGCCGACCCGGCCGCGGCCCACGGGTGGCAGGACGTCTACGACGGCAGGCCCGCGACGGACGGCGAGGGTCGCCCGGACGACCGGGGCCGTCCGGACGGCGCGGGCCCCAGGGGCGGCGAGGGCCGTGCGGAGGACGCGGGCCGTGCCGACGGCGCGGGTGACACGCAAGAACTGGTGGCGGTTCCGGCCCGGACCCGGTCCGGCGGGGGCCATCGCTCCCGGCGCAAGCCCCCGGCGTGGCGCACGCGCCGGGTGGCGATGGCGGCCGGGGCCGTGGGTGCCGTCTCCGCCGTGGCGCTGATCGCCGGCTTCTCCTTCTCCGGTACGTCCTCCGACGGGACGGGGGGCGGCAAGGGCGGCCGGACGCCCCCGACGGCGGGGGAGACTCCGGCGGAGCCGCTCTCGGACAGCGGTCGCGCGTCGTCCCCCGGCGCACCGCTCGACAGCGGGTCGACGGACCAGGGCCCGGCCTCCGGTGCCGAGTCCGCCGCCCCGTCCGCCCCCTCCACGCCGGCGAGCACCACCCCCTCGGCCGACGGCACGGACACGCCGGAGTCCCCGGCGGGCAGCCCCACGGCCGGTGCGCCGACGACCTCCGCCCCCGCCACCACGACACCCCCGGGCCGCGGCAACGGCAAACCGGGGCACGGCCCCGGGGGTACGAAGGGGCCCAAGTAATCCGAGCAACCCAGGCGCGAGCAGCCCAAGTGGCGGGCCCTTCCGGCCGGTTGAGCCAGGTCGGTCCGGAATCCCTGGTTCCGATCGTGGAACGGGTTCTTGTGCGGTTCGCCTTGCGACGATCACAATGCACATGACAATCGTGCAGGCGGCCGGAGATTTTCCGGCCGCCTCCGTCGCAAGAGGGGACCCCCCATGAGAAAACCTCTCGCCGCCGCGTTCCTCGCCCTGGCGATAGCCGGGGCCGGCGCGGCTCCCGCGACCGCTGCCGAGGCCGCCCCCACGGGCGTCGGCAAGGCCGCGGACGCGGGCTCGGGCACGTCCGCCGTCGCGGGCGTGGTCACGTCCGTGGAGCAGGCGCTGGCCGGGCTCAACCCGTCGGCCAAGGCGGTGAACTTCGCCGGCACGGTCGCGCTGAGCAACTGCTCCGGCTCGGTCGTGCGCATGCCGGACTCCGAGAGCGACGACCCGGCGCTCGTGATGACCAACGGCCACTGCCTGGAGTCCGGCTTCCCCGGGCCCGGCGAGGTCCTCGTCGACAAGGCGTCCAGCCGCACCTTCAGCCTGCTGAACGCCTCCGGCTCGCGCGTGGCCACCCTGCGCGCCGCCAAGCTCGCCTACGGCACGATGACCGACACGGACGTCGCGCTGTACCAGCTCACCACCACGTACGCGCAGATCAAGAGCTCGTACAACATCAACCCGCTGACGCTGAGCGACAGTCATCCGGTCGCCGGCACCGCCATCAGCATCCCCTCGGGGTACTGGAAGCGGATCTACAGCTGCTCCATCGACGGGTTCGTGCCCACCCTCAAGGAGGGTGACTGGAGCTGGAAGGACTCGGTCCGCTACACCTCCGCCTGCAACACCATCGGCGGCACCTCCGGCTCGCCCGTCGTCGACCAGGCCACCAACCAGGTCGTCGCCGTCAACAACACCGGCAACGAGTCCGGCGAACGCTGCACGGTGAACAACCCCTGCGAGGTCGACGCGAACGGCACCGTGACCGTCCGCAAGGGCATCAACTACGCCCAGCAGACGTACCGGATCCCCGCCTGCTTCGGGATCGACAACAAGCTCGACCTGAGCGCGAGCGGCTGCGCCCTGCCCAAGCCTTAGGGCAGGGTGCCGGCCGGGCGGTCACGCGCGAGCAGTTCCGCGGACCGCCCGGCCCGCCAGCACGTCCGTGCGCCGGCCGTCCTCGATCACGAACCGGCCGTCGACCAGGACGTGCGGGATGCCCGTCGGGAGGCGGCGCGGCTCCGCGAAGGTGGAGCCCGCCGCCACCGTCGCCGGGTCGAACAGGACCAGGTCGGCCACGTAGCCCTCGCGGACCAGACCCCGGTCGGGCAGGCGCAGCCGCGCGGCCGGACGCGACGTCAGGTGCGCGACGCACTCCTCCAGCGACAGCACCCCCAACTCCCGTACGTAGTGCCCGAGATAGTGCGGGAACGTGCCGTAGGCGCGCGGGTGCGGCTTGGCGCCCTGGAGGATGCCGTCCGAGCCGCCCGTGTGCACCCGGTGGCGCATGATCTCCCGGACGTTCTCCTCGTGGCCCACGTGCTGCAGGATCGTCGGGGCCAGCCGGTCGGCCAGCAGCAGCCCGCGCGCGGTCACCCAGGGGTCCTCCCGCCGCACCGCCGCCGACTCCTCGATCGTGCGGCCGACGTAGTCCGCGAGGGCCGGATCGTTCACGCCCGAGATCTCGATGGTGTCCCACTCGACGGGCACGCCATGACAGCCGTCCGAGCCGGTGACCTCCAGGTCGTGGCGGATGCGCGCCGCCGTGCCCGGGTCCGCCAGCCGCCTGAGGGTCTCGTCGGGGCCGCCCTCGCTCGCCCAGCTCGGCAGCACCGCCGCCAGGGTCGTGCAGCCCGGGGTGTAGGGGTAGGTGTCGAGGCTGATGTCCGCCCCGGCCGCCAGGGCCTCGTCCAGCAGGGCCAGCAGCTCCGGCGCCCGGCCCTTGTTCACGCCGAAGTTCATCGTGGCGTGGGCGAGATGGAGGGAGCAGCCCGCCTCACGGGTCAGCGCGATCATCTCCCGGTACGCCTCCAGGGCGCCGGCGCCGTAGGAGCGGTGGTGCGGGCAGTAGTAGCCGCCGTAGGACGCCACGACCTTGCACAGCTCGGTCAGTTCGGCGTCCGGCGCGTACATGCCGGGCGTGTACGTCAGCCCCGACGACATGCCGACCGCGCCCTGCTCCATGCCCTCGGCGACCAGCCGGCGCATCCGGTCCAGCTCGGCGGGGGTGGCCTCCCGGTCCTCCCAGCCGACGGCGAGCGCCCGGACCGTGCCCTGCGGGATCAGATAGGCCGCGTTGACGGCGATCCCGCGGTCCAGCCGGTCCAGGTACTCGCCGACCGTGCGCCAGTCGAAGTCGATGTCGTCGCCGGGCCCGTTCCACCCGGCGATCGCCCGGCGCACCTCGCCGAGCGTGCGGTCGTCGACCGGCGCGTACGACAGCCCGTCCTGGCCGATCACCTCCAGCGTCACGCCCTGCGCGGCCTTGGCGCTGTGGTCGGGGTCGCGCAGCAGCGCCAGGTCGCTGTGGGCGTGCATGTCGACGAAGCCGGGGGAGAGGACCAGCCCTTCGGCGTCCAGCTCCCGGCGGGCCCGCGGCCGCTGGCAGCCGGACGCCGCCGCCTCCTTGACGATCGAGGTGATCCGGCCGCGGTCGACGACGACGTCGGCCCGGTAGGAGTCCGCGCCGGAGCCGTCGACGACGTCGGCGTCCCGGATGACGAGCTCTTCCATCGCTTTGCCGCCTCCTAGAAGAACGTGCGGACGTAGTCGACGACCGTGCCGTCCGCCTCGGCGACCGGGATCAGCTGCCACTTGTCGAACGAGGTGCACGGGTGGGACAGACCCAGGCCGACCCAGTCGCCGACCCGGAGGTCCGCCTCCGGTGTGGTGCTCAGCCAGGCGTGCTGGTCGGACAGGGCCGTCACCGACACGCCGGTGGCCGGACGCTCGGCGCCGTCCCGGCGGATCACCTGCGCGAACGGCAGGTCGAGGTCGTAGGCCGCGTCCCGCTTGCCCGCGTTGACGAAGGCCTGCTCCGCGCTCGGCCGTGACACCACCTGGGTCCACAGCCGGAACGCGGGCTCCAGGGCGCCCTCCTCGGGCACCCGGTTGAACGGGGTCAGCTTGCGGTAGTGGCCGTCGTCGTGCGAGACGTAGGCGCCCGAGCGCAGCAACTTCAGGACGGGCCGGGACAGTCCGGGGATCCCGGCGAAGACGTCGGCGACCGCGTCGAACCAGGCGCTGCCGCCCGCGCTGACCACGATCTCGTCCAGGCCGGAGAAGCGCCCCGCCGCGTCGAAGTCCGCGGCGAGCGCCACCAGCCGCCGCAGCCACGCCGTCACCCGCTCCGGGTCGGCCTTCGGCACCTCGCCCTCGTACCCCGCGACCCCGACGAGCCGCAGCGTCCGCGTCGCGGCCACGGCGTCCGCGACCGCCGCGCACTCCGCCTCCGTGCGGACACCGGTCCGGGCACCCTCGCCGGCGGCGAGTTCGACCACGACGTCCACCGGCCGGGCGGCGCCCCGCAGGGCCGCGTCCATCAGCTCGACGCCGCGCACCGAGTCGACGTAGCAGACGAACCGGAAGTCCGGGTCGGCGTCCAGCTCGCCCGCGATCCAGCGCAGGGCCGCCGCGTCGACCAGTTCGTTCGCCAGGAACACACGCCGGGTGCCGAAGGCGCGCGCCACCCGCACCTGGTGCGGCACCGCCAGCGTGATGCCCCACGCCCCGTGCTCGATCTGCCGGTGGAACAGCTGCGGGGCCATGGAGGTCTTGCCGTGCGGCGCGAAGGCCAGGCCGTGCCGGGCCGCGTACGTCTCCATGAGCCTCAGGTTGTGCTCCAGGCGCTCGGCGGACAGCGCGAGCACGGGGGTGGCGAAGCCGCCGGTGAAGAGGTTGCGGCGCTGGGCGGCCAGCTCGCCGACGGTCAGCCCGTCGGCGTCCGGCGGGAGGCCCTTGAAGCGGTGGTCGACGCGCTCTGCGGCGAGCCGGGCGAGGGACTCGGCGGCGGTGTCGGCTGTCATGGAGCCTCCTGATCAGCGGTGTTGCATTACTTGCAACCTTCATTGCGTATATCGCTCAACGCTGTCTAACATCTCGGCCACCGCCGGTCAATGAAACCGCCACCCACCGAAGCCGCCGAGGAGCTACGAGCATCGTGACCCCCACCGGACCCTGCAACGCCCCCGACGTCGTGGACGTCGTCGCGCTCGGCGAGTCCATGGTCACGTTCCTGCCCACCCGGCCGGGCCGCCTCGCCGACGTGCCGTCGTTCGAGCGGGGCATCGGCGGGGCGGAGTCCAACGTGGCGTGCGTGCTGGCCGCGGCGGGGCACTCCGTCCGGTGGGTCAGCCGGGTCGGGGACGACCCCTTCGGCGACCATCTGGTGGAGGCGATCGGCGGCTACGGCGTCGACGTGGCGCACGTGCGCCGCGACCCCGACCGCCCCACGGGCATCTACTTCCGTACCGCCGGGGACCGGGCCACCGACGCGCACGAGGTCGCCTACTACCGGGCCGGCTCCGCCGCGTCCGCGATGAGCGTCACGGACCCCGACCCGGCGGCCGTGCGTGCCGGACGCGTGCTGCACCTGTCCGGGATCACGGCCGCCCTGTCCGGCAGCTGCCAGGACCTGATGCGCGAGCTGACCGCCCGCCGCCCCGGCCGCCCCCTGGTCTCCTTCGACGTCAACCACCGGCCGGGCCTGTGGCGCGACCAGGACGCACCCCGGGTGCTGCGCGACCTCGCCCGGGGCGCGGACCTGGTGTTCGTGGGCCAGGACGAGGCCTGGGGGCTGCCCAGCGCCGAAGCCGTCCGCGCCGCCCTGCCCGAACCCGAGGTGCTCGTCGTCAAGCAGGGCGCCGCCGGAGCCACCGTCTTCCACGAGCAGGACGTCACCTTCGTCCCCGCACCGCGGGTCGAGGTCGTCGCCGCCGTCGGCGCGGGCGACGCCTTCGCCGCCGGGTTTCTCTCCGCCACCCTGCGCGGACTGCCCGTCCGGGACCGGCTGCGCCACGGCCACCTCATGGCCGCCGCCGCGCTCACCGTGCCCGGCGACCTCGCCGTCCCGCCCGCCCGGGAGCACGCCGACCGGCTCGTCGCCCTGGACGACGCGGCATGGGGGAGACTGCGACTCGGCCCCGGCTGGACCGAGGACGTCCGGCGGGCCGACGAGGAGGTACGTACGCCATGAGCCAGACCGTCGACCGCGCGCTGAGCATCCTGCCGCTGCTCGCCGAGGGGCCCGCCGACCTGGGGCAGGTCGCCGACCGCCTCGGCGTCCACAAGTCCACGGCCCTGCGCCTGCTGCGCACCCTGCACGAGCACGGCCTGGTCTACCGCCAGTCCGACCAGCGCTACCGTCTCGGCGCCCGCCTCTTCGCGCTCGCCCAGGAGGCCATGGAGAACCTCGACGTCCGCGAGATCGCCCACCCGCACCTGATCCGCCTCAACGAGACCTGCGGGCACACCGTGCACCTCGCCGTGTACGAGGAGAACGAGGTCCTCTACATCGACAAGGTCGAGAGCCGCTACCCGGTGCGGATGTACTCCCGCATCGGCAAGCCCGTCGCCATCACCGTCGCCGCGGTCGCGAAGCTGCTCCTGGCCGACCTCCCCGAGCACGAGCGGCGCGCGGTCGCCGAGAAGCTCGACTACCCCAGTTACACGGCCCGTTCGACGCCCGACGCGAGCGCGTTCCTGCGCGAGCTGGAGAAGGTGCGCGAGCAGGGCTGGGCCACCGACCTCGGCGGCCACGAGGAGTCCATCAACTGCGTCGCGGCGCCCATCCGCGGCGCCGACGGCCGGGTCGTCGCCGCGATGTCGGTCTCCGCGCCGAACGTCGTCGTCACCGCCGACGAGCTCCTCACCCTCCTGCCGCTGGTGCGCCGTACGGCGGACGCCATCAGCGGGGAGTACTCCGGCAGAACACCAGTGAAGGGCACCGCATGACGGACAAGACCGCACTCACCCCGAAGACCCACACCACCCCGCCGGCGAAGTTCTCCCACGGGGTGAGGAAGGGCAACATCCTCCAGGTCGCCGGCCAGGTCGGCTTCCTGCCCGCCGAGGAGGGCAAGCCGCCCACGCCCGCCGGCCCCACCCTGCGCGAGCAGACCCTGCAGACCCTCGCCAACGTCAAGGCCATCCTCCAGGAGGGCGGCGCCTCCTGGGACGACGTGATGATGATCCGCGTCTACCTGACGGACGTGGCCCACTTCGCCGAGATGAACGACATCTACAACGCGTACTTCGAGGAGCAGGGGCTGACCCAGCCGCCCGCCGCGCGCACGACCGTCTACGTCGGTCTCCCCGCGGGCCTCCTCATCGAGATCGACGCGCTCGCCGTCCTCGGCTGACCGACCCCACCCCCCAAAAACTCCCGCACGCCCGTGAGGCGCGGCGCCCCGATGCGCCGCGTCGCGCTCCCCCCTACCCAGAAGCTGCATGCACTTACGCAGAGGACCCCCGAATGTCCCATCCGCTCGCCGCGTCCGCCCCCGCCGAGACACCGCCCCACACGGGAGGACTGCTCCTCCTCGTCGACGGCACCGCCGGACTCCTGCTCACCGCCGCGCTCGGCATCGCGCTGCTGCTCTTCCTCATCATCAGGGTCAGACTCCAGCCGTTCGTCGCCCTGCTGGCGGTCTCCATAGCCGTCGGCCTCGCGGCCGGCCTGTCGGTCACCGAACTCTTCGGCACGGTCCAGAAGTCGGACGCCGTCTCCACCATCGAGTCCGGCATGGGCGGCATCCTCGGCCATGTCGCCATCATCATCGGCCTGGGCACCATGCTCGGCGCGATCCTCGAAGTCAGCGGCGGCGCGGAAGTGCTGGCCCGCCGCCTGCTCGGCCTGTTCGGCGAGAAGCGCGCGCCGCTGGCCATGGGTCTGACCGGCCTGATCTTCGGCATCCCCGTCTTCTTCGACGTCGGCATCTTCGTCCTGGCGCCCATCGTCTACGCCGCCGCCAAGCGCCCCCAAGGGCCTCCGACAAGCTCCGGTCCAGGGGGGACCCCCACCGGCAAGTCGATCCTGCTCTACTGCCTGCCCCTGCTCGCGGGCCTGTCCGTCACCCACGCGTTCCTGCCGCCGCACCCCGGCCCGGTGGCCGCCGCCGGTCTGCTCCACGTCGACCTCGGCTGGGTCATCCTCATGGGCGTCGTCTGCGGTCTGCCGGCCGTGGTGGCCGCGTGGGCGTACTCGGCGTGGATCGGCCGCCGCATCTTCGTCGCCGTGCCGCAGGACATGGTCGAGGCGGCGGAGGAGGCCAAGCAGGCCGTCGTCGACGAGCAGCGGGCCGCCGGGGTCGCGCCCAGCGAGCAGCCGGTCTCCCTCGGCACGGTCCTCGGCATCATCGGCACGCCGCTGGTCCTCATCCTCGCGGCGACCTTCTCCTCGATCGCGCTGGACCCCTCCACCCTCCGCTCGGTGATCGAGTTCTTCGGCAACCCGTTCGTGGCGCTCACGATCGCGCTGTTCCTCGCGTACTACCTGCTGGGCATCCGCCGCGGCTGGTCCCGCAAGTCCCTGGAGACGGTGTCGACGGCGTCCCTCAAGCCGGTCGGCAACATCCTGCTGGTGGTCGGCGCGGGCGGCATCTTCGGCGCGGTCCTCAAGGCCAGCGGCGTCGCCCAGGCCCTCTCGGACACGTTCAACGACGTGGGCCTGCCGGTGATCGTGCTGTCCTACCTGATCTCCGTGGTGCTGCGGGTCGCCCAGGGCTCGGCGACGGTCGCGATCGTCACGACGGCCGGCATCGTGGCGCCCCTGCTCGCGGAGGGCGACCACTCCCAGGCCTTCGTCGCCCTGGTCATCATGGCCATCTCCGCGGGCTCCATCTTCGCCTCCCACGTCAACGACGGAGGCTTCTGGATGGTGGCCAAGTACTTCGGCATCAGCGAGCGGGACACGCTCAAGACGTGGACGGTGCTGGAGAGCGTCCTGTCGGTGGCGGGGTTCGTGATGGCCGCCGTGCTCAGCCTGTTCGTGTAGAGCGCCGGCCCGTTGCCGTGGGGCGGCCGGTTCTTGTAGGCGTCTGATAACGAAGTCGGGCCCGACTGTGTGCGGCACAGGTTTGTCGACCATACTGCTCCGCTGTGGAGCAGCGCATAGGTTCGAGCAGCCAGCCCCTGGAGGGCGCCGGATTCGACCCGGCCTTCATCCCCGGGCTCACGTCACCCGCGTCCGCCCGGACGGAGGAGGACGGGCCGGAGAAGGAGCCTGAGGTCGCCGAGGCCGAGGAGGCCGCCCCCGAGCCGGAGGAGCAGGACACGGCGTCCTCCTCCTCCGAGCCGGAGGAGGAGGACGCCGCGGGCGACGGTCCCGTCTTCGAGGCGTCCGACCGCCGCGCCCGGATCGTCGCCGACCACAGAGGCGTACGGCTCTGCCTGGACGACCAGGAGTGCGAGTTCCGCTGGGACGAGATCGGCGCGGTGGAGACGGAGACGGCCCGCTTCGGCAAGCGGTACACCGTCACCGTCCACACCCCTGACCGGCGTTGGTACCCGATCGAGATCGAGGCGCCGGCCAGGAGCCGCTTCGCCGAGTGGGACGCCCGGTTGGACGCCGTGCTGGACGCCTACTTCGAGGAAGACAAGGACGAGAAGGAAGAGAACGGCGAGAAGGCCGAAGTCGCGGACTAGCCGCAGTACTGCGCTTCCTTGCCGATCGACCGGTACATGCAGTCCGCGTTCTCCAGCAACTGCAGCACCGCGTCCCGGTTGCGGGAGGTCTCCCGCTCGATCACCTCGTCGGGCGGGTAGAACCCACCCTCGCCCGACCGGGGATACATCTCGAACGTGTAGCCGAAGATCTTGTGCGCACCCCAGAGGTAGTCGTCGATCGACCCGTCCGTGATGTACAGGTCGCTCGACTGCTCCGCCGTGTACCCGTTGCTCGCGGCCATCTTCTGGCCCACGGTCTTGAACGCCGCGTGGTCGTCCGCGGTCATCCCGGTCGTGGTGTCGGAGTACGTGTAGCCGAAGGGCCACAGCACCAGTTCGCTGTACGTGTGGAAGTCGACCCCGGCCCGGATCTGCTGCTTGCCGCCGACGACCCGGCTGCGCACGAAGTCCGCGACGACCTTCACCTCGGGCGCCGACTCCGCCGCCGTGCCCCGGTAGGTCTCGGAGGACGTCGACCCGGAGGAGCCGCCGCAGCAGCCCCAGCGGTAGTTCCAGTTGCGGTTCAGGTCCGTGCCGACGTACGAGGAACCGGAGTTGGGCTGCCGGTTCTTGCGCCACGAGCGGTACGAGCCGGTGGCGATGTCGTACTCGCCGCCGTCCGGGTTGATGTCCGGCACGATCCAGATCTCGCGGTTGTTCACCATGTTGGTGACCCGGGTGTCGGATCCGTAGTCGGAGGTCAGCTCGCGCAGCAGGTAGAGCGCCATCTCGACGGTGAGGTGCTCGCGCGCGTGCTGATGGTGCGTGAACAGCACCTCGGGCTCGGACTCGTCCGTGGCCACGTTGTCGCTGATCTTGATGGCGACGATGTTCCGCCCCTGGTACGACCTGCCGATCACGCGCTGGCTCGCGATCGACGGGTTGGCCGAGACGATCGTGTTGATCTCGCTCGTCATCTCCGCGTAGTTGTGGTACTTCGAGTCGCCCGACGGGAAGTCGAAGAGCCGGACGTCGTCCTCGCCCGCGGACCGGTCGGGTACCGCGCCGAGCGGGGTGACCTCGTAGCCCCGGGCCCGCAGCTGCTTGATCTGGTCCGCGCGGCCGGAGACGACGACCCCGTGGCCGTGGATCTCGTCGACGGTCACGCCCGTACGCTGAAGTGCCGTGCGGTCCGCGGCCGTCGAGTGCAGATGGATCTCGTACTGCCGGATGTCGTCGGCCGCCGGAGCGGCCTTCGCCGCGCTGTCGGCGGTGGCGTCCGGCGCCGTCGCCGACAAGGGCGCCGCCAGGGCGAGTGCCAGGACGGCGGCGAGGGCGGCGGTGCGTCTGCCGGTGCGGGCACCGGAGCCTCGTATGCGAAGTCGCATGAAATCTCCTTGTGGGAGGTGGGGTTGTTCCGTGCGACGTACGTGGTGCGGGTGGCGCAATCGTTCTGCTAATGGCATGAGCAGGTCAAGACTGAAAGCGGCCGTGCAGTGTACGCGTGCGGCGCGGCGGTCGAGAGGGAGCGGCCGAAGTCCACCCGGGGGTGTGACCCGAACGTGCATATATGTACGGAACCGGGAGAGGGTGGGGGCTCGCGCAAGGGGAGCCGGGTTGTCCGGATCCCCGGACCACACCCCAGAGGACTGGCTGATCATGGGCGGATCAGCGCCACGACGGGACCACCGGCTGCCGGTCGAGACGACCAGCTTCGTCGACCGGCGTGGCGAACTGACCGAAGGACGCGAGCTGCTGGCCCGCGCCCGGCTGGTGACGCTGACCGGGCCGGGCGGCGTCGGCAAGACCCGGCTCGCCGCGCGCCTCGCGGCCCGCGTCCAGCGCGCCTTCCCGGACGGCGTGCGCTTCGTGCACCTGTCCGGGCTGCACGACCCGGCGCTCGTCCCGCTGGCCGCCGCCGACGCGCTGGGGCTGCACGACCACTCCGCCCAGCCGCCGCTGGACGCCCTCGTCGAGCAGGTCCGCGACCGGCGGCTGCTGCTCGTCGTCGACAACTGCGAGCACCTCGCGGGCGCCTGTGCCCGGCTCGCCGCCGCCCTGCTGCACGGCACCGAGGGCGTCCGGATCCTCGCCACCAGCCGGCACCGGCTCGGTCTCACGGAGGAGCACCTGCTGGAGGTGCGGCCGCTGCCCGTGCCCGACCCGGACGGCGATCTGTCCGCCGCCGAGGGCTGCCCCGCCCTCACCCTCTTCGCCGACCGCGCGGCCGCCGTGGCCCCCGGCTTCCGGCTCACCCGGGCCAACCTGGCGTCCGTCGCCCGCCTGTGCCGGCGCCTGGACGGCCTGCCGCTCGCCATCGAACTGGCCGCCGTGCGCATGCGCGTCCTCGACGTCGACCAGCTCCTGGACCGGCTCGACGACCGCTACCGCTTCCTCACCACCGGCAGCCCCGCGGCCCTGCCCCGCCACCAGACCCTACGCGCGGCGGTCACCTGGAGCCACGACCTGTGCACCGGCCCGGAGCAACTGGTCTGGTCCCGGCTGTCGGTACTGGCGGGCACCTTCGACCTGGAGACGGCGGAGGCGGTGTGCGCCGACGACACCCTGCGGGGAGCCGCCGCGTGGCCGCGCGACGACAGCCGGCTCCCAGCCCCCGCGGTCCGCCACCGGCTCCCCGCCCCCGCGGGCCCGCACCTCGTCTCGCGCACGGCACCCGCGCGGCCCACGGACGGCCCCGCCACCCGGCCCGGGCCTGCCGACGCCCTCACCGGGCCCGTCGAGATCCGTCCCGGCCCCGCCACCGGTCCTGTCGACGCCCTCACCGGCCCCGCCGAAACTTTCACCGGGACCGTGACGTTGCCCGCGGCCCCGCCCGTGGTTCTGCGCGCCGACGACGTGCTGGAAGCCGTCGCCGGGCTTGTCGACAAGTCCGTGCTGTGCCGGGAGGCGGGTCCCGACGGGGTGCGGTATCGGTTGCTCGACACCCTGCGGCAGTACGGGCTGGAGCAGCTGCGGCGTACCCCGGGGGAGGAGACCGCCGCCCGGCGGCGGCAGCGGGACTGGATGCTGCGGCGGGCCGAGGCGTGCGAACGCGACTGGTTCGGGCCCCGGCAGCCGGAGATCGTGGCCCGCCTGCGCGCCGACCGGGACAACCTGCGCGCCGCCCTCGACTTCAGCCTGACCACGCCCGGCGAGGCCCGCGCCGGACTGCGCCTCGCCGGCGCCCTGTGGTTCCACTGGCACGCCTGCGGCGCCCCCCGCGAGGGCCTGTACTGGCTCGACCGGGCCCTGGCCGCCCACCCCGAGCCGACCCGGGAGCGGGCCCGCGGCCTATGGGTGGCCGGGCTGCTCGTCGCCGCCACCCAGGACTTCCCCCGGGGCCGCCGGCTCGCCGCGGACGCCCTCGCCCTGGCCCGCTCCCTGGGCGACACCGCCGAGGCCGCCCACGCCGAGTACGTCATCGGCGTCATCCGGCTGTTCGGCGGCGACCTGCCCGGCGCCCTGCGGCACTTCGAGGCCACCGTCGCCCGCGGCCGTGTGCCCGGACAGCACCTCAGCCTCGTCGGCCTCGACCAGGTCGAACTCGCCTGCGCGCTGGGCTTCCTGGGCGAGGCCGACCGGGCCGTCGAGGTGTGCGAGCGGGCACTGCGGCTGTGCGAGCGGCACGGCGAGCAGTGGGTGCGGTCGTACCTGCTGCGCATGCTCGCCCTCGCACACACCGTGCGCGGGGACCGGGCCCGGGCGGAGGAACACGCCCGCGAGGCGCTGCGGCTGAAACTCGCCGTCCACGACGTCATCGGCATCGCCCTCACCCTCGACCTGCTCGCCTCGATCGCGGTCGGGCACGGCGACCACGAGCACGCGGCCGTGCTGCTGGGCGGCGCCGACCGTGTCTGGGCCGACATCGACGCGGGCCGCTGGGGCGCCCCGGCCCTCACCTCCGCCCGACGGGACAGCGAGCAGCGGGCGGGCCGCGCCCTGGGCCGCGAGGCGTTCGAGCGGGCCCACCGGCGCGGCGCCGCACTGGCCCTCGCGGAGCTGGTCGGTCACGCGCTGCGGGAACCGGCCACCGCCGAGCCCGCCGCCCCGCCGCCGCACGAGGACACCGCGGTCCGTCTCACCCGCCGCGAGACCGAGGTCGCCCGGCTCGTCGCCGAAGGGCTCGCCAACCAGCAGATCGCCGACCGCCTGGTCATCGCCCGCCGCACCGCCGAAGGCCATGTGGAACGCATCCTCAGCAAGCTCGGCTTCAGCAACCGCAGCCAGATCGCCGCCTGGGTGACGGCACAGCGCTGACCGCCCGTACCCCACCCACACCCACCCGAGGGGATCACGTGACCACCGGACAACCCGCCCCGTTCGACCACCGCATGGCCGTCTTCGACTCCGACGACACCTTCGTGGCCGCCGCCCTGCCCTTCCTCGGCGAAGGCCTCGCCGCCCCCGGCGAACCCCCGCCAGTGGCCATCGCCGCCCCGCACCACCTCGACCTGCTGCGCGACGCCCTCGGCGGTGACGCCAAGGAGATCACCTGCGTCCCGCACACCGAGTGGTACACCGGCTCCGCCGCCAACGCCGTGGCCCGGGCCGCCGCCCACCTCACCGCGCACGCGGGGCCGGGCGGCCGGATGCACCTGCTGATGGAGCCCGTGTGGAGCGGCCGCGCCGGACGCTCCACCCGCGAGACGACCGAGTGGATCCGCTACGAGGCCCTCGCCAACCCCCTCTTCGGCCCCCTGGCCACCACCGCCCTGTGCGCCTACGACACCCGCACCGCCGGGCCCGCCGTCGTCGCCGCGGCCCGCCGCGCCCACCCCGGCATGGAGGTGTACGAGGACCCGTTCCGGCTCGTGGCCGAACTCGACGCCGTACCGCTGCCGCTGCCCCCGCGGGGCGCCGAACCCCTCGCCGAGCCGCACGCGGCGGCCGTGCGCGGCTGGGCGGAGCAGCGGGGTCTGCCCGCCGCCGACGCCGAGTTGTTCGCCACCGCCGTCGCCGGGGCGGCGGCGGCCCTCGCCCCGCTCGACGGCACGGCCCTGCTGTGGGGCGAGGCGCCCGCCTGCGTCTGTGAACTGCGTTCGGCCCGCCCGGTCGCCGACCCGCTCGCCGGTTTCGTGCCACCGCCGCCCGACGGCCCGGAGCCCGGCCCGGGCCTGTGGTACGCGCGGCAGGTCTGCGCCTACGTCGACATCCGCGACGACAGCGCCGGCGCGACGGTCCGGCTGCAGTACGCGTAGCCCCCACCTGCGCGAGCAGGTAGGGGAACGGGTAGTCCTCCCCCTGCGCCGGACCCTCCCCGGGGATCACCCTGGAGGCATGCTGCAACTCTCCGGGCGCCACCTCCCGGACCCCGACGCCCACTACGGCCCGTTCCCGCAACCACCCCTGGGAGCAGGCCACCTGAGTGTCGAGTACGCACCCCGGCCCTTCGTCGTGCGCGAGGCACGTGCGGAGGTGCGCAGGCAGCTGGAGAGCTGGGGGATCGCGGAGCGCGGTGAGGTGGCGGACGTGGCCGAACTGCTCGTCGGCGAGCTGGTCACCAACGTGCTGGTGCATGCCGCGAGCGGCTTCCGGCTCACGCTCTTCGCCGCGCACGGCGTCCTGCGCTGCGAGGTCTCCGACGGGGAGCGGCGGGTGCCCCGGGTGCTGGAGGCGGGCGCCGGGGAGAACGGCCGGGGGATGTTCCTGGTGGACGCGCTCGCCCAGCGCTGGGGCTGCCACCGGGACGGGTCGGGCAAGACCGTGTGGTTCGAGCTCGGCACGTGCGGGGCGGACGGCTGCGGTCGGCGACAGCCGTGACGCCACCGCTGGGTTCGGCCGTCCCCGGGGTTCGCCCGAACCGCCGGGGGGCCGTTCCCGTCCGCGGGTGCGCGGGGGCCGGGCGCCCGGTTCCCCGCGCCCCTGGGGTCGTTGCTCTCGCGCCCTCTTGTCGGGTGAGGCCCTTTGCGGTTTCTTGATCTGCATGGCGGACACCACGGGAAACACCACGGACCAGGCTGCCCATCAACCCCCCATGCGCAAGGCGAGTTGGAAGTACATCGGGCCGGGGATCGTCGTCGCGGCGACCGGGGTGGGGGCCGGGGACCTCGTCGCCACGCTCATCGCCGGCAGCAACTTCGGGTACACGCTGCTGTGGGCCGCGATCATCGGCTGTCTGGTGAAGATCTCCCTGGCCGAGGCGGCGGGGCGCTGGCATCTGTCCACGGGACGCACCCTGTTCGACGGCTGGGCGAGTCTGGGCCGCTGGACGACCTGGTTCTTCGCGGTCTACGTCGTGGTGTGGGGCTTCGTCTACGGCGCCGCTGCGATGTCGTCGAGCGCGCTGCCGCTGCAGGCGCTCTTCCCGGACGTGATGGACCTGAAGTGGTGGGGCATCGCCTGCGGGCTGGTCGGGCTGGTCTTCGTCTGGTTCAACAAGTACGCGGTCTTCGAGAAGGTCATGACGGTCCTGGTGGGCGTCATGTTCGTGGTGACGGTGTACCTGGCGATCCGGGTGACGCCGAACCTCGCGGACGCCTTCGCGGGGCTCCTGCCCGTGCTGCCGGACGAGAAGGACTCGATCCTCAACACGCTGGGCCTGATCGGCGGCGTGGGCGGCACGATCACGCTCGCGGCCTACGGCTACTGGGTCAACGCCAAGGGCTGGACCGACACCGGCTGGATGAAGGTCATGCGGCTGGACAACCGCGTCGCCTACGCCACCACCGGCATCTTCGTGATCGCCATGCTGTTCGTCGGCGCCGAGCTGCTGCACTCGGCGAACGTCGCCATCGCCAGCGGTGACAAGGGCCTGATCCAGCTGGGCGACATCCTGGAGAAGGAGTACGGCGCGGCGACGGCGAAGTTCTTCCTCATCGGCTTCTTCGCCACGTCCTTCACCTCGCTGATCGGGGTGTGGCACGGCGTGAGCCTGATGTTCGCCGACTTCGTGGCCCGTCTGTCGGGCCGGGGACAGGCCAAGGGCCAGGAGGTCGCCTCGGGCGAGCGGGAACGCTCCTGGCCGTTCCGCGCGTACCTGCTCTGGCTGACCTTCCCGCCCATGATCCTGCTCTTCGAGGGCCAGCCCTTCCGGCTGATCATCATCTACGGCGTGCTCGGCGCGGCCTTCCTGCCCTTCCTCGCCGGCACCCTGATCTGGCTCCTGAACTCCCCCCGCACGCCCCGCGAGTGGCGCAACGGCCCGGTGAGCAACGTGATGCTCGCCGTCGCGGGGCTGCTGTTCCTGATCCTGTGCGTCAAGCAGATCTGGGACCAGCCGTGGGGGGAGTTCTTCTAGGGGCCGGAGGGCCGGGCGGCTACGGCAGGGCGTCCACGTGCGGCCCGACGACGTTGGACCACGCGTTGCCGGAGGTGGCGTCCCAGTTGGTCGACCAGGTCATCGCACCCCGCAGGGCCGGGTACGTCCGCGGCGGCTTGAAGCTGCCGCAGTTGGTGGCCTTGGTGAGGCAGTCCAGGGCGTTGTTGACCACGGTCGGCGACACGTAGCCGCCGCCCGCCGCCCGGGTGGAGGCGGGCAGGCCGAGCCCGACCTGGGACGGGGCGAGGCCGTTCTCCAGCTGGATGCAGGCCAGGGCCGTCAGGAAGTCGACCGTGCCCTGGCTGTAGACCTTGCCGTCGCAGCCGAGCATGGAACCGCTGTTGTAGTACTGCATGTTGACGACGGTGAGGATGTCCTTGATGTTCAGCGCCGTCTGGAAGTAGGAGTTCGACGTCGACTGCATGTCGATGGTCTGCGGCGCCATCGCGATGATCAGCGACGGGCCCGCCTTCGCGGACAGGGCGCGCAGGGCCTGCGTCATGTAGGTGGCGTTGAGGCCGTTCTCCAGGTCGATGTCGACACCGTCGAAGCCGTACTCCTGCATCACGGACCAGACGCTGTTGGCGAAGTTCGTCGCGGAGGCCGCGTCGTTCACGGAGACCGTGCCGCGCTCGCCGCCGACCGAGATGATGACCTTCTTGCCGGCCGCCTGCTTGGCCTTCACGTCGGCCTTGAACTGGTCGACGGTGTAGCCGTTGAGCCCGGCCGAGTCGAGGGTGAAGGACACCGCGCCCGGCGTGCCCGTGGCGTCCGCGAAGGCCACCGCGATGATGTCGTAGTGGGCCGGCACGTCCGAGATCCGCTGGACCGCGGCGCCGTTGTTGAAGTTCTGCCAGTAGCCGGTGACGGCGTGCTTGGGCAGCGCGGGGCCGGGGCCGGAGGTGTTGTTCGTGGTTCCCGTGACCGCCGCCGACTTCGGCGACTCACCGGCCGCGTTCGTCGCCGTGACCTGGAAGGAGTACGACGTCGAGGCGGCCAGCCCGGTCACCGTGGCCGAGGTGCCGGAGACCGCCGTGACCTTGGTGCCGTCGCGGTAGACGGTGTAGCCCGTGGCGCCGGAGACCGTGTTCCAGGCGAGCGACACCGACGAGGACGTGGTGCCGGAGACGCGCAGTCCGCTCGGCGCGGCCGGGACCGTGGGGCCCGGGTCGGTGCCGCCGCCCCCGTCGGGGCCGAACACCGACACGTCGTCGGCGTAGTAGGCGGCCTGCCCGTACCAGCCGTGCGTGTACACCGTCACCGAGGTCGTCGACGCGCCCGTGGTGAAGGTCGTCGACAGCTGCTTCCAGGAGCTGGAGTCGGGGGTCCAGGTGGACACGTCCGTCGTGCCGGTGCCGGTCACGCCCAGGTAGGCGTATCCGCCGCGCACCCAGGCGCCCAGGCTGTAGGTCGAGTTGGGCTTCACCCGCACGGTCTGGGTACAGCGGGCGTTGTCCTGGCCGGCGGGGGTCGCCTGCAGCGCGGACGTGCCGCTGCGCACCGGGGAGGAGACCGTCGTGCCGCTGCCCGCCGAGCAGGTCCAGTCGCTCAGGCCCGACTCGAAGCCCGCGTTCCGGACGTTGTTGACGTCGGCGGCGGAGGCCTGGCCGACGGTCGTGACAGAGAGGGCCAGGGCAGCCGTGAGGGCGCCCGACCACAGCCGCAGGGATCGTCTGTGTCTGGACATGACAAGAAGGTGGTCCAGACCAAAGCAACTGTCAAGAGGTCCAGACCAACCGGTCCAGCAGCAGGCCCGCCGCGCATCCCGCCAGCAGCACCCCGGTCGACATCCAGAACGCCGGGCCCGCCAGGTCCAGCACGTCCGGCCGCAGCGCCAGCAGCAGCACCTGCGCCGCCGCCGGTACGGTGCAGGCCGCCGCCAGGTGCCGCGCCGGCATCTCCCGCCACGGCTCGGGATGCACCCGCGCCGCCGCCCAGGTCGCGAGCACCACGCACACCAGGTTCGGCAGGTGCACCAGCGCCAGCGCGGCCCCGAACGAGCCGACGCCCTCGGGGCCGGCCAGCGGGCCGTACACCAGCGTCATCTGGAGGTACTCGGCGACGACGAGCACCACGATGCCGACGGCCCAGGAGCGGACGAGTGCCATCACTTCCCTCCGGAGATCTCGAAGTACAACAGCACGGCGAAGCCCAGCGCGGCCATGCCGCAGCCCGCCACCAGGGCCGCCGACTGGAGCACCGGGGACCAGCTGCCCCGGCCCGCCACCGTCGCCGTGCCCTCAGGGTCGCGCGGGTCGTAGGTGACGGTGACCGGCGTGCCCCTGGTGGTCGAGGCGCCGGCCAGGTCCTCGAACTCGACCCGCGTGCCGTCGGCCGTACGGAAGGCGAAGAAGTGCCGCCGGGCGTCGGAGCGGCCGTAGGGCTCGGTCTCCACCCGGACGCACTCGCCCCCGGCCCGGACCCCGCGCCGCAGCACCCGCGCGACGGTCACCAGCCGCCGCGCGTACCGCCCGGCCAGCGTCCCGAACAGGGCCACCAGCAGGGCGAGTACGACGTATCCGGCGCCCGGCACCTCCACGGCTAGCGCACCTCGACCGAGTCGATGATCCGGTCCAGGTCCCCGTCCGGCAGGGTGCCCCGGGCGGCGTCGATGCGGATCGCGAACGTCGTGTCCGAGGAGTCGAGGCCCGTCAGGATCACTCCCCGCACCGGGGTGCCCTTGGCCGGGCCGCCGTCCTCGCCGGTCGCCTCGAAGGAGAAGTCGATCCGCTTCGCCTCGTCGGTGCCGGCCAGCTCCACGTCCTTCTGGCCCTCGACCTTCGCGCCCAGCTGGATGCCGGCCTCGGCCGCGATCGCCGCCTGCTCGGCCGAGTTCGCCTCCGTGAAGCCGAGCTGCACGGTGATCACCGAGACCTTCCGGCCGTCCTCGGTGCGCACCGCGGCCGCGGCGTTGTGCTTGCCCCGCTCGGCGGCGCTCTGCTCCGCGTACCCCTCCGGGTACGACACGTCGACGCCCTTCGTCTTCAGCGTCCCCCAGCCGTCGGGCACCGAGGCCGCGCCGGAGCCGGAGCTCCCGCAACCGGTCAGGGCCACGGCGGTCGTCAGCAGGGCGGCGGCCAGGCAGGCACGGCGGGTCTTCATCGGTTCGGGCTCCCGTTTCGTCAGTTCGCACAGTAGCTGTAGGGAAGATAGGAGCGACCGTCCCCGCGGGGCGCGCCCAGGAACTGGGCGCCGGTCAGGGTCTCCGACTTCTTCTCCGTGCTGATCGTCATGCCCAGACTGAGCCCGAGATTCAACTCGAAGCCGTACTCGGCCGCGTTCACGTCGCCCGTGTACGTCATCCGGCTCGACTTCCCCTGGTCGAACATCAGCTGCCCGAAGGGGTCGTCGGCGCCCGGGCGGGACGTGGGCGCGTGGTCGGAGAACATGTACTGGAACGGCGTGGCGATCTGCTCGTTGCTGCTGTCCAGCCACTGCTCGGCGATCGCGCGGTCCCGATCGCCGGCCGGACCCGGGTCGAAGGTGAGGGTGTTGGTGACGATCTCGATGCCGGTCTGCGAGTCGGTGCCCTTCACCCCGGCGTTCCCGCCCCGCTTGTCGTCGTCCTTCCCGCCGTTGTCGCCGCCCGCCTTGGCGCCGTCCTTCTGGCCGCCCTTCTCCACCGTGCGGGTCATGTCGACGCGGACGAGCTTGCCGGTCTTCTTGTCGTAGGTGACCGTGATGGTGCCCGTCTGCACGGTGTTGGCCGTGTACTCGCCGCTGAGCGGGCCCGCCTCGTAGCCCACCTTGGAGCCGTACTCGATGGACGAGGAGTACGTGTACGACTTGGTGTTCTTGTAGGCGTTGTCGGTCCAGGTGACCTCGGGGGAGTACTTGAAGGTGCCGCCGAGCGCGGCGCTCAGCTTCTTCTCGTCACCCGCGGAGATCTTCAGGCCCGCCGACGCCGATGCCTCCAGGCCGACCTTGCCGTAGGTGATCTTCCGGTTGTCGCCGAGGTGCTCCTTGATCCGGTTCTCGGTGTCCTCCTCGTCCTTGAGGGGGCCCGTGCCGAAGAGGTACAGGATGCTGTCGCCGAGGCTCGCCTCCGCGCCGCCCGGCATGGTGCGGCGCATCTCGTACATCTGGAGCTTCTCCACGTCGTCCCGGAAGCGCTGGGCCTCCTCGGGGCTCTCGAAGACCCAGGTGTCGCCGTTGGTGACCTTGATGCCGAGCCCCAGCTCCACCTTGTCCGCGCCGAACCTGCCGACCTTCATGCCCGGCTTGAAGTCCTTCTTCGCGGCCACCGAGGCGGCGTCCGTGAAGGTCAGATAGACCAGCTGGTCGCTGTCGTCGACCTTGCCGTCCCCGTTGACGTCCGTCTTCGCCTTCAGGTGCTGCTCCTGGAAGCCGTACTCCTTGCCGATCTCCCAGAAGAAGATCTTCGCCTTGGAGCCGGCCTTGTCGGTGACGGAGGAGACCTGGCACAGGGCCGGCTCGAAGTCGGCGTCGGTGAGCGGCTTGCCCGGGCCCGGCGTCCCCGTCCCGCAGTCGCCGCCGCCCGCGACCCGGCAGACCTGCGCGGCCAGCCTGTCGTAGATCAGCTGCCCGACCCCGGTCGCCGACAGGGCGAGGACGATCGCGGCGCTGACGACGACCATGCCGAGGTACTCGGTGCCGGTCGCGCCGCGGTCGTCGAAGACCCGTCTGTGCCCGAACGCCCGTATGCCGCCCCCGCCAGCCATACGGCACCCCTCCTTGCCCGAACCGCCTCTGCGTGGACGGCGAGCGTAGGTACGCGCCGCCGCCCGGGGCGTGGGCCTCAGGGCCCAAACGAAGGCCCACCGTCAGCTCTGGGCCCCCTGGGCCCACCACCCGGGCCCGCCCGAGCCGCTCCGGTGACCGGCAAGATGCTCAACGTGCCCCGTTTTGACGCATCTTGTGCAACGGCAGTTGCTCACCAGCTACACAAACGCTGTTCTCCGGTCACAGAGCCGTGGATACAGTGCTGAGGTAGTCACGCAGTGAAGTCGACACGGTGCGCCGGAGTGACACCCGGCGTTCCGACGGGCATGGGGAAAACGGGGAGCTGCGCGTGCCAACTGCCATTGCCGTGACCAGTGCCGACATGGCGCTGCCGCCACAGGACGAACGCACCCTGCCCGCCGCCGTGCTCCGGGACCTCGCCGAGCGCCCCCTGGAACAGGCGCTCGCCGACCTCCAGGCCCTGGTCGAACACCACGGGCACGTGATCGTGGTCTGCTCACCGGCCGCGCCCACCGCACTGCAGCGCCGCCTGCACACCCTGCGCTCCCTCATGGAGACCGACCGCGTCGCCCTGTTCCGGCCGGACCTGCCGCCCCTCGGACTGGCCGTGCTGGCCCGTCAGTTGCGCCAGCTGGCCTCCTGCGACATCAGCCCCGGCGTGCTCGCCTCGGCCGGCCGGCTGCTCGTCCACTACATCCACGCCGGAGCGCTGCTCAACTCCGTCGCCCGGCTCGACCACGTCCCCGTCGGCCTGAAGTCGCACGCCAAGTCCTGGGTGCCCGGCAGCCAGTTCGGCGTGCTCGCCCACCCCGAGCCGCGGCTGGTGAAGATCACCCCCGAAGCCCTGCTGCCCGGGCCCGAGTTCGGCACCTGGATGCTGGTCGCCAAGGGGCAGCTGCAGTCCGACTGGGTCAGCGCCACCCTCGCCCCGGCCTGGAACGTGCAGGGCCTGCGCGAGACGCGGCTTCCGGCCGAGTCACCGGCCTGGTGGGGCACCGGCAAGCTCATCGAGTTCTGCAGCTACCTGCCCGACCTGTCCGTCCTCTACCAGCTGGTCACCTCCGTACGGCGCAGCCGCTGCCACTGGTGCGGCATCGACGTCATCGGCGACCGCTGCGTCTTCTGCTCCGCGACGCCTCCCGGCCACGACAGTCCGCCCCCGAAGCAGCTCGAGAACCGGACGGCCGCCGGGTGAGCCCGCGTACCGCCCTCCGGCACCGCTCCCGTCCCGCTCGACCGATATCCCCAACGAGGTTGTACGGTTCATGAATTCCCGTCAGCGCCGCGGCGTGATTCTCCTGCTCCTGTCGGTCGTCTGCGCCCTCGGCGCCTTCGCCGGCGTGCTGTCCGTCATCAGCGACGTGGAGTCCAAGGTCGGCCCCGAGGTCACCGCCTACCGGCTCAAGTCCGACGTACCGCCCTACACCGCCCTCAGCACGGGCCAGTTCGAGAAGATCGAGATGCCCGAGCGGTGGCTGTCGGACAACGCGGTCACCGACCTGCGCGAGATCCAGGGCAAGATCGCCGTCACGACCCTCAAGGCGGGCTCCCTGCTCCAGTCGGACATGATCGTCCGCCAGCCGGCCCTCCAGCCGGGCCAGCAGGAGGTCGCCATCATGATCGACGCGGCCACCGGCGTGGCGGGCAAGATCACCCCGGGCGCCGCGGTCAACGTCTACGCCACCTTCGAGGGCGCGCGCGAGGGCGACCCCGACCAGTCGAAGATCATCGTGACCAACGCCAAGGTCCTCGACGTCGGCGAACTGACCGCGCTCAACCCCGACGAGAGCAACCGCACCCAGCAGCCCACCGACGCCGTCCCGATCACCTTCGCGCTGTCCGCCCTGGACGCCCAGCGCGTCACCTACGCCGAGTCGTTCGCCAAGCGCGTCCGGCTCGCCCTGGTCGCGCCCGGCAGCGACACCACCGTCCCCGAGCGGGAGCGGACGTACGAACTCGCGAAGGACAAGTGAGAGCGCATGCCCACGAGGATCCTCCCGGCCGTCGGTGACGCGGACGCGGTCCGGTCCGTCACGACGCTGCTCAGCCAGCTCCCGGACGCCGAACCGGTCGCCCCGGTGGTCGACTCCACCCAGCTCATCGACACCCTCGCCCGCCTGGCCGCCGAATCGGTCGACGAGCTGCCCGAGGTCGTGATCGTCCACGAGCGGATCGGCCCGGTCCCCGCGCTGGAACTGATCCGCGAAGTGGCCCTGCGCTTCCCGGCCGTCGGCGTCATCCTCGTCACCTCCGACGCGAGCCCCGGCCTCTTCCAGGCCGCCATGGACTACGGCGCCCGCGGCCTGGTCGCCCTCCCGCTCAGCTACGAGGAACTCGCCAGCCGCGTCCAGGCGGTGGCCCAGTGGTCCGTCGGCGTACGGCGGCACCTGGGCGCCGGCGGCGACGTCTTCACCGGCGTCGGCGGCACCGTCGTCACGGTCAGCGGCGCCAAGGGCGGGGTCGGCGCCACCCTCACCGCGATCCAGCTGGCCCTGGCCGCCCAGGCCTCCGGCCGCAGCACCGCCCTGGTCGACATGGACCTCCAGACCGGCGACGTCGCCTCGTACCTGGACGTCCAGTTCCGCCGGTCCGTGGTCGACCTGGCCGCCATCACCGACATCTCCCCGCGCGTCTTGGCCGACGCCGTCTTCCGCCACGACACCGGCCTCGCCCTGCTGCTCGCCCCCGCGGAGGGCGAACGCGGCGAGGACGTCACCGACCGCGCCGCCCGCCAGATCGTCAGCGCCCTGCGCTCGCGCTACGAGGTCGTCGTCATCGACTGCGGCGCCCAGATCGGCGGCGCGGGAGCGGCGGCCGTGGAGATGGCCGACCGGGCCCTGCTGGTCACCACCCCGGACGTGGTCGCCGTACGGGGGGCCAAGCGGGCGGTGCGGATGTGGGACCGGCTGCAGATCCGCAAGGCCGAGGAGACGACCGTCGTCGTCAACCGGCACTCCCGCGGCACGGAGATCCAGCCGCCCCTGATCCAGAAGATCACCGGCACGGCCGTCGCGGCCACGGCCGTCCCCGCCAACTTCAAGGAACTGCAGAGCGTCGTGGACGCGGGCCGCATCCACGAACTGGAGAACAAGAGCGCGGTGAAGCAGGCCCTGTGGGGCCTGGCGGCCGAACTGGGCCTGGTCAAGGCCCCCGAGGGCGCCCAGAAGGCGGGCCGGTTCCGGGGCGGCGACCGGGGGTCGGTGAGCCTGCGGCGGAGGAGGGAGGGGTGAGGATGCGCGGGAGAGAGCGGGACCGGGGCCAGGTGACCATCGAGTTCCTCGGCATGACGCCGACGATCCTCGTGACGCTGATCGCCCTGTGGCAGGTCGTCCTCGTCGGATACACCTTCGTCCTCGCGGGCAACGCCGCGGACGAGGCGGTGCGGGCGGGCACGGCGGTGGGGCCGGGCGCACGGCAGGGCGCGTGCCAGGAGGCCGGCCTGAAGCACCTGTCGGAGGCGTGGCGCTCCGGCGCCACGGTGACCTGCGGGGGCTCCGGCTATGTGACGGCGGACGTACGCCTGGAGGTCCCGATCCTCTTCCCGGGCACGCTGTCCTTCCCGTACGCCGTCAAGGGCCACGCCGGAGCGGTCGAGGAGGAGACGGACTGACATGGCACGCATCCGCAAGGGCGACGGCGGCGACGGCCGGGCGGCCGGAGCCACGGCGGCGCGGCCGACAGGCCGGACGGGCAGGGTACGGGTCGGTACGGCAGGGATCGGCACGGCCCGGGTCGGTACGGCCCGGATGCGCAAGGTCTGGGACCGCGGGCAGGTCGCCATCGAGTACATCGGTTTCCTGCCGATCCTGCTGCTCGTCGCGCTGGCGGCCGTGCAGCTCGGCCTGATCGCCTACACCGCCCAGCAGGCCGGCACGGCGGCCCGGGCCGGGGCGCGCAGCGCGTCACTGGCCGGCCCGCACGAGGCGGACTGCCGGGCCGCGGTGAGCAGCTGGCTGGCGGACGGCACCAGTTGCCCGGCGTCGATCGGCGGGGACGAGGTGACGGTCACGGCCAGCGTGCAGATCCCGTCCCTCGTGCCGGGCTGGGACTTCGGCCCCGCCGTCAAGACCGCCACGATGCCGCGCGACCACTGAGCAACGAGCGAGGAGCACCGGACTCATGAGCCTGCGAGCACGCATCAACACCCCCGAGGAGAACGGCAACCGGGGTGAGGACGGCCACATGGTCGCCTCCTACCGGGCCAAGCTCCTGGAGGAGATCGACCTCGCGGAGATGAGTTCGCTGGCCGCCGCCGAGCGCAGGGCCCGGCTGGAGCGCGTGCTCGGGCACATCATCAGCCGCGAGGGTCCGGTCCTGTCGACCGTGGAGCGCTCGCAGCTGATCCGCCGGGTCGTCGACGAGGCCCTCGGCCTGGGCATCCTCGAACCGCTCCTGGAGGACGCCTCCATCACCGAGATCATGGTCAACGGCCCGGACGCGATCTTCGTCGAGCGCGGCGGCCGCGTGGAGCAACTGCCCCTGCGCTTCGCCTCCAACGACCAGCTCATGCAGACGATCGAGCGGATCGTCTCCACGGTCAACCGCCGCGTCGACGAGTCGAACCCCATGGTCGACGCCCGGCTGCCCTCCGGCGAGCGCGTCAACGTCATCATCCCGCCGCTGTCCCTCACCGGCGCGACCCTCACCATCCGCCGCTTCCCGCGCTCCTTCACGCTGCAGGAACTGATCGGCCTCGGCTCCCTCGACGAGTCGATGCTGTACCTGCTGGCGGGCCTGGTGCAGGCGAAGTTCAACATCATCGTCTCGGGCGCGACGGGCACCGGCAAGACGACCCTCCTCAACGCCCTGTCCGGCCTCATCCCCGAGGGCGAACGCATCATCACCATCGAGGACTCGGCCGAACTCCAGCTCCAGCAGCCGCACGTGATCCGCCTGGAGTCGCGCCCGCCGAACGTCGAGGGCAAGGGCCAGGTCACCATCCGCGACCTGGTGCGCAACTCCCTGCGCATGCGCCCTGACCGCATCGTCGTCGGTGAGGTCCGCGGCGGCGAGTCCCTCGACATGCTCCAGGCGATGTCGACGGGCCACGACGGCTCGCTGGCGACCGTCCACGCCAACAGCGCGGAGGACGCGCTGATGCGGCTGCAGACCCTCGCGTCCATGTCGGACGTGGAGATCCCCTTCGTCGCCCTGCACGACCAGATCAACAGCGCGGTGGACGTCATCGTGCAGCTGACCCGGTTCGCGGACGGCGCGCGCCGCATCACCGAGATCGCGCTGATGGACAGTCACGGCAGCGACCCGTACCGGCTGGTGACGGTGGCCCGTTTCCACGCGCAGCCGATGGCCGCCGACGGCCGTATCCACGGCACGTTCGAGTACTACCCGCTGCCACGCCGCACCGCCGACCGCCTCTACATGGCGAGCCAGCCCATCCCGCAGGCCTTCGGCATCGCCCGGACCGCGGACCAGCTAGCCACCCGAGAAGCCAGGTAGGACCGACCGATGGAACTGCACCAGCTCATCACGCTCACCACCGGCATCACCCTGCTGACCTGCGTCCTCGCGGTCATCGGCCTGCACTCCTACGCCATGGGCAAGGCCCAGCGCCAGGCGCTCGTCGACCGGCTGTCCGCGACCGGCCAGATCCCGGTCGCCGGCCGCCGCCGCCACTTCCGCGGCATCGACCGCCGCCTGCGGCGCACCCGGCTCGGCAGGAAACTGGAACTCCGCCTGGCGGCGACGGGCCTGGACATCACGCCGGGTGAGTTCTTCGTCTACATGCTGGCGACGGTGGCGGGCCTGTGGCTGATCGGCCAGGCGGCCCTGGCCCCGTTCTTCGGACCGCTGGCGGGATTGCTGGGCGTGTGGGTGGCGATCCAGTTCCTCAACTGGCAACGCCAGAAGCGCATCGAGAAATTCATCAACCAGCTCCCGGAAATGTCCCGCATCCTCGCCAACGCGACCCAGGCGGGGCTGGCCTTGCGCACGGCGATCGGGATGGCGGCCGAGGAGATGGAGGCACCCGCGGGCGAGGAACTCGGCAAGGTCTCCGCCCAGCTGGCCGTCGGCGCGTCGATGGACGAGGCGCTCGGCGAACTGGCGGACCGCCTCCCCTCCCGCGAACTCGTCGTCCTCGTGACCACCCTGGTGCTGTCGAACCGGGCCGGCGGCCAGGTGGTCAGCGCCCTGCGCAACCTGACCGAGACCCTGGAGGAGCGCAAGGAGACCCGGCGTGAGGTCCGCACCCAGCTCTCCCAGGTCAACATGACGTCGTACGCGGTCCCGGTCCTGGGCGTCGGTTCGCTCTTCCTCATGGACGGCGTGAAGGACGGCGCCCTGGAACGCATGACCGGCTCCCCCTTCGGCCAGGCGGCGGTCATCATCGCCTTCTCGCTCTACGCCGTCGGCTTCGTCCTCATCCGCCGCCTGTCCCGCATCGACATCTGAGAAGCCCGGAGGCACACCATGGGACTGCTTCTCGCCCTGCTGATGGGCATCGGCGTCTGGGGCGTCTTCGCCGGCATCCGCATGTACCGCGCCGAGGCGAAACTCCCCGGCGACCTCGCCCTCGCCCTGGAGGTCGGCTCCACGCGCACCGGCGCGGTCGACTCGCTCGTCGACCGCATGGGCATGCGCTACGCGCCCGCCGTACTGCGGCTGATGGGCCCCAAGCAGGTGGCCAAGTACCGCCGCAAGATCGACCTCGCGGGCAATCCGGGGGGTCTGACGATCGACCGCTACGCCGCGCGGCGCGCGGTCTACGGCGCCCTGGGCGGAGTCGGCTTCCTGGTCTTCCTCATGCGCGGACAGCTGTTCGTGGCCCTGCTCCTGCTGGCCTTCGGGGCGTTCTGGACGGAGGTCGGCATCTGGTCGGCCATCCGCATCCGCAAGGACGTCATCGAACGGACCCTGCCGGACTTCCTGGACGTCCTCGCGGTCGTGGTCAGCGCCGGCCTCGGTTTCCGCCAGGCCCTGGACCGGGTGGCGTCCAAGTACGAGGGCCCCTGGGCCGACGAACTGCGCATCACCCTGCGCCAGATGGACCTCGGCATGAGCCGCCGCGACGCCTTCGCGGAACTGCGCCGCCGCAACGACTCCGAGCAGGTCGCCATGTTCGTGACGGCGCTGCAGCAGGGCGAGGAACTGGGCGCCCCGATCGTCGACACGCTGGTGTCCCTCGCCAAGGACATGCGGCGCACGGACGCCCAGAACGCGAGGCGGAAGGCGGCCCGGGCGGTCCCCAAGGCCACCATGATGATCACGACCTTCATGGTCCCGGCCACGATGCTCCTCCTCGGCGCCGGCCTGATCCTCGGCTCGGGCACGGACTTCGGCTCGGTGACGGGGAAGTAGGGGGGGCGCCACGATGCCGATGACAGGGGAACGCAGCGGACTGCTGGGCCGTCGCCGCCGTGCGGACCGGACCCCGGAGATCACGACGCCCCCGGCGGGCACGGTCCTCCCCGTCCATGTCCGCACGGGCGCGCCGGACGTCCCGGTCACGTCCGTGACCCCCGCGCTGCCTCCGGGGTGGGAGCCGGAGGGCGGCGGCCTCGGGGGCGAGCCGACGCTGCGGATCAAGGGCGGCGGGCGCCGGGCCCCCCGGGTGACGCCGGTGGCGGCTCCGGCGCAGGGGCGGGACGGAGACGCGCCCGCGCCTGCGCAGGGACCGGAAGCACGGGCGAACGGCCGTCCGGCCGTAGACGGCACCGCACCCCCACAGGAGCCGCCACTCCCCTTCGACGGCGAGAGCCGCACGCCGGACACGACCGCCCACCCTCTCCCAAAGGAGGGCGGCGACGGCACCCCGCCCACCGGCGACGGCACCCCGCCCACCCATCCCGCCCTGGACATCCAGGTCAACGCCCTCCAGGCCATGTGCCGCCAGGTGTTCGGCTTCCGCCTGGCCATGATCGCCCTGGCGACACCCACCGCGCTCGTGAACGCCAACGAGGGCCTTCCCACCCGCCTGGTCGGCGCGGCCGTGGTCGTCACCTTCATGACCTCCTACGTCCTCTTCCGGGACTGGGAACGCTTCGGCCGCCTCCTCCTCCGCCACCCCGTCCTCCTCGCCGCCGACACCCTCTTCGGCGCCCTGCTCCTCATCGCCGCGGGCCCCGACAGCACCCTCGCCTACGTCAGCGTGTGCACCCCCCTGCTCGCCGGCCTCGTCTACGGCTGGCGGGGCGCCGCCGTCTTCGCCTCCCTCCAGGCCCTGCTGCTCCTCCTCATCCACGCGGCCCAGGAGGACCCGGCCCCCGGCATCGCCGAGTCGACCCTCCTGCCCGGCCTCTGCGTCATCGCCGGCGCCGTCGGCTCCAGCCTGCGCAACCTGATGCTCCGCTTCGGCGCGGCCACCCAGGCCCTCACCACCGTCCAGGCCCGCCTCGCCGTCACGGAGGCGGTCAGTGCCGAACGCGCCCGCCTGGCCCGGGAGATGCACGACTCGGTCGCCAAGACGCTGCACGGCGTGGCCCTGGCCGCCGACGGTCTGACCGGCACGGCCGGCGCCGAGCGCATGGACCCGGCCCTGATCCGGCAACAGGCCGCCCTGGTCGCCCGATCGGCCCGGCGCGCCGCCGCCGAATCACGCGAACTCCTGGCCGACCTGCGCCGCGAGTCGGACCCCGACCAGGGCACCGACGTCCTGGTCGAACTGGCGGCCCGAACCCGCGACTTCAGCGCCCGCACGGGTCTGCCCGCCGTCTACCACCCCACCGGCGATCACGCTGTACCGCCCGTCCCGCCCGCGGTGGCCCGACAGTTGCTCACCATCGCCTCGGAAGCCATGGAGAACGCCCACCGCCACGCCGAACCGACCCGCGTGGACGTCCGCGCGGGCGTCCACGGCGGCCTGCTCCGCATCAGCGTCCACGACGACGGCCGCGGCCTGCCCCCCGGCACCACCCTCGAACAACTGCGCCGAGCGGGCCACTTCGGCCTCGTCGGCATGGTGGAACGCGCCGCCTCGGTGGGCGCCCGCATCCGTATCGGCCGCGGCAGCCATCCCCAGGGGACGGAGGTCCGCCTGGAACTTCCTCTGGCAGCCCTGACGACACCCACCGCCTGACCCCCACGACCCGAGAGGAGGCCCCGATGCCGGACCCCACCACCCCACACCCCGGCGCGACCCAGCCGCCGCCCCCACAGAACCCCTTCGCGGCACCACCGACCCAGCGCCTCCGGGTCGTCGTGGCGGACGACAACCCGGTGGTCCGCGCCGGTCTCACCGCCCTGCTCTCGGGCCGTGCGGACATCGAGGTCGTGGCCGAGGCGGCCGACGGCCGCCAGGCCTACGAGGCCGCCCACCAGCACCGCCCCGACGTCGTCCTGCTCGACGTCCGCATGCCCGGCGTGGACGGCATCTCGGCCCTCCCCTACCTCGTGCGCATCGCGCCGGTGGTGATGCTGACGTACAGCAGGGAATCGGAGATCGTCCAGGAGGCCCTGCGCCGAGGGGCGGGCGGCTACCTGGTCCACGGCGAGTTCACGGCCGACCAGCTGGTCGACGCCGTACGGGACATCAAGGAGGGCCGGGCCCACTTCACCCCCACGGCGGCGGGCGCCCTCCTGACCCAACTCCGCCAGAGCCAGGCACCGGGGGAGGTGTCTCTGCCGGAAGGGCTTGGGCGGTCGGTGAGTGCGACTGCATACGAAATTTCGGAGGCCGTGAACTCGCATACTCATCCGCAAGAGCCGGTATGGCCAGGAAATTTGCAGTCACGCCCGGTGTCACCTCCTCCTACTTCTTCAGAAAACCTTTCGCGAATGCAACCGGGTATGGCACAGTCTTCGTCTGAGTGGACGAGTGGCCGGCCGGCCGCTCCCGACAGGTCGCGGTTCCATCTGAGTACGAGGGAGGCGGAAATCATGGACCTCATCGCGTCGGGCATGAACAACCAGCAGATCGCCGCCACGTGCTTCATCAGCGAGAAGACCGTCAAGAACCACATCAACCGCATCTTCGCCAAGCTCCACAGCACCAGCCGCTCCGAGGCCGCCGCGAAGTGGATCGGCACGGCACCGGACTCACACCGAGGGCTGGGGTGACGTCCGGTGACGGTATGGGGGGAGAACCGGTTGGGCCCGTGCGATTGGGCCCGGGATTGGGCCCACGGGCCCTCTGGCGTACGGCCCGTCGCGCCGTACGGTCCTCGTGTCGAAAGCGACACAGCCGAACCCGGAGGGGAACACCATGAGCGACCTGATGCTGAAGACCGCCGTCGCGACCAAGGTCCGCGTGAACGGCTGGAAGAACACGACCGTGCAGGCGATGCAGCGCCGCGCCGGCGACAAGGGGCAGACGGCGGTCGAGTACCTGGGCATCATCGCGGTCGTGGTGGCGATCGTGCTGGCGATCACCGGCACGAACATCGGGCAGACCATTCTCGGCAAGATCCAGGCACAGATCGCCAAGGTCGCTCCTTGATCCGACCCCGCCGTTACGGTGACGCAGGGCAGGCCTTCCCCATCTACATCACGGTGGTGGGGGGCCTGCTCTTTCTCGCGTTCGCCTACTTCGCGGTCGGCCAGGCCGCAGCGAACAGGAACGGCGCGCAGACAGCCGCGGACGCGGCGGCTCTCGCGGCGGCGCAGGACAGGCGGGAGCAACTCGCAGGCGCATGGGTCGAGAGCGTGCTCGATCCGACCAAGTGGCGGCAGATCTTCGAAGGGAACGCAGACGGACTTGCTCCTTCGTGCTGGCGTGCGCAGGAACTGGCCGGCCGGAACGATGCTCATTTGGCGGGTATCGAGTGCATTCCGGACGGCCTCCTGGGCTTCAAGGTCGAGGTCGAGAGCAACAAGCCTGTAGGGGAGTCGATCGTTCCCGGCACGGAGAAGCAGCAGGCCAACGCGACCGCCGCAGCCGTGATCGAGCCCCGCTGCGATTTCGATCCTCTCGGCGACGATGCCGGCCCCGACGTGCTGCCGAAGCTCGTCTGCGATGGCGGGGTCGAATGGGAGCTGAAGCCGGACGACCTCGATGTCCTACCCAAACCTGAAGACCTCTTCGATGTCCACCTGGCCGACTCACAAGCGAACGACGAGTGATGAAGGAAGCAGAGAGATGAGCATTCGGTTCACAGCGAAGGCCCGCAGGGGGATGGTCGCGTTGACCATTGCGGCCGGACTGGCCCTCGGTGTGGCCGGCTGCGGCGGCGGTGGAGACAACGATGACAAGTCGAGCCCGCCGGCCTCCGCCTCCAAGGACAGGGGATCGAAGCCGAGTGCTCAGGAGGGGCAGTCGGAGACGCCGCTGGCCGAGCTGAAGGGCACGGACGGGCTGCTCCTGCAGATCACCTCTGCCACCCGGGACGCGGGCGGCTTCCTCACCGTGAACGGCACCGTGAAGAACGACGGCGACAAGTCCGTGGTGGTGCCACCGCAGACAAGCGGTGACGAGACCGAAGTGATCAAACACGGTCCGTCTCTCGGCGGTGCCACCATCGTGGACGCCAAGGGCAAGAAGCGTTACTACACACTTCGTGATACCGAAGGCCGACCGCTGACGACGACTGGTCTGGGGAACCTTGAGGCGGGACAGACTCTCCCGGTTTTCATGCAGTTCCCGGCACCTCCCGCGAGCACGACCGAGGTCGGCCTCCAGGTGCCCACCTTCTCCAGCGGCACCATCAAGATCTCCGGGTGAGGCCGGTCATGATCCGCACGCAGCAGCGAACGGCGGCTCCACGGCTCGCCCTGGCCCTCACCGCCGCAGGCCTCATGGTGGCGACGAACATCTACGGCGCCGTGTCGGCCCACGCCGACGAGAGCCCCGGTGTTCCGCCGGGCACCGAGGCGTCCGCCTCCGCCCCCGTCGAGGTCGACCCCAACGACCCCGATCTGAAGCTCCCCGAAGGCGCCACCCTCGCCGAGCCGAAGGTCCTCGACATCAAACAGGTCGTCGAAGACCAGAGCGGTGACGAGCGCCGCGAAGACACCAACGCCGACGTCAAGTTCGCCCTCCAGGCCGAGGTCCTCTTCGGCAAGGACAGCGCGAAACTCAGCGCCCAGGCGAAGGCCCGCATCTCCGCGATCGCCGCGGAGATCAAGACCCAGAACGCGACGAAGATCCGCGTCTTCGGCTTCACGGACAACCTCGGTTCCTCCGCCCACGGCGACGTCCTGTCCCGGCAGCGGGCCGACGCCGTACAGAACGTCCTGGACCAGGAACTGACCGACTCCAACGTCACGTACGAGGTCCGCGGCTACGGCGAGCAGTACCCGATCGCCGACAACTCCACGGAATCCGGCCGCAAGAAGAACCGCCGGGTCGAGGTCTCCTTCCCCCGCTCGGAGAGCTGAGGGGCGAAGAACCCGGACCGAAGGGACGAGGAGCGTGCGGCGCGTGCACCACGAACGCGCCGGGCGCTCCTCTCCGCATGGAGCAAGCGCCCGGGCAGCTCCGGCACGTTGGGCCCCGTTTTGGGGCCACGGGCCCATCCCGTCCCGCGCGTCCCTCCCTACCCTCGGGCCGTGTCGTAGACCGAGGGCGGAGGTGGGGGCATGGCCTCGATCGGGGGAGTGCCGGGGTCGGTCGGGCCCGGTCGGCCGACGGCGTACGGAGAGCGCCGGCCTCTGCCCGGCTCGCTCGCCACCGCGCTGGTCCTGACCCACGTCCTCTTCGCGATCACCGTTCTCGGCGGACTCGGCGTCCTGCTCACCGCGTCCTCGTACGACGCCGTCGACGGCGGTGTCCTCGCGCTCACCGCCTACGCCGCCGCCCCGGGCATCCTCGGCTGGTGGCTGGCCCGGCGCACCTGGCAGGGCGGCACCAGAGTCCTGGCCGGCCTCATCGCCGTACAGGCATGGCTGATCGCCGGCTCGGTATCCAACATCGCCGACGGATCGCCCCGCGGCTTCAGCCAGCTCTTCCTCCCCCTCCTCGTCCTCTACTTCCTCACCCGCGAGGACAGCCGCGCCTGGTACCGCCTCCCGGCCGGGGACCGCGCCGAGCGCCGCCCCTTCTCCCTGCCCCGGATGATCCGCTGGCGGCGCGACGAGGGCCAGACGGCGGTGGAGTACGCGGGGCTGATCGCGATCGTCGTGGCCATCATCGCCGCCCTGCTGGTCAGCGGCCTGGGCACGCAGATCCAGAGCGGTCTGCAGGCGGCGGTCTGCAAGGTCACCGGCACGGCCTGCCCGTCCCCGGCCACCGACGACGGCACGGGCGTGACGGCCACCCGCCCGGACCCGGCGGGCGACCCGGGAACCAGGCCGGAGGCCGGTGAGGGCGGGCGCCCCGAGGACAACGGAGGCCAGGCCGAAACCGGGGACGAGAAAGACGACCAGGACGCCAAGGGCGAGGACGGCAAGACCGAAGACCGAGAGGGCGAAGACGACGAACGCGAAGACGACAAAGGCGAAGACGACAAAGGCGAAGACGACGACGGCTGTTTCTCCGGCGTAGGGGCCTTCTTCGGCTGTGCCGGCGATCAGCTGAAGCAGGTCGGTGAAGGCCTCGTCGTCGACGGCATCGGCGGTGATCTGAAGGGCATCTGGGACACCGTCACCAACCCCCTCGACACCCTGGACGGCCTGAAGGACTACGGCGGTGTCATCGCCGACCAGTGGTCGCAGGACGCCAAGGACGCGGGCGACAAGTGGGCCAAGGGCGACTACTGGGACGCGCTCACCGACTGGGGCGGCGCGACGGTGAACTCCGGCGGCAAGGTCCTCGACGACATGTTCATCGGCGAGGACGTCCGCGACCAGTGGAACCAGGGCAACGAGACTCGCGCGGTCACCACGGTCGTCTGGAACGTCGGGTCCCTCTTCATCCCCGGCTACGGCGAGGCCAAGCTCGCCGGAAAGCTCGGCAAGCTGGGCAAACTCGGGAAGCTCGGCGACCTGGGCAAGCTCACAGAGAAGGCGGCCGGCGCGGCGGAGGACGCGGGGAAGGCCGCCAGAGCGGGTGACGTCAAGGGCGCCGAGAAGGCCGCGAAGGAGGCCGACGAGGCCGCGGACGAGGCCGAGAAGAAGGCCCGCGAATCCGGCTGCACCATCGCCGCCCCGCCCCGCAGGACGCCCTACGGCGGAACCGGGCACCCACCGGCCCCCCTCACCGGCTCCTCCGGCACCGGCACCACGGTCCTGGCGGCCGGCCGCTCCGCCGCACAGGTCGTCGCACGGGCCGAGGAAGGCTGCGACGAGGAGGCCAGGCAGCAGGCCGAGGAAGCCCGGAAGAAGGCCGACGAGGCGGAGCGGCAGACGCTCGAAGCCCGGGCCGAGGCCGCGAAGGCCGCACTGCGGGAGCAGGGTTCCTCCGTCCCGGACGACCAGATCGACGGGCTCGTCGACCGGGCCAAGGACGCCCCGGATCCGGCGAAGGCCGAGATCGGCACGCAGGACGCGGCCGCCGCGCTCGACGAGATCACCGACCTGGCCCGTCGCGGCAACGTCAACCCCGACGCCGCCGCGGCTCTGCAGGGCAAGGTCGTGAACGCCCCGGACGCCAACAAGCTGGCGGAAGCCCGCGCGGAGGTCAACGCGGTGCGCCGCGCCGCCGACGACGCGGCCCCCGGCACCCGGGTGGACGCCGGTGTCGGCGGCAAGATGAACCGGCAGGAGGCCGACCTGGGCAACGGGGAAAAGGTGAACCTCGACGAGATCCCCGACGCCGATGTGGTCTACAAGGACAGGAACGGCACCGTCCACGTCAAGGAGGTCAAGAACGCCGGCTCGGCCACGCGCAAGGCGGACTTCGCCAACCAGGTCGAACGGCTGAAGAAGTGGGCGGGCAAGGAACCCGGCCGCAAGGCCACCGTGGAGATCGAGACGACGGCCCGCTGGACGTCGATCTTCAGCGAGTTCAAGCCCGCCCGGAACGGCAAACCGGCGAGCGACACCAGGACGGCGGCCGGAGAGATGGCCAAGAACGACGTCGACGTGCGGGTGGCCGGGCAGAACCTGTCCGCGGACCAGCTCGGCAGGATGCAGCGCGCCATCGACGAGCGGACCGCCAACGGCACGATGGACTGGTCCAAGATGAAGGACCCGGAGAGCGCCAAGGCGTATCTGGGGATCAGCTGAGCGGGCGACGACGGAGGCACGATCGTGGCGGGACTTCGGTGATGAGCGAGCCGGGAAGCGAGGAGACCTGGGACCCGCGTGTCGCGCGTTGGCACGACCCGGAGGGTGACTACGTCCTGCCCCGCACACTGCGCACCCTGCCGCAGCCGTGGGACGCGGGCGACTGGAACCGGATCGCGGAACTGCCCCGCACCGAGGAGCGCCTGGCGGAGGCCCGGCGGGTGGTGACCGTCCTGCTGGAGGACCCGGCGCTGTCGCCCCACGTTCCCCGTCCGCCGGCGCCCGGCCTGCTGTGGCACGCCTGGGAGGAATTCCACCGGGCCGTGGGGGAGAGCATGCCCCGCACGAGCGACGTGACCTGGTCCGGCGTGGACGAGCTGGTCCGTGCCTGGCAGGACCGGCCGCAGCTGTACCCGCTGCAACGGCACGTCGTACGTCACGTCGAAGCGGCCATGCTGGCCCTGATCCCGACCCTGCGCGACGACATCGCCGACTCGGTGTTCCGCTGGCTGGCCCTCGACCCCGACCCCGGCCGTTTCGCGGAGTGGGCGGTGGAGCTCGCCGAGCGCTGCGTGACGGAGGACATCGGCGCCGACTCCGCCCTCGAACTCCTCGGCGCGATGCGCACTTCCAAGGCCAGGGCGGCCTTGCAGCGCCTCTCGGCGAAACCGAACGGCCCGGCGACCTGGCAGAACGCGGAAGCGGCCCAGAGCATCCTCTTCGATCTGGACAGCGACGCAACAGGCCCCTGATCACAAGGCGGATCCCCCAGGATGCCACCGACTCCGACCGCCAACCTCTTCACCGTCGCGCAACCGCCCCCGGCGAGCCTGAGGCAAGCCCTGGCCGACCTGCTGGCCGTCCCGCCCGGCGCCGTCGATGTGGCCGACGCCGACGGCGACCAGGAAGGACGGCACTGGGACGCCCCCGTGCTGTGCACCTGGCGCCGCCTGCCGCCCGGCGACCTCGCACTCGAACTGGACATCACCGTGCAGGACGCCACCGCCGCGGGCGTCACGGAGAAGGACCTGGCACTGGGCCTGGCGGCCGGGACGGCCGGCTCCGTGCTGTATCCCTCGGACCTGGACCTGCCGAGCGCGTACTGGGTCGCCGTGCCGGACGGACGCTCCGTCAGGTGCCGCCTGGAGGCGATCGACGTCGCCGACGACACGGCCTACCGGGTGGACGCGGCGGAGGAGGAGATCCCCGACCTCCCGCGGGCCAGGGTGGAGGTCCTGCCGGAGGTCCTCGACCGGCAGACGGTCGACACCCCCTCTCGGACGCCTTCCTCGCCACCTTCCCCAAGGGCACGGCAGGAAGTACCGAAGGCCACGTCCACCACGACCTGCGCGTGTGGGAACGCCTGATCCGCCGGCTCGAAGCGGGCTGGGCCCCGTCGGGGAGGTACAGGGAGGACCTGTTCCGCCGTGATCTGAAGGCCCGTGACGCGCTGGAGCGTCTTGTCGGGGAGGTGGGGGAGGTGGGGGAGACGTACGCCGACGCCCTGCGGCAGGTCGTGACCCGGCTGGACGAGGTCTACACCGAGCACACGGACCGCGGGCCGGCCGCAGCCGAGGGAGCCGGGGGAGCGGGAGGCTGGTGGTGGCACCGGACCCCTCGCCGGACGCCCTGGTGACGACGCGTCACGGCGGTTACGCGCCGGGCACGGAACCTTCGAACCTCTTGGGGCCGTAGCGTCCGGAAGCCAGGACGCCTACTCCTCGGCAGCCGCTGCGACGACGACCTCCACCCGGGTCCCCTCCCGCACGCCCCACTCGCGCATCGCCCCGGCCGCCGCCTCCACCACGTGACGTGCCCGCAGGCGCGGCATTCCCAGCCGGCCGGGCCGCATGGTGCGCACGGCGACGACCCGCAGGTCACGGTCGAGATAGGCGACATCGATCGGCATGCGCATCCGGAAGGTGTGCACGCTGCTGGCGGGGGAGAGCAGCATCGCCCCGTCGACGGCATCCCGTCCCAACAGCCCCTTGGTCCGGGCCCGGTAGGAAACGGCGATCTCCAACGGCACACGGACATCCCTGTCCGTTCCCCGCACGACCAACTCCCCGTGCCCGTCCCGCCACTTGCGCCCCACCCGGGCCCCCTCCACCGCCGAAGACACGCCGCCGTGGTCCATCCGACAGAACGGGACGCGTGTGCTCCTGAAAACGGAGTGGCGTGTTATGTAACCGTTACGGCTCGAACCTGTCGGCCCGTCACCGATTCCTCCCCATACACCCCGCACGTTCACAAGCTTCACGCTGGTGCGGCCCCACACCGCTGGATAGCTTGGGTTCGCTCAAGAGAAGTCTCGCCTCTGACCGGGAGCCGACCGTGAACCGCCGCCCCACCCTCCTCGCAGCGCTCACGCTGACCGCCGCTGCGGCCTTGACGCTGTCCGCGTGCGGGAGCGATGACAGCTCCAAGGCCAAGGCCAACGACAAGATCGCAGGAGCCGACGCGGGCAGTGCCGCTTCCGCTTCTCCCACCGAGTCCGCCTCGTCGGACGCCGGGCGGCCGAAGGTCAAGCTGCCGTCGGATCTGACCATGACTTTCGAAGGCGGCAAGACGGGAGACGCCGTCAAGGACGCCGTGCTCGCGGACAACGCCGAACGCATGCGTTCCGTCAACGCGGCGATCGCGGGCACGGACCCCGAAGCGGTGGGGATGAACTTCTACAACACCGGCAGGGCGCTGGAGGCAGCCGCCGTGTGGGTCGACAAGTTCAAGAAGGCCAACCTCGGCATCACGGGCACCATCCGGTACTACGACCGGACCGTGACGCTGGACGGAGACAAGGCCGCGTCGGTCGTGTTCTGCGCCGACGAGAGCAAGGGCTATGCCAAGGACCTCAAGACCGACAAGCCCAAGGTCACCACGCCCTCCGATGAGGATTTCATCCTCTACAACACCCGGCTCGAGAAGAACAAGGCCGGGGTCTGGCAGACCACTCGCATCGTGTCGACGGCAGGAGCAAAGCAGTGCCTGAAGTGAAACGGCGGGTGCTCGGGGGCATCGCCCTCGCGGTAGCGCTGGTGACCGTGGGCACGCCGAGCGCTTGGGCCAAGGTGACTCCCGACGGCACCACCGAGAGCGATACGCCTCCGACGGAATCGTCAGGGTCGGTGAACGGGGACACGCTCGCGTCGTCCGCCAGTGGCGTGATCGTCTTCGATCGTTCGAAGAACGGGTCGGGCCGGTCCGCCGGGGGTGTGACGTCCACCAGCTCGTGGACTCCGCCTCCCTGCTACTACGCCCCCAAGTACACCCCCGAGCAACTGCAGAAATCCCTGGAACCCATCTGGGAGTCCGAGTCCACGGGCTATCAGTGGGACGCCCAGCAGCGCGACCGTTACGTCAACGGGCACCCCTACAAGGACTTCAACAAGGACAAGGCGGGGGAGGGCTATTGGTGGGACGCCTACGTGCCGGAAAGTCAGATCGGTGCGCCCGGATCACTCGACTGCACCAAGCCGATCTTCTGGGTGGACGACGGTGCCCCGCCTCCCGCGGACATCCCGCAAGCAATCACGCCCGAAATACTCGCCCAGCTCGCCTATGCCGAGATCCGTGTGCCTTCGACCACGATCGAACTCGCACCCCAGGCAGCCACGAAGGTGAATCTGCCGACCTGGGCCTGGCTTGATGCTGCGAAGTTCAAGCCCGTGTCGGTGACGGCCAGCGTCCCGTTGCTGGGCATCGACGCGACGACCACTGCCGAACCCGTTTCTTTGAAGATCGAGCCGGGTACGGGCGATGCCGTCACCTATCCCGCCTCGGGTGAGTGTCAGATCAATGGGGACGGCTCGATCGGTGAGCCCTATGCGAAGGGCAAGGCCGACGAGACGCCGCCGTGTGGAGTGAAGTACTTGCGTTCATCCGGCGAGGGCTCCTACAAGCTCCGGGCGACCGTCACCTGGAGGATCCACTGGACCGGTACCGGCGTCCAGGGCGAACAGCCCCTTCCGGACGGCACGTTCGGTGCTGAACAGGACGTCGTCGTGCAGGAGATCCAGGCCGTCAACCGCTGAGCCCCTGCCCCACCCCGGGCCTGTCGCCCCCGGCGCCTTCAGGAATGAGGTTGTCCGGGGGCTCCGGCCCGGGTAGGTAACCCTCCATGACCACACTCGGCGCCGTCTTCCGTCCGCAACTCGCCCCGGAGCGAATCCGGTCCGTCTGTGAGGCCGCGGACGCCGCAGGGCTCGAACAACTCTGGCTCTGGGAGGACTGCTTCGCGGAAGGCGGTATCTCCACCGCCGCCGCCGCCCTCGCCTGGACCGAGCGGCTGCGGGTCGGGGTCGGGCTGCTGCCCGTGCCCTTGCGGAACGTCGCCGTCACCGCCATGGAGGTCGCCTCGCTGCACCGGATGTTCCCGGGACGGGCCGTCGTCGGTGTCGGGCACGGCGTGCAGGACTGGATGGGGCAGGTCGGGGCCTGGGCCGAGTCGCCGGTCACGCTGCTGCGGGAGTACCTCGTGGCGCTGCGGGCCCTGCTCGCGGGGGAGCGGGTCACCACCGACGGGCGGTACGTCAGGCTCGACGACGTCGCCCTCGACTGGCCTCCGCCCGGCCCCCAGTCCGAGTCCGGGGTGTTCGCCGGGGTCACCGGGCCGCGGTCGCTGCGCCTCAGCGGCGAGGCCGCCGACGGCACGATCCTCACCGCCGCCACCAACGCCGACGGCGTGCGCAAGGCGCGGCAGCTGCTGGAGGAGGGGCGCCAGGCCGCGGGCGGCCGTGCCGGCGCGTCGCATCACGTCGTGGTCTACCTGCTCACCGCCACCGGGCCCGGCGCCGATGCCCGGCTGCGCGCCGAAGTGGCCGCCGAGGGATGGGAGTCCGTCCCGGACCTGGGAGTCGCCGGGGACGCCGGTGCCGTGGCCAAGGCCGTCGAGCGGCTGGCCGAGGCCGGGGCCGACACGGTGGTGCTGCAGCCGACCGGGGACGAGCCCGACCCGGAGGGGTTCGTGCGGTTCGCCGCCGAGGAGGTGCGTCCCCTTCTCGCCTGAGCGACGGGCCGCCCGCCGGGCAGCCCGCCGTTCCGTGAGGCCCGACTGTCAGTGGCCCCTGCCACACTCCGGGCATGAGCGATGACGACCTGGACGTACGCCTGCGTGACGTCGTGGAAGCCGACCTGGAGTTCTTCCTCGCCTACGAGCACGATCCGGAGGCCGCCCGGCGTGCGAGATTCACGCCCAGGCCGCGGGAGGCGTTCCTGCGGCACTGGAAGACGAACGTCCTCGGCGGCGAGACCAACTTCGTGCAGACCGTGACCGTGGACGGCGGTGCCGTCGCCGGGAACATCGTCGCCTGGTGGGAGGACGACCGCCGCTTCCTCGGCTACTGGCTGGGCCGCCCCTACTGGGGCCGTGGCATCGGCGGCAGGGCCCTGCGCCTCTTCCTGGAGCAGGAGACGAACCGGCCGCTGTACGCCGACCCCTTCGCCGGGAACACCGGTTCCGTACGGCTGCTGGAGAAGGCCGGCTTCCAGCGGACCGGCACCATCCGTCACGGAGAGGACGAGCACATCCTCCTCGTCCTCGGGTGACGTCCCGGGCAGCCGCCTTCGGCACCGCCGGGCGAAAATGCCGCGCATCCCGGCTCACGCTCTGTCACCATCCCCGCATGGCCGCCGACCACGACACCACACCCGCCCCCACGTCTCCCACCACACCCGCCCCCACGTCTCCCACCACACCCGCCTCCACGCCGTCCACCGCACTCCCCGGCTACGAAGCCCTCGTCGCCGAAGGCGCCTCCGTGCCCACGGAAGGCTGGGACTTCTCCTGGTTCGAGGGGCGCGCCACCGAAGCGCGGCCCTCGTGGGGATACGCCGTGTCGATGGCCGAGCGGCTGAGCCGGGCGAGTGCCGTGCTCGACGTGCAGACGGGGGGCGGGGAGGTGCTGGACTTCGCCCTGGCCCGGGCGGACCGGCGGCCGCCGCTCACCGTCGCCACCGAGGGCTGGCCGCCGAACGTCGCCAAGGCCACCGCCCTGCTGGCACCGCGCGGCGTCGCGGTGGTGGCCGCAGCCGAGGACGAGCCCCTGCCCTTCGCCGACGAGGCCTTCGACCTGGTCGTGAGCCGTCATCCCGTCCGCCCGCACTGGGCCGAGATCGCCCGTGTGCTGCGGACGGGCGGGACGTACTTCGCCCAGCACGTCGGCCCGGCCAGCGCCTTCGAACTCGTCGAGTACTTCCTGGGCCCGCAGCCGGAGGAGGTGCGGGGTGGGCGTGACCCCGGGCGCGAGCGGGCCGACGCCGAGGCCGCCGGGCTGGACGTCGTCGAGCTGCGGGCGGAGCGGCTGCGGATGGAGTTCCACGACATCGGCGCGGTCGTGCACTTCCTGCGCAAGGTGGTCTGGATGGTCCCGGGCTTCACGGTCGAGGCGTACGAGCCGCGGCTGCGGGCGCTGCACGAGCGGATCCGGACCGACGGCCCCTTCGTCGCGCACAGCACCCGCCACCTCGTCGAGGCCCGCAAACCGGCCCCGCCCACCCGGCCTTGACCCGACGGCCCCGCCCACCCGGCCTTGGCCCGGCGGGCTCGCCCACCCGGCGGCCCCGCCCGTCCGGCCTTGGCCCGGCGGGCCGCCCGCCCGGCCAAGAGCCCCAAGACCCCCACGCCACGGCCCGCCCGGCCATGAGCCCCCCCAAACCCCAGGCCACGACCCGCCCGGCCATGACCGCCCGGCCGTGAGCCCCCCAGACCTCAGGCCACGGCCCGCCCGGCCATGACCACCCGGCCATGCCCCCCAGACCCCAGGCCACGGCCCGCCCGGCCCCGCATGCCCCGCGAGACCACGCCCCCCTTCACGCGTGCGGCCCCACCTCCACCTTCCCCAGTACCAACTCCGCCGTCGCCTCCAGCACCTCGCCCACCCGCTCCGCCTGCTCGCCCAGTTCCCGCCGCTGCCGCGCCGTCAGCCGGACGAGCGGCTCCACCGTGACGGTCGTACGACGGCCCCGGCGCCGCTGGTGCCACACCCCGGCCACCACACCGTCGACGAGCAGCACGGGATGGTTGCCGGCCTGGCCGCCGGCGAGGGCGCGCCGGTACGCCTCCCCGGGGAACAGCCGCTCCCGTGGCTGTCCGGCGATGACGTACGCGTCGAAGTAGGGCAGCAGCCGCACACCCCGCGCGGGACCCTCGGGGAACTCCGTGTCACCCGCCGCCACCCACGCCGGCGTCCCCTCGAAGTCGACCTCCTCGACCGCGCCCGCCGCCGCCATCCGCCCGAACAGGTCCGCGGCCCAGCCGGCCGGTGCCGCCAGCCACCGCGCGAAGTGCGCCGGGGTCACCGGCCCGTAGGCGTGCAGATACCGGCGGACGAAGTCGAACAGCGCGCCCTCCCCTTCAGCCTCCACCGGCTCGGCTCCCACCGGGCGCGTGTACGTCGCCTTGCGCCCGCGGTTCGGGCCGAAGCACAACGTGCCCGCCCAGCCCGCCCGGTGCATCACCTGCCGCCAGCGCGGCCACATGTCCTGGAACGCCGGCATCACCCGGTCACCCGCCCACGGGCCCGTGCGGGCGACGACCTCCTCGGTCAGCTCGTCGAGGGTCAGACACCTGCCGTCGAGCGCGTCGCCGATCGCCGTCACCACCTGGCCGGCCTGCTCGTCGGTGAGCCGTACGTCCGGCGGGAAGGGACTCGGGCCGACGGGAACAGCGGTCAGGGCCGCCGACCAGAGGGGGAGTTCGCGTGTCGGGAGCAGATGGACCGTGCCGCGCGGGCCGTACGTCTTGACGAGGGACCGCGCGTCCCAGAGCGCGGACCGCACGTCCGCCCGTGTCACCCCGCCCGCCGCCCGCAGCCCGATCGACAGCTCGGCGGCGGAGAGCACCTGCGCGTGCGCCCCCCTCATCGCCGCGACCACGTCGGCGACGCCGCCCGCCGCGGGCCCGGCCGGAAACTGCCGCTCCGCACGCCGCGCGCTCGCTGAGTCCCAGGTGATCCGCTCGGTGCTCGTCATGGACCGACCGTAGGAGGGAAGTAGGACAGATGATGTCCTCTTCGGTCTCCACGTCGTGTCACTCTCGTCCCACACGCCCCCTGCGCATCTTCCGCCGAGGGTTTTCACATCGTTATCGTCCTGGCTCGCTTCCGAGGCACCCCATCGCGTAAGTTCAGACCAAGGTAATTCGCGTGAGCAAAGCTGCGCGGGCGGTACCGCGCAGTGGAGGGGGCTGCGCGGTGCCTCGGCCCATGTATGGGGCGGTTGGGACGGCGGTGTCGGCGGTCAAGGGGGCGTTCGCCGCCGGGTTCACCCGTCAGGGGGATGGCCGGACAAAGTCGCCGAGCGGACCGCATGGCGCCGCACATCCACCGGAAAGTGCCGTAGTCCGCCCGATTCCCCTGCGTACAGGCCATGTTTCGGTCATGCGCGAGTGGTGAATCAAGGGTTCCGCTGTCATCGCCGCGTCGCCGGGTGGCTCCGGAGAGTAGTTGTGGCACGCCGATGTACGCAGCATCACTTACAAAGGGTTATGGTGGAAACCCCCCCTCGGGCCGGTCCGTCTCCCCCCCACGGACCGGCCCGTTTTCTTTTGCCCCGCGGACGTCCCGCCGCCGCCCCGCGGACGCCCCGAGAACACCCCCCAGCCGCCGCGCGGCCGCCCGGTGAGGCGGCTCGAACCAGCGGCCGGAACCTTGCGTTCCGCACCCATGGGCGGCCCACGGCGGCAGCGGGGGTAGGCTTCGCCTCCGGGACTGCCGCACGGGCGGGGACCGCCCGCGGCCACGACCGGGCCGCACGCCGCGGCCTGTCCGATCCGCACGGAGGGGCTGACGATCACGTGAACCTGCGCGACAAGCTGCGCGGCCTGCTGGTCAGGCTGTACGCACGCCGGGTGGAAGGCCACCTGGACCACGCTCAGGTGCCCAAGCACATCGGCGTCATCATGGACGGCAACCGGCGCTGGGCGAAGGCCGCCGGATCCACCACCGTCCACGGACACCGGGCCGGTGCCGAGAAGATCGAGGAATTCCTCGGCTGGTGCACCGAGACCGACGTCGAGGTCGTCACCCTCTGGCTGCTGTCGACGGACAACTTCGACCGTCCGCAGGAAGAGCTCGTCCCGCTGCTCGGCATCATCGAGGACGTCGTGCGCACGCTCGCCGCCGACGGCCGCTGGCGCGTGCACCACGTGGGCACGCCGGACCTGCTGCCCGCCGGGATGCAGACGGTCCTGAAGGAGGCCGAGGAGGCCACTGCGCACGTCGACGGAATACTGGTCAATGTCGCCATCGGCTACGGCGGCCGCCAGGAGATCGCCGACGCGGTGCGCTCGATGCTGCTCGACGCGCAGGACAAGGGCACCTCGCTGGAGGAGCTCGCCGAGGCCGTCGACACCGACATGATCGGGCGTCATCTCTACACGAGCGACCAGCCCGACCCCGACCTGGTGATCCGTACCAGCGGCGAGCAGCGGCTGTCCGGATTCATGCTCTGGCAGACCGCGCACTCCGAGTACTACTTCTGTGACGTGTTCTGGCCGGCCTTCCGCAAGGTGGACTTCCTGCGCGCCATGCGCGACTACGCCGCCCGCCACCGCCGCTACGGCGGCTGAGCAGGCAGAGCGCACACCACGCGACCGTCCGGGAGCGCACCCCGCGGACGCGCCCGGACGCCGGACGTCCCACGTCGTAACTCTCCCCGGTACCCCACCGAAGACGCACGTCACACGGAGTTCACCGGCCCGCCGTCATATGCCGTGGCATGGCGACGCTCGTTCGAGGGCATAACCCAGTCAGGTCGACGCCCGAACCACGGGTGTCGGATCTCAGCGGACGGCACGGGGCCGTCCGCCCGGGAGGCCCTTTGCACCAGCCCGATCGTGCGGTCACAGCACGGACGCAGGCGGAGGGCCGGTTTTCGGCCCGTGCAGGGCGGCCGGCAACCGGTCCAGCTCCACTCCGTCGCTCCCCGACCTCATCCGAGGGGGTACGTCCTTCCGTGGTGACCAGCACAAAGCGCCACAAGCCCGACCGGCGCACCTATGTCCTCGACACCAGCGTCCTGCTGGCCGACCCGAACGCCCTGAGCCGCTTCGACGAGCACGAGGTCGTGCTCCCCATCGTCGTGGTGACGGAGCTGGAGGCGAAGAGGCACCATCCCGAACTCGGCTACTTCGCCCGGCAGGCACTGCGCCTGCTCGACGACCTCCGGGTGCGGTACGGCCGCCTTGACGCCCCCATCCCCACGGGGGACCTGGGCGGGACCGTCCGTGTCGAGCTCAACCACTCGGACCCCAGCGTGCTGCCCAGCGGCTACCGCCTGGGGGACAACGACTCCCGCATCCTCGCGGTCGCCCGCAACCTGCAGGCCGAAGGGTTCGACGTCACCGTCGTCTCCAAGGACCTCCCGCTCAGGATCAAGGCGTCCTCCGTCGGACTCCTCGCCGAGGAGTACCGCGCGGAGCTCGCCATCACGGACTCCTCCGGCTGGACCGGAATGTCCGAACTGACCCTGCCCGGCGAGCAGGTGGACATCCTCTTCGAGGAGGGCCAGGTCTACGTCCCCGAAGCCGCGGACCTGCCGGTGCACACGGGTCTGATGATCCAGTCGGAGCGCGGCAAGGCGCTCGGGCGGGTCACCCCCGAGGGCAACATCCGGGTCGTGCGCGGGGACCGGGAGGCGTTCGGCATCAAGGGCCGCAGCGCCGAGCAGCGGATCGCGCTGGACCTGCTGCTCGATCCGGACGTCGGGATCGTGTCGATGGGCGGCCGGGCCGGCACCGGCAAGTCGGCGCTGGCGCTGTGCGCGGGCCTGGAGGCCGTGCTGGAGCGCCGTCAGCACCAGAAGGTGATGGTCTTCCGTCCGCTGTACGCGGTGGGCGGGCAGGAGCTCGGCTATCTGCCCGGTACCGAGGCGGAGAAGATGAGCCCCTGGGCGCAGGCGGTGTTCGACACGCTGTCGGCGGTCACCAGCCGGGAGGTCATCGAGGAGGTCACCGCGCGCGGGATGCTGGAGGTCCTGCCGCTCACGCACATCCGCGGACGATCGCTGCACGACGCGTTCGTCATCGTGGACGAGGCGCAGTCCCTGGAGAAGAACGTCCTGCTCACCGTTCTCTCCCGGATCGGGGCCAATTCGCGGGTGGTGCTCACCCATGACGTGGCCCAGCGGGACAACCTGAGGGTCGGCCGCTACGACGGTGTCGTCGCCGTCGTGGAGAAGCTGAAGGGTCATCCGCTCTTCGCGCACGTGACCCTGACCCGGTCCGAGAGGTCCCAGATCGCCGCGCTTGTGACAGAAATGCTCGAAGACGGGCAGATGTGACCGTCGCCGTGCAATAAGGGGCGATTACGCAGGAGTTGGCGCCGTCCGGAAAGGCGAAGAGCCTAGCCGGGCGGCGCCTTCGCGTGTGGACTTTCCTGTGAATTTCCGTCGCCAAACGGGATGTGAGCTTTCACACGCAACTCGGAATTGCCTTGCCCCGTCGGGTTACGGCAGAGTCTCACTCCTGTCAGGCCCCGCATACGACACAGCTGTACCCCCAGCGGTACGGCACCCCGTAGAGCACATGCCAACTCCATAGCGATGTCGTATGCCGCCCGAGCACCACGCGGCACTCCCCACGGGGGAGTTGCCCACCGGGCCCGCGCCTCCCGTGACCCCGCAGTTGGGGAGGCCAGTGCCAGGGGCACGATTGCGTCCGCGAGGGTCACCGAAGCGGGCGATGCTGGAAGGAAACCGTGTGAGCCGGATCTCGGTCCGGGGATTCGCAGTGGCCTCGGCCACGGCGGTCACCGCTGTCGGAAGCGTCGTCGGCGTTGCCTCGGGCAGCACCGCGCAGAACAACGACGCGGAAGCGACGGCAAGCGGCGCCACGCTGCTCGCGGACATCCCCGCGGGCCAGCAGGCCCAGGTACAGACCGCGTCCCTGACGCAGCAGGCCGACGCGCAGGCCATCGCGGCGGACGCGAGCGCGAAGAAGGACGCCGAGGAGGCCGCCCGCAAGGCCGCCGCCGAGACGGCCATCGCCAAGAAGGTGGCCGCCGAGAAGGCGGCCAAGGAGGCCAAGGAGCGCGCGGAGGCCAAGGAAGCCGCCGCCAGCCGCTCCAAGGACATCTCCGACTTCCCGGTCGCGACCTCCTACACCATCGCCCAGATCCAGGCGATGGCGCGGCAGATGGTGCCGGCGGGCCAGTTCCAGTGCTTCAGCAACATCGTGGACCACGAGTCCGACTGGAACTACAAGGCGGTCAACCCTTCCTCCGGCGCCTACGGCATGTTCCAGGCGCTGCCCGGTTCCAAGATGTCGTCCGTCGGCGCCGACTGGCGGACCAACCCGGCCACCCAGATCAAGTGGGGCCTGAACTACATGAACGAGCGCTACGGCAGTCCTTGTGACGCCTGGTCGTTCTGGCAGGCCAACCACTGGTACTGAGCCGACCGGCCCACGGCCGATCCTCTCCTTCGCGCGAGCCCCGCACCGTCGTACGGTGCGGGGCTCGCGCCATGTACGGTCGGACGCGGACGGCTCCCGGGTGGAGTGGTGCGCACGGACGGGGGAAGAGGACGGATCATGTCGCGAGTGCCAGGGTGGCTCGGCCGGCTCGGTGCCGGACTGACCGAGATGAGCGAGCGGTACAACGAACGCCGCGCCGCGGTCGAACGGGAGCGGGACGACCACGAGTCCGTCCCGGCGCCCGACGAACTCGTGCCGCCGCCCCCGGACTACGCCCCCGACGTCCCGGCCCGGCCCGACCCGGCGCTCGCCGTGCCGTGGGGCGTGCGCGTCGCGGCGGAGGCGGGCTGGCGGCTGCTCGTCCTCGCGGGCACGCTGTGGGTGCTGATGCGGGTCATCAGCGCCGTCCAGCTCGTGGTGCTGTCGTTCGTCATCGCCCTGCTCATCACCGCCCTGCTGCAGCCGACGGTGGCGCGGCTGCGGCGGCACGGGGTACCCCGCGGGCCCGCCACCGCGCTGACGGCGATCCTCGGGTTCGTCGTCATGGGCCTCATCGGCTGGTTCGTGACCTGGCAGGTCATGGAGAACATCGACGACCTGTCGGGCCAGATCCAGGACGGCATCGACGAGTTGCGCAACTGGCTGCTGAACAGCCCCTTCCACGTCACCGACAAGCAGATCAACGAGATCGCCAAGAACCTGCGCGAGGCGGTCGGGGCGAACAGCGACCAGATCACCTCGGCCGGCCTGGAGGGCGTCACGGTCGTCGTCGAGGCGCTGACCGGCATTCTGCTCGCCGTGTTCTGCACGCTGTTCCTGCTCTACGACGGCAAGCGGATCTGGGAGTGGACGCTGAAGCTCGTGCCGGCGGCGGCGCGGCCGGGCGTGGCCGGGGCCGGGCCGGCGGCGTGGCGGACGCTGACGGCGTACGTGCGGGGCACGGTGATCGTGGCGCTGATCGACGCCATCTTCATCGGGCTCGGGATCTACTTCCTCGATGTGCCGATGGCCGTGCCGCTGGCGGTGTTCATCTTCCTGTTCGCGTTCATCCCGCTGGTGGGTGCGGTGGTGTCCGGGGCGCTGGCGGTGGTCGTCGCGCTCGTCACGCAGGGCGTGTTCACGGCCGTCATGACCCTGGTGGTGGTGCTGGCCGTGCAGCAGATCGAGGGGCACATCCTGCAGCCGTTCATCCTGGGCCGGGCGGTGCGGGTGCATCCGCTGGCCGTGGTGCTGGCGGTGGCCTGCGGCGGGATGGTGGCCGGGATCGGCGGCGCGGTGGTCGCCGTGCCGCTGGTGGCCGTGACCAACACCGTCGCCGGATACCTGCGGTCGTACTCGCGCAAGGCCGCGGTGCGGCATGCCGTGCCGCCGCGCGGGGCCACGGCGGTGAGCGCGGAGCCGACCCCCCAGGCGCCGCCGGAGTAGCGCCGGGAACACGAACAGGGCCCCGTCCACCGGTGGGTGGACGGGGCCCTGCCACGACAGGCCCGAGGCCGAGGGTTACTCGGCCAGGACCTCCTCGGCGTCCAGCGTCACGCCGACCGCCTGGATCACGGACGCGATCTTGAACGCCTCCTGGACGACCTCGCGGTCGATGCCGGCCTTGCGGAGGACCTGCTCGTGGGAGTCGAGGCACATGCCGCAGCCGTTGATGGCCGAGACGGCGAAGGACCACAGCTCGAAGTCGACCTTGTCGACGCCCGGGTTGCCGATGACGTTCATCCGCAGGCCCGCGCGCAGGGTGCCGTACTCGTGGTCCGACAGCAGGTGCCGGGTGCGGTAGAAGACGTTGTTCATCGCCATCACCGCGGCGGCGGACTTGGCCGCCGTGTAGGCCTCCGGCGACAGGTTCGCCTTCGCCTCGGGCTCCAGCTCACGCAGCACGATCGGGGAGCGCGAGGCGATGGCGGTCGCCAGCACGGTGCCCCACAGCTGCTGGGCCGGCAGGTCCGAGTTGCCGATGACCGAACCCAGGTTGAGCTTCAGGTCCTTGGCGTAGTCCGGTATGCGGGACTTCAGGGAGTCGAGGGACATGCGTCACTCACCGGCCAGCAGCTTGACCGGGTCCAGGGTCTCGTCGCCCTTGGACCAGTTGCAGGGGCACAGCTCGTCCGTCTGGAGCGCGTCCAGGACCCGCAGGACCTCCTTCGGGTTCCGGCCGACGGAACCGGCGGTCACCATGGAGAACTGGATCTCGTTGTTCTGGTCCACGATGAAGACCGCGCGCTTGGCGAAGCCGTCCTCGCCCTCGATGCCGAGGTCGCGCATCAGCTCGTGCTTGGAGTCGGCCATCATCGGGAAGGGCAGGTCGCGCAGGTCCTCGTGGTCCTTGCGCCAGGCGTGGTGGACGAACTCGGAGTCGCCGGAGAAGCCGAGGACCTGGGCGTCGCGGTCGGCGAACTCGTCGTTCAGCTTGCCGAAGGCGGCGATTTCGGTCGGGCACACGAAGGTGAAGTCCTTGGGCCACGCGAAGATGACCTTCCACTGACCCTCGTAGGTCTTGTGGTTGATCTGCTGGAACTCCTTGCCCTTCTCCAGCGAGACGCAGGCGGTCAGGTCGAACTCGGGGAACTTGTCACCGACAGTGAGCACACGCTCTCCTTGCAGCGAAGAAACACCCGGATTGCGGGTGTTTCCCATGGGTTGGACGGTGTTGATGTTGGCACAGCGTCGATTGATTACGGAAATAGCTACACTCGGTCGAGTTGATCGGAGGTAGTTATCAGTGACGGTGGGTAGTAAGCGCAGGCAGCCGAGCCTGGCCCAGCTGCGGGCGTTCGCGGCCGTCGCCGAGCATCTGCACTTCCGGGACGCCGCCGCCGCGATAGGGATGAGCCAGCCCGCCCTCTCCGGCGCGGTGTCGGCCTTGGAGGAGACACTCGGAGTGACGCTCCTCGAGCGTACGACGCGCAAGGTGCTGCTCTCGCCCGAGGGCGAGCGGATCGCCGTCCGGGCCAAGGCGGTGCTGGCCGAGGTGGGCGCGCTGATCGACGAGGCCGAGGCGGTGCGGGCACCCTTCACCGGTGTGCTGCGGCTCGGGGTGATCCCGACCGTGGCGCCGTATCTGCTGCCGACCGTGCTGCGGCTCGTCCACGAGCGCTATCCGCACCTGGATCTGCAGGTGCACGAGGAGCAGACCGCCAACCTGCTCGACGGCCTGGCCGCCGGACGGCTCGACCTGCTGCTGCTCGCCGTGCCGCTGGGCGTGCCGGGAGTGATCGAACTGCCCCTGTTCGACGAGGACTTCGTGCTGGTCACCCCGCTCGACCACTGGCTCGGCGGCCGGGAGGGCATTCCCCGCCAGGCGCTGCGCGAGCTGAACCTGCTGCTGCTCGACGAGGGGCACTGCCTGCGCGACCAGGCCCTCGACATCTGCCGGGAGGCCGGCCGGGACGACGTGCCGGTCACCACGACCGCCGCCGGACTGTCCACGCTGGTGCAACTGGTGGCGGGCGGGCTCGGGGTCACGCTGCTGCCGCGCACGGCCGTCAAGGTCGAGACCTCGCGCAGCAACCAGCTCCTCACCGGGTACTTCGCCGACCCGGCCCCCAGCCGCCGGGTCGCCCTGGCGATGCGGGCGGGGGCCGCGCGCGCGGCGGAGTACGAGGAGCTGGCCGCCGCCCTGCGCGAGGCGCTGCGGCCGCTGCCCGTCCGGGTCCTGGGCCGGGACGCCTGACGCCGCCCCGGCCCGGGGCCTACTCGGTGCGCAGCCCGTCCGGCCGCATCAGCTTCAGCAGCGGCGGCAGGCTCAGCACCGTTACCACCAGGACGACGCCCGCGCCGATCCCGGTCATGGACAGCACACTCGGCCAGTCCACTTGGACGGACAGGTTCACCATCCGCAGCAGGACCGCCCCCAGCGCCATGCCGACCGTGGCGGCCAGCAGCAGGCCCAGCCCGATCGGGATCGCCGTCTGCCACAGCACCGACAGGCTGAGCGTGCGGCGCCGGGTGCCGAAGGCGACCAGGGACGACAGCAGCTTGCGGCGTTCGCGCAACTGCTCCAGCTGCGACACCAGCAGGCTCGCCCCGATCAGCGCCAGCACGGCCGCGGCGCCGACGAACAGGCCGGTGCGGATGGTGGCGTAGCGCTCGTTGCGCTCGACGGCGTGCCAGACGATCGGATCGACCGTGGGGTCGATGCGGGCCGCCGTGTTGCGCACGTACTCGTAGGCGTTCGGCTCGGCGGCGGACAGGCTCAGGTAGAGCTCCTGCCGCGCGAGCGAGGCCAGCTTCGAGGTGTCCGCGCCCGGTGTGATCAGGATGCCGCCGCGTTCGGTGCCGGTCGGGTCCTCGCGGGACTCGGCCTGCCGGATGTCCCGGGGCACGGTCCAGGAGACCTGCTTGTCGGGCCGGCCCGCGTCCGTGCCGTCCAGCCACAGCGTCTTGCCCGGCTTGCCCAGCTTGATCGTGTCGGTGTCGTACTCCGCGCCGCGTACGGCGAAGACGTCACCGTCGCGGCAGGAGGGCAGGGTGGCCACCTCGCGCAGCGAGGCGCAGTCGCCGAGGGTGATCTGGACGAGGGACTCCGCGTCGGCGCCCCGGCCGTAGAGGTAGGTCTCCGACAGGGCGGTGACCTTGCGGACGCCCTCGGTGTCGCGGAACTTCGCGGTGGCGGAGACCGCGTCGACGCGGTCGGGCACGCGCACCTGCATCTGGGCGCGCGACACGTCGTACCGCGACGCGGCGGTGTAGCTGCCCTCCACTCCGGCGAACAGCATCTGCAGCGCGATCGCCCCGGCCACCGCCACCGCGATGCCGTTGACCATGCGGGCCGCCGCGCCGCTGCTCAACTGGAGCCTGCGGACGGCCAGTTGCCAGGCGACGCCGCCCGAGCCGAGCCGGGCCACGACCGTCTCGACGACCCAGGGCAGCAGGGCCGTGACGCCGACGAGCAGCAGCATCACGCCGCCGACCACGAGGTACTGGTTGAAGGTCCCCCCGTCGTCGCCCTGCCCGATCATCGGGGCGAGCATGGCGAGCCCGCCCAGCGGCAGCAGCAGCCGCCACCACAGCCGGCGCCGCGCGGGCCTGGCCGTGCGCACCACACCGAGCGGCTCGATGACCACCCCGCGCAGCGCGAACAGGGTCACCAGCACCGCGGCCGTCGGCACCGCCAGCGCGACCAGCGCGGCCAGCAGGGGAGAGGGGTTCAGATAGCTCGGGAAGACGCTGACGTGGAACACGTCTATGGAGGCGGCCAGTTCACGTCCGAGCAGGAAGAACCCGGTGCCGAGGACGAGCCCCAGCAGGGAGCCGGCGAGGGCCTCGCCGGCGGCGATCCGCCGCGTCGTGCGGCTGTCGGATCCGACCAGCCGCAGTGCCGCGAGCCTGCGGTCGCGCCGCTCGCCGCCGAACCGCACCGCCGCCGCGATGAACACGGCGACCGGCATCAGCAGCACCACGAAGACGACCAGGACGAGCAGCAGCAGCACCGGGTCCCAGGGGTCGGACGAGCCCAGGTCCGGGTTGCCGAAGCTGTCGATGCGGGCGCCCGAGGTGACGGAGTCGAGCCGGTCGGCCAGATCCTCGCCGCCCGCGAAGTAGGCGAGTTCCTGGGAGCCGATGAGCCCTTGCTCGCCGATGGTGCCGGTGATCCGGTAGGGCAGCCGCTCCCGCAGCAGCTTCCCGCCGTCGGACTCCAGCAGTTCCTTCAGCGCGGGGGAGACGACCATGTCGCCCTCGGCGGGGAACGCGGACAGGCCCGGCGGCAGCGGGGCCTTCGGGCCCTCCGGCTCCAGCAGGCGGCCGCGCACGTCCCGGTCGTGGAACGCGGTGTCCGCGTCCAGCACGATCAGGGTGTCGTCGGCCTTCGGCATCTCCTGCTGGCCCAGGGTGTGGTCGCTGCGGGCCTCCTCGCGCCGGCTGCGTTCCGACAGCGCGTTCGGCAGGGCGGTGGTGAGCAGCAGCAGCGCCACACCGAGCCCGACGCCGACGGCCGTGAGCAGCGCCCGGGTCCATCCCTCACGCCCGCCCGCGAAGGCGAACCGCATCCCCATGCCCAGGTCCCGCACCCACTGCCGGACGCTCATACGACGCGCTCCATGTCCCGCGACCTGCCGTCCCGTACGACGATCTCGCGGTCGGAGTAGGCGGCCACCCGGGCTTCGTGGGTGACGAGCACCACGGCCGTGCTGGCCGACCGGGCGGCGTCCGTGAGCAGTTCCATCACGCGCTCGCCGTTGAACGAGTCGAGCGCGCCGGTCGGTTCGTCGGCGAAGACGACCCGGGGGTTGGTCACCAGCGCCCGGGCGACGGCGACCCGCTGCCCCTGACCGCCGGAGACCTCGCCCGGCCGTTTGCCGCGCAGGTCGTCCACCTCCAGCCGCTCCATCCACGCGAGGGCGGCCTTCTCGGCCTCCTTGCGGGAGGTGCCGTTCAACCGCAGCGGCAGGGCCACGTTCTCCACGCAGGTCAGTTCCGGCACGAGCTGTCCGAACTGGAACACGAACCCGAACTCCGAGCGCCGCAGCGCACTGCGCTCGGCGTCGTTCATCGCGGTGACCTCGCGGCCGTTGTACATGATCGAGCCGGAGTCGGGCGGGACGATCCCGGCGAGGCAGTGCAGCAGCGTCGACTTGCCCGAGCCGGACGGGCCCATCACGGCGACGACCTCGCCCGGGTGGATGGAGAACTCCGCACCGTCGAGCGCGGTGGTCGGCCCGTACGCCTTGCGCAGGTCCTGGGCGGTGAGCAGGGAACCGGCGGGAATCGTCATCGGGCCACCGCCTCGCGGAGCTTGTCCAGACGCGCCGCGGTCAGCTCCAGCCAGCGCAGGTCCGCCTCCAGGTGGAACAGCGCGTGGTCGCAGATGAGCTGGTCGGCGAGATCGCCCTTGCGCTTGCGGTCGGTGAGGATGCGCATGCTGCGCAGGTGCTCCGAGCGCTGGGTGTCGAGGATGTCGGCGGCGTCGCGGTGGGTGAGCAGCGCGAGGACGACCTTGGTGTAGAGGGTCGACTGCAGGTACGGCTCGGGCTTCTCCGGCGTCGCGAGCCAGCGCTCGACGTCGGTGATGCCGGCCTCGGTGATGGCGTACCGCTTGCGCTCGGGACCGCCGCCGGCCTCGATGCCGTCGACCTCGACGAGCCCGTGCTTCAGCAGCCGGGACATCGTCGAGTAGACCTGGCCGTAGTGGAGCGGCCGGTCGTGACCGAACTTCTCGTCGAAGGCCCGCTTCAGGTCGTAACCGTGGCGCGGGCCGGACTCCAGGAGCCCCAGGAGAGTGTGACCGATGGACATGCCGAGGACTGTACACGGGGTGTATACGCGGGATGTATACGCCGAGTGTGCAGATCATGGCGGGGTGTGCGGCCGCGCAGGTCGCCGGGCGTTGTCACGGTTCCGCAACAGCCCCGCGGTCCGTTCAGGCCGACGGAGGGCCGGACGGGGGCCCGGGCGAAGGGCCGGACGGGGGCCCGGGCGGGGGGCCGCCCTGTGCACCGGGCGGCCGGCCCCGCCGGGGCAGCGGGCCGGTCTCCCGCGGCAGCCGCCCCGCCTCGGCAAGGGCCCGCCGCAGCAGGAACTCGATCTGCGCGTTCGCCGACCGCAGCTCGTCCCCGGCCCACCGTGCCAGCGCCTCGTACACGGCCGGGTCCAGCCGCAGCAGCACCTGCTTGCGCTGCTGCGGCCGCCGCGGGGAGGGGGAACCCTCGGACGGAGCCGTCACTGGTAGAGCGTCCCGGCGTTGAGGACCGGCTGCGGGGCCCGGTCGCCGCACAGCACCACCATCAGGTTGGAGACCATCGCGGCCTTGCGCTCCTCGTCGAGGGTCACCAGGTCCTGCTCGGTGATCCGGGCGAGCGCCGACTCGACCATGCCCACGGCGCCCTCCACGATCTGCCGCCGGGCCGCGACCACCGCTCCGGCCTGCTGCCGCTGGAGCATCGCCGAGGCGATCTCGGGGGCGTAGGCGAGGTGCGTGAAGCGGGACTCGATGATCTGCACGCCGGCGGCCTCCACGCGCGCGTGCAGCTCGACCGCGAGCTTCTCGGTGATCTCCTCGGCGTTGCCGCGCAGCGAGAGGCCGTCCTCCTCGTGGGCGTCGTAGGGGTATTCGATGGCGATGTGCCGCACGGCCGCCTCGGTCTGCGTGGAGACGAACTCGATGTAGTCGTCCACCTCGAACGTCGCCTGGGCCGTGTCCTCCACGCGCCAGACCACGACCGCGGCGAGCTCGATCGGGTTGCCGTAGGCGTCGTTGACCTTCAGCACGGCCGTCTCGTGGTTGCGCACGCGCGTGGAGATCTTCGTGCGTGAGGTGAAGGGGTTCACCCAGCGCAGGCCGTCCTGCCGGATCGTCCCCCGGTACCGGCCGAACAGCTGGACCACGCGGGCCTCGCCCGGCGCCACCATGTTCAGTCCGCACATCGCGAGGAACGCCGCGAGCGCGACCAGGATGCCGCCGATGATCAGGGCGGCCTTCGCGCCGGCCGCGGAGACCGTCGTGGCGGCCGCGATCAGGCCGGCGCCGGCCAGCAGCCCGAGCAGTCCCAGCAGCAGGGCGAGACCGCCGCCGATGCTGTGCGCCGCGAACTCGCGCACGCGGGGCGCCGGCATCTCCGGCACATCGGCCGTGACCTGCGCGTCGTGTGTGGTCATGGGTGATCCCCCGGTTCCTCTGAGAAGCCACGCCTGCATAGCTTCTTCCTAGCTAAGTGATATCACTTTACCTCTCCATCGCAACCCCATGCGTGTCTCGTACGTCGGTTCCGTTGGGATGGGTGCTGATTGTCACGTCCGCAAAGACCCGGATCGACAGCCCTTTCTCATATCTCCCGGTGTTAGCTTTCTGAGCTGACCTGAGCGGCGAACCTGTGTGACATGTGAGCACACATGAACGAAGCGGAGCGGATCGGACCCATGGGACGAGCGGAAGAAAGACGCGCCCGACAGCGCGGTGGGCGCCGGGCGGCACCCAGGCGCCGCCGTTCCTCGGGCGCGGCCGGCAAGAGCGGTATACGCAGACTCTTCACCTGGAAGAAGATCCTCGGCACCTTCCTCGGCGTGATCCTGCTCGGGATGGGCGCCTTCATCGTGCTGTACATGGTGATCGACATCCCCGAGGGGAACGCCGACGCCAAGCGCCAGAGCAACATCTACAAGTACAGCGACGGCTCGATCATGGCCCGCGACGGCAAGGTCAACCGCGAGGTCGTCGATCTGTCCCGGGTTCCCAAGGACGTCCGCCTCAGCTTCGTCGCCGCCGAGAACAAGACCTTCTACAAGGACGCCGGCGTCGACCTCAAGGGCACCGCCCGCGGCCTGTTCAACACCCTGGCCGGACGCGGCGCGCAGGGCGGCTCGACGATCACCCAGCAGTACGTCAAGAACTACTACCTGACGCAGGAACAGACCGTCACGCGCAAGCTGAAGGAACTGGTCATCTCCCTGAAGCTGGACCGGGAGAAGTCCAAGGACTACATCCTCGCCGGCTACATCAACACCAGCTACTACGGCCGCAACGCCTACGGCATCCAGGCCGCCGCCCAGGCCTACTACCGCACCGACGCCGAGAAGCTCTCCGTCGCGCAGGGCGCCTACCTCGCCGCGCTGCTCCAGGCCCCCAGCCAGTACGACTGGGCCGTCGCCTCGGAGACCGGCAAGAAGCTGGTCAAGGCGCGCTGGAACTACGTCCTGGACAACATGGTCGACGAGGGCTGGCTCAGCCAGTCCAAGCGCGCCGGGATGAAGTTCCCGGTGCCCGAGGACCCCAAGCCCGCCCCGGGCATGGAGGGCCAGAAGGGCTACCTGGTCAACGCGGCCAACACGGCCCTGGAGCGGCAGCTGGTCGCCGAGGGCACCGCCGACAGCGCCAAGGAAGCCGAGGCGATGGTCAACGCCGGCGGCTGGACCCTCACCCTGAACATCGACAAGAAGAAGCAGGCGGCGCTGGAGAAGTCCGTCCGGCAGCAGCTCACCGCCAAGCTCGACCCCGGCAAGCGCAAGGTCGACGGGGCCGTCCAGGCCGGAGCCGTGTCCGTGAACCCCAAGACGGGCGGGGTGGTCGCGATGTACGGCGGTGAGGACTACTTCAAGCACTACACCAACAACGCCACCCGCTCCGACTACCAGCCCGCCTCCACGTTCAAGCCGGTCATCCTGGCCGCCGCCCTGGAGGAGGGGGCCCGGACGCAGGACGGCAAGCCGATCACCGCCGACACGATCTACGACGGCACCAGCAAGCGCCCGGTCGTCGACAACGGCACCAAGGTCGGCTTCGCGCCCGAGAACGAGGACGACGCGGACTACGGCCCGATCTCCGTCCAGACGGCCATGAACAAGTCCGTCAACTCCGTCTTCGCGCAGATGGGCGTCGACGTCGGCATGTCCGAGGTCGTGAAGGTCGCCGGCAAGCTCGGCATGGACACCGAGAACATGGAGGCCGTGCCCGCCCAGACCCTGGGCAGCATGGGCGCCAGCCCGCTGCAGATGGCCGGGGTCTACGCGACCCTCGACAACCACGGCAAGAAGGTCACCCCGGCCCTCGTGAAGTCGGCCGAGCACCTGAACAGGACCGTGACCATGCCCGACCCGGTCGGCGACCAGGTCATCAGCCGCGAGGCCGCCGACTCCGTGACCTCGGTGCTGACCGGCGTGGTCGACGACGGCACCGCCCGGGCGTCCGTGCGCAACAACCCCCTGCGCGACGGCCAGCCGGTCGCCGGCAAGACGGGTACGTCCGACAACAACAAGTCGGCCTGGTTCACCGGCTACACGCCCGACCTGGTCACCTCGGTGGGTCTGTTCGGCGAGGACCCCAAGACCCACGCCCAGGTCCCGATGTACAAGGCGGGCGGGCAGCCCCGGGTCAACGGCGGTGGCTTCCCGGCCCAGATCTGGGCGGCCTACACCTTCGGCGTGATGGGCGACGTCGACAAGTTCGACCTGGACACGCAGCAGGGCGCGGCCGTCCGGCCGACGTGGACGCCGACGCCCTCCCAGTCGCCCACCCAGGAGCCGACGCGCGAGCCGACGACCGAGGCGCCGTCGTCCTCCCCGCCGCCGACCACGCAGGAGCCGTCCACCACCCCGCCGACGAAACCGTCGTCGTCCCCGCCCGCCTCCACCCCGCCGACGAAGCCGTCGACGACCCCGCCGGACGGCGGCGGTGGCCCGTTCGACCCGATCAAGCCGGACGAGGACGACTAGGACACGCGAAGGGCGCCCGGTGCACACCGGGCGCCCTTCGCGTGTCCGTGCGGCGGCTCAGCCGCGGTTGAGCTCGAACCACACCACCTTGCCGGTGCTGAGCCGGGTCGCGCCCCAGCGCCGGGCCAGCCGGTTCACCAGGTACAGGCCACGGCCGCCCTCGTCGGTGGCCCGGGCCTGGCGCAGCCGCGGCAACTGCGGGACGTCGTCACCCACTTCGCAGCGCAGCACGTCCGTGCGCAGCAACCGCAGGGTCACCGGCCGCGAGGCGTACCGCACGGCGTTCGTCACGACCTCGCTGACCAGCAGCTCCACGGAGTCGCTGAGCTCCTCAAGGCCCCAGCGCTGCAGCGCGCGCCGGGCCAGCCGGCGGGCCCGGCCGGGCGCGGCGTCCTCCGGCTCCAGGAACCAGTACGCCACGTCACTGGGCGCGATCCCGTCGAACCGGGCGGCGAGCAGCGCGATGTCGTCGTCCCGGTCGCCCGGGCCGAGCATGTCGAGCACCTCGTCGCACAGCGCCTCCAGGGGCGGCGGATGGTCGGGGCCGGTGAGCTGCGCGGTCGCGGCGAGCTTCTCCCGCAGCTGCTCGATGCCGGTCCACACGTCCCGCAGGCGCGACTCGACCAGGCCGTCGGTGTACAGCAGCAGCGTCGCCCCGGCCGGCGCGTCCAGCTCCACCGCCTCGAAGTCGACGCCGCCGACCCCGATGGGGGCACCGGCCGGCACGCGCAGCACCTCGGCACGGCCACCCAGATGCAGCAGGACGGGCGGCGGATGACCGGCGTTGGCGATGGTGATGCGGTGCGAGACCGGGTCGTAGACCGCGTACAGGCAGGTCGCCATGCGGTCCACGCCCAGGCGCTGGGCCTGTTCGTCGAGGTGGTGCAGCACCTCCTGCGGGGGCAGGTCGAGACCGGCGAGCGTCTGGGCCGTCGTGCGCAGCTGGCCCATGATGGCGGCCGACGTCATGGAGTGGCCCATCACGTCACCGACGACCAGGGCGACCCGGCTGCCCGGCAGCGGGATCGCGTCGTACCAGTCGCCGCCGACCCGGGCCGTCTCGGCGGCCGGCAGATAGCGGGAGGCGAGCCGCACGCCCGTCGGGCGGGGCAGCGTCTCGGGCAGCATCGTGCGCTGCAGCTCGTCGGCGATGTAGGCCTCACGGCCGTACAGCACCGCCTTGTCGATGCCGAGGGCGCTGTGCGTGGCGAGCTGGGCGGCCACCAGCAGGTCGTCCGGCTCGAAGGCGATGCGCTCGGGGCGGCGCAGGAACAGGGCGGCACCGATCACCCGGCGCCGGCCGCGCAGCGGCGCGAGGATCGCGCGCTGCCCGTCCGGCACGGCGAACTCGCCGCCCTCACCGAGCAGTTCCGGCAGGGCGGCACGGGCCGCGGGAGCGTCGGTGAACACCGGGCGCACACCCCGCAGGACCTCGGCGAGCGCGCTGCCGGGCCGGACCTCGCACAGCTCGGCGCCGACCGAGTCCAGCTCGTTCGGCTCGGGCTGCGCGGCCGGCAGGAAGCCGTTCTCGGTGTCGCGCTCCGCCGGTATCCGGTCGGTGCGGCGCAGCCGCAGCACCAGCGGGCCCGTGGGCCGCTCGTCGCCGACGGGCAGCGGGTCGCGCAGGTACACCAGGATCGCGTCGGAGAAGGTCGGCACGGTCGCCCGGCACAGCCCCATCACGATCTCGTCCAGGTCGATGCCGCGGGCGATGCGCCGGGTGGCGGCGCCGACGAACCGCAGCCGGTCGCCGTCGCGCCGCATGGGCGTGGGCCGGCCGGGCGGCAGGCTCTGGCCGGTGCGCCGCTCCTGCCCGTCCCCGGTCGCCGCCTGCCGGTCCTGCTCGTCGGCCGGCTGGAGCGGGATGCCCTCGGGGGCGGGGCGCGGCCGGGGGGCTTCGCGCTCGGCGGTCTGCTCGGCACCCGGCTGGGAGTGCTCGGAGGCGGGGTCGCTCACGGTGTCCTTGCCCTTGCCGAACGGCGTGGAGGTGTCCGGCTGAGACGTGCCCGGCGGAGTGTGGGCCGTCGAGACCGGAACGGTGACGTCGCCGCCGCAGCGGCCCTGGACCGGTAAGGCGCCGGGCGCACGCGCCGGTGCCGAGGTATGCACGAGCGCCCCGCGGGGGTCCGCGGGGTCGACGCCCGGCTGGGGGCGTTCGAAGGAGGTCGGCTGCTCCGTCACGCGTGTCGAATCCATCCGTCCGGGGCTGCACGCCAGGTGTGCAGCTGGTCCCGCCGAAACTCCGATACCCGGAATACGTGCCCCAGGAACGGAATTCCCGCGTGGTCAGAGGTTGTTCCTGTGCCACCGGCGGGCCGTCCGCGGCCCGTGGGGCCCGTGACGCAGGCCCTGCCGGTGTTGCCCTCGTACCCCTCGCTCACGTCCTGCCGCCCCTCGGTGACGATCGGTCAAGCTCAGCGCGTGCTCCGGTAGTTGCCGCCGCGCGCCCTTGCGGAGGACGATCCTACGTTTCTTGCCCGGGGGCGCATCAAGGGTCTCATGAGGACATGTGCGCGGGCGTACGATCCCAGTCCTCCGGCAGTGACGGTACCCCCCAGGACGGATCCGGGCGCCAGTGCTGCCAGCCTTCCGAGAACGGCGGCCCCCAGGCGCGGATCACCTCCACCGCGGCCCGCCCCGCCGTCCGTACCTTTTCCGCCTGTTGGTCGTCCATCAGCCCGTCCCGCCGGGCCTGGGCGAACTCGTCCTCGTCGCGCCAGTGCCAACTGCGGTCGGGATGGACGGAGATGTCCAGGAAATGATCCACGGAGTCGACGCCGCCCTCCCAACGGGCCAGCGGCTCCTCCAGGTTCACGTACCAGTTCTTGAACTGCCAGCCCGGCTCCCAGAACAGCCAGACCGACCAGGGTTCGCCGGGCCGGGCGAGCTTGAGCACGCCCGTGCCGAACCACCGGTCGCGCTGCACGGTCCGGGGCTTGGTGTAGCGCGACTCCAGCGGCTCCTGGTGCACCGGGGTGCCGTCGGCCAGCACGGGCTTCACGCACTCCGTGCCGGGCGCCAGCCACACGGCGAGCACCTCCGCGTCGTCCCGGACGACGGTGACCGGACGCGCGATGTGGAAGTGCGCGCCGCCGTTCTCCCGGTACCGCCACAGGATCCGGCTCCCGGGCGCCCAGAAGCCCGTCGCACCACCCTTTGCCACGCGTCTCACCGCTTCGCCCTCCGCCATGGACAGATATTAGGTGCCATGGGCATACGACGCTGCGGCGCGTGTCACGGTTCACGCGCCGGGCGTACGTGCGCCACCGTCGTCACGGACGCGTCATCCGCAGGACGTCCAGGGCCTCGTCGAGCTGCTCCAGGGTCAGGTCCCCGCGCTCCACGTACCCGCCGTCCAGCACGACCTGACGGATCGTCTTCCGCTCGGCCAGGGACTTCTTGGCGACCTTGGCGGCCTCCTCGTACCCGATGTACTTGTTGAGCGGCGTGACGACCGAGGGGGAGGACTCCGCGTACTCCCGCGCCCGTTCGCGGTTGGCGGTGATGCCGTCCACGGTCCGGTCGGCGAGCAGCCGGGAGACGTTGGCGAGCAGCCGGACGGACTCCAGCACGTTCTTCGCGATGACCGGCAGCATCACGTTGAGCTCGAAGTTCCCGGCGGCGCCTGCCGTGGCGACGGTGGTGTCGTTGCCCATGACCTGGGCGGCGACCATGAGCACCGCCTCGGGGATGACCGGGTTGACCTTGCCGGGCATGATCGACGAGCCGGGCTGGAGGTCGGGCAGGTTGATCTCGGCGAGGCCGGTGCGCGGCCCGGAGGCCATCCACCGCAGGTCGTTGGCGATCTTCGTCAGCCCGACCGCGATGGTCCGCAGCTGCCCGCTGGTCTCCACGACGCCGTCCCGGGCGCCCTGTGCCTCGAAGTGGTCCCGCGCCTCGGTGAGGGGCAGCCCCGTGGTGCGGGCGACCTCCTCGATGACGGCGGCGGAGAAGCCGGGCGGGGTGTTGATGCCGGTGCCGACGGCCGTACCGCCCAGCGGCAGTTCGGCGAGCCGGGGCAGGGACGCCCGCAGCCGCTCCACGCCGTACCGCACCTGGGCCGCGTACCCGCCGAACTCCTGCCCCAGCGTCACGGGCGTGGCGTCCATCAGGTGGGTCCGCCCCGACTTCACGACGTCGGCGAACTCCTCCGCCTTGCGCTCCAGGGCGGCGGCGAGGTGCTCCAGGGCGGGGATCAGGTCCCGCGTCACCGCGGCGGTGGCGGCGATGTGCAGGGAGGAGGGGAAGACGTCGTTGGACGACTGGGAGGCGTTGACGTGGTCGTTCGGGTGCACGGGGCGCCCGAGCCGCTCGGAGGCCAGGGTGGCGATGACCTCGTTGGTGTTCATGTTGGACGAGGTCCCGGACCCGGTCTGGAACACGTCGACGGGGAAGTGCTCGTCCCACCGGCCCTCGGCGACCTCCCCGGCCGCGTCCCGGATCGCCTCGGCGACGTCCTTGTCCAGGACCCCCAGCTCGGCGTTGACCTTGGCCGCCGCGCCCTTGATCCGGGCCAGGGCCTCGATGTGCGCGCGCTCGATGCGCTGCCCGGAGACGGGGAAGTTCTCCACCGCCCGCTGGGTCTGGGCCCGCCACTTGGCGTGCACGGGCACCCGCACCTCGCCCATGGAGTCGTGCTCGGTGCGGTACTCGGTCCTGTCCTGCTCGTCGGTCATCGACGATCACCTCCACGTGTCACAGCGTCAGCGCCGCGACCACTGTTCCCCGTGGAGGCGATTCGTCACCGTCCCCGTCAGGCGAGTCCGGGGCCGCGTACCGGAATGGACGTGAACGTCGGCGCCGGGGCCGGGTCCTGGAAGAAGTCGTTGCCCTTGTCGTCCACGACGATGAACGCCGGGAAGTCCTCGACCTCGATCTTCCAGACGGCCTCCATGCCGAGCTCCTCGTACTCGACGACCTCGACCTTCTTGATGCAGTCCTGGGCGAGACGCGCGGCCGGGCCGCCGATGGAGCCCAGGTAGAAGCCGCCGTGCGAGGCGCACGCGTCCGTGACCTGCTTGCTGCGGTTGCCCTTGGCCAGCATCACCTTGGAGCCGCCCGCCGCCTGGAACTGCTCCACGTAGGAGTCCATCCGGCCGGCCGTGGTCGGGCCGAACGAGCCCGACGCGTAACCCTCGGGCGTCTTGGCCGGACCGGCGTAGTACACCGGGTGGTCCTTCAGGTACTGCGGCATCTCCTCGCCCGCGTCCAGCCGTTCCTTGATCTTGGCGTGCGCGATGTCACGGGCCACGACCAGCGGGCCGGTCAGCGACAGGCGGGTCTTCACCGGGTACTTGGTGAGCTCGGCGAGGATCGTGTCCATCGGCTGGTTGAGGTCGATCTTCACCACGTCCGAGGACTCGTCGAGCTGCTCGTCCGTGGTCTCCGGCAGGAAGCGCGCCGGGTCGGTCTCCAGCTGCTCCAGGAAGACGCCCTCGGCGGTGATCTTGGCGACGGCCTGGCGGTCGGCGGAGCAGGACACGGCGATGGCGACGGGGCAGGACGCGCCGTGCCGGGGCAGGCGCACCACGCGCACGTCGTGGCAGAAGTACTTGCCGCCGAACTGCGCGCCGATGCCGATCCTCTGCGTCAGCTCGAAGACCTTCTGCTCCAGCTCCTTGTCCCGGAAGCCGTGCCCGAGCTCGGAGCCCTCGGCCGGGATCTCGTCCAGGTAGTGCGCGGAGGCGTACTTGGCCGTCTTCAGCGCGTACTCGGCGGACGTGCCGCCGACCACGATCGCCAGGTGGTACGGCGGGCAGGCGGCCGTGCCCAGCGAACGGATCTTCTCTTCCAGGAACTTCATCATGGAGGCCTCGTTCAGGACGGCCTTCGTCTCCTGGTACAGGAACGACTTGTTGGCCGAGCCGCCGCCCTTGGCCATGAACAGGAACTTGTAGGCGCCGCCGTCGGTCGCGTACAGCTCGATCTGCGCGGGGAGGTTGGAGCCGGTGTTCTTCTCCTCCCACATGGTGAGCGGGGCCATCTGCGAGTAGCGCAGGTTGAGGTTCTTGTACGCGTCGTAGATGCCGCGGCTGAGGGCCTCCTCGTCGCGGCCCCGGGTCAGCACGTTCTGCCCGCGCTTGCCCATCACGATCGCCGTGCCCGTGTCCTGGCACATGGGGAGCACGCCCGCCGCCGCGATGTTCGCGTTCTTCAGCAGGTCCAGCGCCACGAACTTGTCGTTGGCCGACGCCTCGGGGTCGTCGATGATCCGGCGCAGCTGCGCGAGGTGGGCCGGGCGCAGGTAGTGCTGGATGTCGTGGATGGCCTCCTCGGCGAGCTTGCGCAGCGCCTCCGGCTCCACCTGGAGGAAGGTCCGTCCGTCCGGCCCCTCGACCGTGGAGACGCCCTCGGAGGTCACCAGCCGGTACGGGGTGGTGTCCTCTCCCTGGGGGAGCAGATCGGTGTACGCGAACTCAGGCATCTCAGCCCATTCCTCACTCTACGGACGGCGGCCCGCCTCCTTTGGCGAGCGCCAACCAGCGTAGAACCTGCCGCTGACGGCGAGCTTGTGAGGTAAGGCTCAGTTCGTCACATCCGTGCCGGCCAAGGAAAGCGATGCGGGGGGTGTCGCGATCTATCGTGTGTGGGTACGCTGCTGTCGTGGACCTTCAGAAGCAGGACCCTCACCCGCAGACCGGCCCCGCCGTCTCCGAGCTCCGCGCCTCCGACGCCGAGCGCGACCGCATCGCCGACATCCTGCACGACGCCCTGGCCGAGGGCCGTCTCACCGCGGACGAGCACGCCGAGCGGGTCGAGGGGGTGCTGCGCGCCAAGACGGTGGGCGAGCTGGAGGTCTTCATCCGGGACCTGCCCGCCGCGCACGGCCCCCGCCCCGGGTCGGCCCCCGCCCCGGCCCCGCACCGCCCCACGGCGGGTGCCATCCCGGTCGAGCCGGACGACAACGTGGTCGCGATCTTCAGCAGCGCCGTCCGCAAGGGCCGCTGGCGCGCCGGCCGCCGGATCCACGCCTACGCGATCTTCGGCAGTGTCGAGATCGACCTGAGCGAGGCGCTGTACAACCACCAGCAGGTCGTCATCAAGTCCTACGCCGTCTTCGGCAGCGTCGAGATCCGCGTCCCGGAGAACGTGTCGCTGCGCGGCATCGGCGGCGGCGTGCTCGGCAGCTTCGAGGTCGCCACCCTCGACTCGGGCGAGCCGGAGGCCCCGGTGGTCTACGTCGACGGCTGGGCCGTCCTGGGCAGCGTCGAAGCGCGGCCCAAGCGCGGCAAGCTCGTCGCGGACATCCTGGACCGGGTGCAGCGCAAGGTCGACCGGAGTCTGCGCAAGCACCTGGGTCATTGACGGTCGCGAAGCAACCGGAAGCGGCGGGTCGTCGACGGTCCCGAAGCAACCGGAAGCGGCGGTTCGGAACTCAGTGCATAGGCGCGCGCACAGCGGGTAGGCCTTGCTGCATCGTCTCTCGCTCGCGAAGCCGTCGTCAGGAGTAGACCGTGCTGCAACCGCCGCATTCGTCCCTGCAGGTCGCCGCCGTTCCGGCCCCGCGGGTGCCAGCGCGAGACAGGGACCAGGACGCCCCGTGGCACACCGAGGCGGTGTGCCGGCGCGACGAGGCGGGCCTGTTCTTCGCCCCCTCCAAGGAGCCCACCGCCGCCCGGCTCTCCCGGGAGGAGGCGGCCAAGCGGGTCTGCGCCCGCTGTCCGGTCATGGTCGAATGCCGCGAGCACGCCCTGCTCCAGCCCGAGCCCTACGGCGTCTGGGGCGGCCTCACCGCAGCCGAGCGCCGCGTGGTCCTGGCCCGGCGCCGCCGCCGCGACCTGGAGCTGAGGAAGGCGGCCCGCTCGGCCAACCAGATAGCGGCCGCCGGCTGACTTCCCGAGCACCACGAAGCAGGGCGCCCCCACCGCACCGGGGACGCCCTGCTTCTGTGTGCGGAGCCGGGAAGACGCCCTGGCCCGCTACTTGCCCTTGTCGAAGTCGATCGCGCTGTACGCCCGCAGCTTGGACAGCCGGTGCTCCGAATCGATCCTGCGTACCGTGCCCGAGCGGGAGCGCATCACGATCGAGTCGGTCGTGGCCGTCTCGGCCCGGTACCGGACCCCGCGCAGCAGCTCGCCGTCGGTGATGCCGGTCGCCACGAAGAACACGTTCTCGCCGGTCACCAGGTCCTCGGTGGTCAGCACCCGGTCGAGATCGTGGCCCGCGTCGATCGCCCGCTGCCGCTCCTCGTCGTCCTTCGGCCACAGCTTGCCCTGGATGGTGCCGCCCAGGCACTTCACCGCGCAGGCCGAGATGATGCCCTCGGGCGTGCCGCCGATGCCGAGCAGCAGATCGACCCCGGTGCCCTCCCGCAGCGCCAGGATCGAGCCGGCCACGTCACCGTCGGAGATCAGCTTGATGCGCGCCCCGGTGTCCCGGATCTCCTTGATGATGCCCTCGTGCCGCGGCCGGTCCAGGATCACCACGGTGACGTCCTCGGGCGCGGACCGCTTGGCCTTCGCGACCCGGCGGATGTTCACCGACACCGGCGCGTCGATGTCGACGAAGTCCGCCGCCTCGGGGCCGGTGACGAGCTTGTCCATGTAGAAGACCGCGGACGGGTCGAACATCGACCCGCGCTCGGCGGCGGCCAGCACCGCGATCGCGTTCGTCATGCCCTTGGCGGTCAGTGTGGTGCCGTCGATCGGGTCCACGGCGATGTCGCACTCGGGCCCGGTCCCGTCGCCCACGCGCTCCCCGTTGAACAGCATCGGGGCCTCGTCCTTCTCGCCCTCGCCGATGACGACGACACCGTTCATCGACACGGTGGAGACGAGGGTCCGCATGGCACGGACCGCGGCACCGTCGGCGCCGTTCTTGTCACCGCGTCCGACCCAGCGGCCGGCGGCCATCGCCGCCGCCTCGGTCACCCGGACCAGCTCAAGGGCGAGGTTGCGGTCGGGGGCCTCGGAGGGCACATCGAGTTCGGACGGCAAATGATGATGCTCGGTCATCGGAGCGCACCTTTCTGTACGACGACGGCCGGATGAGGGCTTTGTCGGTCGACTCTATCTCCGAGCCCGCAAAATGAGCAGGGGCCCCCACGGATGAGCGCAGCACAGACCTGCGACGATAGGGGGCGTGGCAGGCACGAACGGCAAGCAGAAGACGGCGCGGGACATGATCCTCTCCCTCGGGGTCATCGTCCTCGTGGCGGGCTTCATCTACCTCTTCATCCCGCATGACGACAGCGAACCCGAGGTCAAGCGGGTCGACTACCGGGTCGAGCTGCTCACGGCACGCCGGGCCGCCCCGTACCCCGTCGTCGCGCCCGAGGGCCTGCCCGCCGCGTGGAAGGCCACCTCCGTCCGCTACCAGGGCGACGACTTCGACACCTGGCACCTCGGGTTCCACGATCCCGAGGGGGAGTACGTGGCGGTCGAGCAGTCCACTCAGCGGCGGCCCGTCTTCCTCGACGAGGCGACGCAGGGCGCCCGGGAGACCGACAGGACCGAGACGATCGACGGCCGGACGTGGACCCGCTGGGAGGGCGGCCGGTACGACGCGCTGGTGCTGGAGGGCACTAAGGGCTCGACGACGGTCGTGACGGGCACCGCCTCGTTCGCGCAGCTGACGAAGATGGCGCAGGCGCTGGAGACGGAGTGACCGCGCACGAGGAAGGCCCCCGGCGAGCGTGCCGGGGGCCTTCCTCGTAGCGGTGTGGCGCGGACGCCGTCCGTGGCTCAGACGACCGTGACGACCTGGTCGAACTCCAGGCGCGGGGAGCGCGGGTACCAGGCGTCCGGGCCCGGGCGGCCGATGTTGACGACCATCAGCGGGGTGTGGTCGTCGTCCAGGAACTCCTTGCGCACGCCCTCGAAGTCGAAGCCGGTCATCGGGCCGGCGGCCAGACCGGCGGCCCGGACGCCGACGATGAAGTACGCGGCCTGGAGGGCGGCGTTCATCGCGGCGGCGCTCTCGCGCACCGGGCGCTCGGCGAAGAAGGCGTCCTTGGCCTGCGGGAAGGCCGGGAACAGGTGCGGCAGCTCCTCGTGGAACTCGTTGTCCGCGGAGAGGATCGCGACCAGCGGGGCGCTCGCGGTCTTGGCCCGGTTGCCCTCGGCCATGTGCGCGACCAGGCGCTCGCGGGCCTCGGGGGAGCGGACCAGCGTGATGCGCAGCGGGGTCTGGTTGAAGGCGGTCGGGCCGTACTTGACCAGGTCGTAGATCGCCTGCACCTGCTCGTCGGTCACCGGCTCGTCGGTGAAGGTGTTGGCGGTGCGGGCCTCGCGGAACAGGAGGTCCTGGGCTGCGGGGTCAAGAACGAGAGACATGAACGGAACCTTCTCGGGGTGTACGTCGGGTCCGGGGTGGCCGGACCGGCTGACGTCTGCGACCGTACGCCAATGAAGTTCAACGTTCAATCAAATCTGGAGTGTAGTGATCCACTTCACAGTGCGTCACTCGTGCTCCCCGCGGTCGCGGACCGGGATCCCGGCCGGGGCTACTCGGCGTCCTCGCCCTCCGCGGCCTCCTCCGCCAGCGCCGCGTCCAGCCGCGCCCGCGCCCCCTCCAGCCAGCGCCGGCACACCCGCGCCAGCTCCTCGCCGCGCTCCCACAGCGCCAGGGACTCCTCCAGCGTCGTACCGCCCGCCTCCAGCCGGCGGACGACCTCGATCAGCTCGTCCCGCGCCTGTTCGTACCCGAGCGCCTCGTCCGTGCCCGGCGCCTGCTCCACCTCGCTGGTCATCCACCCACCCTATGTGTCGACTCGTACGGAGAACTCACCCTCGGAGACCCGCGCGCGCAGGGCCTCGCCGGCCTCCACCTCGCCGGGATCGCGGACCGCGTGCCCGTCCGCCCGCTGCAGCACGGCGTACCCGCGCTTGAGCGTCGCGGCGGGGGAGAGGGCCACCACGCGCGCGTGCGTGTGCGTCAGCTCGGAGTCGGCGCGGTCCAGCTGGTGCCGCAGGCAGCGCCGGCCGCGGTCGAGCAGGTCCGCCACGTGGTCGGCCCGCTCGTCGATCATCCGGTGCGGATCCTGTATCGACGGCCGGGCCAGCGCGTGCGCCAGACCGCGCTCCTCCCGGTCCAGCAGCGCCGCCACGCACCGCCGCGCCCGGTCCCGCAGCAGCCGCACCCGCTCGTACTCCTCGCCCACGTCCGGCACGACCTTCTTGGCCGCGTCGGTCGGGGTCGAGGCGCGCAGGTCGGCCACATGGTCCAGCAGCGGGTTGTCCGGCTCGTGTCCGATGGCCGACACCACGGGCGTACGGCACTGGGCGACCGTGCGGATCAGCTGCTCGTCGGAGAACGGCAGCAGGTCCTCCACGCTGCCCCCGCCCCGCGCGACGATGATCACGTCCACGTCGTCGAGCGCGTCGAGCTCCTTCACGGCCTGCACGACCTGCGGCACCGCGTGCACGCCCTGCACGGCGACATTGCGCACCTCGAAGCGGACGGCGGGCCAGCGGTGCCGGGCGTTCTCCAGCACGTCCCGCTCGGCGGCCGAGGCCCGCCCGCACACCAGCCCGATCAGCTGCGGCAGGAACGGCAGCGGCTTCTTGCGCTCCGGCGCGAACAGGCCCTCCCGCGCGAGCGCCTTCTTCAGCTGCTCCAGCCGGGCCAGCAGCTCACCGACCCCGACGGGCCGTATCTCGGCAGCCCGCAGCGACAGCTGCCCGCGCGGGGCGTACCACTCGGGCTTCGCCAGGACGACCACCCGGGCCCCCTCGCTCACCACGTCCGCGACGGCGTCGAACACCTGCCGGTAGCAGGTCACGCTGACGGAGATGTCGTACGACGGGTCCCGCAGCGTCAGGAACACCACACCGGCACCCGGACGCCGCGACAGCTGTGTGATCTGCCCCTCGACCCACACCGCACCGAGCCGGTCGATCCACCCCCCGATCAGCCGCGACACCTCGCCGACGGGCAACGGGGATTCCGGAGTCGTGTTCACAGCCATGCCCGCGAGGGTAGTGGCCACCGCCGACAACGCGGTTCACCGGCCGGAGCGCGGGCGGGCCGGTCGGTCCGCCGCGGGCGGCGCCGAGGTGCCGCGGCGTTCCTGGACGACCAGCACCACCAGCCCGGCCGCCAGCCACACCGCCCCGACCACCTGAGCCGTGCCCGACGCCGCCACGATCACGGCGACGGTGATCGCCGCTCCCAGCACCGGCGCCAGAAGATGCCGCCACCAGCTCACGGCACCGCCCCGGCGCTTCACCACGAACCAGCCCACCACGCTCGCGTGCAGCAGCGTGAACGCCGTCAGCGCGCCGATGTCGACCACCGACACCAGCTGGTCCATCCCGTCGTCCCGGCGCGCCGCCCACACCGCCGCCACCAGCGTCACCACGGCCGCGCACAGCAGCGCCACCCGCGGCACCCCGGCGCTGGTCCGGGACAGCACGCGCGGCAGCCGCCGGTCCCGGCCCATCGCGAACAGCAGCCGGGCCGCCGCGGCCTGCCCGGCCAGCGCGGCGAAGGCCGCGCCGATCGCCTTGCTCACCGCCACCAGGTCGTGCAGCCAGGTGCCGACCGAGGCGTCCACCGTGTCGTAGAACGCCGACCCCTGCCGCCCCGGCTCCGCCGCCAGCCGCGCCGACGACACCGGCTCCAGCAGCGCCACCAGATACGTCTGCGCGAGGAACAGCACGCCCGCCAGCGCCAGGCAGAACAGCAGCGCCCGCGCGATCCTCGCCGAGCCGCCGGTGACCTCCTCCGCGAACGAGGCGATCGCGTCGAACCCCAGATACGACAGCACCGCCACCGACACCGCCCCGAGCACCGCCGACACCGCGAACGCGCCCTGCGTGCCGTCCCCCGACAGCGGCGACAGCCAGCCCCGCTCGGCACCGTCGCGGGCCAGCACCACCAGCGCGGCCACGACGAAGACGGCCAGGACCACGACCTCCAGCACGAGCACCAGGAAGCCCACCCGGGCGGCCGCCCGGACCCCCCCACAGGTTCAGCAGCGTCGTCACGGCCACCGCGAGCGCCGACCACACCCACCGCGACACCTCGGGGACCAGCGCGTTCATGGCGACCCCGCAGAACAGGTACGCCACCGCCGGGATCAGGACGTAGTCCAGCATCGCCATCCAGCCCGCGACGAAACCGGCCTCCTTGCCGAGGCCCACGCGCGCGTAGGCGAACACCGAGCCCGCCTGCGGGACGACCCGGACCATCTGGGCGTAGCTGAACGCGGTGAACGCCATCGCGACCGTCGCGACGACGTACACCAGCGCCACCGCCCCGTGCGACTTCGCGTCCAGCGTGCCGAACACGCCGACCGGGGCCATCGGAGCGATGAACAGCAGCCCGTAGACGACCAGGTCCCGGAAGCCCAGGCTGCGCCGCAGCGCGTGCTCCCCGCCGGCCGCGCGGGCCCGCGTCCCCGTCCCGGTCTCCGCCATCGTGGCCCGCCTTCGCCTTCCGTCCCTCGCGCCGCGTTCGTTCAGTCTTCCCGGGGACTGAGCACGGACGCGATCTTTGACCCGCCGAACGCGGCCTTACGATGGGACGCATGTCTGCTTCGCCTGGCCGCCGTGTCCTGCTCGCCGCCCCCCGGGGCTACTGCGCGGGCGTGGACCGCGCCGTGATCGCCGTAGAGAAAGCGCTGGAGCAGTACGGCGCTCCCGTCTACGTCCGCCACGAGATCGTCCACAACAAGTACGTCGTGCAGACCCTGGAGAAGAAGGGCGCGATCTTCGTCGAGCAGACGGAAGAGGTGCCGCCGGGCAACATCGTGATGTTCTCGGCCCACGGCGTGGCCCCCGTCGTCCACGAGGAGGCCGAGCGCGGCAGGCTCGCCACCATCGACGCCACCTGCCCGCTGGTCACCAAGGTCCACAAGGAAGCCGTCCGCTTCGCCAACGAGGACTACGACATCCTCCTGATCGGCCACGAGGGCCACGAGGAGGTCATCGGCACCTCCGGCGAGGCCCCCGACCACATCCAGCTGGTCGACGGCCCGGCCGACGTCGCCAAGGTCGAGGTCCGCGACCCGTCCAAGGTCGTCTGGCTCTCCCAGACCACGCTCTCCGTCGACGAGACCATGGAGACCGTCGACGCCCTGAAGGACAAATTCCCGCAGCTCATCTCCCCGCCCAGCGACGACATCTGCTACGCCACGCAGAACCGCCAGCTGGCCGTGAAGCAGATGGGAGCCGAGTCCGACCTGGTGATCGTGGTCGGCTCCCGCAACTCCTCCAACTCCAAGCGCCTGGTCGAGGTCGCCAAGATCGCCGGAGCCCGCGCCGCCTACCTGGTGGACTTCGCCGACGAGATCGACGAGACCTGGCTGGAGGGCGTCTCCACCGTCGGCGTCACCTCGGGCGCGTCCGTGCCGGAGGTCCTGGTCGAGCAGGTCCTGGAGTGGCTCTCCCAGCGCGGCTTCGAGGACGTCGAGATCGTCAAGGCGGCCGAGGAGTCCATCACGTTCTCCCTGCCCAAGGAGCTCCGCCGCGACCTGCGCGAGGAGGCGGCCGCGCTGGTCGCCGAGCGCGGCGGCACGGCGGCGGGTGAACGTTCCGCGGAGTGATCGCGGACCGTTCGCGCAGACGGCGCGAAGGGATCGGGGAGCCGTGGGGGACGGGCCGGACGGTGCCGCCGTCCGGTCTGTGACCGTCAGTCCCACGTCGTAACGTAGGGCCATGCAGATCTTCGGCGTGGACATCGGCGGTTCCGGGATCAAGGGTGCCCCGGTGGACCTCGACAAGGGCGACCTGGCGCAGGAGCGCCACAAGGTCCTCACTCCGCACCCGGCCACGCCCGACGGGGTGGCCGACGGCGTCAAGCAGGTCGTCGACCACTTCGGCTGGACGGGACCCGTCGGGGTCACGTTCCCGGGCGTGGTCACCGACGGGGCCACGATCCGTACGGCGGCGAACGTCGACGACAGCTGGATCGACACGGACGCGCGTGCGCTGCTCGGCGAGCGGCTGGGCGGACTGCCGGTGACCGTGGTGAACGACGCGGACGCGGCGGGCGTCGCCGAGATGCACTTCGGCGCGGGCCGCGGCCGGCGGGGCACGGTGATCCTGCTGACGCTCGGCACGGGCATCGGCAGCGCGGTCTTCGTCGACGGCGTCCTCGTGCCGAACACGGAGCTGGGCCACCTGGAGCTGGACGGGCACGACGCGGAGAAGCGCGCCTCCAGCAAGGCGCGCGAGGACCACGACCTGTCGTGGGAGCACTGGGCGGCGCACCGCGTGCGCAAGTACCTCGCGCACGTCGAGATGCTGTTCTCGCCGGAGCTGTTCATCATCGGCGGCGGCGTCAGCCGCAAGGCCCACAAGTTCCTGCCCCACATCGAGGGCATCAAGGCGGAGATCGTCCCGGCGCAACTGCAGAACAACGCGGGCATCGTGGGAGCGGCGATGCGGGCGGCGGGGCACTAGCGCGGGTTCGCGGCCGGGGGCCGGCCGCGGGGGCCGTGCGGGGGGGCTGGGTGCCGGCGGCGGTCGCGGCCGGGGTGGCGGTGTGGGCGGCTGGGTGCTGACGGCGGTCGCGGCTCGGGGCAAGTGCTGCGGGCGGCGGGTATCGGCGGCGGTCGCGGCTCGGGGCGGCGATGCGGGCGGCGGTGTGCCGGCGCCGGACGCGGGCGGGGCTGCGCGTCGCCGGGCGTCGCCGGGCGTCGCCCACCGGGTTGCCGGGCCGGGGCTGCCCTGCTGCCGGGCCAGGCGGTTGTGCTGCCCGGGTCGAGGCTGCCGTGCTGCACCAGCCGGGGCGGCCCTGGTGCGGTGGCCGGACTTGTGGTCAGGGCGCTGGACGTCCCCCGGGTGTCGTCGTCGCCGTTCTCCTGCGGTGCACCAGCCGGATCCGGCGGGCGATGACGATCAGCCCGGCGACGAGCGTTCCGCCGTACAGCCAGCCGGCCTGCGTCGCGAGCGCCGTGACCAGCCCCATCAGCTTGCTCCCGCCGTCGCCCCCGGCCACCGGCAGCAGCCCCGCGGCGAAGGCGATCGGCACGACCACGGGGGCAGTCATCAGATCCCCCGGCCGCACCCACACGGCGGTCAGCACGCACACCGGCAGGAACAGCACGCCGTACGCCGTCAGCGACGCCCCGAACAGCGCGGCGCACAGCGCGCCCAGCAGGAACATCGCCACCGCGCAGAACAACCCGCTGCCCAGCCCGGTCAGCCGCGGGTTGGGCAGCCGCCCGGCGGCCGTCGACGGCGCGGGCGCGGGCCGTCGCACCGGCGCCGCACGGCGCTGCGCCCCCGGCGGCCGGG
>NZ_NOKT01000017.1 GCF_002237655.1 Streptomyces sp. XY006
TCCCCCTCCGCGACCACCGCCACCCGGTCCGGATCACGCGCCACCTGCGCCTCGAACGCATCCGGCAACGTCCCCGGCTCCACCGCGACCGCCGTATCGTTCACCCCCCGCACCAACCACTCCCGCTCCTCCGCCGACAGCACCTCCACCGCACTCACCGGCTGCGTCGGATCGTCGTGCAGCTGGTCGAGGATCCGGACCAGCCGGGCGGCGATGACCTCGGCGTCCGCGCGGTCGTAGAGGTGGTGCTGGTGGTCGAGGGAGAGCCGCAGGTAGGGGTCGGAGGCGTTGAGGGTGAGGGGGTAGTGGGAGCCTGCGAAGGGGCGGATGGCGTCGATGGTGAAGCCGGCCGCGAGGTTGGCGTCGACGATGCCCTCGCGGTCGACGGGGTAGTTCTCGAAGACGACGATCGTGTCGAACAGGGCGGGCAGCCCGGCGCCGCGCTGGATGTCGGCGAGGCCGAGGTGGTGGTGGTCGAGCAGCGCGGTCTGCCGGTCCTGGAGGTCGGTGACGAGGTCGCCCACGCTGCGGTCCGGCCGGATCGTCACCCGGGTCGGCAGGGTGTTGATGAACAGGCCGACCATCCCGTCCGAGCCCGGTACGTCCGCCGGGCGGCCGTTGACGGCGGCTCCGAACACCACGTCCTGCTGCCCGGTGAGGGTGGACAGCAGGATTCCCCAGGCGCCCTGGAGGAGGGTGTTGAGGGTGACGCCGAGCTCCGCGGCGCGCCGGGCGAGGCCGCGGCCCTTGTCGATGGACAGGGGCACCTCGATGCGGCCGAGGGCGGACACGTCCTGCTGGAGCGGGGCGTTCGGGGCGACGAGGGTCGGCTGGTCGAATCCGTCGAGCGCGGCGGCCCATCCGGCGGCCGCCGCCTCCCGGTCCCGGGTGGACAGCCATGTCAGGTAGTCGCCGTAGCTGCGGACCGGGGCGAGCTCCTCGCTGCCGGCGTAGAGCCGGATGAGGTCCGTGATCACCACCGGGGAGGACCAGCCGTCGAACAGGGTGTGGTGGGCGGTGATGATCAGCTTGGCCTGCTCCGGCCCGTAGGTGAGCAGGGCGAGGCGGAACAGCGGGGGGCGGGCGGGATCGAGGCGGTCCGCCCGGTCCTCGGCGAGGGCCCTGTCGAGCGCCGCGTCCGTGCCGGCGGCGTCCCGGCCGGTCAGGTCGATGTGCCGCCAGGGCAGCCGGACGTGTTCGGGCACGACCTGCACGGGGTCGCCCCCGGCGGCGGTGAGGAACGCCGACCGCAGGTTCGGATAGCGGTCGAGCAGGGCCTGGCCGGCCGCGCGCATGCGCTCCGGGTCGGCCCGGCCGGACAGGTGCAGCACGAACTGCATGTGGTAGACGTCGAAGGAGCCGTCGGCGAGCGCGGCCTGGAACTGGATGCCGGACTGTCCCGGGGCCTGCGGCCAGACCTCGGTGAGCCGGCCGTAGCGCTGTTCCCAGGTCTCGATCTCGTCCTGTCCCACCGCGACCAGCGGTGCGTCGGCGGGGGTGAGACCGCCGGCCTCGGGGCGGGTGGCGTGCCCGGCCATGCCGTGCAGCACCTCGACCCACAGCCGGGCCAGTTCGGCGGCCCGCTCCCGGGACAGCACGCCCGTGGCGAACATGAAGGCGGTCTGCAGCCGCGGGCCGTCGGCACCGTCCGTGGCGACCGAGTTGACCTCCAGCACGGACAGCGCGGGCAGGTCCGGATCGGGTGCCGGGACCAGCTCGGTGGACCAGGGCGACGGGCCCCAGCCGTTCGCGCGCAGCTCCTCGGGCACGTCGGTGCCGGAGATCCGGCCGAGGTAGTTGAACCCGATCTGCGGTGCCGGGTATCCGGAGAGCTGCCCGGCCGTGTCGGCGTTGAGGTGGCGCAGCAGCCCGTATCCCATGCCCTTGTCGGGGACGGCGCGCAGTTGCTCCTTGACCCGTTTGATCGCGGCCCCGGCCGCGGGGCCGCCCGCGAGCACCTCGGCCCACTCCACTCCCCGTACGTCGATCCGGGCCGGGTGCATGCTGGTGAACCATCCGACGGTCCGCGAGAGATCGGCTCCCGGGACGAGTTCCGTCTCGCGGCCGTGTCCCTCCAGCCGGACCGGCGTGGGTCGGTCCACGCCACGCCAGTGGTCCACCGCCAGGGCCAGCGCGGCGAGCAGCACGTCGGTGGCGGTGCCCCGGTAGGCCGCGGGCAGGGTGGTCAGGACCGCTTCGGTGATCTCGGCGGGCAGCTCCACCCGCACGGTGTCGACGGTGGCCATCACGTCCACCGCCGGGTCGAAGGGCCGGGTGCCGAGCGGCGGGTCGGGCGTCTCCAGCAGGTCCAGCCAGTACGGGAGTTCCGCCTCACGCTGCTCGGAGTACGCCTCCTCCTGCAGCGCCGCCGCCCAGCGCCGGGCGGACGTGCCCACCTCGGGCAGGTCCGGGTTGCGGCCGGCCCGGATGCGCTGCCACGCCTCGGCGAGGTCCGCCATGAGGATGCGCCAGGAGACGCCGTCCACCACCAGGTGGTGCACGACGAGCAGCAGCCGGCCCGCTCCCGACGGGGCGGCGAACCAGACGGCGTCCACCAGGATCCCGGCCTCCGGGTCGAGGCGCCCGGCCGCCGCGTCCAGCTCCGCCCTGGCCGCATGCAGCGCGGCCGGCTCGTCCCAGCGGCCGTCGCAGGGCACCCGGTGGATCAGGTCCGCCGCCCGCACGGTTCCCGCGGGGCGTGCCAGGAGGGCGGGTTCGGGGCCGCGCACCAGCCGCGCACGCAGCAGATCATGCCGGTCGAGCACGGCGTCGAGCGTCGCGGCGAGCCCCTGCTCGTCGATGCCGACGGGCAGTTCGAGCGTCATCGCCATGGCGAACCGGTCGATGCCGCCGCCGTGTTCGAACACGTGCCGGGCCACCGGTGGCAGGGGCATCGGCCCGATGCCGCCGTCCTCGTCCTCGGCGAGGGCGGGGGTGCGGTCCCGGCGGGCGGAGGCCACCTCGGCGAGGCGGGCCGCCGTGCGGCACTCGAAGATCTCCCGCGTGGTGAGGTCCAGGCCGCGGGCCCGGGCCCGCGCCACCACCTGGATGGACCGCAGGCTGTCCCCGCCCACCGCGAAGAAGTCGTCGTCGGCACCGACGCGTTCCACTCCGAGCACGTCGGCGTACGCGGCGGTGATGACGGCCTCGGCCTCGGTGCGCGGCTCCCGGTAGGCCTCCCCGGTGAACTCCGGTTCGGGCAGCGCGGAGCGGTCCAGCTTGCCGGTCGGGCCGAGCGGCATCCGGCCGAGCGCCACGAAGGCGGACGGCACCATGTAGTCGGGCAGCCGTGCCGCGACGAACCGGCGCAGCTCGGCGGGTGAGGCCCCGGCCATCACGTCCACGTCGCCGATGCCGCCGGCGCCGTCGTCGCCGACGGCTCCCTCGCCGGTGTGCACCACGTACGCGACGAGCCGCCGCCCGCCCGACGGCGCTTCCCTGCCGATCACCACGGCCTGGCTGATGCCCGGGTGCTGCAGGCACGCGGCCTCGACCTCGGCGGTCTCGATGCGGAAGCCGCGCACCTTCACCTGGTTGTCGGCCCGGCCCAGGCACTCCAGCTCTCCGCGCGCGTTCCAGCGGGCGAGGTCGCCCGTGCGGTACATCCGCTCGCCCGGCGGGCCGAACGGACTGGCCACGTACCGCTCGGCCGTCATGCCCGGGCGGCCGTGGTAGCCGCGGCCGAGGCAGGTCCCCGCCACGTACAGCTCCCCGGTCACGCCCCGTGGCACCGGGGCGAGCCCTGGGCCGAGGACGTAGGCACGCATGTTGTCCAGGGGTGTGCCGATGGGGGCGACGTCGCCCTGCGGCACCTGCTCGGACGCGGTGAGGGAGAACGTCGTGGCGTAGAAGCTCTCGCTCTGGCCGTAGGAGTTCACCACCTGTACGCCGGGCAGCGCCTCGCGCACCTGGGCGACGAGGGCGGCGGGCAGGACGTCGCCCGCGAAGACGACGGTGCGCACGCCGGTCATCCGGTCCAGGTGGCCGACCAGTTCCGCGAGGACCGAGGGCACCGCGCTGATCACCTGGCCGTCCCAGCCGCCGCGTTCGACGAGGGCCAGCACGTCCGGCACGAGCTCGGCCGTGCCGCCAGTGGTGAGGGTGGTCAGCAACTCGAAGACCGAGACGTCGAAGTTGACCGAGGTGCCGGCCAGCATCCGGAAGCCGGGCGGCGCGTCGAGCACACGGGCCAGGGCCCGCACGCCGTTGACGACGCTGCGGTGGGTGATGGCCGCTCCCTTCGGCGTGCCCGTGGAGCCGGAGGTGTACATCACGTACGCCAGGTTGTCCGAGTGCGGCGTGCCGGTCCGGCCGGGTGCCGGTCCGGACGCGTCCCACTCCGCGCGTCGGTCGAGGTCGACGACCGCCATGGCGTGGGGCGGCAGGGCGGCGGCCGTCGCGGTGTCCGTGACGACGAACCGGGGGCGCGCTTCGGCCAGTACGGTCGCGGCCCGCCCGCCGAGGTGCCGTGGGTCCATCGGCAGGTAGCCGGCGCCGGACTTGAGGACGCCGAGCAGACCGGCGACCAGGTCCTCGGTGCGCGGCAGGGCCAGGACCACCAGGTCCTCGGGTCCGGCGCCGTGCCGGGCGAGTTCACGGGCGATGCCGTCGGCCCGGTCGTCGAGTTCCCGGTAGGTCAGCGTCCGGTCGTCGCACACGACGGCTGGGGTGTCCGGTGTGCGGGCCACTTGCTGCTCGAACAGGCCTGGGACGGTCACCTCCGGCGTCGCGGTCGCCGTGTCGTTGAGCCGGACCAGCAGCAGGTCCCGTTCGGTCGCATCGAGCACGTCGAGCCCGCCGACGCGCTGGTCCGGGTCGGCCACGAGACGCCGCAGGACGCGGACGAAGCGGTGTGCGACGGACTCCGCCGTGGTGGGGTCGAACAGGTCGGTGGCGTACTCCAGGCGGCACCCCGCCCCGCCGGTGCCGTCCGGCAGCATGTCGAAGAACAGGTCGAACTTGGCCGTCGCCGTCTCCAGCCGCTCGGCCCGGACGCGCAGGCCCGGCAGTTCCAGGTCCGGTACGGGCGGCTGCCAGGAGAGCATGACCTGGAAGAACGGGTTGTAGGCGGCGGAGCGTTCGGGGCTGAGCAGTTCCACGAGCCGCTCGAACGGCATGTCCTGGTTGTCGTAGGCGGCGAGGGAGGTGTCCCGTACCCGCTCCAGCAGGTCGCGGAAGGCCGGGTCGCCCGACAGGTCGACGCGCAGGACCCAGGTGTTGACGAAGAAACCGACGAGGTCGCGCAGTTCCTCGTCGGTGCGGCCGGCGATCGGTGCGCCGATCGGGATGTCGTCGCCGCAGCCGAGGTGGTGCAGGAGGACCGCGAGCGCCGCGTGCATGATCATCGACACGGTGGTGCCCTGTTGCGTGGCCAGCCGCTCCACGGACCGGAGCAGTTCGGGCTCCACGGTGAACCGGACCACGTCGCCGTGCGGCCCGACGGCCTTGGGGCGGGGGCGGTCGGTGGGCAGGGCCAGCGGCTGCCGCAGATCGGCCAGCGCCCGCCGCCAGTACTCCAGTTGGCGTGCGGCCAGGCTGGCGGGATCCGACTCGTCGCCGAGCAGGTCCCGCTGCCACAGCGTGTAGTCCGCGTACTGCGCGGCGAGCGGCTCCCACGCCGGGGCCCGGCCCTCGCGGCGGGCACCGTAGGCGAGGGCGAGGTCACGGAACAGGGGCCCGAACGACTCCCCGTCCACCGCGATGTGGTGGGCGACGAGCACGAGGGTGTGCTCGTGCGGCCCGGACCGCAGCAGCCGGGCCCGCAGCGGGACGTCGGCGGCCAGGTCGAAGGGGGCGGTGGCCGTGTCGTGCACGGCAGCCGCCCGCTCCTCCTCCCGCGCGACGCCGGCGACCGGCAGGGTGAGGGGCGCCGTGTCCGGTGGCAGCACGCGCTGGTGCGGGACGCCGTCCTCGTCCTCGGCGATCACCGTGCGCAGAACCTCGTGCCGGTGGACGAGGTCGCGGAGGGCCGACTGCAAGGCGCCCACGTCGAGGTCTCCGGTCAGCCGCAGGGCGAAGGCGCCGTTGTACGTCGACGACGGACCTTCGAACTGGTGCACGAACCACAGCCGACGCTGCGCGAACGACAACGGGATCATTGTTTCTCCAAAATCGGCGGGGCCGCCGCGCAGCGAGCCGTCACTCAGCTCTGGTCGAGCAGCGTCAGCAGGTCGGCGTTGTAGAAGTCGTCGATGGAGCAGGCGCCCGACAGGGTCGAGAAGTAGCGGTCGATCAGGTCCTGGTGGCCGACCAGTTTCCGGAGCATGTCGGTGCGCCCCTCGGGCTTGAGCTCGGCCACGTTCAGGGCGGCCTGGTAGAAGCTGGTGTGGTCCTCGTCGAGGTCCTCCTCGTACCGCTCCAGCGCCGCCTCGAGCGCCCTGGGGTCGTGGAGCCGGTCCCCGATGTGCCGGGTGAGGGTCCGGGCCTGGAGGAAGGCCTCGGTGATGCCGCGGGCGGTGATGGAGTCCTTGTGGTTCACCGCGTCGCCGACCAGGGCCCAGCCGGGGCCGTAGGCCTTGCGGAAGAAGTTCTCCTGGTGCCCCGTGCCGTACAGCTGCTCCACGCGCTCGCCCGCCCGCATCCGCTCGTACAGCTCGGGCGCCGTGGTGCGGAAGGCGTCGAGGTAGGCGGGTTCCACCGCCTTGCGCACCCCCGAGAACTCGTCCTGCGGGAAGTAGGCCATGAGCAGCGTGAGGTCGTCGTTGGTCGGGATGACGCCGATCCAGCGCCCGGGGCGGGCGTAGGACTCGAAGTGCGCGGGCACCCCGGCCCAGTAGCTGTAGTAGGTGCAGGTCTGCCGCGGGTGCTCGACGACGTTGCGCGCGCCGGCCTTGCGGGCCACCAGCGACCGCATGCCGTCCGCGCCCACGACGAGATGGGCCCGCTCCGTGGCCGTGGACCCGCCGGGTGTGGTGTGCCGCACGCCGACGACCCGGTCGCCGTCGAAGATCAGATCGGTGACGGCGCAGGACTCGCGGAACTCCGCTCCGGCCGCGACGGCGCCGCGCGCGAGGATCGGGTCGAGGACGTACCGCCGGGGCGCGTAGGTGGTGCGCTGGCCGTCGACCGGCAGGGAGAAGCCGTCCAGCCGGACACCGGGTGCCTCGTAGCTCTGGTGGTCGATCGGGCGGCAGCCCGCCGCGCGCAGTTCGTCGAGCAGGCCCCACTGCTTCAGCAGGGCCACACCCGGCTGGTGGATGTAGTGCGAGGACAGGGTGTCCTGCGGGAAGCGCGCTTTCTCCAGGAGCAGGACCCGATAACCCCGGCGTGCGAAGAGCATGGCCGTCGGCGCTCCCGCGCAACGGGCACCTATGACAATCACGTCGTACATGGCGCCTCTCTTGCCAGGTGGTCTGTTGTCCGGAGTGTCGCGGAGTGACGCGGCCACCCCTCACGTCCGATGCGGGGGAGCCATCGAGTCCAGGGACCCGATGTAGGCGGAGATCGAGGCGATCGTCGGGTTGAGGAACAGCCGGTCCATCGGCACCTCGACACCCAGCTCGTCGGCGAACGCGCCCTGGATCCTGGCCATGATCAGGGACTGGCCGCCCAGGGCGAAGAAGTTCTGGTCGTCCGCTATGTGGTCGCGCCGGAGTTCCCGGCACCAGATGGCGCGCACGTCGTCGGTGATCATTGGGTTCCCCTCGTCGTCATCGCGGGTCCGCGGGTCAGGCCGCCGTACCCCTGCTGTCGGGGCCGCTGCGGATCGCGTCGAGCAGCGCGGCGCGGTCGACCTTGCCGTGCGGGCTCAGCGGGATGTGCGCGATGCCGACGAACCGGGCCGGGACCATGTTCCGCGGCAAGGACCGCAAGAGGCCCTCACGCACCTCGTCCTCGGCGAGGACGTCTCCCTCCGGCACGACGAACGCGGTCAGTTCGGCCTCGCCCGACTCCGCGGGAGCGACCACGACCGCGGCCTCCCGCACCCCTGCCAGACGGCCGAGCGCCCGCTCGACGTCCGCGGGATCGATGCGCATGCCCCGGATCTTCACCTGCGCGTCGATCCTGCCCAGGACGACCAGGTCCCCGGCCTCCGTCACGTAGCCGCGGTCGCCCGTGCGGTACAGCCGGCGGGGCACGCCGTCGACCTCGACCGAAGTGAACCGCTCGGACTCGGGACCCGAGCCGTTGAGATAGCCCGCGCCGACACCGGTCCCGGCGATGCAGATCTCGCCCCTCTCCCCCGGCGCGACACCGCGCAACTGCTCGTCGAGGAGGAGGATGTCCGTGTTGTACGCGGGCCGGCCCACCGGAGCCGCCTGCCCGTCGCCCGGCCGTTGCCCGGCGAGGTCGTAAGAGGTCGCGACGTCCGTGCACTCGGCGACACCGTACTGGTGCAGGAGGGTGCACGTGGTGCCCTCGCGCGCCGCCCAGTCCGCGATCCGTTCGCTCTTCAGCGGCTCGCCGCCGAACAGCAGGTAGTCCAGCCGGGCGAGTGCGTCTCCGCCCCGCGCGGTCTCCCGGTCCACCAGCAGGTACAGCGTGCTGGAGGCGCAGTGCACCACGCGGATGTCGTGGTCGGTCAGCATGCGGTAGGCCATCATCACGTCGACGTTCCGGCTCGCCATCAGATGCTGGGTGGCGCCGCAGAAGAGCGGAGCCATCAGGCTGCGCTGGGACAGGTCGAACCCGAAGGCGCTGACGACCAGGTGGTGCGAGCCGCGGTGCAGCCCGTACTCGTCCGTCAGCCAGTTCAGCAGGTTGAACCAGCCCTCGTGCCGGATGGCGGTGAGCTTCGGTGTCCCGGTCGAGCCGGAGGTGAAGACCGCGTAGCAGACGTCGTCCCCGGTGACCCGGACGTCGGGGCCGGTGTCGGGGTGGCCGGCCGAAGGACCGGGCAGCCGGCCGAGGTCGACGACCTCGGCGGAGGACGACGCGACCAGCGGGGCCGTCGCCGGGGACGCCACGATCAGGGCGAGATCCGGTATCTGGCCGAGCAGCAGCCGCAGCCTCGCCGCCGGGTAGGCCGGGTCGAGCGGCACATAGGCCGCCCCGGCCTTCAGCGTGCCGAGGACGGCGACGAGCATGTCGATCGAGTAGTCGAGGCAGATCCCGACCTTGGCGCCCCGCCCATGCCCGCGCGCCAGGAGGACGTAGGCGAACCTGTTCGCCTCCGCGTTCAGCTCCGCGTACGTCATCCGGCGCCCGGCACAGAAGACGGCGACGGCGTCGGGGGTGGCCTCGGCGTGCGCCTCGAACCGCCGGTGGACGACGGGCTCCGGGGGCAGGTCGACCCGCTTGCCCTGAAGGATCATCAACTGACTCCGATGTGAGGGACGTGTGGCCGGCCGGGCCGGCCGCACGTCACCGGGGAAGGGGCCGTGGCCGGCGCTCTTGGGAGGTACGCCGGTCGGCGGCGTCGAGCATCCGCGTCACCCACTGCTCCACGGGCAGACCGTGTGCGGCCGCCACCTGCGAGTAGTGGTCCAGTTGTCCGGCGGACAGTTCGATGGTGAGGGTGGCGACCTTTCCGCGCGGTCCGGTGGTGGCACCCGGGGCGCCGGTCCGGGACGCCGTGCGGCGCGTGTCGTCGCCATCGGCCTGGTCCCCCGCCAACGGGGCACCGCCGGCCGACGGGACGGCGCGCGGGACGGATGCGGCCGGGAGAACGCCTCCCGGGGCAGATCCGGCCGCCGCGTGCCGCTCGGCCGGTCCGGCGCGCAGCGCCCTGCGCAGCTCGTTGCGCGACCACTTGAGCCGGTCGGCCTCGTGCAGCCAGTGGTCCTGCTCGTCCGGGGGCAGGCTGGTGACCTCCGCGTGGTGGGCGAAGCTGAGACTGTCCCACCTGCGGTGGTGCTCGAACCGGCGGGCCACCCACGCGTAGTTGCGCAGCGTCTGGTAGTCGAGGCCGGTCCGCTCGACGGCCTCCCGGTAGCGCCGCGCCCCGTAGGTGGTCTCCCCGTAGATCAACCAGTCGCCGAGCCACCACGCCGAGGAGTTCGTGAGCTCGCGCAGGCCGCTCCCGATCCGCTCCCAGGACCGCTCCGGCAGGCCCTGCGGGAAGGTCATCCCCGACGAGCCCACCGTGGCCTGTCCCCCGACGAAGGACAGCACCGCCTCACGCGGCGTGCCTCCTCCGCCGGCTCCCGCCCCGGTCGTCGTGCAGCGGCTCACCGTCGTCACAGGTTGCCCTCCCCACCGTCGTCTCCCCACCGCGGTCCGTACGGCCGGAGTTCAGCCCTCCGCCATCGCCTCGCGCAGGCTCCTCGGGCGCAGGTCCGTCCAGTTCCGCTCGACGTACTCCAGGCACTCGGCCCGGGACGCCTCACCGAAAACCACCCGCCAGCCCGCAGGCGTGTCGACGAACACCGGCCACAGGGAGTGCTGGTCCTCGTCGTTGACCAGCACATGGAAGCGACCGTCTTCGTCATCGAAAGGGTTCGTGCTCATGCCACCGTCCTCGAACGTCGCGGGAGACTCGGCAGGAATAAGCGCCAGGCCGAGTTCGGGAAAGGGTCAGGGGCGGGTTCACCGATCGGCGTCGTCCCGTCGACGGGACATCCCGGCATCCGCAGCGCCCCTGGAATGCCAACGCCAACTTAGGTCTCGGCCGCCGACCTCACAAGGCGGAAGAACACCGGCCCCCCTGCCGCCTGCCGCAATCTGTATCCGCCGGGATTCTTGTGCCACCATGACCGATCAGCGGCCCGGGGCGGGCACACCCGTATTCGGGCCGGCCCATTTCCCACCTCGGGCCGGGACCGTCCTGCAAAAGGTCGGTCGAAGGTTTCTCTTCTTCACCGTTCCGCACCGGACGACTACCAGGGTGGATACGCACCGACGCATGCCCCACCTGCGCGCGAGCACCGGTTTCTCCTTTTCACCGGTATTCCGCGTCCGGCCCGCGCCATGCGGTTTCCCTTTCCGCGGGAAGCCTTTCGGTGTGTTCCGCACGCATGACGGCAGAAAGCCCCTCGACGGACCTACGACTGGTGATCGGACTTGACGTCAGAATCCGAGTACACGACAGACCCAGACGACGACATGCGGCGGTCGCTGTTGCGCCACATGCTGGTGGCGAGGGGCATCGACGAGGAGGCCCGGCAGCTGCAGAAGCAGGGAGCGCTGGACCTCTGGTTGTCCTGCCAGGGGCAGGAGGCCGCTCAGGTGGGCTCCGCGCTCGCCGTCGGCCCGGACCCGACCGTCTTCCCCAGCTACCGCGAACACGCCGTCGCCCTCCTGCGCGGCGTGACGCCCGCCGAACTGGTCGCGCAGTGGGGCGGCCGGACCTTCTGCGGCTGGGACCCGCTCGGTCTCCGCTTCTTCCCCTACACCCTGGTGCTGGCCGCGCAGACGCTGCACGGCGTCGGCTACTCGATCGGGCGACGGCTGCAGGGCCGCGAGGACTTCGTCGTCGTGTACATCGGGGACGGCGCCACCAGCGAGGGCGACATGTCGGAGGCGATGAACCTCGCCGCCGTCGAGTCGGCTTCCGTGCTGTTCGTCTGCCAGAACAACGGCTGGGCCATCTCGAAGCCGGCCCGGGAGCAGATGCGCACCTCGCTGGCCGAGCGTGCCCGGGGCTTCGGGATCGAGGCCGAGCGGATCCCGGGCGGGGATCCGGAGACCGTCTTCTCCGCCTGCTCGCGGGCCGCCGCCCACATCCGCGCGGAACGCTCACCCCGGCTCGTCGAGATCGAGGTGGCACGCATGCACGGCCACTCGACCTCCGACGCCCAGGAGATCTACCGCACCGGCGAGGACATCGCACAGGCCCGAGCGGCGGACCCGGTGACCGCCTATGCGGCCCGGCTGCGGGCCTCGGGCCTGGTGGACGCCGCGTGGTTCGACGGCGTCGAGGCGGAAGTCCGGGTGCTGCGCGAGCAGTTGATGAAGGAGTACACGTGATGAGCACCGCGTCCGTGCCCCTGGCGGAGTCGATCAACACGACCCTCGCCGACCTGCTCGACCAGGATCCCGCACTGCTGCTGCTCGGCGAGGACATCGGCCGGCTCGGGGGCGTCTTCCGGGTGACCCGGGGCCTGCGGGACCGCTTCGGAGCGGACCGGGTGCGCGACTCGCTCCTCGCCGAGTCCACGATCGTCGGCCAGGCGGTCGGCCTCGCGATGAGCGGGCTGGTCCCGGTCTGTGAGATCCAGTTCGACGGGTTCACCTATCCGGCGGTGAACCAGCTGGTGACCCAGGCGGCCCGGATCGGCGATCGGTGGAACGGCCAGGTCAGCCCGAACCTGGTGGTGCGCATCCCGAGCGGCGGCGGCGTCCGGGGCGTCGAGCACCACAGCGAGTCCAACGAGGCGCTGTTCGCCCGCGTTCCGGGGCTGTCCGTGGCGTGCCCGTCCACGGGCGAGGACGCCGACCAGATCCTGCGGTACGCGGTACGGCTCGGTTCCCCCGTGGTGATGTACGAACCGATCCGCCTGTACTGGCGGCGGAACACACCCGTCCGGGATGCCCGGCCCGCGAAGTCGCCGACCGCGGCCCGGGTGGTGCGGCGCGGCACGGACCTGACGATCGTCACCTATGGCGCGGTCACCCATGAGGTGCTGCAGGCGGCGCACGCCCTCGCCCCCGCTGTGGACGTCGAGGTGGTGGACCTGCGCTGGGTGGCCCCGCTCGACATGGACACGGTGATGGAGTCCGTCGCCGGCACCGGGCGGCTGCTGATCGTGCACGAGGGGACCAAGGACGTCGGCATCGGCTCCGAGATCGCCGCGTTCGTGGCCGAGCACGGATTCGGTGTTCTGCGCGCCCCGGTCCGCCGGCTGGCTCCCGCCCGCCGGGCCTATCCCCCGGCGGATTTCGAGAAGGACTACCTGATCGGTGTGCAGCAGATCACGGACGAGGTGCAGGTGATGACGGAGTGACCGACTCCCCGGTGGACATGTACGTTCCCAGCTTCGGCCACGGCCTCGGCGAGGCCCTGCTCATCGAGTGGGTCGCCGCCGTCGGCGACCTGGTCGAGCGGGGGGACGTCATCGCGGTCGTGGAGACCGACAAGGCCAGCACGGAGATCGTGGCGGAGGTCCCGGGACGGGTCACGGCCCATTCCGCGACGGTCGGCACGGTCCTGAAGTCCGGTGAGCCCCTGTACCGGCTGGCGGCCGGGCAGCCCGGCCCCGCATGAGATGCCCGACACCCCGGCCCTGTGAGCCATTTCCCGAACGGAGAACGAGCATGAGTGACATCGAGAGCCGTATCACGGACACGATGCTGGCCAAGCTGCGCGAGCGCGACCCGGCCCTGGGGCCCGAGGACCTCACCCGGCCGGTCGCCGACCTCGACCTCGACTCCCTCGACCTGGTCGAGCTGCACCAGCAGCTGGAGCGTGAACTCCAGGTCAAGGGCGACCTGCAGGAGACCGCGGCCTTCGCCTTCCTGGACGACTTCAGCAGCTATTTCGTGAAGCTGGCGAACGGGCAGTGAGCGCCGGCATCGTCGATGTCGCCACGGCCAAACCCGGGCGGACGGTCACCAACGACGACTTCGCGTCGATCGGCCTCACCGACGAGTGGATCCGGCGCCGCAGCGGTATCGCGTCCCGCTCGTGGCTGCCGGACGGCATGCCGCTGACGGACGTCGCCGCGGAGGCGTGTGCGCCGATCGTGACACGGTTGCCGGACCCGTCCTCGATCGGCGCTCTGGTCGTCGTCAGCACATCGGTGCGCCAACGCGTCCCGGGCATCGCGCAGCAGGTGGCGCGACAGGCCGGCCTGGACTCCGCGGTGCTGGCCTTCGACATGAACGCCGCCTGCTGCGGCTTCGTCTACGGACTGGTCGCCGGGCTCTCGCTGTGCGAGTCGGGACAGGCGCGCTCGGTTCTGGTGTGTTCGGTGGAGGCCATGTCCCGGCTGGTGGACCGCACGGACCGGCAGACGGCGTGCATCTTCGCCGACGGCGCCGCGGCCGTCCTGCTGGAGGACCGCGCGCCGTTCGCGCCCTTCCGGCAGGTCGCCGGCTGCGACGGCTCGCAGGAAGCGCTCATGCGGGAGACCGGTGAGGGCGGTATCCACCTGGACGGCATGCAGGTGTACGACCGGGCCGTGCGCCGCATGTCGGAGTCCGCGCAGTACCTCTTCGATCACGGCCCCGCGCCGACCGTCCTGGTCGGCCATCAGGCCAACGGCCGCATCCTGGAGCAGGTCCGCGGCTTCACCACCCATCTCGGCGTGCCCTTCGTGAACCGGATCGAGCATTCCGGCAACACGTCGTCCGCCTCCATCCCCCTGGCCTTCGCCGAGGAGCTGGACTCCGGCTCCCTGCCCGCCTCGGGGCGGCTCGGAGCCGTCGCGTACGGCGCCGGCGAGGCGTGGGGCGGGGTCGCGGTGGACTACCGGGTGCCGGGCACCGCGGCCCGCTGACCGCGCCCGTCCCGGACCCGCACTCGAACTCTGGAGGTTGTCATCTACTCGCCCGATGCCTGGGTCCTGCGCTCCGGCGCGATGACCGGCCCTCACGACGGCAGTCCCGGCAGCGCGCTCCGGCGCGACGTGTTCACCTTCGGCCCGCTGGAGGAGGGCGAGGCCCTGGTGGAGCCGATCCTCGGCTCCTGGGAGGCCAACGTCGACCACGCGCTGGCCCGTTCACCGATCGACGTGTGCAGCAGCCGCGGCGAGGACGTGGTGGTCGTCGGCAACATGGGAGTGGTACGCGTGCTTCAGGTGAACGCGGGCGGCCGGGACACCCGGGTCCGCGAGGGAGACCTGTGCATGCTGATGCCGTTCGGGAAGCTCGACCGCTTCGGCTACGCCGAACTCGCCTACGCCTACGACGCCCCGCACACCATCGGCCTGCTGGCCAAGCAGTCGAAGATGGACGTGCGGGTGCTGCTGCCCATCCCCGACGGCACCCCGTACTCGCTGGCCCAGTGGGCCACGTACGGGCGCTACTACACGGCCTGGGACAACTGGCACAAGGCCTATGGCTGCTGGCGCACCCAGGTCACCGACGACCCGGCGAACCACCTGGTGTTCGGCTGGGGCGGCGGAGTGGCCTTCGCCGAACTGCTGCTGGCCAAGCGTGCCGGATTCCGGGTGGCGATGACGGCGGGCTCCGACGAGCGGGTCGCCTTCCTGCGCGAGAACGGGATCACCCCGGTGGACCGCCGTCTGTTCCCCGACCTCTCGCTGCCCACCCGGGAGCAGCGCACGGACCGCGAACGCCACCAGCGGCGCCGGGACTCGGTGCGCAGGTTCGGGGAGCTGATCGACGAGCTGAGCGACGGCCACGGGGTCGCGATCTTCGTGGACAACATCGGCCAGCCCCTGTACGACATCACCCTGGCCTCGCTGGCGCGCGCGGGGGTCGTCACCACCTGCGGCTGGAAGGCGGGGATGCGCTTGACGCATCTGCGGGGCGCCGAGTCCATCAGCCGCCACATCCTCGTGAACACCCACGTGTGGCAGTTGCAGGAATCTCCCGCCATCCGCGACTTCCAGGAGGCCGAGGGCTGGATCGCGCCGAAGGGCTCGGAGGTCGTCTACGACTTCGACCGGGTGCCGGAGCTGGCCGACGACTACGCCCAGGGCCGGATCGCCTCGTACTTCCCGATGTACCACGTGAACCCGGTCTGACGGGCCCGAAGGGAGAAGGTGCCATGACAGCGGAACTGCTCGCCCGGGTGCGGGACTTCGTCGCGACCGAGCTGACCGGGAAGGACGAGCACTTCGACGCCCTGCCGGAGCAGCCCACCCTCGAGGCGGCCCGGCTGCACGACCTCGGCCTGGCCAACTGGTGGGTGCCCCCGCAGTACGGAGGGCTGGGCCTGTCCGTGACGGACAGCGTCGACGTGGTGTCGGAACTCGCCTACGGTGACGCCGGGTTCGCCTTCGGTGCCTTTCTGCCGGTCCTGGGCGGAGTGATGCTCCAGCACTTCGGCGGCGAGGAACTGGCCCGCCCGGCCCTGGAGTCCCTGGTGACCGAGGGCGGCCGGATCGCCGTGCTCGGCAGTGAGGAGGAGGCCGGCAGCGAGCTGGTCAGGATCACCACCACCTTCCGCGTGGAAGGTGACCGGCTGGTGCTCAGCGGCGACAAGTACTTCTCGACCAACACCGACGCGGCCGGGCTGCTACTGGTCCTCGCCCGGTCCGCCGACGACGCCGCGGACTTCGCGATCGTCGCGGTACCGCGCGACACGCCCGGGGTCGAGATCGTCAAGCGCTGGGACCTGCTCGGCGTCCGGGGTGCCGGAACCTACCGGGTCCGTCTGGACGATTGCGCCGTTCCCGCCACGCACCGCCTCCACGGCAGCGGGCTGCGCATCCTCGAGGCGAGCCTGAACGCGAGCCGCATCCTGATCGCCGCCTGCGCGGTGGGCATCGCCAGGCGCGTGCGGGACCTGGCAATGGACTACGCGGCCGGTAAGACGCTCCGGGGCGCCCCGCTCACCGAGAACGCCGTGTTCGCCGGGAAGCTCGGGCAGATGGAGACGCTCATCGACGTGATGCGCAACCAGTGCCGGGCGGCCGCGGCGGAGTTCGACGACCGTCTCGAAGCGGCCGCGAGCGGAGGAGCCGGCCTGCACCGGGTGGGCACGCTGCGTTCCGCGCTGGCCGCCAAGCTCTTCTGCGGCCAGGCGGGCTGGGAGGTGGTGTCGACCGGCTCGGAGCTGTTCGGCGGTCTCGGCTACACGCAGGACCATCCGGTGGGCAAGCTCGTCCGCGACATGCGGTACGTGGCCATCGTCGAGGGCGGCGAGGACATCATGCGAGACCTCGTCTACGCCCGCTATGTGGTTCCTGCCCGCAAGCGGCGGTGAGCGGCGGGCCCGGACGGCATCCGTCGCCTTGAGCACCCCGGACCGGTGCGATCGCGCTGACCCGCGATCGCACCGGTCCGTCGCCTCTTCGGCCCCCGTCCCCGGCCGGCCCGGGTCGCCGCCTGCCGGCCGCCGTGCCGACCGTGCCGGGCACCGTCCGCGGCCGGGGCGTCGCTGCTTCCGCCTGATCACCGCGGTAGGCCACTGGGTCCGGTCGATGCGCGGTGCGGCCCTGACATCACGGGGCGGCATGGATGGCACCATGCGGCACCATCCGGCGCCATCCGGCGTGTTCACCCACGCGGGAGCGCCCGTGTCACCCAGCAGCGCCAAGAGGGCTCCGTGCGCCGGTTCTCGCCCCGGAAAGGGCACTCGTCCGGAAACTGTCACCCACATAGCGCCATACAGGCTTGCGCGCGGCGCCATTGTGGTGCCATGCTGACGGCATGGACCTCAGCCCGTATGTCGACACACTCCGCCGTGAACTCGCGGTGGCCGCCGAAGCCGGAGGGGAGGAAGCTCGCGAGCTCGCCGAGCGCCTTACCGCCCCGCTGGAGTCGGCGACCCGCCTGACCCTGCTCAACGTCCTGTCCGCCGCCATGGACGAGATCACGCGTGAGCTCGCCCCCGGCTCGGTCGATGTACGGCTGCGCGGTCTGGAGCCCGACTTCGTCGTGACGCCCCCGCCCGCCGACGACACCACCCCCGAACCGGTCAAGACCGTCGAACCACCCGTGGCGCAGGTGCCGGCCGACAGTGAGGGCGGCGGCCCGGCCCGCATCAACCTGCGTCTGCCCGCCCACCTCAAGGCCCGCGCCGAGGAGGCGGCGAACCGCGAGGGCCTCTCGGTCAACGCCTGGCTGGTCCGGGCGGTGGCCGCCGCGGTCGAGGGCGGCACCCCGGCGCGCGCCACGGAGAAGACCCGCACGGTCGGACAGAGCCTGACGGGCTGGGTGCGCTAGCCCCGCCCGCGTCCGCACCGCGCCACACCACACCACGTCCCACCAGCGGGGGCGGCCCGACGACCCACGAGGACAGTACCGCCATGCCTTCTTTCGACACGCCCGAGCCCATCTCGGTCACGGCCCACGTCTACTCCGGATCCATCCGGTTCACCGCCGGCGACCGCACGGACACCGTCGTCTCGGTGGAGCCCCGCGACCCCAAGCGCGACCAGGACACGCGAGTGGTGGAGCAGACCGAGATCTCCTTCGCCAACGGCACTCTGACCATCCGGACCCCCAAGGCCAACCTCGTCGGGCGCTCCGGCACCGTCGACGTGACGGTGGAACTGCCCACGGGCTCGCACATCGACGTCTCCGGCGCCAGTGCCGAGCTGCTCGGCGAGGGGCGGCTGGGCGAGGTCCGCCTCAAGACCTCGGCCGGCGACGTCCGGCTCGACACGACCGGACCGCTCCACCTGTCCGCCTCGCACGGCTCGATCACCGTGGACCGGGTCGAGGGCATGGCCGAGATCACCACCAACTCCGGCAATCTGCGCGTCGGAGTCGTGAACGGGCCCGCTGTCCTGAAGAACTCCCACGGCAGCACCACCGTGGACGCCGTGACCGGCGAACTGCGCGTGAACGGCGTCAACGGTGGTGTCGACATCGCGCGGGTCGAGTCCTCGGTCACCGGCACCACCACCAACGGTCACCTGCGCGTCGGCGACGTCGCCCGCGGCACCGTTCACCTGGAGACCTCCAACGGCCCGATCGAGGTCGGCGTGCGCGAGGGCACCGCCGCCTGGCTTGACGTCAGCTCCAAGCGGGGGCAGGTGCGCAACACGCTTGCGGCGTCCGAGGCGCCGGAGGAGACCGAGGAGACCGTCCGGGTCCACGCACGATCCAACTGGGGCAACATCGACATCCGCCGCGCCCGGGCCTGAGCACCAACAGCCCGCCGCTCATCCCCGTCACTTCAGCCTCCGAAAGGGAGTGCTCCATGTCTTCTCCTGTCATGCCCACGTCCAGGAAGGGTGAGAGCGCGCCACCCCCGGCCGCGATCTCGGCTGTCGGGCTGCGCAAGTCCTTCGGCGACAAGACCGTTCTGGACGGCATCGACCTGCACATCCCGACCGGGTCCGTGTTCGCCCTGCTCGGTCCGAACGGCGCGGGCAAGACCACCGCCGTCAAGATCCTCTCCACGCTCATCACGGCCGACGCCGGTGAACTGCGCGTCGGTGGCCACGACGTCGCCGCCGAGCCGCAGGCCGTACGCGCGGCGATCGGCGTCACCGGCCAGTTCTCCGCGGTCGACGGCCTGATCACGGGTGAGGAGAACATGCTCCTCATGGCGGACCTGCAGCACCTGCCCAAGCAGGAGGGCCGGCGGGTCGCTGCCGAACTGCTGGAGCGCTTCGACCTCACCGACGCGGCGAAGAAGCCCGCCTCGACCTACTCCGGCGGCATGAAGCGCCGGCTGGACCTGGCCATGACCCTGGTGGGCGACCCGCGGATCATCTTCCTGGACGAGCCCACCACCGGGCTCGACCCGCGCTCCCGGCACAACATGTGGCAGATCATCCGCGAGCTGCTCGCCGACGGCGTCACGGTCTTCCTCACCACCCAGTACCTCGAGGAGGCCGACGAACTCGCCGACCGCATCGCCGTCCTGAACAACGGCAAGATCGCCGCCGAGGGAAGCGCCGAGGAGCTGAAGCGGCTCATCCCGGGCGGGCACATCCGCCTGCGCTTCACCGACCCGGCGGCCTACCAGACCGCCGTCGCCACGCTGAGCGTCGCCAACCGCGACGACGAGGCGCTGGCCCTGCGCATCCCCAGCGACGGCAGCCAGCGCGAACTGCGCTCCCTCCTCGACTGGCTGGACTCGGTCGGTGTCGAGGCGGACGAGCTGTCCGTGCACACCCCCGACCTCGACGACGTCTTCTTCGCTCTGACCGGCGACACCGACCAGCACAAGGAGGCTGCCCGATGAGCGCCCTCTCCCTCGTCGTCCGCGACTCGAACACGATGCTGCGCCGCAACCTGCTGCACGCCCGGCGCTATCCGTCCCTCACGCTGAACCTGTTGCTCACCCCGGTCATGATGCTGCTGCTCTTCGTCTACATCTTCGGCGACGTGCTGAGCGCGGGCATCGGCGGCGGCGGCGCGGACCGCTCCGAGTACATCGCCTACATCGTCCCCGGCATCCTGCTGATGACCATCGGCAGCACCGTGATCGGGGCCGCCGTGTCGGTCTCCACGGACATGTCCGAGGGCATCATCGCCCGCTTCCGCACGATGGCGATCCACCGCGGCTCGGTGCTCATCGGGCACGTGGTCGGCAGCGTGCTGCAGGTGCTCTTCAGCCTGATCCTCGTCGGCGCCGTCGCCGCGCTCATCGGCTTCCGGTCCACCGACGCCACCGCGCTGGAGTGGCTGGCGGCCTTCGGACTGCTCGCACTGTTCGCCCTGGCGCTCACCTGGATCGCGGTCGGCATGGGCCTGGCCAGTCCGAACGCCGAGGCGGCCAGCAACATGGCCATGCCGCTGATCCTGTTGCCGCTCATCTCCAGCGCCTTCATCCCGGCCGACACCATGCCGGGCTGGTTCCAGCCGATCGCCGAGTACCAGCCCTTCACCCCGGCCATCGAGACCCTGCGCGGCCTGCTCCTCGGCACCGAGATCGGCAACAACGGGTGGCTCGCCATCGCCTGGTGCGTGGGCCTGTCCGCCCTCGGCTACTTCTGGTCGAAGTCTCTGTTCAACCGCGACCCGCGGTAACCGGGCCGCACCCGCGGCCGAGCACGACCCGCTCCCGGACGGAGGGCGGCGGGCGCCGAGACCACCTCGGCGCCCGCCGCCCTCCCGGCGTTCCCGCGGGACGACGGCCCGTTCCCCTTCGTCGTCGGGCGTCACGTCCGCCAGGCGTACCGGCGTTCCGGGCGTCCGGCGGCGCCGTAGCGCAGGGAGACCTCCGCGTTGCCGGTGCTGTGGAAGTACTCCAGGTAGCGGCGGGCGCTCACGCGGGACACGCCGGTCAGGGCCGCGCACTCGGTGGCGGAGAGGGTGCCGTCCGCCTCGCGCAGGGCGCGTTCGACGAGTTCGGCGGTCTCCACGCTCATGCCCTTGGGCAGGGTGTGCACGGCCGCCGGGGCGAACGCGCCCGCCAGGACGCGGTCCACGTCGGCCTGGCCGCGGACGACGGCGGTCAGCAGCCGCCCCCGCTGGGCGGCGTAGCGCTCCAGGCGGGTGCGCAGGTCCTGGAAGTCGAAGGGTTTGAGGAGGTAGTCGGCCACCCCGTGGCGGACCGCGCCGCGCACGGTGTCGGCCTCCTGCGCGGCGCTGATCACCATGACGTCGCAGTCGTGGCCGGCGCTGCGCAGCCGGGGGATCACGTCCAGGCCGAAGATGTCGGGCAGGTACAGGTCGAGCAGGATGAGGTCGGGGCGGAGCGCGTCGGCGGCCTCGATCGCCTGGGCGCCGGTGTTGGCGACGCCGACGACGCGGAACGGTTCGACGCGTTCGACGAAGGCGCGGTGGACCCTGGCCACCATGAAGTCGTCGTCGACCACGAGCACGTCGATCGTGTCCGCCGCGTCCCGTGCCGGGTTCCGTGCCGTGTCCCGGTCCGCAGGACGTGCCGGGTTCCGTGCCGCGTCGCGGGCCGGATCCTGTGCCGCGGTCATGGGGCCACTCCTTCCGCCGCCGTTCCGGGGACGTGACCGACGGTCATGCGTGCGGTGAACACGGCCCCGTCGGGGGTGTTGGACACCGATATCTCGCCCCCGTGCCGTTCGCAGACCAGCTTGGTCAGGGCCAGTCCGATACCGCGCTCGCCCTCCCGGGCGGCCTTGGTGGTGAAGCCGTGGGAGAACACCTCGTGGGCCAGTTCGGGAGCCACTCCGGGGCCGGAGTCGCGGACCACGATCTCCACGCTGGAGGCGTCCTGCCGCAGCGCCACCTCCACCCATGCCTCCTCGTCCTGACCGGCGGCGTCGACGGCGTTGTCGACCAGGTTGCCCACGACGGTCGCCACGTCGGCGGCGTCCTCCGGGGCCAGCCGCTCCAGCGCGGTGTCGTCGGAGATCCGCAGGCTGACCTTCCGCTCGGCCGCGAGGGACGCCTTCGCCATCAGCAGCGCGGCCACCGCCGTGTCCCGGACGCGGCGGCTGAGGGTGACGTCCAGGGACTGGCGGCGCTGGTTCACCGCCCTGATGTACCGGACCACTTCGTCCTGTTCGCCGATCTGGATGAGCCCGGAGATGGTGTGCAACTGGTTGGCGAACTCGTGCGCCTGCGCGCGCAGCAGCTCCGAGGAACTGCGGAAGGAGCCGATCTCCCGCTCCAGCCGGGCGAGTTCGGTCCGGTCGCGCAGGGTGGTGACCGAGCCGAGCGGCCGGCCGTCCTTGGTGACGGTCATCCGGTTCATCACCAGGACCCGGCCGTGGCGCACCACGACCTCGTCCCGGGTGCCGGCGGCGGTCCCGGCCAGCACGTCGCGCAGCCGTCCGTCGATGCCCAGGCCGTCCAGGCTCTGGCCGACGCAGTCCTCGGGCAGGTCGAGCAGGCGGCGGCCCATGTCGTTGACGAGGGTGAGCCGGTCCTGCGGGTCCAGGGCGACCACGCCCTCGGCGATCCCGTACAGCATGGCCTCCCGGTGCTCGGCGAGTCCGGCGATCTCGCGCGGCTCCAGGCCGAGGGTCTGCCGCTTGACCCGCCGCGCGAGCAGCCACGAGCCGGCGACGCCGAGGCCGCTGGCGACGCCCAGGTAGGCGAGCAGGTAGGAGGAGGCGCCGCTCAGCCGCTGCCAGACCGTCGGGTCGGCCTCGCCGATCATCACCGTGCCGAGGATCCGGCCGAGGTTCTCCTCGGTCGCGCCGAGGACGGGGACCTGGGCGGTCAGTTCCCGGCTGCCGTCCAGGGTCAGCTGCCCGGACCAGCCGCGGCCCCGGTCGGTGCCCGGCTCCAGCGGCATGCGCCCGCCGATCAGCGTGGGGTTCGTCGAGCTGACGATCCGCCCGGCGGCGTCGGCCACCGTCACCGAGGTCACTCCGGACTGGGCCTGGGTGGAGAGCACCAGCGGGGCGAGGGCCTCGCCGGGGGCGGGACGCACCAGCTGGCTGCGCACCAGCGGGTTGGCGGCCAGCTGTTCGGCCAGCGCGCTCACCCGGCGCCCCTCGACGCGGTCGAACGTGGCCTGCGACTGGGCGAGGGAGACGCCGGCGACCGCCAGCAGCACCACCACGACGATGGCGAGCTGGAGCACCAGCATCTCGCCCGCGAGCGAATGGCGACGGAAGGCGGCGACCACGGTGAACTCAATCTGCGAGGGCGACACAAGGGGAGCGGCTCATGTGCCGGGTCGCACCATCATGACGTCCACCTGCGGAAACCGGAAGGGAGGTGCCGCGGGCGGTGCGCTCAGGAGCTGTCCGGGCGGGGGCCGATGCCCGACAACTCCCGGATGGTGCCGCCCAGTTTCGCGCGCAGCGGCTCCAGCATGCCGGGCTTGGCGCTGACCACCCAGCGCATGCCGACCAGGTACCTGCCCCCGTAGACGCTCGCCGACTCCAGCCAGGTCTCCTTCAGCCGTTCCTCCGGGAAGGTGGTGATGAGGAAGTCTCCCTTCGGGGTGTGGCACACGCCTTCGCGCAGTTCGTCCGCCTCGGTGCGGATTTTCGCCGTGCAGCCGGCCAGTCCGGCGATCACCTCCACCTTCGCCGGGGCGACGACCCCGGCGGCGGGCGCCCCGGACGCGGTCGGCTTCCCCACCGCCTCGCCGTGGCCGTCACCGCCGCAGGCCGCTGCGAGGGGCAGCACGGCCAGGACCCCGGCCGCGGCGACGGCGCGCAGGAGCCGGGTGCGGGGCGGGGTCCGGTGGGTGGTCCGTACGGTCGGTCGCTGCTGGGACACGTCGCCTCTCCGGGTGCGGTGGTCGGTGGAGTACTCGGCAGGGAGTACGCGCCGGCCCGGAGTGGCGTTCAGGGCGCCAGGCGGCCTGGTCCACAAGGGCGTTCAGGGTGCTAGGCCGCCTTGTCCACGACGGCGCGTGCCTCGCCGAACTGGGTGCGGTACAGCTGCGCGTACCGCTGCCCCGCCGCCAGCAGCTGCTCGTGGGTGCCGCGTTCCACGATCCGGCCGGCCTCGACCACCAGGATCTGGTCGGCCGCCCGGACCGTGGAGAGCCGGTGGGCGATGACGACCGCCGTGCGGCCTTCGAGGGCTTCGGCGAGCGCCTCCTGGACGGCGGCCTCGGAGGTGTTGTCGAGGTGGGCGGTGGCCTCGTCGAGGATCACGACGCGCTGACGGGCCAGCAGCAGCCGGGCGATGGTCATGCGCTGGCGTTCCCCGCCGGAGAGCCGGTAGCCGCGTTCGCCGACGACGGTGTCGAGTCCGTCGGGCAGGGTCCGTACGAGGGTGTCCAGGCGGGCCCGGCGCAGGGCGTCCCACAGCTCCTCCTCGCCGGCCCCGGGGCGGGCGAGGAGGAGGTTGGCGCGGACGGTGTCGTGGAAGAGGTGCCCGTCCTGGGTGACCATGCCGAGGGTCTCCCGCAGGGAGCGGGCGGTGAGGTCGCGGACGTCGACGCCGCCGATGCGGACGGCGCCCGCGTCGGTGTCGTACAGGCGCGGCAGCAGCTGCGCGATCGTCGACTTGCCGGCGCCGGAGGAGCCGACGAGTGCCACGGTCTGTCCCGGTTCGGCGCGGAAGGAGATGCCGTGCAGGACCTCGTCGCCGCCGCGCCCGTCCAGGGTCGCGACCTCCTCCAGGGAGGCCAGGGAGACCCGGTCGGCGGCGGGGTAGCCGAAGCGGACGTCGTCGAACTCGACCGCCACGGGCCCCTCGGGCACCGGGCGCGCGTCCGGCTTCTCCTGGATGAGCGGCTTCAGGTCGAGCACCTCGAAGACCCGCTCGAAGCTGACCAGGGCGCTCATCACCTCGACCCGCGCGCCGGCGAGCGCGGTCAGCGGCGCGTAGAGCCGGGTCAGCAGCAGGGCCAGTGAGACGACCGCGCCGGGTTCCAGGGTGCCGCGCAGGGCGAGCAGGCCGCCGAGGCCGTAGACGAGGGCCAGGGCGAGGGCGGAGACCAGGGTGAGGGCGGTGATGAAGGCCGCCTGGGCGGTGGCGGTGCGGATGCCGATGTCGGCGACCCTGCGGGCGCGTTCGGCGAACTCGCGCGACTCCTCCTCGGGGCGTCCGAAGAGTTTGACCAGGGTGGCACCGGGTGCGGAGAAGCGCTCGGTCATACGGGTGCCCATGGCCGCGTTGAGCGTCGCCGCCTCGCGCTGCATCCGGGCCATGCGGCGGCCCATGCGCCGGGCCGGGATCACGAACACCGGCAGCAGCACCAGCGCGAGCAGGGTGATCGGCCAGGACAGGGTGAGCATCACGGCGAGCGTGAGCAGCAGCGTGACGAGGTTGCTGACCACGCCGGAGAGGGTGTTGCTGAACGCGCGCTGGGCGCCGATGACGTCGTTGTTGAGCCGGGAGACGAGGGCGCCCGTACGAGTGCGTGTGAAGAACGCGACCGGCATGCGCTGCACATGGTCGAAGACGGCCGTGCGCAGATCCAGGATGAGGTGCTCGCCCAGGGTCGCCGAGAGCCGGCGGCCGAGGATCCCGAGCGCCGCCTCCGCCACCGCGATCAGCGCGATGAGCAGGGCCAGACGTACGACGGTGCCCTCGTCGCCGTCCGAGACGATCACGTTCACGACCCGTCCGGCCAGGACGGGGGTGGCCACGGCGAGCAGCGCGGTGGCCACGCCGAGCAGGACGAACAGGCTGATGCGGCGCCGGTGCGGGCGGGCGAACCGGCCGATGCGGCGCAGGGTCGCCGGGGCGAAGGGGCGGTGTTCCTCCTGGGCGTTGACGACGTTGTGCAACTGGGTCCATGCCGTGGTCTCCATACTCATGCGAGGAAACGTAGAACCTCAAGCATTGTTGAGGTCAAGGAGCTCGCGTCACACCCCCGACATCCCGCACAATCGGCCCGATCCCCCTCTCCCCCGACTGTCCGCGCAAAGGCCCCGATGACGCTTCCCACACAGCCGCTTCCCGCAGGCAATCCCCAGGCAGCGCTCCCGCAACCCGCCGTTGGCGCGGCCTGGGAAGCCTCTGCGGATGTGACAGCGGTCCAACTCCCCGACATCCGCCCGGGACGACTCCCCCGTCGCGTCCCGGTCCGCCTCCTCCGGCAGATCCTGTGTCTGCTCCCGCTCCTGCTCGTCACCGTGGTCGCGGTGCGCCACCGCTCGGTGCTGGCCGAGGGCTTCGCCCATCTCGGCACGGCCCGGTGGCCGTGGCTGCTGGCCGCGGTCGGCGCGACCTGCCTGACCTGGGTCGCCGCCGCCTGCACCCGGCAGGGCGCGGTCGTCGAGCGGCTGCCCCGACGGCGGCTGCTGGCCACGCAGTTCGCGGCCGGCGCGGCCAACCACCTGCTGCCGACCGGGCTGGGCGCGAGCGCGGTCAACCTGCGGTTCATGACGGTGTGCGGGCTGCCGCTCGCCCGCTCCTCGGCCGCCCTCGCGCTGTACCTGCTGGCGGAGAGCGTCGGCCGGGTCGCCCTGCTGGGCGCCCTGCTCCTGGCGTTCCCCGACGCGCTGCGGCTCGGCGCACTGGTCCCGGAGACGGCGTTCGGCCCGCTGCTGGCCGGGGCCGGCGCGGTGCTGGCGATCGCGGTGGCCGTGCTGGTCCTGGTCCGGCGGTTGCGCACGGCCCTGCTGTCCTTCCTGCGCACCGCGCTCGGCGAGGCGCGCGAGGTGCACACCCGTCCCGCCCGGGCCCTGGCGCTGTGGGGCGGCGCGCTGGCGTTCCCGGCGCTGCAGGCGTCCGTGCTGGTGCTGGTGGGGCGGTCGCTCGGCCTCGACGTGCCGGCGGCGCACATGGCGGTGGCGTATCTGGCGGCGACGTGCGCGGTGGCGCTGGTGCCCACACCGGGCGGGATCGGCTCGGTGGAGGCGGCGCTGGTGGTGGCGCTGGTCGCGGCCGGCGGCCCGGCCGCGGTGGCCACGGCCGTGGTCCTGGCCTTCCGGGTCGTCACGGTCTGGCTGCCGCTGGTGCCGGGTGCGCTGACGCTGGGCGCGCTGGTGCGGCTGAAGGTGATCTGACCGGCCCGGTAGCGTGCGGATCCCGTCACGCAGAAGGGACTTCACCATGCCGGTACGCGTCGAGCGCCGAGGGCCCGTGACCACGGTCGTCCTCTCCCGCCCCGAGGTGCGCAACGCCGTGGACGGCCCGGCCGCGGCCGAACTCGCGGCCGCCTTCCGGGCGTTCGAGGCGGACGAGGAGGCACGGGCCGCCGTGCTGTGGGGCGAGGGCGGCACGTTCTGCGCCGGTGCCGACCTCAAGGCGCTCGGTACCGGGCGCGGCAACCGGGTCGAGCCGGAGGGCGACGGCCCGATGGGGCCGACCCGGATGCGGCTGTCGAAGCCGGTGATCGCGGCGGTGGCCGGGCACGCCGTGGCCGGCGGTCTGGAACTCGCCCTCTGGTGCGACCTGCGGGTGGCCGAGGAGGACGCCGTGTTCGGCGTGTTCTGCCGCCGCTGGGGCGTGCCCCTGATCGACGGCGGCACGGTGCGGCTGCCCCGGCTGATCGGCACGGGCCGGGCCCTCGACCTGATCCTGACCGGCCGTCCGGTGCCGGCCGCCGAGGCGCTGGACATGGGGCTGGTCAACCGTGTCGTACCGCCCGGACGCGCCCGCGCGGCGGCGGAGGAACTGGCCGCCGGGATCGCCCGGTTCCCGCAGGCCTGCCTGCGCTCCGACCGGGCCTCCGTCCTCGGCCAGGAGGGCCTGGGCGAACCGGCGGCGCTGGAGGCCGAGTTCCGGCACGGCACGGGCGTGCTCGCCGAGAGCCTGGAGGGCGCCGCCCGGTTCGCCGCGGGCGCCGGCCGCCACGGGTCGTACCCGGACCTGTGAGAGAGGCCACGTGACAGTACGTCATGTGCGGTGATTCACGCTCCGCTCACCCCCGTCCGCGGTACGAACCCCCGTGCGGGATGCGGCAGGATGAACGGCCGGGCCGACCGCGGGTCAGGGCGGTCGGGCACCGACGGAGATTTCCCGGAAACGAGCAGGGGACGACGTGACGACACTTCCCATCCGGCCGCCGGCGACGGCGGTCCGCGCCGCGCTTCTTCTCCGCGGAGGTGACCGGTGAACCGGGCGCTCACCGTGGACGATCTGCTCTTCGCCGGCATCGCGCTGGCCTCGGGCCTGCTGGCGGCGTTCGCGCTGCGGATCCTGCTGCGCTGGCTGGGCCGGCACGCGGACCGCACCCGCTGGAGCGGGGACGACGTCATCGTGCACGCGCTGCGGGCCGTGGTGCCGTGGGCCGCGGTGGTGGGCGGCGCGGCGGGCGCGGCGGCGGTGCTGCCGCTGACCCGGACGGTGCAGCACCACACCAACCAGGTGCTGACGGTGCTGCTCATCTTCGTCGCGACGGTGTCGGCGGCGCGGGTGGTGGCCGGGCTGGTGCGCTCGGTGACCCAGTCCCGGTCGGGCGTCGCCGGTTCGGCCACGATCTTCGTCAACATCACCCGGATCCTGGTCCTGGCGATCGGCTTCCTGGTGGTGCTGCAGACGCTGGGCATCTCCATAGCGCCGCTGCTCACCGCCCTCGGCGTCGGCGGTCTGGCGGTCGCGCTGGCGCTGCAGGACACCCTCGCCAACCTCTTCGCGGGCATCCACATCCTCGCCTCCAAGACCGTCCAGCCGGGCGACTACATCCGGCTCAGCAGCGGCGAGGAGGGCTACGTCGAGGACATCAACTGGCGGCAGACGACGATCCGCAACCTGTCCAACAACCTCGTGGTGATCCCCAACGGTCAGCTCGCGAAGGCGAACATGACCAACTTCATGCGCCCCGAGGAGCAGCTGACCATCCTGCTCCAGGTCGGCGTGGCCTACGACAGCGACCTGGAGCACGTGGAGCGGGTCACCAACGAGGTGATCGCCGAGACGATGCGGGACGTCGAGGGCGCCGTGCCCGACCACGAGCCGATCATCCGCTTCCACACCTTCGGCGACTCCCGGATCGGCTTCACCGTCATCCTGGGCGTCGGCGAGTTCAGCGACCAGTACCGGATCAAGCACGAGTTCATCAAGCGCCTGCACAAGCGCTACCGCGCCGAGGGCATCCGCATCCCCGCCCCGGCCCGCACGGTGACCCTGCAGCAGGGCGGGGTCGGCATCCCCCAGCAGCGCACCGGCGAGATCGAGCCCGGCGAGATGACCGCCGCCCGGTTCGACTAGCCGCGCGGCGGCGCCGACGGTGATCCGCGGGCGGTGATCCGCGCCACCCCGCCGGATCACCGTCGGCGACGCCTCGTGTCCGGCCGGTCACGGCAGGGCGGCCGGTTGCCCGAAACCGGTCGCCGACCCCTGTCGAGACGAGGTCGATCACGAGATATCTTGATGTCGAGCAATGTTGCAGACGTGGAGCGGAGCACCCGGTGACTGACTCGACCATCATCTATACGCACACTGACGAGGCCCCCGCCCTGGCGACGTATTCCTTCCTGCCGGTGGTCCGGGCGTACGCCTCGCAGGCGGGTGTCCCGGTGGAGACCCGCGACATCTCGCTGGCCGGGCGCATCATCGCCGTGTTCCCGGAGTACCTGTCCGAGGACCAGCGCATCGCGGACGCCCTCGCGGAGCTCGGCGAGCTGGCCAAGACGCCCGCCGCCAACATCATCAAGCTGCCGAACATCTCGGCGTCCATCCCGCAGCTCAAGGCCGCCATCGCCGAGCTGCAGGGCCAGGGCTACGCGCTGCCGGACTACCCGGACGACCCGAAGACCGACGAGGAGCGCGAGATCCGCGCCCGCTACGACAAGGTCAAGGGCTCCGCCGTGAACCCCGTCCTGCGTGAGGGCAACTCGGACCGCCGCGCCCCCGCCTCGGTGAAGAACTACGCCAAGTCCCACCCGCACCGCATGGGCGCCTGGACCGCCGAGTCCAAGACGAACGTGGCGACCATGGGCCAGAACGACTTCCGCTCCACCGAGAAGTCCGTGGTGATCGCCGAGGACGGCGTGCTGCGCATCGAGCTCGTCGGCGACGACGGCACGACCACCGTGCTGCGCGAGTCGGTACCCGTCCAGCAGGGCGAGGTCGTCGACGCCTCCGTGATGCGCGTCGCCGCGCTGCGCGAGTTCCTCACCGCGCAGGTCGCCGAGGCCAAGGCCCAGGGCGTGCTGTTCTCCGTGCACCTGAAGGCCACGATGATGAAGGTCTCCGACCCGATCGTCTTCGGCCACGTGGTGCGCGCCTTCTTCCCGAAGACCTTCGCCCAGTACGGGGACAAGCTGGCCGCGGCCGGTCTGACGCCGAACGACGGTCTGGGCGGCATCTGGAAGGGCCTGGACGCCCTGCCGGAGGGCGCCGAGATCAAGGCCTCCTTCGACGCCGAGCTCGCCGAGGGCCCGGAGCTGGCGATGGTCGACTCCGACAAGGGCATCACCAACCTGCACGTCCCCTCGGACGTCATCATCGACGCCTCCATGCCGGCGATGATCCGCACCTCCGGCCACATGTGGGGCCCGGACGGCCAGGAGCACGACGCCCTCGCGGTGATCCCGGACTCCTCCTACGCGGGCGTCTACCAGGCCGTGATCGAGGACTGCAAGGCCAACGGCGCCTTCGACCCCTCGACCATGGGCACGGTGCCGAACGTCGGCCTCATGGCGCAGAAGGCCGAGGAGTACGGCAGCCACGACAAGACCTTCGAGATCGCCACCACGGGCACGGTCCGCCTGGTCGACGGCAACGGCACCGCGCTGATCGAGCAGAGCGTCTCGGCCGGTGACATCTTCCGCGCCTGCCAGACCAAGGACGCGCCGATCAAGGACTGGGTGAAGCTGGCCGTCACCCGCGCCCGCGCCACCGGCGACCCGGCCGTGTTCTGGCTCGACGAGACCCGCGCCCACGACGCCAACCTGATCGCCAAGGTGAAGACCTACCTGGCGGAGCACGACACCGAGGGCCTGGACATCCGGATCCTGTCCCCGGTCGAGGCGACGAAGCTGTCGGTGGAGCGCATCCGCCGCGGTGAGAACACCATCTCCGTCACCGGCAACGTGCTGCGCGACTACCTCACCGACCTGTTCCCGATCCTGGAGCTGGGCACCAGCGCCAAGATGCTCTCGGTCGTCCCGCTGATGGCGGGCGGCGGTCTGTTCGAGACGGGCGCGGGCGGCTCCGCCCCGAAGCACGTGCAGCAGCTGGTCAAGGAGAACTACCTGCGCTGGGACTCCCTCGGTGAGTTCTTCGCGCTGGTGCCGTCCTTCGAGCAGTACGCCAAGGTGACGGGCAACGCCCGCGCCCAGGTGCTGGCCGACACCCTCGACCGGGCCACGGCGACCTTCCTCAACGAGGACAAGTCCCCGACCCGTCGCGTCGGCGGCATCGACAACCGCGGCAGCCACTTCTACCTGTCCCTGTACTGGGCGCAGGAGCTGGCGCAGCAGACCGACGACGCGGACCTGGCGAAGGCCTTCGCCCCGTTCGCCGAGACGCTCGCCGCGAACGAGCAGAAGATCGTCGACGAGCTGATCGCCGTGCAGGGCAAGCCGGTCGACATCGGCGGCTACTACCAGCCCGACCCGGCGAAGGCCGCCGAGGCCATGCGCCCGTCGGCCACGTGGAACGAGGTCCTGGCGTCCCTGAGCTGACGCCCCGGGCCCCCTCGGCCCGTTGACCCGCGCCCCGGCCGGCATCGCGCCCGGCCGGGGCGCGGGCGTGTCTCACCAGTCGCGGGGGGCGATGAGCTCCTCCACGTCGGCGTCCGCGAAGCCGTAGGCCCGGGCGACGAACCAGAAGGCCTCCGCCAGCTCCTCCCTCGCCACCGTCTCGATCTCGCTGCCGGCCTCCTCGAAGGCGGTCTGGAGGTCGTTGAACGCCTCGGTGGCAGCGTGGGTCAGCGGGTACAGCGCCGCCGTGTCGGCGGGCTGCTCGGCCTCGATCCGCGCGCACAGCCGCAGCAGGATCTCCCTGCCGCGGTCCAGCACGTGGTCGGGGTAGTAGTCGTCTGTGTAGAGGGCCTTGAGGAACGGGTGTGTGGCCACTTCGTGGTTGCGGAGGGACATGATGCGATCATGCACCAGGTCACTGACAACCGCCCCGGAGCCGCCCCATGCCCTCTGTCGCACCCTCCTTCGAGCTGCTGCCCGGTGCCGCCCGCTCCCCGGTGATCCTGCACGTGCCGCACGCGGCGCGGGACCTGCCGGACGAGGTGCGCGCGGGGATCGTGCTCGACGACGAGGCGCTCGCGCGGGAGCTGGACCACATCACCGACGCGCACACGGACCGGCTCGCCGAGGCGGCGGCCGGCCGGGCGGCGGTGAGGCCGTGGCGGTTCGTGAACCGGCTGTCGCGGCTGGCCGTCGACCCGGAGCGGTTCCCGGACGAGCGGGAGGAGATGCGGGCCGTCGGCATGGGCGCGGTGTACACGCGGACCACGCACGGCGCGGCGCTGCGGCCCGAGGGCTTCGAGGCCGGTCCGCTCGTCGAGCGGTACTTCCTGCCGTACGCGGGGGCGATGACCCGGGCCGTGACGGAGCGGCTGGCGGCCACCGGGCGGGCCGTGATCGTCGACGTGCACTCCTATCCGAGCCGTCGGCTGCCGTACGAGCTGCACGGGGACGGGCCCCGGCCGCCGGTGTGCCTGGGCACGGACTCCTTCCACACCTCGCCGCGGCTGCTGGACGCCGCCCTGGAGGCGTTCGGGGAGACGGGTCTGGACAGCCCGTTCAGCGGGACGTACGTGCCGCTGGAGTTCCACGGGCTCGACACGCGGGTCGAGGCGCTCATGGTGGAGATCCGCCGGGACACCTACATGACGGAGCCGGGCGGTCCCGCCGGGCCCGGGCTGGAGCGGCTGGCCGGCGCGCTCGCCGGTCTCGTCGACGCGGTGTCCCGCTGAGCCGTCGCCGTCACCGGCTGGAGCACTCCGGCGCGACACGGGGCGGGAGCACGGCGAGGGTGGGTGCATGACGGAGGAGACCACCACGCTGACCGGCCAGGCCCCGCCCCCGGTACGGGACTGGCCCGCCCTCGACCTGGACGGGACCGACTTCGACCCCATCCTCGCCGAACTGATGCGCGAGGGGCCGCTGACCCGGATCCGGCTGCCGTTCGGCGAGGGCTGGGCATGGCTGGCCACCCGGCACGAGGACGTGAAGCTGATCACCAATGATCCCCGCTTCAGCCGCGCGGAGGTGACCGGGCGTCAGGTGACGCGCATGGCACCGCACTTCAAGCCGCGGCCCGGTTCCCTCGCCTTCGCCGACCAGCCCGACCACAACCGGCTGCGCAAGGCCGTCGCCGGGGCGTTCACCGTCAGCGCGATGAAGCGGCTGCGGCCCCGCGCCCAGCGGATGCTCGACGCGCTGGTCGAGGGCGTGGTGCGGGACGGGCCGCCCGCCGACCTGGTCGAGCGGGTCCTGGAACCGTTCCCGATCGCCCTGGTCAGCGAGGTCATGGGCGTGCCGGAGGCCGACCGGGAGCGGGTGCACGCCTGGACCCGGCAGATCATCTCCACCTCCGGCGGGGCCGAGGCCGCCGACCGGGCCAAGCACAGCCTGTACGGCTGGATCACGGAGACGATCCGCTCCCGCGCGGGCGCCACCGGCGAGGACGTGTACGCCCTGCTGGGCGCCGCCGTGGCGCGCGGCGACCTCGGCGAGACGGAGGCGATCGGCCTCGCCGGTCCCCTGCAGATCGGCGGCGAGGCCGTCACCCACAACTGCGGGCAGATGCTCTATCTGCTGCTCACCCGGCCCGAGTTGGGGCAGGCGTGGCGGGAGCGGCCCGAGGCGCGGGACGCCCTGCTGGACGAGCTGCTGCGGTACGTCCCGCACCGCAGCTCCGTCGGCCTGGCGCGGATCGCCCTGGAGGACGTCGACCTGTGCGGGCACCGCATCCGCGCGGGCGACCCGGTGTACGTCTCCTACCTCGCCGCCAACCGCGACCCGGACGTCTTCCCCGAGCCGGACCGGACCGACCCGGGCCGTGCCCCCAATCCGCACCTGGCCTTCGGCAACGGGCCGCACTACTGCACGGGGGCGGTTTTGGCCCGCCTCCAGACCGAGCTGCTGCTCACCACCCTGCTGGAGCGCCTGCCGGACCTGCGCCTCGCCGTCCCGGCCGACCAGGTCGCCTGGCGGCGCAGGACGATGATCCGCGGGCCGCGGACCCTGCCCTGCACCTGGTGAAGGGAGCGCGCGGGCCGGTGGTCAGGCCCGCAGCCACTCCGTGACGACGACGTCCGCGCCCGTGCGCAGCCGCAGGGCGAACGGGCCGGACAGGGGTGTGTCGGCGGTGAACCGGCCCAGGTCGTCCGCCGTGAGCGGGGAGCCGGGGCGCGGACCGCCCAGCACCTCGATACGGGCGGGCTGCGGGGGCAGCACCTGCCCCATCAGGCCGTCCTCCGTCACCTCGACGTCGACCGTCACCTCGCCCGCCCGGAAGGTCAGCATCCGGGGGGCGGCGGGGGCGCCGCGCACCGGGAGGGCGTCGACCAGCGAGTCGAAGGTCAGCTCGGCGACCCGGGCGTCCAGGTCGTGCAACGCGTAGGCGTCGACGGCCAGTTGCTGGAGCTCCGGAGGGACCGGGTCGAGGACGGCGGCGGCCCGCCGCAGCTCCTCCTCCAGCAGTCCGTCGTCGAACTCGCCGTCGTCGAAGTCCTCCGCGCCGAACAGGTCCTCGCCGTCGCCGCCGTCCATGCCGTGCCGGTCGTGGGTGCCGCTCACATCGCCCCCCGTGCCTCTAGCCGGGCCCGCAGCCGGCGCAGGCAGCGCTGGCGCAGCGGCCCGATGCTGCCCACCGCGATGCCGAGCGCGGCGGACACGTCCTGGTAGCTGGGCGGCGGCGTGGCCATCAGCACCCGCAGCAACTGCCTGCAGCGCTCGCCCAGTTCCTCGAACTCCTGCCACAGCCGCCGTACGCGCTCGCTCTGGGCGGCGGCCTCCTCGGACTCGAGCAGCGACTGCTCCGGTGTGCCGTCCTCGCTGATCCGGTCCAGCAGGCGCGGATCGTCGGTCAGGGTCAGCCGCTGCGCGCTTCTGATCACCTTCAGGCACTCGTGGCGCGCGGTGCTGGCCAGCCACGCGCCCGCCTTGTCGGGCTCGCGGATCCGCCCGAGGTGCTGGGCGAAGCGGAACCACGCGGTCTGGTAGACCTCGTGGGCGTCCGCGTCGGAGAGCCGGTGGGCGCGCACCACGGACCACACCAGCGGGCTCAGCCCTTCCACGAGCGCTTTCCAGGCCGCCGCGTCGCCGTCGGCCGCGGCCTGGACGAGCGCGCCGGCATCAGTACGGTCCACGGCAGCCCCACCCCTCGTGTACGGCACGTCATCGTACGCCGAGGAGGGGGCGGCTTCGGCCCTCACAGGCCGGGAGCCTGGCGCACGACCGGCACCGGGCGCCAGGTCGGCGGTCGCAGCGCCGGCACCTGCGCCCCGCGCACTTCGGCCACCCCCGCCTGTGCGGCCAGGAGCCGGTGCCGGGCCGCGCGCGGGTCGGTCTCCTTGTGCGCCGTCATGTGCGCGGCGATCATGCCCGCGGTCACGGGGGTGGCGAAGGAGGTGCCGCTCCACTGGGCGTAGCCCTCGAACATCACCTGGTCCGGCTTGGCGGCGTTGCCCTCGTCGCTCAGGACGCCGCTGTGGCGCGGGTGCCGGCAGGTGCAGTCGTAGGTGAAGCCGTAGCGGCAGGCGTCGTAGGTGGAGTGCTGGTAGACGTACGGGACGGGGGTGTCGAAGCCGGTGAGGACGCTGGTGAGGCGCTCGCCGGGGGCGTACACCCGCACCCAGGGGCCGTGGTTGGTGAAGCAGGCGCCGTACTCGCCGTCGCTGCGCAGCGCGCCCACCGACAGCACCGAGTCCTCCCAGCCGGGCAGGCCGGCGTAGGCGGCGGGCCAGAAGGGGCTGGCGGCGGCGTTGTTGCCGGCGGCGGCGACCAGCAGGGTGCGCTGCGCGCGCAGTTCCCGCATGAAGTTCTCCACGCCGAGCAGTCCGTCGGTGCGGCCGTTGGAGGTGCCGGCGGACAGGCTGAGGACGTCGGGCCAGCCGTCGGCGTCGACGGCCTCGAAGAGCTTCTCGCCGAACTCCGACTCCAGGATGGCGCCCGCGTCGTTGAGGGTGCCGCGGACGGTGATGTCGGTGTTGGGCGCGACGGCGGCGACGAGCCCGGCGATGAACGTGCCGTGGCCGACGTACTGCTGCAGGATGCCCTGTTCGTCGCACTCCTGGAGCTGGGCGTCGCCCTCGGTGTGGGCGAGCAGTCCGCAGGAGCGGTAGTCGTGCATGAGACCGGTGTCGACGACGAGGACGCCGACGGCGGTGCCCGGGTCGTGTGGCGTGTCGGCGGGCGCCGGGTTGGGCGGCTCGCTGAGCGGGGCGGGCACCGGTTCGTCGCCGGGGCAGGCGTTGACCGCGATGTGCACCACGTGGTTGCGGGCGACCATCCGGTGGCCCGCGCGCGCCTCGCGCTCGCGCACGGACCGCAGCGCGTGGGCGACAGCCCGGTCCGCTCCGCGGTGCCCCTCGCCGGGGTCGCCGACCCGGATCCGGGTGACGCCGCTGCGGTTGGCCGGCGGGCCCGCGCGGCGGACCTGCTCCTGGTCGAGGTCGGGCGCCGCGGTGAAGTGGGCCCGTACGGTGTCCTCGACGATCTGTGCCTCCTCGCCGTCGCGGACGAGGACGACGCCCTTCTCGTACATGAACTCGGCCGAGTCGTCGGGCCCCATGGCCAGGGGGACGCCGGGCATCGAGCGCTGGATCTGCTCGAACTGCTCGTGGAAGCGCTGAGGTGCCATGGCGGGTCCTCCCGTTGGTGCGACGGCGGCGGTCGGTGCGCGAAGCGGTCGTCGATTCTGTCGGCATGAGTCGCCGGGCGGGGTTTTGATACAGCTTCGAACCTGTGGGGTGCCGTGCGGTGCCACTACCATCCGTGGAGTGACGGCGGGAAGCGACTCGGTGCTGGAACTGCTGCCGATGGTGTTCGCCGACCCGGGCGAGGCTCTCGCGAGGGCCACGGCGCTGCTGGACGCCGGCCCCGCGCCGCTGCACGCCTCCGTCGCCCACCAGGTGATCGGCATCTGGCAGCGGGACTTCGGCGATCTGCGGCTCGCGCTGCACCATCTGCGGCGGGCCCGGGAGTGCGCGGCGCGGGCCGGCTCGGCCGACCGGGAGGCGGACGTGCTGGCCACCACGGGCGTGGCGCTGGTGCACGCGGGCCGCACCCGGGAGGGCCTGGCGGCGTTCGAGCGGGGTGTGGCGCGCGGCGGCGGGCTCACCCGGGCGCGGGTGCTGTACCGGCGGGCGTACGTGTGGTGGGTGCTCGGCCGGCACCGCGAGGCGCTGGAGGACGTACGGCGTGCCGTGCCCGTGCTGCGGCAGGCGGAGGACGTGATCTGGACGGCTCGGGCGCTGACCCTGCGGGCGACGGTGCATCTGGCGCTCGGCGCGGTGGAGCGGGCCGAGGCGGATTTCGCCGCGGCCGAGGCGCTGTGGGAGACCACCGGCCAGGAGCACGACAAGGCCGACGCGGTGGAGAGCCGGGGGCTCGCCGCGTTCCGCTCCGGGGACGTGCCGGCGGCGCTGCGGCTGCTGGACGAGGCGGAGAAGCGGTACGCCCGGCTGGGCACGCCGACGTTCATGCTCAACATCCGGCGCTGCGAGGTCCTGATGGCGGCCGGGCTGGCCCCCGAGGCGCTGGCGGAGGCGGACGGCGCGATCGGGAAGCTGGACGGGATCGGCGGGCAGTCCACCCGCAAGGCGGAGCTGCTGCTGGTCGCCGCGCGGGCGGCACGGCTGGCCGGGGACCCGCACACCGCGATCGCCCGGGCCGCCCTCGCGGTACGGCTGTTCGCGGGGCAGCGGCGCACCTGGTGGGAGACGCACGCCCGGCTGGTGCTGGCCGAGGCGCGGCACGCGGCCGGGCGGGGTTCGGGGCGGCTGGTGGCGGACGCCGCCGCGGTGGCCGGGAAGCTGGCGTCGTTCGGCGCTCCGGCCGCGCCGGAGGCGTCGCTGCTCGCGGGCCGGATCGCGCTGGATCTGGGCTGGACGGCGGACGCCGAGCGGCATCTGGCCGTCGCGGCGCGCAGCCGGCGCAGCGGTCCGCCGCTGGCGCGGCTGACGGGCTGGTCGGCGCAGGCCCTGCGGGCCCGGGCCGCCGGGTCGGCCCGGGGCGTGCTGGAGGCCTGCCGGCGGGGCCTGGACGTGCTCGACGACCACCGGATGACGCTGGGCGCCTCGGAGTTGCGGGCCCGCGCCACCGAACAGGGCGCGGAGCTGGCGGCGTTGGCGCAGCGGGCCAGTCTGGTCTCGGGCGGGCCGCGGCGGCTGCTGGTGTGGAGCGAGCGCTGGCGGGCCACCGTGCTGGCGACGCCGCCGACACGGCCGCCCGCCGACCCGGAGCTGCTGAGCGGCATGACCGCCTTCCGGGAGATCGCCTCGCGTGCGGAGGCCGCGCGGATGGAGGGCCGGCCGGTCCTGGCGCTGGAGCGGGAACAGCGGCGGCTGGAGCGGGTGATCCGGTCCCGGACCCTGCACATGCGGGGCGAGGCGCCAGGAGGCGGTGACCGGTTCGACGTGGACCGGCTGCTGGCGCACCTCGGCGACGAGACGCTGCTGGTGGAACTCGCCGTGCTGGACGGGCGGGTGCAGGTGCTGCTGTGCGGGCGGGGGCGGGTGCGCCGGTTCGAGGCGGGGCTGCTCGCCGAGGCGGAGCGGGAGGCCGAGCATGTGCAGGCCGGGCTGCGGCGGCTGGCGCACCCGGGGGCGGAGGCCCGGCTGCCGGTGGTGGAGACGGCCGGGCGGCGCCTGGAGGAGCTGCTGCTCGGGCCGGCCGCGGCGCGGCTGGGTGGCGGGCCGGTGGTGATCGTGCCGCCGGGGCGGCTGCACCGGGTGCCGTGGGCGCTGCTGCCGTCGCTGCGGGAGCGGGTGTTCAGCGTGTCGCCGTCGGCGGGCAGCTGGCTGCGCGCCCGGGAGACGGAGCCGCCGCCGGACGGCCGTCATGTGCTGGTGCGCGGGCCGGGGCTGGCGACGGGCGGCGCGGAGGTGCCCGAGCTGGCCGGACGGTATCCGGGCGCGACCGTCCTGGAGGAGGCGCGGGCGCGTGTGCCGCGGGTTCTCCGGGAGCTGGACGGGGCGGCGCTCGCGCACATCGCCGCGCACGGCACGTTCCGTGCGGACAGTCCGTTGTTCTCCGCGCTGCGGATGGGCGACGGGCCGATCGTGGTGCACGACTTCGAGCGGCTGGACCGCAGCCCGTACCGGATCATCCTGTCCTGCTGCGACACGGCCCGCTTCGCGTCCGTGGGCGCCGACGAGCTGCTCGGCCTGGTGACCGCGCTGCTGCCGCTGGGGACGGCCGGGGTGGTGGCGTGCAGCGCGCCCGTCAACGACGCCGCGGTGGTGCCGCTGATGCTGGCCCTGCACAAGGGCCTGGGCGCCGGCCTGTCCCTGGCGGAGGCCCTGCGCGACGCCCGGACCGCCCTCCCGGGCGACGCCCTGCACCAGGCGACGGGCTGGGCGTTCTCGGCGTTCGGAGCGGCCTGACCCGACGAACCGGCTGGGCGGTCGTCAGCGAGGTCGCCTGGTTCTGCCGGGGGCGCAGGACGGGGCCCGTTCCGCCGGAGGCGCGGCGCGGGGCCGGTCCCACCAAGGCCGCGCGGCGGGACCGCTTTCACCGGGGGCGCGGGGCAGGACCCGTTCGCCCGGGGCGCGGCGCGGGGCCGGTTCGCCGGGCCCGATTCACCCGGGGTGCGGCGCAGGGCCGGTTCCACAGGAGACGCCGGGGCGGGGGCCGTTCCGGCCGAGGCGCGGGGCAAAACCCCTTCCGCCCGAGGCGCGGGGCAGGACCCGTTCCGTCCGGGGCGCGGGACCGTTTCACCGGGGGCGCGGGGCCCGTTCGTCTGTTGGGCGTCAGGCCGCCTCCAGGGTGTCCGTCAGGCGGGGCAGGGACGCTCGGTCGCCGGCGCCCAGGCGGGCGTAGGCGCTGTAGAGGTGGTTGCCGACGGTGCGGATCGACAGGGTGAGGCGTTCGGCGATCTGGCGGTTGCTCAGGCCCGCCGCGGCCAGGGTGACGATCTGCCGTTGCCGGGCGGTGAGTTCCCCGAGGGCCAGCCCGGACAGGGCCGGTGTGCGGGCGCCCTCGCAGCGCCGGGCCAGGGCGACGGCCCGGGTCCGGGAGTGCCGGGCGGCGCGCGGGTCGCGGTGGGCTGCGACGGCCTGGGCGTGGGCCTCGGCGGCGAACAGCGTGAAGCCCCGCCGTTCCAGCTCCCCGGCCACCTCGTCCAGGGCGGGGCCGTCGGCGCGGGTGAGCGCGTCGGCGTGCCGGGCGAACACGCCGCTCAGCCGGTCGATGACCTTCTCGGGGGCACCGAGCCGGACGGCGTCGTAGGGATCGGCGAGGTCCGCCAGGGCGGTGTCGAGGTCGCCGCCGCTGTCCGGCGGACCGCCGGCCCGGGCGAGTTCCGCCCGGCAGGACGCGTCCTGGGCGTCGCCGCGCAGGCCCTCCCGCGCCCAGGCCGCGGCCTCCCGCACCTCTCCGCGCAGCCGGGCGAACCGGGCTCGTACGGCGGCGTACCGGGCCGGCAGGGGCTCGCCCTCGGCGACCAGCCACTCCCCCACGGGTGTCGGCACCGCCCGTACGTCGTCCTCCTCGATCCGGCGGGCCAGCGCGGCGCGCTCGGCGTCGAGGGCCGAGGCGTGGTCCCGCGGGGCACGGGCCAGCCGGCGCGCCCGCAGCCGGCCCGCCGCGGCGCGGAGCACCGGCCCGTACAGGGGGTGGGCGAGGCGCACAGCACCGGTGTCGTCGACGTGGACCAGGCCGTCGGACTCCAGGACTTCGAGGGCCGCGAGGTCCAGGCCGTCCGGGTCGGACGGCAGGGGTTCGGCGAAGGCGAGGCGGTCGAGGGTCTCGCGCTCGCGCGGGCAGCTGCGGCCGAGGACGTGGGCGGCGCGTTCGCGGACGGCCGGGGTGAGCGGCACCGGGCCCCGCCAGGCCCGTTCGCCGCTTCCCGGTACGGGCGTCAGCCGGGCGCGGACCGCGCCGAGCAGTTCGCGCAGCAGCCGCACATCGCCCCGGGCCAGCCCTTGCAGTCGCCGGGTGGTGAGCGGGTCGAGGGGGCCCGCGCCGGCCGTGAGCAGCTGGGCGGTCACCTCCTCGGGCAGCCGCTCCAGCGGGAGGCGCGGCAGCAGTTCGCCGGTCCAAAGACGGGAGATCGCGCCGGGCACCGGGGCGCCGTCCGTGGCCACGACCAGCAGACGGACGCGGCCGTCCACGGCGAGCTGGTGGACCAGGGCGGCGGAGGCGTCGTCGAGCAGCTGGGCGTCGTCCACCAGCAGGGTGCGTACGCCGGCCAGGAGCTGGACGGCGCGGTGCAGGGTGACCGGTTCGGGCAGCAGGTGCGCGAAGGCGGCGAAGGGGATGGCCCGGCTCTCGGGCGTGCCGGCCGCCCGGGCGCAGTCGGTGCCGCGGACCGCCTCGGTGACCAGGCGGGTCTTGCCGCAGCCGGCGGGGCCGGTCACCACGATGCCGCGGCGGCTGCCGGTCAGGGCCCGGCGCACCAGCTCCAGTTCGTCCTCCCGCCCGGCGAACGGCCAGGGCAGTTCCAGCGTCGTCGCGTCCCTCTGGTAAGTCGTCACACAGACATGAGCGCGGCTGCTCACGTTTGATACAGGGCGACTTGAGTAGCCCTCGACTCAGGTGCCCGGGCCGGTCCGCACGGCAGGCTGTGGCCCATGACCGCACGCTACTGCTCGCTGGCCCAGGCGCCGGCGCCCGCCTTCGCACCGGGGCTGGCCGCCGAGCGGCTGAGCGCGCTGCACGGCGGGCGGCGGATGTGGGTCAACGGCACGGTGCTGCACTACTGGTTCTTCGACGGCGACGCCGACGCGTCCGTCATCCCCGTGCCGGGGACGGGGATGACGCGACGGGTGCCGTGGGCCGGTGCCGAGGCGCAGCGGGACGTGGTGCGCGGGTGCTTCCGCCAGTGGCAGGACCTCGGCATCGGGATCTCCTTCGCCGAGGTCGACGACCGCTCGGAGGCCGAACTGCGCATCGGGTTCCAGCTCGGCGACGGCTCGTGGTCGGCGGTGGGCCGGGACGCGCTGCTGGCCGGGCGGCACGAGCGCACCATGAACTTCGGCTGGGACCTGACCGCGCCCGGGGAGCGCGGTACGGCCCTGCACGAGATCGGGCACGCGCTCGGCATGGTGCACGAGCACCAGAGTCCGTTCGCCGGCCTCCACTGGGACGACGAGGCCGTGTACGCCGAGCTGGCGGGCCCGCCGAACCACTGGGGCCGGGAGCGGACGCACCGCAACATCCTGCGCACGCTCGGCCCGGACGAGGCCAACGGCTCCGTCTGGGACCCGCAGTCGGTCATGGGGTTCCCGTTCCCGTCCGGGTGGATCCTGGAGCCGGAGCGGTACCGCGCGGGCATCGAACCGCCCGGCACCCTGTCGGCGGCCGACAAGGAGTTCGCGCTGCGCTGGTATCCGCCGGCGGACCGACAGCCGCCCGCGCTGGTGCCGTTCCGGTCGGTGCCGCTGGGGCTCGGACCGGGCGAGCAGGCCGACTTCGTCGTCGACCCGCCGGAGACCCGCACGTACACGCTGGGCACCTTCGGCGACGGCGACGCCGTGGTGGTGGTCTTCGAGGAGCGCGACGGGGAACCGCGCTACCTGGCGGGCCGGGACGACGGGGGGACCGCACGGAACGCCACGATCGGCGCCCGGCTCGTGAAGGGCCGCCGCTACATCGTCCGGATACGCCTGTACTCCGCGTGGGGTGCCGGCGAGACGGCGGTGATGTGCTGGTGACGGCACGCGCCCGCCGCACGGACACCTGAGCCACAGTCCGGCACCGGGGGAGCGGTCGAGGACGTCGCCCATGGGGGTGGGTGACGTCCTCGACCACGCCACGCTCCCTCCCCGGCGACCGGGTCACGGACCCGCGCACCCCCGCCGCCCGGGCGGCCGCGCCCGGTGGGCCGTGTGCCGCCCCGCGTCCACCGCCGCGTACAGGTCGCGCCACGCCGCCGCCCGCCGTCGGGCGCTCTCGGCCTCCAGTTTCCGGGCGATCTCCTCGCCGTCGATGCCGAGGCGCTCCAGGCGTCTCCACACCTCGGTGGCGGCGCCGTGACGTCCCATCAGGGTGTCGCCGCACAGGGCGAGGCGGCGGGCGGCCGCCTCCAGGGTGGGCAGGGACATCGAGGTGATCGTGCCCCAGGTGACGAGCCGCTCCACGTACCGGGTGGGGGTCGAGGACGGGTCGGTGACGGTGGTGGACGTCCACATCAGCCGCTGCGGGTGGCCCCCGGCGGCGGCCAGGGACCGCCAGTCGGCGCCGCCGAACCAGTCGTCGTACAGCCGGTAGAGGTGGCGGGCCCGCGCCACGGCGGCCTCGCCGCGCAGCGCCAGGGCGTCCGGGGTGCCCAGTTGCTCCAGCCGGGCGTCGACCTCGGCGTCCAGCAGGCCCACCGGCAGCGAGACGACCGAGGACAGTGCCGACAGCCGCCGTCCGTCGGCCAGCGCGCGCCGCAGTCCCTCCCCGTAGGCTTCGAGCGCTTCGCGGTAGCGGGACACGGAGAAGACCCCGGTGACGTGGACCGGGAAGCCCTCGCCGACGCACTCCCTGATCGCAGCGATGCCCTCGGCGGTGGCCGGCAGCTTGACCATCGCGTTCGGCCGGTTCACCGCGCGCAGCGCCTGCTCCGCCTCCGCCACGGCCGACTCGGCGTCGCGGGCGAGGCGTGGGTCCAGGTCCATCGACACCATGCCGTCCAGGCCGCGCGTGGCCTGGTACACCGGCCGGAGTTCGTCGCAGGCCCACCGGACGTCGTACGCCGCCACCGCGCGCGCGGCGTCGGCGGCGCAGATGTCGTCGGAGGCCAGGCCCGCGAGCTGTTCCCGGTAGGCGTCGTCGGTCTCGACCGCCGTGGCCAGCACGGCCGGGTCGGACGTCGCGCCCCGGACTCCCGTGCGCGCGATGAGACGGGTCAGGCATCCGGAGGCCAGGTGGCCGCGGGTGAGTCCGTCGAGCCAGGGCGAGACGCCCTCCGCGACCAGTTCGTCCAGCTCCAGCACGCCCGGTTGCCTCTGCCGGTCCGACATGGCGGGTCGTCACTCCTTGCTGACACGTCACGAGTTCAAGCGGCTCCGTCAGGTTATTCGCATGCATGCGAGATGAACTACGGGTGACGTGGCACATTGGCGCAAAGTGGTTCCGACATCGACTTGATGAAGTAGCGGCTATTTGACGAAGTGCGCCGGACGCCATTGGGCCGTCCTTCGCTTTCGATACAGGATCGGACCGAACAGCCGGCCGAGGCCCGGCTCGGCCACTCCGTCTGCCGAGGGAGCACCGCGTGCGTGAACCACACCGCCGTCCTCGACGGCCCTGCACGGGACCTGTCCGCATCCCGTACGCGGACCTGTGCCGAGCGCTCGCCACCTGGGCGAACGACCTGTTTTCCGTCGTCCCGTCCGGTCCGGGCTCCCGGGGCGGACGCACGGGCGGCCTCTGGGCGCCCGGCCGTGCCGGGCCGGGCACGGGCCGGTGACGGCCGTTCCGGTTTCCCGGCCCGCCGTCGGTGCCGGACGGCCGGGAAAGCGGCTCGTCCCGGCCGGTAACGCATTTGCGGGGCAGGCGTCTTTGCGTGCTCCGGCGCCGGGTCCACCGCAAAGCGAGCAATTCCCACGCGCGGGGTTCCCGCGGCCTATCCCACGACCAGAGCCATCACCGTAGCCACCACCAGAGCTATTTCGCGTGCCGGACAAAGCGGCGGTCGTCGCGCCCCGGCGCGCGGACGGGCACCACCCGCACGGACCGCGGCGGCGCCGCTCGTGCGGCTTGTCCGATGACCGGCGGCCCCGGCGCGCCCCGGTGCGCGCCCCGGCCCCGCCGGCCCACGTCCGAGACCCGCACGGCTGCGCAGTCACGGGGTTCGCCCGCCCCGGCGATGGCGCGCCGAGTCATGCCATTCGCCGAAGGAGACACCAGTGGACGACGCTCTGCTCGACATCAAGGACAAACCGGCCCGGCAGCAGCCCGATTGGGGCGACGCGTCCCGGGTGCGGCAGGTCGCGGAGACGCTGGCCAGCCGCCCGGCCCTGGTCGACGCCGAGGACGTCGACACGCTGCGCTCGCTGCTGGCCCGGGTCGCCTCCGGAGAGGCCCTGGTCGTCCAGTCCGGCGACTGCGCCGAGGACCCCGCCGAGTGCACGCCCGGCTATGTCGCCCGGAAGACCGCCGTGCTGGACCTGCTGGCCGGCGCCCTGAAGATGATCACGCACAAGCCGGTGATCCGGGTGGGCCGTATCGCGGGCCAGTTCGGCAAGCCCCGCTCCAGCCCCACCGAACTGGTGGGCGGGGTGGAACTGCCGTCCTACCGGGGCCACATGGTCAACGGCCCGGAGCCGGACCCGCAGAGCCGGCGCCCGGAGCCCCGGCGCATCCTGGACTGCTACGCGGCGGCCGGCGAGATCATGACCCACCTCGGCTGGCGGGACACCGGACGGCGGCACACCATCGAGCCGCGCGTGTGGACCAGCCACGAGGCGCTGATCCTCGACTACGAACTCCCCATGGTCCGCCGGGACGAGCGGGGCCGGCTCGTCCTCACCTCCACGCACTGGCCCTGGATCGGGGAGCGCACCCGGCAGCTCGACGGCGCCCACGTCGCCCTGTTGTCCCGGGTCGTCAATCCGGTCGCCTGCAAGATCGGCCCGAAGGTGACGCCCGACGAACTGCTCGGGCTGTGCGAACGGCTCGACCCCGAGCGGGAGAAGGGACGGCTGACCCTGATCGCCCGCATGGGGGCCGCCACGGTCGGCGACCGGCTGCCGAAGCTGGTGGCCGCGGCGCGTGAGGCCGGGCATCCGGTGATCTGGCTGACCGACGCCATGCACGGCAACACCGTCACCCTGCCGGGCGGACTCAAGACGCGCTACATGGAGACGATCGAGCGGGAGATCCAGGAGTTCCAGGAGGCCGTCCGCTCCGAGGGCGGGATCATCGGCGGGCTGCACCTGGAGACCACCCCGGACGACGTCACCGAGTGCGTCCCCAACGACGGCTGCGTCGACCACGTCGCGGACAAGTACACGTCCTACTGCGACCCGCGCCTCAACCCGAGCCAGGCCGTCGCCGTGGCCTCGGCCTGGCTCGGCTGACGGCTCGGCCACTCTCCCCCGCCCGGCCGGCCGCGGCACGGCGGTCGGGCCCACACGCAGATGAGGAGGTCCGGAAGATGGACGGAAAGGTCGCACTCGTCACCGGAGCGGCGGGCGGCATCGGCGAGGCGGTGGCCCGCACCCTCGGCGAACGCGGCGCGGTGGTGGCAGCCGTGGACCGCGACGCCGACCGGCTGCGGCACGTGGTGGACAAGTTGCGCGCGGACGGCCTGGAGGCGCTCGCCCTGCCCGCCGACGTCAGCGACGCCCGGGACGTCGACGCCGTCGTGGACGAGGCCGAGCAGCGGCTCGGTCCGCTGGAGTACCTGGTCAACGGGGCCGGTGTGCTGCGTCTGGGCACCGTGCGCGACCTCACCCCCGAGGACTGGACGACGACGTTCGCCGTCAACGCCACCGGTGTGTTCCTGATGTCGCGGGCCGTCGTCGACCGGATGCTGCCGCGCCGGCGCGGCGCGATCGTCACCGTGGCGTCCAACGCCGCCGCCACCCCGCGGGTGCAGATGGCCGCCTACGGCGCGTCCAAGGCGGCGGCGACCATGTTCACCAAGAGCCTGGGCCTGGAGGTCGCCCGGGACGGCATCCGCTGCAACGTGGTCGCGCCGGGCTCGACCACCACCCCGATGCTCACGTCCATGTGGCACGACGAGTCGGGTCCGAAGCACACGGTGGAGGGACGGCTGGACGCCTTCCGGGTCGGCATCCCGCTGGGCAAGCTGGCCCGCCCCTCGGACGTCGCCGGCGCCGTCGCCTTCCTGCTGTCCGACGAGGCCTCCCACATCACCCTGCACGAACTCACCGTCGACGGCGGCGCCGCGCTCGGCGCCTAGGCCCCCACTCCCCACCGACGTCAGGCGACCAGGAGAAGAGTCCATGGCAGGCATACCCGAGATCTCCCCCTACCCGATGCCGACGGCCGGCGACCTGCCCGGCAACGTCGCCCGGTGGTCCGTCGACCCGGACCGCGCCGTGCTGCTGGTGCACGACATGCAACGCTACTTCCTGCGGCCCCTCCCCGAGGGCCTGCGCGAGGAACTCGTGCGCAACGCCCGGCAGGTGCGCGAGCACTGCGCCGCGCTCGGCGTGCCGGTGGCGTACACCGCGCAGCCCGGCGGCATGACCGACGAACAGCGGGGCCTGCTCAAGGACTTCTGGGGCCCGGGCATGCGCACCGCGCCCGCCGACCGGCAGGTCGTCGACGAACTGGCCCCGGCTCCCGGCGACTGGCAGCTCACCAAGTGGCGCTACAGCGCGTTCTTCCGCTCCGACCTGCTGGAGCGGATGCGCGCCGCGGGCCGGGACCAGCTGGTGCTGTGCGGCGTGTACGCCCACGTGGGCGTGCTGATGACCGCGGTCGAGGCCTTCACGCACGACATCCAGCCGTTCCTGGTCGCCGACGCCACGGCCGACTTCTCCGAGTACCACCACCGGCTGGCCCTGGAGTACGCGGCGCAGCGCTGCGCCGTCGTCGTCACCACCAAGGAGGTCCTGGCATGACCGGCACCCCGAGCGGCGACCTGCTCGGCCGGATCCTGGGCGAACGGCCCCCGGCCGCCTACGCCCTGCTGCACCGACCCGAGACGACGGGCCCGGGCGTGCTGGACGTCGTCGTCGGCGAGACGGCCGAGCCGCGCACCCTCGCCGAACTGCCCCTGCCCGACGCCCCGGAGCCCGCCGCCGGCCCCCGCCACGAGGTGCTGGCCCTCGTGCCCTACCGGCAGATCGCGGAGCGCGGCTTCGACTGCCCCGACGACGGCACACCGCTGCTCGCGATGGCCGTCACGGACCAGGCCACCGTCCCCGTCGCCGAGGTGCTGACCCGGATCCCCGATCTGCCGGTCGAGCTGTCCGGCGGCCGTTTCGACGTGCCGGACGAGGAGTACGCCGCCACCGTGCGCCGGGTCGTCCGGGACGAGATCGGCACCGGCGAGGGCGCCAACTTCGTCATCAAGCGCACCTACACCGCCGACATCACCGGCTACACCCCGCGGCACGCCCTGGCGGTCTTCCGGCGCCTGCTGCAGCGCGAGAGCGGCGCCCACTGGACGTTCCTGGTGCACACCGGCTCCCGCACCCTCGTCGGCGCCACGCCCGAGCGGCACATCAGCCTGCGCGAGGGCCTGGCGGTGATGAACCCCATCAGCGGCACCTACCGCTACCCGGCCACGGGCCCGACCCTGCCGCAGGTGCTCGACTTCCTCGCCGACCGCAAGGAGGCCGACGAGCTGTACATGGTCGTGGACGAGGAACTGAAGATGATGGCCCGCATCTGCGAGTCGGGCGGCCGGGTGGTCGGCCCGTACCTCAAGGAGATGGCGCGCCTCGCCCACACCGAGTACTTCATCGAGGGGCACAGCACGCGGGACCCGCGCGACATCCTGCGCGAGACGCTGTTCGCCCCGACGGTCACCGGCAGCCCGCTGGAGAACGCCTGCCGGGTCATCAAGCGGTACGAGCCCGAGGGCCGCCGCTACTACAGCGGCGTCGTCGCGCTCATCGGCCGCGACGAACACGGGGACCGGGCGCTGGACTCCTCCATCCTGATCCGCACCGCCGACATCGACGCCTCCGGACGGCTGCGGATCGGGGTCGGCGCCACGCTCGTGCGGCACTCCGACCCCGAGAGCGAGGTCGCCGAGACGGCGGCGAAGGCGGCGGGCCTGCTCGCGGCCATCGAGAGCGACGGGCCCTCCCGGTTCAGCAACCACCCGCAGGTCCTGGCGGCCCTGGAGCAGCGCAACTCCACCCTCGCCGGCTTCTGGCTCGCCGGGAAGGGCGCGGCGGCGGAGCCGGATCCGGATCCGGTGCTGAGCGGGCGCCGGGTGCTGGTCGTCGACGCCGAGGACACCTTCACGTCGATGCTCGACCACCAACTGCGGTCCCTGGGACTGCGGGTGACGGTCCGCCGCTTCGACGAGGAGTACTCCCCGGACGGATACGACCTCGTCGTCATGGGCCCGGGACCGGGCGACCCGCGCGACGTCGAGCACCCCAAGATCGCCCATCTGCGGGCCACGGTGCGCACTCTGCTGGACGAACGGCGCCCGTTCCTCGCCGTCTGCCTCAGCCACCAGACGCTGTCCACCCTGCTCGGCTTCCCGCTGGTGCGGCGGGCGGTCCCCAACCAGGGCGTGCAGCGGGAGATCGACCTGTTCGGGGCACGGGAACGGGTCGGCTTCTACAACACGTTCGCCGCCCGCGCCGAGGAGGACAAGGCCGAGTGCGAGGGGGTCGGCGTGGTGGAGATCAGCCGCGATCCCGACACGGGCGAGGTGCACGCCCTGCGCGGCCCGCACTTCGCGTCGATGCAGTTCCACCCCGAGTCGGTGCTCACCCAGGACGGGGTGCGCATCGTGGGCGGCCTGATCAAGGAGGTCCTCCCCGGCAGCGGGGCGGTCTCCCCCGGCACGAGGGGAAAGGAGCGCGGCACCGTTGAGCAGGTTGCGCTGGCTGACCGCGGGTGAGTCCCACGGTCCCGCACTCGTCGCGACGCTGGAGGGTCTTCCCGCCGGCGTGCCGATCACCACGGACATGGTGGCGGACCATCTCGCGAGGCGGCGGCTGGGCTACGGCCGCGGTGCCCGGATGAAGTTCGAGCGGGACGAGGTCACCTTCCTGGGCGGGGTCCGGCACGGCCTGACGCTGGGCTCTCCGGTGGCGATCATGGTGGGCAACACGGAGTGGCCCAAGTGGGAGCAGGTCATGGCGGCCGATCCGGTCGACCCGGAGGTGCTGGCGGGGCTGGCCCGTAACGCCCCGCTGACCCGGCCGCGTCCGGGCCACGCCGATCTGGCGGGCATGCAGAAGTACGGCTTCGACGAGGCCCGGCCGATCCTGGAGCGGGCCTCGGCGCGGGAGACCGCGGCCCGGGTGGCGCTGGGCGCGGTGGCCCGGTCGTACCTGAAGGAGACCACCGGCGTCGAGATCGTCTCCCACGTCGTCGAGCTGGCGGCGGCGAAGGCCCCCAAGGGCGTCTACCCGACGCCGGCGGATGTGGAGCGGCTGGACGCGGACCCGGTGCGCTGTCTGGACGCGGACGCCTCGAAGGCGATGGTCGCCGAGATCGACCAGGCCCACAAGGACGGCGACACCCTCGGCGGCGTGGTGGAGATCCTGGCCTACGGCGTACCGGTGGGTCTGGGTTCGCATGTGCACTGGGACCGCAAGCTCGACGCCCGGCTCGCGGGCGCGCTCATGGGCATCCAGGCCATCAAGGGCGTCGAGATCGGCGACGGCTTCGAGCTGGCGCGGGTGCCGGGCTCGGAGGCGCACGACGAGATCGTCGCCACCGAGCAGGGCGTCAGACGGGCGTCGGGCCGTTCCGGCGGCACCGAGGGCGGTCTGACCACGGGTGAACTGCTGCGGGTGCGTGCCGCGATGAAGCCCATCGCGACCGTGCCGCGCGCCCTGCAGACCGTCGACGTCAGCACTGGTGAGGCCGCGCAGGCCCACCATCAGCGTTCCGACGTGTGCGCGGTCCCGGCCGCCGGCATCGTGGCGGAGGCGATGGTGGCGCTGGTGCTGGCGGACGCGGTGGCGGAGAAGTTCGGTGGTGACAGCGTGGCCGAGACCCGCCGCAACGTCACCTCCTACCTCGACCACCTCGCCATCCGATGAGCGGCCCGCTGGTCGTGCTGGTGGGCCCGATGGGCGTGGGCAAGTCCACCGTCGGACGGCTGCTGGCCGAACGGCTCGGCGTCTCCTACCGGGACACCGACGACGACATCGTCGCCGAGCAGGGCCGGACCATCGCCGAGATCTTCGCCGGCGAGGGCGAGGCAGCCTTCCGCGCCGTGGAGGCACGGGCGGTGGCCCGCGCCCTCGCCGGGCACGACGGCGTGCTCGCGCTCGGCGGCGGCGCGGTCCTGGATCCGCGGACCCGGGCGCTGCTGGACGGGCGGCCGGTGGTGTTCCTCGACGTGGACGCCGACGAGGCGGTCCGGCGGATCGGCCGGGATGCGGGCCGGCCGCTGCTGGCCGGTGATCCGCGGCGGCACTGGCGTGCGCTGGCCGCGGCACGCCGTCCGCTCTACAGGGAGGTCGCCCGGGCGGTCGTCGACACGAGCGGACGCGCCCCGGGCGGTGTCGTGGAGGCCGTGCTGGCGGCGCTGGCCCCGCGAGGGGTGCGGGCCTGAGGCCCTCATACGAGAACTCCCCGCCTTCCGGGCGGGGAGTTCTCGTATGGCGGCGTGCCCGTCACCGTCGGGCGGCGAGGAAGTCGTGCAGCAGCCGTTCCTCCTCGGCGGTGAGCGGCAGCCCGAAGGTGGTGCGCACGGTGTCCACGGCCTCTCGGGGGCGCAGGACGCGCCGGCGCTGCTCGCCGTTGCGGTACTCGGTGATGAACTCGTTGTTCTTCAGCCGGTAGCGCTCCTCGTCGTCGGCCCGCTGGACCACGAGCTGTCCCACGAAGGGCGAGCCGGGGCGGGTGGAGCTGACGAAGTGGGCGGCCTCGAAGTCGACGGCGTACTGCGGTTCGGTGCGGAAGGCGTAGATGTCGAACCAGCCTTCGGGCCGCCGGTACTGCAGGATCCAGTGGCCGTCCTCGGTCGTCAGCCGCCACGACCAGCCGGCGACGGTGCTCTCCGCTCCCGGGTGGAGGGCGAGGGGTTCGATGAGCGCGGCGTAGCCGTAGCCGGGGTCGGCCAGCCACACGGTGTCGTCCGCCCGCACGAGCAGGGCCGTGTGGGAGCGGAACCGGCGCTTGGAGCTGCCCTCGCGGATGCGGACCAGGAGCCGGGTGACGGGGAAGCCGAAGCGGTCCAGGGCGGCGGCGAACAGCAGGTTCGTCTCGTAGCAGTAGCCGCCGCGGCCCGCCCGGACGATCTTGCGCTGGACGGCGTCGATGTCTATGGAGACCGTGCGCCCGAGGGCGATGTCGACGTTCTCGAAGCACACGGAGTCCCGGTGGGCGCGGTGGAGCGCGCGCAGCGCCGGGAGCGAGGCCTCGCGCGGCCCCCGGTAGCCGACGCGGGCGAGGTAGGCGTCGAGGTCGAGCCGTGCGCTGCCCCACTCCGGGGAGTCGTCGACCACGAGGGGCAGGCCCGAGGGTTCGATGAGGGTGGTGTCCATGAGGGTGGTGTCCATGAGCGAGGTGTCCATGAGCGTCCTTCCGCCGGTGCGAGAGGGGGATCGGATCGCACGGCGGTGCGGCGCGCGGCCCGCCCGGGCGCCGCACGCCGCACGCCGCGCCGGTGGGAGTGTCACCACTCCACGCGGACGTCGTACTCCTTCACCCACGCGTCGAACTCGACCAGGCGCTCCATCACGGCCCGCATGCCCCACAGGCCGCCGAGACCGGCGTAGGACTCGACGGGCTTGTCCAGCAGCTTGCGGATGCCCTCGGCCGGCACGAGGTCGAGCACGGGGGAACCGTCCAGCAGGGCCTCGACCTTGGCGCGCAGGGCCCGCACGTACTCCACGTCCTGGGTGGACGGGTAGGGGCTCTTCTTGCGCTCCAGCACCGACTCGGGCAGGACGTGACTCGCGGCGGCGCGCAGCAGGCTCTTCTCCCGGCCGTCGAAGGTCTTCATGGCCCACGGCACGTTGAAGACGTACTCCACCAGCCGGTGGTCCGTGAACGGCACCCGGACCTCCAGGCTCGCGGCCATGCTGATGCGGTCCTTGCGGTCCAGCAGGAAGTTCTCCCAGCGGCTGATGTTGAGGTACGACAGCTCCCGCATCCGTGCCTCGTGCGCGGACTCGCCCTCCAGGCGCGGCACTTCGGCGAGGGCCTCGGCGTACCGCTTGGCCACGTACTCGTCGAGGCCGAGCCGGTCCCAGAGGCCGATCTCCTTCATGGTGTCCAGGCCGCCGAGCCGGCGCCAGGCGTCGTACCAGGGGAAGGTGTCGCCCTCGACGGCCTCCTTGTCGAAGAACCAGTTGTAGCCGCCGAAGAGTTCGTCCGCGGTCTCGCCGGACAGGGCGACGGTCACCTGCTCCTTGAGGGCCTTGCACAGGTGGTAGAGGGAGTGCTCCATGTCGCCGGTGGAGATGGGCAGGTCCTGCGCGCGCAGCACCCGCATGCGCACGTCCTCGTCGAGGACGTGGTGGTTCTCCAGCTCGACGATGACGTGCTCGGCACCGGAGCGGCGGGCGACGTCGATGGCGTACGGCGTGTCCGGGTCCATCCAGATGCCGTTGCCGCGGAAGTTCTCCTCGTTGTTCTTGAAGTCGATGGAGAAGGCCTTGATGCGCTCCTGCTTGCCCTGGTCGCGGAAGACCTTCGCGGCGAGCGCGGTGATGGCGCTGGAGTCGAGGCCGCCGGAGAGCAGGGTGCCGACCTTGACGTCGGCGACGAGCTGGCGTTCGACGATGTCCTCGAGGAGTTCGCGGACGCGGGTGACGGTGGTGTCGAGGTCGTCGGTGTGCGGATGGGCCTCCAACTGCCAGTAGGTGCGGGTGGTGTGGCCGCCGCGGTGGAAGCGGACGACGGTGCCGGGCACGACCTCGTGCATGCCCTTGAAGATCGCGTGGCCGGGGGTGTTGATGATGGCGAAGATCTCCGCCAGGCCCTCGGCGTCGACGACGGCCTCGGCGTCGGGGTGGGCCAGGATGGCCTTGGCCTCGGAGCCGAACAGCACGCCGTCGGGCGTCGGGTAGTAGAACAGGGGCTTGACGCCCATGCGGTCGCGCACCAGCAGCAGTTCCTCGCTGCGCGGGTCCCACAGGGCGAGGGCGTACATGCCGTTGAGCCGCTCGGCGAAGTGCTCGCCCCACTCCAGGTAGGCGTGGAGCACGACCTCCGTGTCGCTGGAGGTGCGGAAGGCGTGGCCGAGGCCGGCGAGTTCCTCCTTCAGCTCGCGGTAGTTGTACACCTCTCCGGTGTAGACGAGGACGGGGAGGCCGTCGCCCTCGCCGGTGACGTGCATGGGCTGGCGTCCGCCCTCCAGGTCGATGATGGAGAGCCGGCGGTGGCCGAGGATCGCGTGGGGCGAGATCCACACGCCGCGGTCGTCGGGTCCCCGGCATGCCAGCGTCTCCGTCATGGCCGAGGCCGTCCCGCCGTGTGCCGACAGGTCGTGGTCGTAGGCGACCCAGCCTGCGAGTCCGCACATCGAAGTCCCAGTCCTTTCGTTGCTGTGGTGGTGTATGGCCGGGGGTGTTCAGGGCCGCGGCACCCAGCCGGCGCGGTCCCAGTACGCCAGGTGGGCCTGGGCCGACACCGTGCCGATCCGGGCCACCCGCTCGCAGCCGAGGACCATCACGCTGGGACGGTCCGGGGTGAACTCCGGCCAGGCGGGGGCGTGTTCGCTGCTCGGTGTGCTGCCGCGGGCGAAGGACGCCACCAGGTCGATCAGCGTGTCCGAGATCCGCCGCTCCAGCGGTCCGTCCCCGTAGAAGGGTGCGTTGACCGGCAGGGTGAAGGTGCCGAAGAGGAACTTCGCGACGGCCTCGTGGGGGGTGGTGCCGGCGTACGGCGGCTTGAGCGGGTGGGCGAACTCCATCAGGTACTGCGGCGAGGCGGCGGGGCCGCGTTCGCGGGCGTGCCGTTCGGCGAGCCGGACGATCAGGTAGCGGAACAGCCCGTCACCCCACACCTGCGTCCACACCGACACCGGGTCGACGGGCAGCCCCTCCGCCTCGGACGCCCGCCGGTAGTGCGCGACGCACTCCTCCACCTGCTCGTCGGTGACCTTGGCGGCACCCTTCTCCAGGACCTCGCGGACGGCCGCGCGCAGTCCGGCCTCGTCGGCCGGGTGCTCGCCGGGGTAGGGGTAGCCGGGGCCGGTGGTGAAGAAGGAGCCCTCGGTGCGGCAGTAGACCGGCATCACGGGGATGCCGGGGCTGGGCAGCGCGTGGTCGTAGCCGCGCATCCACCGGCCGTCCACGACCGGGCCCCGGTACTCCCGGCCGCCTTCCACGAACCGCTCGGTGGGGCGGCCCGCGTACACCTCGTCCCAGGCGTCCCGCAGTTCGGCGGCCGGCACGGCCCGCAGCCCCGGCACGCTGGTGCCGAAGCGGCGCGCGAGGTGCTCGTAGACCCGGCGGGACTCCTCGGGGGTCGTGGAACTGGCGGGCTCCCACACGTGCTTGACGCTGATCGGGACGATCCGCCGGATGGTGTCGCGCAGTTCGGGCAGCAGGGCCAGCTGCCAGGTGCTGGAGCCGCCCGCCGAGGTGCCGGCGACGGTGATGTTGCCGGGGTCGCCGCCGAACGCCGCGGCGTTGTCGCGGACCCAGCGCACCAGCGCCGCCTGGTCCTGCAGGCCCCAGTTCGCGCAGGAGCCCGTGTGCGGGTCGGTGAGTTCCTCGTGCAGTCCCCAGCCGAACACGCCGAGACGGTAGTTGAAGGTGACGACGACCATCCGGCCGTGGACGGCGGTGCGGGCCCCGTCGTAGTCGGGCTCGCTGCCCGCGCCGAGCATCCAGCCGCCGCCGTGGATGTAGACCAGGACCGGCAGGCTGCCGTCGGTGTCCGGGGTCCACACGTTGGCGTACAGGCTGTCCTCGCTGCTGTCGGGCAGGTAGTCGCCCTGCAGGGAGGGGGCGGCGAAGACGGTGGCGTCGCGCACGCCCTGCCAGGGCTCGGGCGGCCGGGGCGAGGAGAACCGCAGCGGGCCCACCGGCGGAGCCGCGTAGGGCACGCCCCGGAAGACGGTGAGTCCGTCGGAGCGCGTCCCCGCCACTCGTCCCGCCGTCGTCCGGACGACCACTGTGCGACTGGGCATCTGGTGAACCTCACTTCCCGCCTCGGCGTTGTCGGGGGCGGCGCGGCGCGCACCATCGGGCACAGTGATCGTCGCTCCAATGCCGGGCCGGCCGCCAACCGCCGGCCCCTACTCCGTCAAGTCAGGCCGCGTCCGCCGCGCGGGTGCGGCGCGGCGGGCCGCCGGGGCCCGGTGCGGACAGCAACCGGTCGGGCGGGGCGGTCAGTTCCCGGCCGGTCAGGGCGCGCAGGGTGCGGTAGGCGGAGGCGTCGCCGGCGAGCACGCCGCCGCGCAGGACGCGCCCCTCGGGGTCGAGGACGAGCTTGGCGTAGGTGCCGGCGGTGTCGTCGCGCAGGACGTACTCCAGGGCGCCGTCGGTCTCGGCGTGGGCGTCGCCGAAGCTGGCCACGTCGACGCCGAGGAGTTTGAGCTTGGTGGCGGTGTCGGGGTCAGTGAAGGGGGTCGCGGGGCGGCCCAGCAGCTGGTCGGCGACCAGTTCGGCCATCCGGTAGCCGGGGGCGACCAGCCCGTAGGTGCGGCCCCTGACGGCCGCGCACTCGCCGACGGCCCAGACGCGCGGGTCCGCGGTGCGGCACAGCTCGTCCACGAGGTAGCCGCCGCGTTCGCCCGTCGCCAGTGCGGCGGGGCCGGCCAGTTCGTCGCGGGGGCGCACGCCCGCCGAGAACACCACCAGCCGGGTGTCGAGCGCGGTGCCGTCGGTGAGGGTGACCCGGCCGGCCCGCCCGTCGGCGGTGGCGTGGACCTCGCGCACGGCGGTGCCGCAGTGCACCCGCAGGCCCAGCCCGGTGACGAGCCGGGTGAGCACACGCGCTCCCCCGTCGTCGAGCTGGACCGGCATCAGGCGCGGGGCGAGCTCCACGACATGGGGACGTACGCCGAGCAGCCGCAGCGCGTTGGCGGCCTCCAGGCCGAGCAGGCCGCCGCCCACCACGACACCGGGCCCTCCCTCGCGCGCCGCCTCACGGAGGGCGTCGAGGTCGTCGAAGGTGCGGTAGACGAAGCAGCCGGGCAGGCCGTGCCCCGGGACGGGCGGCACGAAGGGCCGCGATCCGGTGGCCAGCACCAGGGCGTCGTAGCGGGTGAGCGTGCCGTCGGCCGTGGTGACCGTGCGGGCCCGCCGGTCGATGCCGGTCACCGGGGCGGCCGTGCGCAGCTCCACCAGGGGGTCGGTGAGGAATCCGGGGCCGGCGAGGGTGAGATCGGCGGCGCTCCTGCCCTCCAGGTAGGACGACAGGGCGACCCGGTTGTAGGCGGGGCGGGGCTCCTCGGCCAGGATCACGACGCGCCAGGTGCCGTGCCGGTCGTGGGCCCGCAGGTGCTCGACCAGGCGGTGGCCGGTCATGCCGTGTCCGACGACCACCAGGGTGCGCGGGGTGCGGTTCATGGGTCGCTGTTTCCTCCGGTCGCCGACGCGAGGACCAGGCGGACGTCGTCCGCGCAGCCCCCGCAGCCGGTGGTGGCCCGGGTCGCGGCGGCGATCGCGGCCAGGTCGCGGGCGCCGTCGTGCCAGGCGCGCAGCAGGCCGGCCTTGGTGACGTGGTTGCAGTGGCAGAGCACGGCCGTGTCCGGCAGTTCCACGTGGGCGGGCCGTTCGCCGGCCGCGGTGCCCAGCAGCAGCCCGAACCGGTCGGCCGGCACCGGCAGGTCGCGCGCGTACAGCTGGGCGAGGGCGGCGGTGGCGCGCGGCAGTCCGACGAGGACCGCGCCCGCGACGCGCTCCCCGGACAGGGCCACGGCGGCGTAGCGGCCGCGGGCGGGGTCGGACAGGATGAGGTGCCGGGCGGCGGGCGGCGGGCCGGGCGGCCCGAGGCAGGCCAGGTCGAAGCCGGGCGCCTTCAGCCGCAGCACGGGCCGGCCGGCGCGGTGGTGGGTGTCGTGGCCGGTGAGGATCCGGGCGAGGGTCTCGGCCTGTTCCCAGGCGGTCGTGACGAGTCCGGGGACCTCGCCGTCGAACTCCGCGCAGTCCCCGATGGCGTGGATGTGCGGATCGCTGGTGCGCAGGTGCCGGTCGACGACGACCCCCGTGCGCACGGCCAGTCCGGCCCGCCGGGCGAGCGCGGTCTCGGGCACGGCGCCGGTGCACAGCGCGAGCGCGTCGGCCCGCAGGATCTCGCCGTCGTCGAGGACCAGCTTGCCCGGCCGGTACTCGACGGCGGCGCGCCCGAGCCGCAGGCGGGCGCCGGCGGAGCGGAGGTGACCGGCGAGCAGGGCACCGGCCGTGGCGTCGAGCCGGTCGTGCAGGGGGTGCGGGCCCGGGTGCACGAGGGTGACGTCGCGGCCGGCGCGCAGCAGCGCGAGGGCGGTCTCGGTGCCGAGGACACCGCCGCCGAGCACCACCACGGGCCCGTCCGCGAGCCGTTGGGCGTCGTCGGGGGTGCGCAGGGTGGTGGCGCCCTCGGTGAGCCGGCCGTCGGCGGTGAGCAGGCCGGGCAGCCGCGGGATCCGTGGCCGGGCGCCGGTGGCCAGCACGAGCCGGTCGTAGCGGAGCGTCCGGCCGGTGCCGGTGCGGACCAGACGGCGGGCGGGGTCGACGGCCGTGGCGGTGACGCCGGGCCGCACGCGCACGCCGTCGGGCGGGGCGGGCAGTTCCAGGTCCCGGGCGGTGAGGGTGCGGTCGAGGAGGGAGGTCAGCAGGACCCGGTGGTAGGCCGGGCGCGGCTCGGCGCCGAGGACGGTGACCGGGCCCGGGTGGCCGAGCCGGGACAGGCGCTCGACGAGCCGGTGCGCGGCGGGGCCGTGACCGACGACGACAAGGGGGTGCGAGTCGGGCATGGCGGGCCTCACGACGCGTCGGTGCCGGGTTCGACGCGCACGGCGCAGACCTTGAACTCGGGCATCCCGCTGCGGGGGTCGAGGGCGGTGCTGGTGATCAGGTTGGCCCGGCCGGTGCCGGGGTGGTGGAAGGGCAGGAACACCGTGTCCGTGCGCAGGGTGCCGACCAGCCGGACCCGCGCGAGGGTGGTGCCGCGGGCCGAGGTGACACGGGCGGTGTCGCCCTCGCGCAGCCCGGCGCGTTCGGCGGTGTCCGGGTGGATCTCCACGAACGGTCCGGGCTCGGCGTCGTTGAGTTCGGGCACGCGGCGGGTCTGCGCGCCGGACTGGTAGTGGGCCAGCACGCGGCCGGTGGTGGCGTACAGGGGGTGGTCGGCGTCGGGGGTCTCGGCGGGGTCGCGGTGGTCGACCTCGGCGAACCGGGCACGCCCGTCCGGGGTGGCGAAGCCGTCGAGGAAGAGGCGGGGCGTCCCGGGGTGCGGTTCCCCGTCCGGGCGTTCGGGGCAGGGCCAGTGCAGGGCCTCCCCCGCGTCCAGGCGTTCGTAGGTGATGCCGGAGTAGTCGGCCTTGCCGCCGCGGGAGGCGCGCCGCAGTTCCTCGAAGACCCGGCGCGGCGAGGTCGGGTAGCGGTGGGCCGGCTCGCCGAGCCGGACCGCGAGGCCGTGCAGGACCTCCAGGTCGGTGCGCACGCCCTGCGGCGGGGGCAGCAGCCGGCGGCGGCGCAGCACCCTGCCCTCCAGGTTGGTCAGGGTGCCCTCCTCCTCGGCCCACTGGGCGACCGGAAGGACCACGTCGGCCGTGCGCGCGGTCTCCGAGGGCACGAAGTCGGCCACCACCAGCAGGTCGAGGGCGGCCAGCCGCTCGGCGACGTGGGCGGAACGGGGCGCGGACACCAGCGGGTTGGAGCCGAACACCAGCAGGGCGCGCGGGCCGCCCTCGGTGCCGAGCGCGTCGAGCAGTTCGTAGGCGCTGCGGCCGGGGCCGGGCAGGGCGTCCGGGGTGGTGCCCCAGACCCGGGCGACGTGGGCCCGGGCGTCCGGGTCGGTGATCATGCGGTAGCCGGGGAGCTGGTCGGCCTTCTGCCCGTGTTCGCGGCCGCCCTGTCCGTTGCCCTGTCCGGTCAGGCAGCCGTAGCCGCTTCCGGCGACCCCGGGCAGGCCCAGGGCGAGGGCGAGGTTGATGAAGGCCGCGGCGGTGTCGGCGCCCTTGCTGTGCTGTTCGGCGCCCCGGCCGGTCAGCACATAGGCCCGGCGCGCCTCGCCCAGCAGTTCCACGGCGGCGCGCTGTTCGGCGACGGGGACGCCGGTGACCTGTTCGACGCGCTCGGGCCACCAGGTGACGGCGCGCCGCCAGGCCGCGTCGAAACCGGTGGTGCGCTCCTGGACGTACTCCTTGTCGCACCAGCCGTCGCTCACGGCGATGTGCAGCAGCCCCAGCGCGAGCGCGAGGTCGGTGCCGGGCACCGGTTGCAGGTGCAGGGCGGCCCGTTCGGCGGTCCTGGTGCGGCGGGGGTCGATGACGATCAGGTCCGCGCCGCGCAGGTGGTGCATCAACGGGGGCATGGTCTCGGCGGGGTTGGCGCCGGCGAGCAGGATCGTGTCCGCCGCGTCGAGGTCGCCGACGGGGAACGGCAGTCCGCGGTCCAGGCCGAAGGCGGCGTTCCCGGCCGCGGCGGCGGAGGACATGCAGAACCTGCCGTTGTAGTCGATCTGGCTGGTACCGAGGGCGAGCCGGGCGAACTTGCCCAGCAGGTAGGCCTTCTCGTTGGTGAGGCCGCCCCCGCCGAAGACGGCGAGCGCGTCCGGGCCGTGCGCGTCGCGGATCTGCCGCAGCCGCCCGGCGACCGTGTCCAGGGCGGTGTCCCAGTCGGCCGGGGCGAGACGGCCGTCGGCGCCGCGCACCAGCGGCCGGCGCAGCCGGTCCGGGACGTCGAGCAGCGTGGGCGCGGTCCAGCCCTTCTGGCACAGCCGGCCGTCGTTGACGGGGAAGTCGGAGGGCTCCACCACGGTGCCCCGGGTGTCGTGGCCGAGGCGGGTGCCGCACTGCAGGGCGCAGTACGGGCAGTGCGTGGCCACGCCGGTGCGCGGCACGGTGTCAGGCACGGGTGACCTCCGACGACTCGGCGGCCCTGCGCCCGGCCCGCCGCGTCTCCCGCGCGTCGCCCGGCGGGGTGCCGTGCGGGGTGCGCAGGTAGACCTGGCGGGTGACGGTGACGCACACCGCGTAGAAGGCGAGGAAGAACCAGAAGGCGGGCTCGCCCGTGCCCCAGCTGCCGTAGGACGCCCGGAAGGCCAGGTTGACGACCACGCCGCCGAGCGCGCCGACGGCGCCGGCGATGCCGATGGCCGCGCCGGTCAGGCGCCGGGCGCGGGCGAAGGCCTCGGTCGCGTCGTGGCCGGCGGTGACGGCGGCCTCCGCCTGCCCGGCGAAGACCACCGGGATCAGCTTGTACGTGGAGCCGTTGCCCAGGCCGCTGAGGACGAACAGCACCGTGAACACGGCGACGAACAGCGCGAGGGAGTCGTGTGCCGAGGCCACCAGCAGCAGGAGGGTGCCGGCGCCCATGGCGAGGAAGTTCCAGAAGGTGACCCGTGCTCCGCCGAAGCGGTCGGCGAGCAGACCGCCGAGCGGCCGGGACAGGGACCCGAGCAGCGGTCCCAGGAAGGTGTAGCCGACCGCCTGGAGCGGTGTGGCGCCGAACTGGTTCTGCAGGACGAGCCCGAAGGCGAAGCCGTAGCCGATGAACGAGCCGAAGGTGCCGAGGTACAGCAGGGAGATCCACCAGGTGTGCCGCTCGCGCAGCGTCTCGCGCAGCGCGCCGGATCCGGCGGGGACGGTGGCGACGTTGTCCATGCCGAGCGCCGCCAGCAGGGCGGCCAGCGCGATCAGCGGCAGGTAGGCGGCGATCACGTAGGCGGGGTGGGTGTCGCCCACGGTGGCGATGACCAGCAGTCCGACGAGCTGGATGACGGCGACGCCCAGGTTGCCGCCGCCGGCGTTGAGGCCGAGCGCCCAGCCCTGGTGCCGCCGGGGGAAGAAGAGGGCGATGTTGGTGGTCGAGGAGGCGAAGTTGCCGCCGCCGACGCCGGCGGTCGCGGCGATGAGCACGAACACCCACAGGGGTGTGCCGGGCCGCTGGACGAAGTACAGCGCCAGCAGCGCCGGGACGAACAGCAGGGCCGAACTGAAGACGGTCCAGTCGCGCCCGCCGAACCGGGTCACGGCGTGGCTGTACGGCAGGCGCAGCAGCGCGCCCACCAGGGTGGGGGTGACCACCAGCAGGAACTTCTCGCTCGGGGCGAAGCCCAGGCCGATGGCCGGGGACATGAACAGCACCAGGACCGACCACATGCTCCAGATCGAGAACCCGATGTGCTCGGAGAGGACGGACAGGACGAGGTTGCGTCGTGCGACGTGCTTGCCGGTGCGCTCCCAGAACTCCTCGTCCTCCGGATCCCAGTGCTCGATCCGGCGTCGGGAGGCGCGCAGTGCCGTCATCGGGGGCAACTCCTCGGCTGGGGACGGCGGCCCGGCGCGTGGCGCCGGGCCGCCGTGCGGGGGGTGACGGGGGCGCGGGCCCACGGGGGGGATGGGCCCGCGCCCCGGGGAGGAGGCGGCGCGGGGGGGGCCGGGGCTTACGCTCCCGTCCGCTCCGCCTTCAGCAGCCGGGCCAGCTCCAGCCGCTTGATCTTGGTCGTGGCGGTCTGGGGCAGGTCGTCGAGCTTCCACTGGACGGGGTCCGCCATCGCGGGCAGGCCGGCCACCGCCCGCTTCCAGGCCGCGAGGTCGAGCGGCTTGTCGTCACGGGTGCACACCACGGGCAGCGGCTTGCCGTCCTCGTCGGGGACGATGATGACCTCGACGAGCTCCGGTATCCGGGCGAAGAGGGTGTCCTCGATCTCCAGGGTGCTGTCGATGCCCTCGATCTCGTCGACCTCACGGTCGAGCAGGTGCAGGCAGCCCCACTTGGTGCGGTAGCCCAGGTCGCCCATGCGCCACCACTCGCCGTCGGCCTGCTTCTCCCAGCGCTCGTGCTCGCCGAGGTAGGTGACGATCCGCCCGTCGGAACGCACCTCGATGTAGCCGGGGTTGGACTTGGTGGGGCGCTTGCCGTCCCGGCTGACCACCCGGACGCCCGTCATGCCGGGGAACGGGGAGCCCACGCAGCGGCCGTCGGCGTCCGCGCCGCGCTTCTTCGAGTAGGTGCGCCCGGCGATCGGGCCGACCTCGCTCTGCCCGTACATCTGCACGAACTGCGGCGACTCGCGGCGGGACGCGGTGAGCATCAGGTGCACGGTGCGCGGGTGGATGGCGTCGAAGGTGCTGCTGAAGTACTTCACGTTCGCCAGCGGCCGGCGCGGGTCGTCGACCAGCACCTCCCAGCGCAGGAACGTGTTCGGGTGCGCCTCGATCAGGCCGGGCGGCGCCTGCCGGAACACCTCGGCCACGACCTCCGGGTCGTCGTCCCGGAGGATGATCATCGGGTGCCCCTGGAGGATCGTGATGGGCATGGCCGTGAACATCCGCGAGTGCACGAACGACACGTGGATGGCCACCGGTTCGCTGCGGCCCACCAGGGACGCCACCGTGCCCTGCGGGCGGTAGCGCGCCTCGAAGGTGCGCCCGGTGTGCACCGCCAGCTTGGGCGTTCCGGTGGTGCCGGAGGTGTGGGTGACCAGCGTCGGGTGGTCCGGGGGCATGGTCACCGGGGCGACCCGGGTGGAGCCGGCCAGCGAGGCGAGGCCGAGGGCCTCCTCGTGGCTGCCGGAGGCCAGGAGCACCTGCCGGGCCAGGCCGAAGATCTCGGCGGGCAGGTGGTGCTCCAGCTTGTCCTGGTCGGTCACCAGGTACGGCCGGTCCACGCGGCGCACCAGCTCGCACACGGTGGCGCCGTCGAGCTTCGGGGACAGCAGAACCGGGACGGCTCCGATCCTGGCCGTGGAGCAGGCCAGCAGCGTGATGTCGAAGCCGTTGGTCTTGTGGACGACCACGCGTTCCCCGGGCCGGACGCCCGCCGCCCAGAGCCGGGAGGCCAGGTCGTCGACGAGGTCGGCGACCTCCGTCAGCGTCATGCGGCGCCCGCGCTCCGGAGCCACGTCGAGATCATGGTCGAGAATGACGGAATTCGCCGGGTACCGGGCCGCGGCCCGGTCGAACAGCGTGCCCAGCCGAATTCCCTTGTTTCCGATGCGCTGGAGAAACATCTGCCCACCCTCTCCTCCGCCGTGACTGTTCCTCAGCCGTGCGGCGGGCCGTTTGAATTCAGGCTCCCGTACGGATCACCGGGAAATCGTCACTGCTTTTCGATGACGGCCTTGATGCGGTTCAGCGTGGCGTCGAGGTCCTGTTCGAGCTTGGCGGTCCAGTCGGCGACGAAGCGCTTGCGGTCGTCCTCGTCCAGGTCGGCGACGATCTTGTGGATGCCGGCGGTCGCCCGGCCCATGCGGAAGTGGTGGGTGAGGACGCAGCCGTCGTCGGCGGGTGCCATGTCGAAGCCCCAGATGCTCTCCTGGTCCTCGCGGGCGTGGGTGAGCATCATCCACTGGAAGGTGCGGCCGGGCTCGGCGGCGGTGATGCGGCACTCGGTGTGCCAGACGCCGCGCACCAGGGGGGCCCAGGCCACGACGTCCTCGCTGCGCAGGTTCTCGCCGCGGAAGACGGCGCCGACGGTGGAGGGTTCGCCGGAGACCCACGTGCCGCCCCGGCATTCGGGGCTCCATTCGGCACTGCGCGGCAGATCACTGACGACGGAGTAGACCTCGAGGGGGGTCGCGGAAATGTGAATGTCGGCCTTGAGCTCGAAGAGCGGCGAGGTGTCGATGATTGACTGAGTCATGTGCAGAATTCTGTCGAGGCCGTCCGGCGCCGGTCAAAGCTCGGCTTTCTCATTTGTCAGGTCGAAATTCCCGCATTTCACCGGCGCCGTGTGCTCCGGCCGGCTCAGGCCCCGGCACCCACGCTCAGCACGATTTTGCCGTGCACCTTGCCCTCCTCCAGCCGCCGGTGGGCCTCGGCGGCGTCGCTCAGGTGCAGCCGCTCGGTCGCCCGGGGCCTGAGGCGGCCGTCGGCGACGAGCCGGTTGATGGCGCTGGCGGCCTCGGCGAGTTCCCCGGCGGTGGCGTGCGAGATGGCGAAGCCGTGGATCGAACGGTCCCTCAGATACAGCGGCCCCACGGGCAGCACGGGCCGGGAGCGCAGTCCGGCGAGCAGCACGATCCGCCCCCGCCCGGCGAGCAGGTCCACCGCGGTCTCCAGGTCGTTGGTGCCGGAGGCGTCGAGGTAGAGGTCCGCGCCCGCGGGGGCGGCGGCGCGGATGCGCCCGGGCACGTCGGAGTCCCGGTAGTCGACGACATGGTCGGCGCCGAGGCCGCGGCAGTACTCGGCGTCCCGCGCGGAGGCCACGGCGATCACCCGGGCGCCCGCGGCGGCGGCCATCACCACCAGGGCGCTCCCGACGTTCCCGCCCGCGCCGAGCACCACGACGGTCTCGCCGGAGCGCAGCCGCCCGTGGGTGAACAGACCGAGGTAGGCGGTCGCGGCCGGGTGGGCCAGCGCCACGGTCTCGTACGGGTCGGCGCCCTCCGGCAGGCGGTACAGCCGGTCGACGGGCACCACCACGCGTTCGGCGGCGGCTCCCTGACGGCCGTCGTGGCCGAGGCTGTTGCACCACACGCGGTCGCCGGGCCGGAACCGGTGGACGCCGGAGCCGACCGCGGCGACGGTGCCGGTGAGGTCCCGGCCTATGACGAAGGGGAAGGTCAGCGGGGTCCGCCAGGCACCCGAGCGCACGAAGGTGTCGACGTGGTTGACGGAGACGGCGGTGACGTCCACCAGGACGTCGGTCGGCCCCGGTTCCGGCGTGGGCTGATCACCGTAACGGATGACGTCCGGAGATCCGAGCTGTTCAATGTAGGCAGCACGCATCATGGTCAAGGATTCTGGCGCAGAGGCCCGGCCCGCGTCCGCGCGCGGCCCGGACCCCGGTGCGGATCTGTCAGATCGGAAGCATCTCTGTCAGATCCGCCCCCCTCAGACCAGGTTGAGACGGGCCAGTTCGCGCCGGGAGCCGACGCCGAGCTTGGGATAGGCCTTGTACAGGTGGTGCTCGACGGTCCTGCGGCTGAGGAACAGCTGCGCGGCGATCTCCCGGCTGCTGTTGCCGTCCGCCGCCAGCCGGACCACCTGCAGTTCCTGCGGGGTCAGCCGGTCGAGGACGTTCTCCGCGGTCGCCTTGGCGCCCGTCGTCGCGTCGCCCGCCGCCCGCAGTTCCGCCCGGGCGCGCTCCACCCAGGGCGCGGCCCGCAGCCGTTCGAAGTTCTCCAGGGCCGACCGGAGCGAGGCACGGGCCTCGTTGCGCCGCCGGGCCCTGCGCAGCCACTCCCCGTACAGCAGCTCGGTGCGGGCCCGCTCGAAGGGCCGCCGGCCCTGCTCGTGCAGCCGGAGCGCCTGCCGGTAGTCCTCCTCGCGCCCCTCGACCAGGGCCCGGCAGCGGTGGGCCACCGCACGCGCCCAGGGCTGCCGGCCGGCCCCCGCCCAGGCCTCGAAGGCGCGCATCGGCCGCTCGGCCCGCTCGGGCTGCCCGAGCCGTACCGCGGCCTCCACCTGGTCGGCGACGGTGGCCATGGCCAGCGCCGTGTGGCGTTGCGGCCCCGGGCCGACGGCGGTCTCCAGCCGGCCGAGGGCCGCCTCGTAGTCGCCTTGCGCCAGTTCGAGCAGGCTCAGCGCGCTCTCGCCGGCCACCCTGCCGACCTCGGGGACGTCCCGCGTGAGGCCGCGGCAGCGCTGTTCGTCGCCCTCGATGGCCGCGATCCGGGCGGGCACGCCGTTGAGCCAGGCGACGCGCTCGCGCAGCCCGGTGTCGCGGGCGATCTCCACGGCCTCGGCCACCGACGCCTCGGCGTCCCGGTGCGCCCCGGCGAGCACCTGGCGCTCCGCCAGCAGGTGCAGGGCCTGCGGCAGGGCGCCGATCAGCCCCTGCGCGCGGCAGCGGGCCACCTCGGCGGCGGCCAGTTCCATGGCCGTCGTGTCGTCCCCGAGCAGGACGGCGCTGTGCAGGGCCCGGCTCCGGGCCTCGTCGGAGCCGTCCCGGCCGTCGGCGACGGCGCGCTCCAGCAGGGGCAGGCCTCCGGCGTAGTCGTCGTCGACGAGCCGGGCCATGCCCTCCACCATCGGGTCGGACTCCCCCGAGGACGCCAGCCGCTCGGCGGCCTCGCGCACCGAGTCCGCGTCACCGGCGAACCAGCCGTACGTGGCGCCGGTGCGGAGCATGGCCCGGCCCAGGCCGGGACCGGCGGCGGGCGTCCGCCCCAGCAGCAGGCGGGCGGCCTCCCGCTGCTGTCCCGATTCGAACATCACGGCGGCCCGCACGGGGGCCAGCCGGGCCAGGTCCTCCGCCTCGGCGGTCGACTGCTCGGCCTGCTCGGCCAGCTCCCGTGCCTGCCCGGCGTGTCCGGCGTTGAGGGCGCAGGCCGCTGCGTCGGTGAGCCGCCGGACCTGCGCGCGGCGGTCGGGGGTGAGCCGGGCGGCCTGCTGGTGCAGGAGCGAGGCGGCGGCGTAGGCGCTGCGGTCGGCGGCCCGCTCGGCCGCGGCGACCAGTTCGGACGCGACCCCGTCGTCGGGTGAGGTCGTGGCCAGCGGCAGGTGCCGGGCCCGGCAGTCGGGGTCCTCCGCGGCGTCGGCCAGCGCCTGGTGGACGGCGATCCGCCGGGCCAGTACGGCTCCCTGGTAGGCGGCCGTGCCGATCAGCGGGTGGCGGAAGACGACGGTGCTCTCGGTCACCTGGATCAGGCCCGCCCGCTCCGCGTCCTCCAGGTCCTCCAGCGTCACGCCCAGCGTCCGGGCCGCCTTCATCTGCAGCGGCAGGTCGCCCCGCCCCTCGGCTGCGGCGAACAGCAGCGCCAGCCGGGTCTTCTCGGGGAGCCCGCCGATCTGGGTGCGGTACGACGACAGCACCCGGTCGGCGACCGTCAGGGGCGTGAACCGCCCGGGGTCGTCGCGGCGGGCGGCCCCGAACTCGATGAGCGCCAGCGGGTTCCCGGCGGACTCGGCGATGACCTGGTCCCGCAGGGCGGGGGCGAGCCCCAGGTCGGCCAGGAGGCTCACCGCGTCGCCGGTGTCCAGCCGCGAGGGCCGCAGCTCGGTGAGGCCGGGCGCGGCGAACCCCTCGTCCCGGGTCGCGAACACCATGGCCACCTGCTCGGCGGCGAGCCGGCGGGCGGCGAACAGCAACGCGTCGGAGGTGGCCTGATCCAGCCACTGGGCGTCGTCCACGAGGCAGAGCAACGGGCCCTGCTCGGCCAGGTCCGCCAGGAGCGTGAGCACGGCCAGCCCGGTCAGGAACCGGTCCTGCGTCCGCGTGCTGCCCGTCCCGAGCACCGCCCGCAGGGCTTCCGCCTGGGGCGCGGGCAGCCCGTCCAGCCGGTCCTGCACCGGCCACAGCAACTGCACCAGCCCGCCGAAGGCGAGGTCCGCCTCCGGCTCGACGCCGGTGACCCGCAGGACCCGCATGCCGGCGGCCGACGCCGACTCCGCCGCCCGGTCGAGCAGGGCGGTCTTGCCGATGCCCGCCTCGCCCCGCAGTACCAGGGCACCGCTGCGTCCCTCGCGGGCCCGAGCGGCCAGATCCTCTAGCGCCGCCAGCTCGGTGGACCTGCCGTACAGCACGTAGGTGCCCCCACTCCCCGTGATGCGGCCCACCGGTAGGCAAGCCGTGCCGACGTACGTATCCGGTTTCAGAAATCTTACTGATTCGGCCCCGCTGCCTTCCTTCCTACGGTGTGGAACAAGCCGGTTCCCCGATGGAGGAGATCGTGAGCAACTTCTTCGAACCGCTGCCCCTGGGCAAGCTGACGCTGCCCAACCGGCTCGTCATGGCGCCGATGACGCGCAGCCGGGCCAGGGACGGCGTGCAGACCCCGCTGGCCGCCGAGTACTACGCGCAGCGCGCCGGAGCGGGTCTGATCATCACCGAGGGCACGCAGCCCTGCGTGATCGGGCAGGGATACATCGACACGCCGGGCGTGCACACGCCCGAGCAGGTGGAGGCATGGCGCCGGGTGACCGACGCGGTGCACGAGCGGCAGGGCCGGATCTTCGTGCAGGTGATGCACTCCGGCCGGATCGGGCACCCGAGCCTGTACCCGGACGGCGCGCTGCCCCTGGCGCCCTCGGCGGTGGCCTCGGGCGGCCGGATGTACACGCCGGAGGGCATGCTGGACCACCCGACGCCCCGGGCCATGGAGCTGGAGGACATCGCCCGGGCGGTCGAGGACCACATCGCGGCCGCCAAGTGCGCGATGGACGCCGGGTTCGACGGGGTGGAGCTGCACGGCGCCAACGGCTACCTGATCCACCAGTTCCTCGCCGACAACACCAACCTGCGCACCGACGCCTACGGCGGCAGCGTCGACAACCGCATCCGGTTCGCCGTCGAGGTCGCCCGGGCGGTCAGCGACGCGATCGGCCCCGAGCGGGTCGGCATCCGCCTCTCCCCCGGCAACACGGCCAACGGCATCGAGGAGCGCGACCCGGCCACGCTGTACCGGGCCCTGATCCGCGCCCTGGCTCCGCTCAACCTGGCCTACGTCCACCTGATGGAGTTCGGCGGCCGTGACGTCACGAAGCTGATCCGCGAGGAGTGGCCGGGCGTGCTGATCCTCAACCCGCACGCCACCGGCGAAGAGGCCGCGGTGACGCCCGAGGCCGCCGAGGCGGTCCTGGAGGAGGGCCTGTGCGACGCGGTGAGCATCGGCTCGCTGTGGCTCGCCAACCCCGACCTCCCCGAGCGGATCAAGGCCGGCGGCCCGTTCAACTCGCCCGACCCGGAGACCTTCTACGGAGGCGACCACCGGGGCTACACCGACTACCCGACGCTGGACGGCTGACCGACCGGGCAGGCGGCGGGGGTGCGCGGCCGGCGCCCGGCCCGGCCGGCCCCGCCCGTCTCCTGCCCCGATCCCCGACTCCCTGGCCCGGCCGGCGCCTTCTCCCCCGAAGGGCTGCACGCCGGACCGGGCCAGGGTGGGCCAGCGACGACCGACCGCTCAGGGAGCACAGATGAGCAACTCACTCGCCGAGTCCGGCGCCCCGGGTCCCGCCGCGCCGGGCAGGAAACCTCAAGAGACCGATGTCCGCGGCCCGTTCCACGGAGCCGCGGCCCTCTGGCTTGCCCTCATGGCCGGCCCGCTGTCGTTCGGCATCGCGGGCCCGGCCCTGGTCCTGGACGACGCCGCGCGGGACCTCGGCGTCTCGACCGGTGCCGCCACCTGGACGGTGACCGCGTTCGGCTGGGGCATCGCCGTCGGCACGCCCCTGCTGGCCGGGCTGCTGGACCGCCGGGGGGCGCGCGCAGCGCTCACCGTGTGCGGGCTGCTCGTCCTGCTGGGGGCGGGCCTGGTGGCCGGGATACCCGTCCTGCCGGTCCTCGTGCTGGGTACCGCCCTGATGGGCCTCGGCACGGCCGGACTGACGGCGACGGCCATGAGCCTGGCCGGCTCGCCCCGGGCCATGGGCCTGGTCACCGCCTCGCTCGCCGTGGTGGGGTCGACGGCCCCGCTGGCCGGTTCCCTCGTCAACGACGTGCTGTCCTGGCAGGCGACCCTGGCGCTGCCGGTGCTCAGCGCGGTGGCCGTGCCCTTCGCCGTGGCCCGGTGCGCGCACGGCGCCCCGGTCACCCGGGAGCCGTTCGACGCGCTGGGCGCGGTGCTGCTGACCGCGCTGGTCACCGCGCTGGTGTTCGTGCCGCACCAGCCGCTGGTGGCGGGTGTGTGCTCCGTCGTCGCCGCGGGGCTGCTGGCGGCCCGGGTGCGCGCGCGGCCGAGGGGCTTCGTCCCCGCCGTCCTGGTGCGCAACGCGGGCTTCCTGGTCTCGGCCGGCCTCGCCCTGTGCCTGGCGGTGGTCAACTTCGGCATGATGTACGCGATTCCGGAGCGGCTGGAGGACCACACGTCGTGGTCGACCAGCGAGATCGGCGTCGCCATGGTGTGGCCGCTGCTGCTGGGCGGTGCCCTGTCCTGGTTCGTCGTGGCGGTGTCGGCGCGGACGGGACGCCGGGTGGTGATCGGCGCGCTGGTCGGTCTCGCCGTGCTGGGAGCGGTGCTGGCGGTCGTCGGCACCTCGCCCGCGGTCCTGCTGGCCGCTCAGGCCCTGACCTCGATCGCGGCGGCCTCGGGCCAGGGCGCGTTCGCGGTGCACGCCACCTCGGCCGTCCCCGACGACCAACGCCCGCCGGCCATCGGCATGTTCAACCTGTCCTATCTCCTGGGTGCGGCGTTCGGACCGGCCATCGTCTCGCTCCTGTCGCTCTGATTTCCGGCGCCCGGCCGGAGTGCGCCGTCACACCGCGTGGGTGTGACGGCGCACACCGCGTTTCCCAAAGCGCCTCTACATGCGCCAACTGGCATAATCGCCAGAGGGGTTCGCGAATGGACGGTGCGCCTGCCCGGTCGTCGGCCGGCACCGGTCCGGTCCGCAGGCCACCAGGTGACCATGTGGGGGGAGAGGCTGTGGCTCCCGGTGCGCGGGCACGGCTCGCGGAACGCGCGGGAGTCCTCCCGCCGCGCCGGCGGGCCGTGGTCCGTGCGACTCGGCCGTCGTGCACCGTCACTGCCGGCGGTTGGGGAACGAGACACCGGAGGGCCTCGTGTCGCAGAAGAAGGACGCATCCATAGCGGCCGTTTTGGCCTTGCTGGACCTCCTGGCGGGTGAAGGGCCGGCGAACCGCTTCGAGGCGGTGGTCGAGGAGGCCCGCCGGCAGGGCGTGAGCGGCGCCGACCTGCGCCGGGTGGAACAGATCAAGCGGCTGGCCCTGGCCATCCAGGCCCGGCTGGAGCGCCGTCAGCAGTGGAGCGCCGCCCTCACCACGCTCGTCGACACCGCCTCCGATCTGGCGAGTCCGCACACGGTCGAGGACACCCTCAAGATCATCACGCGCCGGGCGCGGCTGCTGCTCGGCGCCGACGTCGCCTGGGTCACCCTGCCCGCCGCCGGGGACGACGAAGCGGGGTTCCGGCTGCACTCGCTCGACGGGCACGTCACGATGCTGAACGCCCGGCTCCGATTACCGGAGGGAGCCGGACTGGCGGCCGCCGTCCTGGCGCACCGTGCGCCGCTGTGGACCTCCGACTACCTGACGGACGACAGTTTCCGGCACGCCGACGAGCTCGATCAGTGGATCAGCGCCGAAGGGCTGCACGCCGTTCTCGCCGTGCCGTTGAGCCGGGCCGCAGCCACCGCGGGGTCGCTGCACGTGGCGGACCGCAGCGTGCGCCCTTTCTCCGCCGACGAGATAGCGCAGGTGAGCATGCTCGCCGAGATCGGCGGCGTGGCGCTGGACCGGGCCGTGTACCTGGACGAGACGGTCGCGGAGATGTCGGCCCTGCGCGAGCGGGTGCGCCGCGCGGAGTCCGAACGGGCCGACGTGCGCGGGCTGGCCGCCGCGCAGGGGGCGCTGCTGGACCTGGTGCTCGGCGGCTGTGACGCGCAGCTGCTGGTGGAGGAGTGCCGGCTCAGACTGGGTGCTCCGGTGCTGCTGTGCGGTCCGCACGGCACGGCGATCGCCGCCTCCGGCGACCTGTCCGAGCACACCCGCGAGGAGTTCACGCGCGTCGCGAAGGACGCCGGGACCCTGCTGGATCCCTCCCCCGCCCTCCTGGACGACGGCATCTGGTCCGTGCCGGTCCTGGCGGGCAGTCATCATCTGGGCGCCCTGTACGTCCAGGCCGGTCCCGCGCTCGCCGGCGACACCGCGCAGTTGCTGCGGTACGCGGCCCGGGTCGCCGCGGTCCTGCTGTCCCTCCAGGAGGGTGGTGGCGCGGTCGTGGAGGGGCAGTTGGGGGACGAACTGCTCGGGGATCTGCTGATCAGCGTGCCCCGGCCCCGGGAGGTGCTGGAGCGGCGCGCCCGCCGGCTGGGCATCGGCCTGGACCAGCCGCACGTGGTCGTGGTGGCCCGCCCCGAGGGGGACGCGCAGGGGCATGCGGTCACCCGGGCGTCGTCCTGCGCGCGCCGGATGAACGGGCTCCAGACGACCCACGAGGGCGACATCGTGCTGCTGCTGCCGGGCACCGACCCGGGCGCCGCCGCCCGGACGGTGCACGACGAGCTGTCGACGCTGCCCGGCAGTCCGCCCACGGTCAGCGGCGCCGGACCCGTGTCGGACCCGGGTGCGGTCCTCCACGGGTACCGGGAAGCGGCACGCTGCCTGGACGCGATGACCGCCCTCGGCGCCACCGGAACCCCGGCCTCTACCCACGAGATGGGGTTCGTGGGTCTGCTGTTGTCGGACCAGGTGGACGCCGAAAGGTTCATTCAGAGCACCATCGGTGCCGTGCTCGACTACGACGAGCAGCGCCTCACGGAGCTGGTCCGCACGCTGGACGCCTACTTCGAGACCGGGGGCAGTCCCACGTACGCGGCCGAGAGGCTGCATGTGCACCCCAACACCGTGGCCCGCCGGCTGGAACGCATCGGTGACCTGATCGGCCCCGACTGGCAGCGGCCCGAACGGGCCCTGGAGATCCAGCTCGCGCTCCGCATGTCCCGGATCCGCCGGGTGCTGCGGGAGCGCAAGGCGCCGGCCGGGGACGCCGCCGGCGATCAGGACGCGTAGCCGAGTACACCGTCGTCCGTGTCGCCCAGGGCCGCCAGGGCGTGCGCGGCCGACGCGAGGGTGACGTGCCGGTGCCAGCCGCGGTAGGAGCGTCCGGCGAAGTCGCGGATGCCCACCTGCTCGGCTCCCCGGGCCAGATCCTGGTCGACGCGGCGGACCATCCCCCGCAGCCGCATCAGGAATGCGGGCGGCACCGACGACAGGTCCGTCAGCCACACCTCCCCCGGCCGGCGCCGGTCGGTGCTCCCCACCCCGAGCAGGAGCAGGTCACACGGCCCGGTTCCGGTCCGCCGGCCCCGAGGTCCGGGGGGCGCCACCCGTACGGCGGTGACGAGCCCGGAGCGCCTGACGGTCCCCAGGCTGTCGTCCGGCCACACCACCGGCCGCTGCAGGCCCCGGCTCGCGCTCATGATCTGGCGCACGGGCCGCGGGGTGGCGTCGAAGCCTTTGAGCGCCGGGTCCGTCACCGACAGCCGCAGCGAGTCGTCCACCCGGAGCATCATCGGCATGCCCCGGTCCAGGAGCCTCGGCACGGTCGAGGCGACGTCGGTGGCGCGGGCGTCCATCACCACGGGCCGGGACGGCAGCCGCCACGCCGCCGCCTCCAGGAAGGCCTGGAGCGCGCATTCACCGAGCGTCTCGGCCGAGGCGTCGTCCGGTATCGACGCACGCCGCCGCCGCTCCTCGGCGAACCAGGACGGGGAGAGCTGCAGCCGCCAGTTGACCGGCACGCTCAGCTCCTCGGCGACCGCCCAGACGCCCACGGCCTGCTGGGCGTTGAGCATCTGGCCGTGCTCGGGGAAGAAGCGCCGCTCCACTCCGACGGAGTGCCGCCCGGCCTTGGGAATCACCATGGGCCGCACCACCCACGCCTGTGGCGGGGCCACACTCACCACGTACCGGGCCAGGGCCCGGCGCACCGGCCCCCACTCCCAGCTCGAGTCGCTGATGAAGTGGTGCAGGCTCTGTTCCGTCGCCTGTCCCCCGACAAGCGCGGCGATGTTGCGTATGGACTTGCGTCCCCTCACCTCCAGCAAACCACGTATGTACTCCATGCCCTTGCGACGTTGGTCGCTGCGGGGCAGGGAGGCGAACAGCAGTGAACACATCTCCGGCAGTGACACCTGGCACGGAGACGCGTACGACGGCTCTTGCATGGTCGGACTCTGCGCTTGTTCAAGGCTCAGCGCGACCACACTCATGAACGGACCCTCCATCGGGAGTAGACGAAGACGATCCGAAGGGCTGCCCGTCCACTGTGCGCGCTGGGACGTGGCGGTCCCAGGTACACGGAGCACAGGACTGGTGACGGGGGGCGGTGGTCGGGCCACCATCGCCTCGCGCGCCCCGCGAGGCCCTATGCGGAACGTTCCCTTCGGGCTGTGACCGGACCACCGCCGGGGTGCGCCGAGGCCTCTTCCGAGCCTTTTCCAGGGGGACTTGACAGAGTGGCGCCGACGGCGGGCGCCGGGTGCCGCAGGCGCGTCACCATGGGATTCCGCGCCGCGGCACACACGACGGGGACCCTGGTGTGGTCCCGCTACCGAGGAGGACACCATGAGCGCTGCCCCGGAGCCACGACCCGTCACCGTATGGTCGGATCTGGGATGCCCCTGGGCCACGCTCGCCCTGCACACCCTGCGCACCACGGCCCGGGAGCGCGGGCAGGACCTCCTGATCGACCACCGGGCGTTCCCCCTGGAGCTGTTCAACCACCAGCCCACGCCCAAGTTCATCGTGGAGCCGGAGATCGTGGTGATCTCGGCGCACCGGCCCGACCTCGGCTGGCGCCTGTGGGCGGGGCGGGAGTACGACTACCCGTCGACGATGCTGCCCGCGATGGAGGCGGTCCAGGCCGCGAAGGACCCGTCCGTCGGCGGCCTGCGCGGCAGCGACGAACTGGACGCCGGCCTGCGGCACGCGTTCTACGTCGAGAGCCGCTGCGTCAGCATCCCCTCGGAGATCCTCGACGTCGCCGCGCACTGCGAGCACGTCGACGAGAAGGCTTTGGCCCGTGCCCTGGAGCGCGGGGCCGGCCGCGCCGAGATCTACGAGCAGTTCCGCGTCGCCCAGGGCCCCGGCGTCCAGGGCAGCCCCCACCTGTTCGCACCCGGGGGCTACGCGGTCCACAACCCCGGCGCGCACGTGGAGTGGACGACGTCCCCCGACGAGGGCGGCGTACCGCGCCTCGACCGCTACGACCCGTCATGGGCCGGGGAGTTGCTCGACCTGCTGTCCGAGGAGAGGCGGCCCGGCGGTGCCTGAGACGAGGGATGTGACCATCTCGGCGGCCGCGTACGCCCGTTTGGCGGCGGCGGCCGAGGCCGAGGGGGTGTCGGTACGCGCGTATCTGGAACGGATCGCGGAGGGGACCACCCCTGAGCGGCCCGGGCAGGACACCCGACGGCCCGCTGCGGGATCGGGATCGGACCGGCGGCTGGTGGCGCTGGGGGTCGGGAATCCGCGGAGGGGCGCCTCCGGCCGCACGTAACGGAAAGGCCGTACCGGCAACCGCCGGTACGGCCTCTCGACCTGCTGTCTCAGCACGTCGGGACGACAGGATTTGAACCTGCGACCCCTTGACCCCCAGTCAAGTGCGCTACCAAGCTGCGCCACGTCCCGTCGCGCCTCGCGCGGGGTGAACCGCGTGATCGCGCAGGTCAACCCTACCGCATACGGGAAGGAGGGTTCAGCCGCGCGGGCCCCGGGGCGGTCAGGTGCTCCGGGTGGGCGGTCTCGGGCCCGGGGCGGGGCGGCAGGTGCCCGTGCGGCGGCGGGGGTTCGTCGCGGGGGCCGCGTCGGCCGCCCATCCGCGCGCCGGTCCAGCCGGCCAGCCCCGCCGTCGACACGGCGACCGCGAGGACGGCCCACCAGGGCAGTTCCGCCTTGGTGGCGTGTCCGGCGCAGGCCGCCACGGCGAGGAGCGCCGTGACGGCACCCCCGGCCGCCTCGGCCCGCCGGACCCGCCGGTCCCCCGCCTCGTCCACCCCGTGGCCCCCTTCGCTCCAGGACGCCCGGGCATCCGCTCCCGGGCATATGCCGCACACCATAAGCGAGCTCCAGAGGCGCGTCTGACCAGGGCGTACGCGGCGTCGGGACACCGGCCGCGCGCTGATGCGCCGGCCGGTGTCCGCACGCGCCCCTCACGGCGGCGCACACGATCAGCGCGCGCCGACGCGTGTCCGCTGCGCGCTGTCCCCGGCCGGGTGCCGCGCGCGGCGGATCGCGGACGGGCCGATGAGGACCGTGGAGTTCACGCCCGCCGGCACGGAAGCCGTGAGACGCTGGTCACCTGGTCCGCGGCGGGCAACCGCCCAGTGCGGCAGCGGCAGTCCGTGGGGCTGGAGGTGGCCAGCAGTCCGTGAGGCAGGTGCGTCAGGTGGTGAGGAGGGTCGCCAGGGTGGCTCGTGTGACGTCGGCCAGGTAGGCGTAGTCGAGCGTCTCGGGGGTGTCGGTCGTCCGGTGGTAGTGCGGGTTGCCCTCCCCCTCGTACGCGCCGATCGTCACATCGCCCCGGGCCTCGAAGGGCATGTAGTCGCTGGCGTAGATGGGGCCGAGCCGGACCGGCAGGGTGGTGTGGTCCGCGGCCGCCTGGGCCAGCACCGCGGCGAAGGCCGCCGAGGCGGTGTCGTTGCCCGGTACGGCGTTGCCCAGGTCGCGTTCCACCGTCACCGACCCGTCCGCCGGTGGTCTGCCCACCATGTCCAGGTTCACGACCCGCTGGACTCCGGCGCCCGCCGCCCGCAGCGCGTCGGCGTACGCCGTGGATCCCCACAGCCCTTGTTCCTCGCCGGAGAACGCCACGAACCGCAGGGTCGAGGTGAGTGCGACCGGCTCCAGCAGCCGCGCGATCTCCAGGACCGCGGCCACCCCGCCGGCGTTGTCGTCGGCGCCCGGGGCCCTGGCCTGCGCGTCGTGCGGGTCCTCCATGCGGCTGTCGTAGTGGGCGCACACGAGGACGACGGAGCCGTCGGCGTCCGTGCCGGGCTTGGTGCAGACGACGTTGTCGCCGCTGTGCCCGGCGTTGGCCCAGGTGTGCCGGGCCACGTCGGTGTACCCCGACGCCCTCAGGCGGTGCTCGATCTCCTCGGCGGCGGGGGTGAGGAAGGGCGAGAAGGTGTGCCGGGTGGGGAAGGCCGCGAGGGTCCGGACCGTGTCCCGCAGCGCGTCCGCGGACACCGACGCGACGGCGGACTCGGTACCCCGCCGCAGGGTTCCGGCCGCCTTCCCGCCCGCGGTCGGGACGAAGGGCTCGGCCGCGCCGGGCGGATACCTCTTCTCGGGGGGCGCGAGGGGCAGGCTCACACGCACGTCGTGGTTCATGACAGCCCCCTTCAGCCGGACCGGAGGCCGTGGCCGTCCGGTTCCCCGACCGCCGTGACCGGGATCGTCAACCGCCCGGCGTGCACGCCGTCCTGGTACTGGGTGGCCACGAACGGGTAGCTGCGCAGGTGCTCCGCCCGGTCGGAGAGGTGGATCGTGACGTCGGCCGTCACCCGGTCGTCGGGTTCCAGTGCGAACCCGTCGATCGTGGCCGTCCCGCCGCCGGCCATCTCCACCGTGGTGCGCTCGGGATCCACGTCGGTCACCGTCAGACCGGTGAGCTCGGCGTCCCGGGTCAGGCGGCTCGGCGTGCGGACGGAGACCCGGCTGTCGTCCGGCAGGGCCGAGGCGTCCAGGCGCCAGGTGCCCCGCGTCGCGTCCGGAGCGCCGCGCAAGGTGATCGTCATATGGGTCCTGCCGCCCGGCATCGCCTGCTGCGGTGCCACGTTGCGCTGTCCCACGTTGTTGTCGAACCGCACGAGCCGACCGTGCGGCACCGGCCCGTTGAGCGTCGCGGTGACGGCGGGGTCGGGGGCGCCGTGCACGACGGCGACCAGGCACTCCTGACCGGCGGTCTGCGGCGTCCACACGAACGGCCCCACCCGGACGGCCCCGCCCGCCGGGATGGACTGGCCGACCAGCAGTGTGCCCAGGGAGCGGAAGTGCGTCGGCCAGATCATCCCCGTGCCCGGGTCGCACCGGAACGCCTCGACCTGGAACGCGCCGGCGGCGGCCGCCTGGCTGCCCCGGTTGTGCACCAGGACGTAGAGGTGGTTCGGCTGTCCGTTGACGGGCGGTTCATGGCCCAGCTCCGGGTCGTCGCCGCCGGCGGGGTCGTGGTGGCGGACCCAGATGTCGGGGGACGACCAGGACGGCTCGCCGCTCGGGAGCGCGCCGAGGTCGGTGTCGCTGTCCCCGATCCAGACGTCCACGGGCCGTGGCGGCCACAGCCCCTGGTCGACGAAGGCCTGGTCCATGACCTTGCCGTAGAGGCCACCGGTGAGGGCGGCGTCCGCCATGATGCAGCCCTCCGCCATGCTGACCGCGTGGGCGGCTTCCTGGGAGTCGTCGTCGGGCACGATGAGCAGCATCTCCAGGGCGGTCCTGATGATCGCGTCGGCGGCAGCGTCGCGGACGGCGGGGTCCGGCGAGTCGCCGCCCATGCCGAGGTAGCACCGCCACAGCGCCGAGCCGAGCATCGAGTTGCGCAGATTGAAGCCGTAACCGTCGAACCCGAGGTCGTCGAACCGCTCGGTGCGGTCGAGCCGGCGCTCCGTGCTCCACTGGTCGGTCGGGTTGTTGTCGAAGGGGAACGTCTCGGTGCGCCGGTGCCCGAGCGGGTCGAACCGGTCGCGGTAGATGACCGGGACGGCGTCGCACAGGCTGTGTTCGTAGGAGACGGAGCCGCCGTGCTGGGCGCCGAGGAACTCGAACACCCCGTGCATGTACTCGTGGGCGATCACCCCGAGGTCGCCCGCGTCGGGGGCGCCGCCCTCGCCGAAGCGGATCCGGGGCGGGGTCAGGGTGCCGTGCCACGAGCTCTGGTCCTGCCCGTTCCAGGCCTGGGCGTCGACCTCCACCTTGACCATGTGGGCGTTGAGCGTCGCGTTGCCCAGGCCGCGCAGGTACCGGGCGAAGGAGTCGAGCCAGTAGTAGGCGTTCGCGCTGAGGAAGGCCCGGTCGGCGGGGAAGGGCGGGTAGCGGAAGCTCGGCACGGGCTCCTCGGGCTGCGGGAACGGCGGGGGGTCCCAGTCGCGGCACGCGAACCAGTCCCCGTCGAGGTGGAATCTCCCCCCGTCGGCGGGTGCGATCTCGGCCTGGACGTCGTGGCAGAGGGCGTCGAGGGCGGCCACGCCGGACCCGCCGTGCAGGCTGCCGTCGCCGGACTCGGTCACCGGGTCGGGCACGAAGACCCGCAGCTGTGCCGTCACGTACTTGCTCGCGAGGGTGAGGAACAGCAGCGTGCCGGAGACCGCGTCCACCACGACCCGGAAGTGCTCGAAGGGTCCGATGGTCTCGACGAGCAGGTCGTGGACGAGGTGGAGCTCGCCGTCCGGCGCGCGCCCCTGGCCGAGCAACGCGACAGAGGCGGTGGGGTAGTCGGCCTCCGGCAGCGGTGGCCTGGTCGCGTCCCGCAGGTAGCCGAGCTCGTCCCTGATGACGACGGCGGCCTCGAAGCCGTCCCGGAACGGCGCGAGTGCGGCCGGGGTGACGTCGTCCAGGGGGCGTGCGGCGGCGGGGTCGGGAGCCTGGGAGACGTCGAGTTCCGCCCGGTGGTCGACCTGGACGACACCGGACTGCTGCACGTCGGCGACGGCCTGGACCGTGGCGCCCAGGACCGGGAGGTCGCGGTGGTACTGCTGGTACCGCACGCGCAGGGTGGCGGCCCCCTCGGCGGTGTCGGTCTCGCGCAGGTCGAGAGGGCCGGTGCCGAGGTCGCTGGACCGGGCCGTCAGGAAGCGGGCGATGGCCTCGCGTGCGGTGGGCGCCCGCGCGACGGTGGCGCCGGGATCGGTGAAGGTCCGCAGGACGCCGTCGGCGTCCGTGTGCTCGCCTGCGCCGGGGACCATCCTCAGCGGTTTGTCGGTCTCCGGGCCCGGCATGTTCGTCTGCCTGGTTCCGTGCTGCGGGTTCATGATGCCTCCTCCAGCAGATGCGGAGGGAAGGAGAAGCGCTCGGTGCGAGCGGTCGAACACCCCTTGGGTGTCCGTCGTGTGGCGGCAGCGGGCGAGCCGGCACCGCCAAGCCGCCGGGAGAACCCCGGAATTGACGCTTTCGCAGAAAAATTCTATCGCCGGGTGCCGGGACCTGCGAATGCTGCGACGGCCCTCGGAAAGCCGGGAAAGCCGGACACGCCCGGGAAATCGACCTGGTTGAATACGCCGCTGTTGCCCGCTCAACCATCGGACGCGGTGTCAGACGGCGGCCCCGTCGTCCCCCGGATGCGGAGCGTCGGCGCGGCCAGGTGGAGCCGGCCCTCTCCCCCGGGCCGGGCCAGCCGGTCGAGGAGGAAGCGGGCCGCCCGGCGGCCGACGTCGTGGCCGGCGTTGTCGACGGTGGTGAGCCACAGGTGGCGCAGCCGGGACAGGCTCGTGTCGTCGTAGCCGGCGAGGGAGAGGTCGCGCGGGACGCGCATCCCGAGTTCCTCCGCGGCGGAGAGGGCGCCCACGCAGGTGATGTCGTTGACGGCGAAGACGGCGGTGGGCCGGTCGGGGCGGCTCAGCAGGCGGACCGTCGCGCGGTAGCCGCCCTCCTCGGTCATGTCGCCGGCCTCGACGACGGCCCCGTCCGCCAGGCCGTGCGCGCGCATGGTCGCCTCGAAGCTGCGGCGGCGCAGTTCGCCCACGGCCCCGAAGCCGGCCAGATGGGCGATGCGGCGGTGGCCGAGGCCGATGAGGTGCTCGGTGACCAGCCGGGCCCCCCGTTCGTCGTCGCCGGCGACCTGGTCGACGCCGGGCGGCACCGGTTCGCGGGCCCCGGCCAGGACGACCGGCATCCGCTCGGCGACGGCGCCGAGGCCCGCCGGGTCGGGCAGGGTGCCGACCACGACCAGGCCGTCGACGCGCAGGTCCAGCAGCGGGTCGGCCGCGTCCTGGCCGGTGCGGCGGTTCAGGCGGGCGTCGGCCAGCAGCATGTGCAGTCCGTGGGCGTGCAGCAGGGAGTTCAGGCCGTCGAGGAGGTCCACGAACCAGGGGTTGCGCAGGTCGTTCAGGAGGACGCCGACGGTGCGCGTGCGCTGCTCGCTGAGGCTGCGCGCGGCGGCGTTGGGCCGGTAGCCCAGCTCCCGGACGGCCCGCAGCACGGCGTCCCGTTTCTCGGGGCGGACCTGGTCGGAGCCGCGCAGCACGAGGGAGACCAGCGACTTGGAGACGCCGGCCCGTTCGGCGACGTCGCGGATGGTCGGGGGTCTCATGACCTGGACCGTTCCATGCGGGGTGTGGGCTTGTCAAAGGGTTGACAGCGTCGGGAAACCCCGCTCAGGGTGGCCTGGACAGGTTCTGGAACGGTCCAAAGAGGGGCTCTCATGGTGGACACGCTCGGCGTCGCCGTCGTCGGATTCGGCTGGATGGGGCGGGTGCACACCCAGGCGTACGCGCGGGTGCGGCACCACTTTCCGCGGCTGCCCCTCGTCCCGGAGCTGGTGACGGTCGCCGAGGAGGTGCCGGGCCGGGCGGAGGAGGCCGCCGCGCAGTTCGGGTTCGCCTCCACGACCCGCGACTGGCGCGAGGTGGCCGCCGATCCCCGGGTGAAGGCGGTCAGCATCACCGCGCCGAACTTCCTGCACCGCGAGATCGGCGTCGCCATGGCCGAGGCGGGCAAGCACATCTGGATCGAGAAGCCGGTCGGCCTGACCGCCGACGACGCCCGCGCGGTGGCGGACGCGGTGGCCCGGGCGGGCGTGCAGGGCGCGGTCGGCTTCAACTACCGCAACGCGCCCGCCGTCGAGGCGGCCCGCGAGCTGATCGCCGCCGGCGAGCTCGGCACCGTCACGCATGTGCGCGTCCGGCTGTTCAGCGACTACGCCGCCCATCCCGAGGGCGCTCTGACCTGGCGTTACGAGCGGAAGCGCGGCGGCAGCGGCGTGCTGGGCGACCTGGCCTCGCACGGCGTCGACCTGGCCAGGTTCCTGCTCGGCGACATCGCGTCCCTCACCGCCGACACGGCGGTCTTCCTGCCCGAGCGGGCGCGTCCCACCGGCGCGACGGCAGGCCACAGCCGCGCCTCGGGAGGTGAGCTCGGCCCGGTCGAGAACGAGGACTACGTCAGCTGCCTGCTGCGCTTCGCCTCCGGGGCGCGCGGGGTGCTGGAGGCCTGCCGGGTCTCGGTCGGGGAGCAGAACAACTACGGCTTCGAGGTGCACGGCACCAAGGGCGCGGTCTTCTGGGACTTCCGGCGCATGAACGAGCTGGGGATCAGCCGCGGCACGACGTACCAGGACCAGTCGGTCAGCACGGTGTACGTCGGCCCGGGGCACGGCGAGTTCGCCGCGTTCCAGCCGGGCGCGGCCAACGCCATGGGGTACGACGACCTGAAGGTCATCGAGGCGTACCGCTTCCTGCGCTCGGTCGCCGAGGGCACGCCGCACGGGGCGACGCTCGCGGACGCCGTGCACAGCGCGGCCGCGCTGGACGCGATGGCGCGGTCGGCGCTCAGCGGCACCTGGGCGGAGCCGGACGGGCCGCGGTGACGCGGGCCGTCAGCCCCCGGCCTGGAGCCGCCGGCCCAGGTGGACCTTCACGGGGACGAGGACGAGCCACAGCCACATGATCCGGGGGCCGGTCGCGAACACCAGCGGGACGGTGACCACGAAGACCACCACGACGGCGGCGCTGTCGAGGAGGTAGAGCCGGCTCGCCGCCTCGCTCGGCCCCTCCCGGCGCAGCCAGGGGCGCCCGGCCAGGACGGCGGCCACCGCCAGGTGGCAGGCGCCGAGCGCGGCGACCGCCCCCGCGTAGACGGCGACGGACACGGCCTGGTCCCCGTACTCGGCGAGCAGCCGCGTCGGGAACGGGACCAGGGCCGCGACGCCGAGACCGGCGACGGAGATGCCGATCACCTGGCCGTCGACCTCCCGGACGTCCTTGAAGATCCTGCGGTGGTCCCGCCAGAAGCTCCCGAGCACCGCGACGCTCAGCGCGTAGGCCCCGAGGTCCGGGAGCAGTTCGCGCAGGGCCGCGCGGTAGGCGGCGGGGTCGAGGTCCCGGGCCACGGACAGATCGAGGACGAGCAGCGTGATGGCGATGGCGAACACGCCGTCGACCAGGGTCACCAGCCGTTCGGGGCCGCCGTCCGGGCGCGAGGTCCACATGGGCTTGACCGTAGGGGCCGGCACGCGCCGTCCCCCGGACCCACGCCCGGCCCCGCACCCGGATCACACGGCCGCCTGCGGGGGCATGTTGTACGGCGTCACCACCTGGATCGCCGACGGCAGGGTCGGCCCCGCCGGGGGCAGGGCGCCGTGGGCGCGCATCACCGTGTGGCAGGCCTCGCGCACGTCCTGGCGCAGGTCGTGGTGGAGCACGGCCGACAGCCGGTGGGCGCGCAGCAGGCTGGTGTTGTCGTGGTCCAGGTCGTGCGCGACGAACACGGCGCAGTCGCGGCCCAGGTCGTCGAAGGCCCGCAGCGTGGCGATGTTGCCGCCGCCGATGGAGTAGACGGCGCGGATGTCCGGGTCGCGTTCCAGGGCGGCCCGCACCAGGTCGTACTGGGTGGCGTCCAGGCCCTGCCCCTCGGCGATCTCGACCAGGGTGCGCTCCGGGTGCCGGGCGCGCATGGCGCTGCGGAAGCCCATCTCGCGCTCCTCCTCGTTGCGGAAGAAGCCGCTGCTGAGACTGGTGAGGATGTTGCCCGGCCGCTGCCCCAGCCACTGGCCCATGAGGTACGCGGCCGTCGCCCCCGCCGCCCGGTCGTCGATGCCCACGTAGGCGAGGCGGGCGCTGGACGGCAGGTCGGTCACCAGGGTCACCACCGGGATGCCGGCGACCGCCAGCCGGCCGACCGCGGCGGTGACCTCGGGGACGTCCGGCGCCTTGAGGATCACGCCCTGCGAGCCGCGCCGGGCGATGCGGTCCAGGGTCCGCACCAGCTCACCGACCGGGCCGGTCTCGCGGAAGTGGAAACGGGAGCGCAGCACGGCCGGGTGCAGTGCCGGCAGCTCGGCCTCCAGGGCGGCCCGGATGGCGGTGGTGAAGCGCTCGGGCGCCTGCATCACCAGGTCCACCATGAACGTCCGGCCGACGAGCCGGACCTGCGTGCGCTGCCGGTCCAGGTCGGCGATGGCCTGGTGCACCTCCCGTGCGGTGCTCTCCCGCACGCCTCCCCTGCCGTTCAGGACCCGGTCGACGGTGGCCTCGCTCAGACCCGCCTGACGTGCGATCTCCCGGATCGGGAAGGGGTGGCCCATGCGCCGGCTCCTTGAGGGGTTTTTGATGGCTCGCTGCTGGTTGTTCGAGGTGTTTGTACTGACAAGAATGACAGGGCTGCGTCGCTCCATGACTCCCGAAGGGACGACGATGTCCTTCACTTCCGTACACCGCCGCGCCTGGCTGTCCGAGCAGGACTGCGACCTCGACGCGTTCCGCGCGCTGGTCGAACAGGCCACCGACCCCGCCGACTATCCGCATGCCTCCGCCGTCGAGCGGAACGTGCCGGTCTACGACTGCGCCCTGCTCGAAGGCGACCGCGTGGTCCAGGCCGAGCTGGTGCGGGCCCTCGCCGACGGCCCGGGCATCGTCGTCTTCCGCGGTGCCTTCCCCGACCCGGAGGTCGTGGACCGGGCCACCGCGATGTTCGAGGGGCTCATCGCCGAACAGCGCGCCTCGGGCACCACGGCCGGCGACCACTTCGCCAAGCCGGGCGCCAACGACCGGGTGTGGAACGCCCTGGAGAAGGCGGCCCTCTACGACGCCGAGGCGTTCGCCGACTACTACGCCAACGACGTCCTCGCCCTGGTCTCCACGGCCTGGCTGGGCCCGGGCTACCAGGTCACCTCCCAGCTCAACGTGGTCAACCCGGGCGGCGCTGCACAGACCGTGCACCGCGACTACCACCTGGGCTTCCTGCCGAACGACGTCGCCGCCGCCTATCCCGCCCACGTGCACCGCCTCTCCCCGGTGCTCACCCTCCAGGGCGCGGTCGCGCACTGCGACATGCCCGTGGAGTCGGGGCCGACGATGTACCTGCCGCACTCGCAGAAGTACGAGCCGGGCTACCTCGCCTGGCGGCTCCCTCAGTTCCGGGCGTACTTCGAGGAGCGGTACGTGCAGCTGCCGCTGGCCAAGGGCGACGCGGTGTTCTTCAACCCGGCGCTGTTCCACGCGGCCGGCACCAACCGCTCGGCGGACATCCGCCGCATGGCCAACCTGCTGCAGGTGTCGTCGGCCTTCGGGCGCGCGATGGAGACGGTGGACCGGCAGGCCGTGGCGAACGCCGTGTATCCCGTCCTGCTGAAGCGCAAGGCCGAGGGCGCGGACCAGGCGTGGCTCGACCACGTGATCGCGGCGAGCGCGGAGGGCTACCCCTTCCCGACCAACCTGGACAGCGACCCGCCGGTCGACGGCCTGGCCCCGCCCTCCCAGGCGGATCTGCTGCGGCGGGCGCTGCGCGAGGAGTGGACGCCGCAGACGTTGCGGGACCGGCTGCGGGCCGCCGCCGAACGACGAGAGAGCTGAGGAACTCCATGGGACTTCTCGACGACAAGGTCGTCCTGGTCAACGGCGGCAGCCAGGGGGTGGGCGCGGCGATCGCGCGGGCCGCGGCCCGTGAGGGAGCGGTCGTGGCCGTCACCGGGCGGCGTCCGGAGCCGGGCGAGGCGCTGGTGGCGGAGGTGACGGCCGCCGGGGCCAAGGCGATGTTCGTCCGCGCCGACCTCGCCGACGCCGGGCAGGCGAAGGCGGCCGTGGCTCAGGTGGTCGACGCGTACGGCCGGGTCGACTGCCTGGTGAACTCGGCCGGGCTGACGTCCCGGGGCACGCTGCTCGACACCACGCCGGAGCTGTTCGACCAGCACATCGCGATCAATCTCAAGGCGCCGTTCTTCGCGATGCAGGCGGCGGTCGCGGACATGGTGGCACGCGAGGCACCCGGCACGATCGTCAACATCATCACGTCGTCGGCGCACGGCGGGCAGCCCTTCCTGGCGCCGTACGTCGCCGCCAAGGCCGGGCTGATCGGCCTGACGCGCAACGCCGCGCACGCCCACCGCTGGGACCGGGTGCGCATCAACGGCCTCAACATCGGCTGGACGGCGACCGAGGGCGAGGACGCCACGCAGAAGACCTTCCACGGGGCCGGGGACGACTGGCGCGAGGAAGCCGCCGCGAAACTGCCCATGGGCAAGCTGGGCCAGCCGGACGAGATCGCCGACTTCGTGGTCTTCCTGCTGTCGGACCGCTCCGGTGTGGTCACCGGGTCGGTGATCGACTGGGACCAGAACGTGCTCGGCGGACTCGACTGAGACCTCCCTCGACCCACCCTCCCCTTCTCTCCAGGAGCAACACCCCATGCGTATCGGAATCCTCGGCCTCGGCCGCATCGGCGCCTTCCACGCCGAGACCCTCTCCGGCCTCGACGCGGTCGACTCCCTCGTCGTCACCGACCCGTTCGCCGAAGCCGCCAAGGCCGCCGCCGAACGGTTCGGTGCCGAGGTCGTGGACTCGCCGGAGGCGCTGCTGGCCGCCGGCGTCGACGGGATCGTCGTCGCCGCCGCCACGGACGCCCACCCCGCGCTGATCCTGGCCGGCGTCGAGGCCGGGATCCCGGTCTTCTGCGAGAAGCCCGTCGCCCGGACCATGGCCGAGGGCGTCGAGGTGCTCAGGGCCGTCCAGGGCACGGACGTGCCGATCCAGATCGGCTACAACCGCCGCTTCGACACCGGTTTCGTCAACGCCCGTGCCGCCGTGCGCAGCGGCGAGCTCGGCACGCTGCACACGGTCCGCTCGACCACGCTGGACCCGGCGCCGCCGCCCGCCGCGTACATCGCCGCCTCCGGTGGCATCTTCCGCGACTGCTCGGTGCACGACTTCGACATCATCCGCTGGGTGACCGGGCGCGAGGTGACCGAGGTCTACGCCGTGGGCGGCAACCGCGGCGCCGACTACATCAAGGAGGCCGGCGACGCCGACACCACCGGCGCGATCCTCACCCTGGACGACGGCACCCTCGCGGTGGTCTCCAACTCCCGCCACAACGCCCGGGGGTACGACGTCCGCATGGAGATCCACGGCTTCCGGGACTCCATCGCCGTCGGCCTGGAGGACAAGCTGCCGCTGCGCTCGGTCGAGCCGGGCGTGACCTTCCCGGCGGGCACCCCGCACGACTTCTTCATGGACCGCTTCACCGCGGCCTACCGCGCCGAACTCACCGCGTTCACCGAGGTCGTGGCCGGCACCCGCCCCTCCCCCTGCACGATCGAGGACGCGCTGGAGGCGGGCTGGATCGCCGACGCGTGCACCCTGTCGCTGTACGAGCACCGCCCCGTGACCATCGCCGAGGTGCGGCAGGCATGAGCGGCCGGGGCCGGGAGCCGCTGCGCATCGGAGTGCTGGGAGCCGCGCGGATCACCGAGCGTTCCCTGATCGCCCCGGCCCGGGCGACCGGCCACCGCCTGGTGGCGGTGGCCGCCCGCGACCGCGGCAGGGCCGAGGCGTTCGCCGCCGCGCACGGCGTGGAGCGGGTCGTGTCCTCCTACGCCGAGCTGGTCGCCGATCCGGAGATCGACGTCGTCTACAACCCGCTCGCCAACGGCCTGCACGGCCCGTGGAACCTCGCCGCCCTCGCGGCGGGCAAGCACGTGCTGTCGGAGAAGCCGTCGGCGAGCAACGCCGAGGAGGCGGCGGAGGTGCGGGCGGCCGCCGGACGGGCCGGGACGGTCTTCATGGAGGCCTTCCACTACCTCTTCCACCCCGTCACCCGCCGGCTGCACGAGCTGCTGGCCTCGGGCGAGCTCGGCGAACTGCGGCACGCCGAGGCCATGGTCGCGATCGCCGCGCCGCCGCGGAGCGACCCGCGCTGGTCGCTGCCGCTGGCCGGGGGCGCCCTGATGGACCTCGGCTGCTACAGCCTGCACGCCCTGCGCATGCTCGCCCCCTGGGCGGGCGGCGCGCCCCGCCTGACGTCGTCCCGGGCCGGGGAACGCGCGGACGCCCCCGGTGTCGACGAGTGGCTGGACGCCGGCCTGGAGTTCCCCGGCGGCGCGACCGGCTCCGCCCGCTGCCACATGGCGTACGAGGGGCTGGACATGAGCATCCGGATCGTCGGCTCCCGGGGCGAGGCGACGGCAGCCAATTTCGTCCTGCCGCAGCTGGACGACCGTGTCGTGGTCCGCACGGCCGAGGGCGAGCGCACCGAGCACCTGGGCACCCGCTCGTCGTACACGTACCAGCTGGAGGCGTTCGCCGCCCGGGTGCGCGACGGGGCGTCCCTGCCGCTGGACGCGGACGACGCGGTGACGACGATGGAGCTGATCGACGCCTGCTACCGGCGGGCCGGGTTCGAGCCCCGGCCGCGTACACGGGTCTGAGGCGCACCCGCGTGTAAAGGGGCCCGGGGGTCGTCCCCGGGCCCCTCTCACGCGTACAGGGCGGGTTTCGCGGCCAGTTCGACCTCGATGCGGCCGCCGTCCTCCAGGGCCCGCACCCCGGCCTCGCACACCGCCGCCGCGGCGTAGCCGTCCCAGGCGCTCGGGCCGGTGACCACGCCGCGGCGGGTGGCGTCGACCCAGGCCTGGACCTCGCGGTCGTAGGCCGTCTCGAAGCGCTCCGTCCAGTCCTGGGCGATGGTGCCGCCCCAGCGGCCGGCCATGTGGGTGACCAGGGCGTGGCCGTCGCCGATGCGGGCGGTGCCGCGTTCGCAGACCAGCTCGGCCTGGACCTGGTAGCCGAAGCCGCAGTTGACGAAGATCTCGACGTCGCTGAGGGCGCCGCCGTCGGTCTCGAAGACGACGAACTGCGGGTCCTGCAGCCCGTCCGGGGCGCTGGCGGAGGGGGTCGGGCGCAGCACCGTGACCGCCGTGATCTCGTGGCCCAGCAGCCAGCGCGTCGCGTCGGCCTCGTGGGCAACGGAGTCGGTGACGAGCATGGAGCTGGTGAAGAAGGGCGGGCTGGCGACGTTGCGGTGCCGGTTGTGCAGCATCAGCGGGCGGCCCAGCTGACCGGTCGTCAGCAGGGCTTTCAGCCTGGCGTACTCGGGGTCGTAGCGGCGCATGAAGCCGACCTGGACGCGGCGGTGGCCGAGGCGCAGTTCGGCTTCGAGGACCCGCAGGGCGGAGGCCGCGTCGGGGGTGAGCGGCTTCTCGCACAGCACGGGCAGATCGCGCTCGAAGGCGGCGAGCAGGGTGGCCTCGTGGGCCGGGCCCGGGGAGGCGATCAGGACGGCGTCGACGCCGTCGGCCGCCAGCGCGGCGGCCGGGTCGGTGTGGGCGGTGCAGCCGTCGACGCGGGCGGCGACGGCCTTCGCGCGCTCCGCGTCGACGTCCGCGACGGCCACCACCCGGGCTCCGCTGGTGACTTCATGGATGCGGCGCACATGGTCGGCGCCCATCCGTCCGGTACCGATGACCGCGACTCCCAGGGGGGCGCGCTCCGTCATGGCCGTCCTTTCGGGTCGTCAGGCGCCGCAGGACCTCAGGAACTTGCGGGTGCGGACCGCGATCGGCAGCGGCTTGTCCGGCTCGCAGGGGTACATGTCCTGCTCGACGATGGCGAACAGGTCCACGCCGAGCTTCTGGGCGGCCGCCAGGACCGGGCCCAGCTCGGGGACGCCGGCGGGCGGTTCGCACATCACACCGCGCGCGACGGCCGGGCCGAACGGGACCTCGTTCTTGACGACGTCGGCGAGGATCTCCGGGTCGACCTGCTTGAGGTGCAGATAGCCGATGCGCTCGCCGTAGGTCTCGATGAGCTTGACGCTGTCGCCGCCGCAGTAGGCGTAGTGCCCGGTGTCCAGGCAGAGGTTGACATGCTTGGAGTCGGTCGAGTCGAGGAACCGCTCGACGTGCTCGTCGGTGTCGATGTGGGTGTCGGCGTGCGGGTGGACGACGATGTCCAGGCCGTAGGTGTCCTTCACCTCGCGCCCGAGGCGCTCCATGCCCGTGGTGAGGTTGCGCCACTGCTCGGTGGTGAGCTCCGGCGCCTCCAGGATCTCCGCGGTCTTGTCGTCCCGCCAGAAGGACGGGATGACCACCAGGTGCCTGGCGTCCATGGCCTGCGTGAGGGCGGCGACCCGGCTGACCTGCTCCCAGGTGGAGTCCCACTCGGAGGGGCCGCGGTGCAGTCCGCAGAAGATCGTGCCGGCGGAGACCTTCAGGTTCCGCCGGGTCACCTCGTCGGTGAGCCGGGCCGGGTCGGTGGGCAGGTAGCCGTAGGGGCCGAGTTCTATCCAGGAGTAGCCGGCCTCGGCGACCTCGTCGAGGAAGCGTTCCCAGGGCACCTGCTGCGGGTCGTCGGGGAACCAGACGCCCCAGGAGTCGGGGGCGGAGCCGACCCGGATGCGGTCGAGCGCGAGGGCCATGTCAGGACTTTCCTTCCGAGGACGTGGCTACGGGAGCGGTGAGGTCCCCCTCCTCGGGGAGCTCTTCGACGTCGACGCCGCGGACCTGCGCCAACTCGTGCTTGAGGGAGGCCAGTTCGGCGCCGCCGGCCATGTGGTTGGTCAGCTCTTCGAGGGAGACGTCACTGCGCGAGGCGGACAGCTCCATGGTGCCGAGGCGCAGCACGCTGAAGTGGTCGCCGACCATGTAGGCGTGGTGCGGGTTGTGGGTGATGAAGATGACGCCGAGGCCCTTCTCGCGGGCGGCGGCGATGTACTTCAGCACCACACCGGACTGCTTGACGCCGAGGGCGGCGGTCGGCTCGTCCAGGATGAGGACGCGGGCGCCGAAGTAGACGGCGCGGGCGATGGCGACGCACTGTCGCTGGCCGCCGGAGAGCGTGCCGATGGGCTGCTCCAGGTCGTCCAGGACGATGCCCATGTTGCGCAGTTCCTCGTCGGCGGTCCGCTTCATCCTCTCGATGTCGAGACGGCGCACGGGCCAGGGGCCCTTGGTCATCTCGGAGCCGAGGAAGAAGTTGCGCCACACCGGCATCAGCGGGACGACCGCGAGGTCCTGGTAGACGGTGGCGATGCCCTTGTCGAGGGCCTCGCGCGGGGTGGAGAAGCGCACCGGCTCGCCGTCGACGAGGAACTCGCCCTCGGTGTGCTGGTGCAGCCCGGAGACGATCTTGATGAGGGTGGACTTGCCGGCGCCGTTGTCGCCCAGGACGCAGGTGACCTTGCCGGGGTGGACCTCCAGGTCGACGCCGTGCAGGGCGCGGATGTTGCCGTAGGACTTGCCGGCGCCGCGCAGTTCGACGAGGGGGCGCTCCCCCGCGGGCGGGGTGTCCTTCAGGACGGCACCGTGGGTGCCGGTTTCGTTGCTGGTCATCGCGGTCACCTCCGGGTCGCCGTGCGCTGGACCCACAGATTGATGAGGACGGCGCCGAGGAGCATCACGCCGAGGAAGGCCTTGAACCAGTCGGGGTTCCAGCCGGCGTAGACGATGCCCTGCTGCACCATGCCGAACATGAAGGCGCCGAAGACCGGGCCGATCGCGGAGCCGTAGCCACCGGTGAGCAGGCAGCCGCCGATGACGGCCGCGGCGATGTAGATGAGCTCCTGGCCCACGCCCTCGCCGGACTGCACGGTGTTGAAGGAGAACAGCTGGTGCATGCCGACGAACCAGGCGCCGAAGCCGACCAGCATGAACAGGGAGATCTTGGTGAAGGTCACCGGGACACCGACGGCGCGCGCCGAGTCCTTGTTGCCGCCGACCGCGAAGATCCAGTTGCCGTACTTGGTGCGCAGCAGCACCCAGGTCGCCAGCGCCGCGAAGACCAGCCACCACACGACGGTGATCTTGACGTTGACGCCGCCGACCTCGAAGGACGAGGCGAAGATCTTCTGCGCCTGGGCGAAGCCGTCCATGTCGCTGATGTCGTCGGTGGCGACGTTGCCCGTGACCAGCTTGGTGATCGCCAGGTTCACGCCCTGGAGGATCAGGAAGGTGCCCAGGGTGACCAGGAAGCTCGGCAGTCCGGTCTTCACCAGCAGCCAGCCGTTGAAGGCGCCGATGGCCAGCGACACCAGCAGGGCGACGATCACGCCGACCCAGACGTTCATGGTCAGCTGGTAGCTGAGCATCGACGCGGTCAGCGCCGAGGTGATCACGGCGACACCGGCCGACAGGTCGAACTCGCCGCCGATCATCAGCAGGGCCACGGGCAGCGCCATGATCCCGATGGTCGACGACTGGTACAGGATGTTCGCCATCGAGCTTCCGTCGCGCACCGGCGGCGCGGCGAACAGGAAGAACACGAGCACGGCGACGGCGCCGAGGAAGACGCCCACCTCGGGCCGGGCGAGCAGCCGCAGCGCCAGCGGCCGCTGCCGGGTCCGGCCGTCGGACTGCTTGGGGCCGGGGGCCGGCGGTGTGCCCACCGCCGGCGTGGCCTGCTGGGTCATGCTCATCACCGGGTGCCCTTCGCGGCGAACTCCCCGATCCGGTCGACGTTGGACTTGTCGACGAAGGCCGGGCCGGTCAGCACGGGCTGCTCGCCGCCGCCGCTGTAGTTGCCGTTGTTCTTGTAGAGCCACAGGCCGTCGACGGCCAGGTAGCCCTGGAGGTAGGGCTGCTGGTCGACGGCGAACTGGATGGAGTCGTTCTTGATGGCCTTGATGAGGTCCTTGTTGAGGTCGAAGGTGGCGACCTTCGCCTTGCTGCCGGCGTCGGAGACCGACTGCACCGCGGTCAGCGCGAAGGGGGCGCCGAGGGTGACGACGTAGTCGATCGACGGGTCCTGCTTGAGCTTGGCGGTGATCGTCGACTTCACGGACGGCATGTCGGTGCCGTTGACGTTCTGCGGGTCGACCTTGCCCTCGAAGGTCTTGGCCACGCCGTCGCAGCGCTGGGTCAGACCGACGTTGCCCTGCTCCTGCATGACGCAGAGGACCTTCTTGGCGCCGACCTCGTTCAGCTTCTTGCCGAAGGCCTCGCCCGCGACGGACTCGTCCTGGCCGAAGAACTCCAGCAGGTTGAGGTCCTTCCAGTCGCTCAGGCCGGAGTTGAGACCGACGACGGGTATGCCGGCCTTCTCCGCCTTGCCGACGACGCCCTTGAGCGCGTCCGGCTTGGCGAGGGTGACCGCGATGCCGTCGACCTTCTGGTCGATCGCGTTCTGGACCAGGTTGGCCTGGTTGCCCGCGTTCGGGTCGGCGGAGTAGATGAGCTTGATGTTGTCCTTGGCGGCCGCGGCCTCGGCGCCCTTGCGGACGGTGTCCCAGAAGGTGTCACCGGGCGCCTGGTGGGTGACCAGGGCGACGGTCATGCGCGGCGTGTCGGCCTTGCCGGCCGAGGCGTTCGCGCCGCCTTCCTCGGACTTCTTGCCCCCGGAACTGCTGGAGCAGCCGGCGAGGGTCAGGGCCGCTGCCGCGGCGACGGCTACGACGGGCGCGAACCTGCGAGAGCGGGGGTGAGAAGAGCGGTCCATCTTTCCTGGCACCTCACTGTGCTACTGCGGGGGAAAGGAAGGGATCACGAAGGGATCCGTGGTCCCGGAGCCTTACGGAGTCCGGATCATGATGCCGCAAACCGACTGTTGCGATGGCACGGGATACAAGTCCCTGCCGCGCCCGCTGTCAATACTTTGTTAAGACATCATTTCACAAGCAGGTCCGAATGTAAGTACAAAGTGTTGACAGCGCAGCCCTCCGGGACCTACACCTGGGAGGCGGCAGGTCCCGTTCCGCCACGCCCCCACCGTGTCAGGGCGTCCCGGGGCCCGCATCCCCAGCATCCTCAGGAGGTCACGCATGGCCGGGCCGGCACAGTATTTCGATGTGATCACGATGGGCCGCATCGGAGTCGACCTGTATCCCCTGCAGAAGGGCGTCCCGCTGGCCGACGTGGAGACTTTCAGGAAGTTCCTGGGAGGTTCGGCGGCCAACGTGGCGGTCGCCGCCGCCCGGCTCGGACGCCGTACGGCGGTGATCACACGCACCGGCGACGACCCCTTCGGCACCTACCTGCACCAGGAACTGAAGGGCTTCGGCGTCGACGACCGCTGGGTCACCCCGGTCGCCGCCCACCCGACGCCCGTCACCTTCTGCGAGATCTTCCCGCCGGACGACTTCCCGCTGTACTTCTACCGGCGCCCCAAGGCGCCCGACCTGGAGATCCACACCGACGAGCTGGACTTCTTCGCCATCCGCGGGGCCCGGATCTTCTGGATCACCGGCACCGGCCTGAGCGAGGAGCCGAGCCGTTCCGCGACGCTCGCCGCCCTCAAGGCCCGCGGCAGGGCCGGCATCACCGTCTTCGACCTGGACTGGCGCCCCATGTTCTGGCGCGACCCCGAGCAGGCCCGCCCGTACTACCGCGAGGCCCTGCGCCACGCCACGGTCGCGGTCGGCAACCTCGACGAGTGCGAGATCGCCACCGGCGTGCGCGAGCCGCAGGCCTGCGCGGACGCCCTGCTGGAGGCGGGCGTGGAGCTGGCCGTCGTCAAGCAGGGCCCCAAGGGCGTGCTGGCCGTGCACCGGGACGGCACCCGGGCCGAGGTGCCGCCGGTGCCGGTCGACGTGGTCAACGGCCTCGGGGCGGGCGACGCCTTCGGCGGCTCGCTCTGCCACGGCCTGCTCGCCGGCTGGGACCTGGAGCGGACCATGCGCCACGCCAACGCCGCCGGGGCGCTCGTCGCCTCCCGCCTCGCCTGCTCCTCGGCGATGCCCACCGGGTCCGAGGTCGAGGACCTGCTCGCCGGGGTGCCGTCGCCGAGCCCGAGCCACTGACGCCGTCGCTGCGCACGAGCCACAGATGCGCGCACGAGCCACAGATGCCGTCGCTCAGCACAAGCCACAGACGCCGTCGCCGAGCACGAGCCACTGAAACGGAGCCTTCCTTGAACATCGGCATCCCCGACCTCCCCACGGTGCGAGCCCGGCACCCCGAGGCCGTCGCCGAGGCGGCCGCCCGCCGGGCGCGCCGCCCGCTGATCGGCGACAGCGGCCGGCTGATGATCGTGGCCGCCGACCACCCGGCGCGCGGCGCCCTGGGAGTCGGCGACCGGCGCCTGGCCATGGCCAACCGCGCCGATCTGCTGGAGCGCCTGTGCACCGCGCTGTCACGGCCCGGTGTCGACGGGGTGCTCGCCACCGCCGACATCCTGGAGGACCTGCTCCTGCTCGGCGTGCTGGAGAACAAGGTCGTCATGGGCTCGATGAACCGCGGCGGCCTCGCCGGGGCCGCCTTCGAGATGGACGACCGCTTCACCGGCCACCGCGCCGAGGACCTCGCCCGGCTCCGCTTCGACGCGGGCAAGCTGCTGGTCCGCATCGACTACGACGACCCGGGCTCGCTGACCACGCTGGAGTCCACCGCGCGGGCGATCGACGCGATGGCGGCCCTGCGGCTGCCGCTGTTCGTCGAGCCGTTCCTGTCCCGCCGGGTCGACGGCAGGGTGCGCAACGACCTGTCCGCCGAGGCCGTCACCAAGTCGATCGCCATCGCCTCGGGCCTGGGCGGCACCTCCGCCTACACCTGGCTGAAGCTCCCCGTCACCGACGACCCCGACGACATGGCCGAGGTCCTGGAGACCTCCACGCTGCCCGTCGTCCTGCTCGGCGGCGAGGTCGGCGACGACCAGGAGGGCGCCTACGAACGCTGGCGCAAGGCCCTGCGCCTGCCCACCGTCCAGGGCATGGTCGTCGGACGGTCGCTGCTCTACCCGGCCCAGGGCAGCGTGGAGCAAGCGGTGGACACGGCCGTCGGCCTGTTGTGATCCCGGAGGATGCCATGACGTACCACCTTCCCGCCGGCCAGGCGCTCGACGGCCCCTACGCCGTCGACGTCACGCCCGAGAAGGCCGGCTGGAGCCACTCGAGCCTGCGGGTGCTTCAGCTGCCGCCGGGCGGCTCCCACAGCTTCGACACCGGTGACAGCGAGTGGATCGTCGTCCCGCTGAGCGGCGCCTGCACGGTCGCGTGCGCCGACGATTTCGGCCGGGAGACCTTCGAGCTGCACGGCCGCCCCGACGTGTTCAGCGCGGTGAGCGACTTCGCCTATGTGCCGCGCGACGCCCGCGCGACCGTGACGTCCGCGGCCGGGGGCCGGTTCGCGCTCACCGGCGCGCGCTGCTCGCGCCGCCTGCCCGCCCGCTACGGCCCGGCCTCCGAGGTGCCCGTGGAACTGCGCGGCACCGGGAACTGCTCGCGGCAGGTCAACAACTTCGGCGCGGCCGGGGTCTTCGAGTGCGACAAGCTCATCGCGGTCGAGGTGATCACCCCGGGCGGCAACTGGTCGTCCTTCCCGCCGCACAAGCACGACGAGCACCGGCCGGGCGAGGAGTCCGTGCTGGAGGAGATCTACTACTTCGAGTTCGCCGGCCACGACGGCGTGCCCGGCCTCGGCTACCAGCGCGTGACCCCCTCCGGCCCCGGCCGCGACACCGACGTGCTGGCCGAGGTCCGCGACGGGGACGTCGTCCTCATCCCGGACGGCTGGCACGGGCCGTCGATGGCCACGCCCGGCCACCACATGTACTACCTCAACGTCATGGCGGGCCCGGAGGACGAGCGCGCCTGGCTGATCTGCGACCACCCCGACCACGCCTGGGTCCGCGACACCTGGCCGGACCAGCCGGCCGATCCCCGGCTGCCCCTCTACACCGCCCCGGAGACTTCCCGATGAGCGCCCGCACCCGCCGCCTCACGACCGCCCAGGCCCTGGTGCGGTTCCTGTCCGCCCAGTACACCGAGCGGGACGGCGTGCGCCGCCGGCTGATCGCCGGGACCTGGGGCATCTTCGGCCATGGCAACGTCGCCGGAGTCGGCCAGGCGCTCGTCGAGTACGCCGACGTGATGCCGTTCCACCAGGGCCGCAACGAGCAGTCCATGGTGCACGCGGCGGTCGGCTACGCCCGCCAGCTCAACCGCCTGTCCGCGCAGGCGGTGACGACATCCATCGGCCCGGGCGCCACCAACCTGGTCACCGGCGCCGCGCTCGCGACCATCAACCGCCTCCCGGTGCTGCTCCTGCCCGGCGACTACTTCGCCTCGCACTCCGCCGACCCGCTGCTGCAGCAGCTGGAGCACCCGGTCGAGGCCGACGTGTCCGTCAACGACACCCTGCGCCCGGTCTCGCGCTATTTCGACCGGATCACCCGCCCCGAGGCGCTGATCCCCTCGGCGCTGCAGGCGATGCGCGTCCTGGCCGACCCGGCCGAGACGGGAGCGGTGACGCTGGCCCTGCCCCAGGACGTGCAGGCGGAGGCGTACGACTGGCCGGAGGAGTTCTTCGCCGAGCGCGTCTGGACCGTACGGCGTCCCGCGCCCGACCCGGTGGAACTGGCCGCCGCCGTCGAGGCGATCCGGTCGGCCGAACGGCCGCTGATCGTGGCGGGCGGCGGCGTCCACCACAGCGAGGCCGAGGCGGCGCTGCGGGCGTTCGTGGAGGCCACGGGCATCCCGGTCGCCTCCACGCAGGCGGGCAAGGGCTCCCTGCGCCACGACCACCCCGCCGACCTCGGCGGCATCGGCCACACCGGCACGGCCCCGGCGGACGAACTGGCCCGCACCGCCGACCTCGTGATCGGCGTCGGCACCCGCTACACCGACTTCACCACCGCCTCCGGCACCCTCTTCCAGCACCCGGACGTGCGGTTCCTCAACCTCAACATCACCGGCTTCGACGCGCACAAGCTGGCGGCGCGCACACTGGTCTGCGACGCGCGGACGGGACTCGACCTGCTGCGGGAGGCGCTCACCGGCCACCGCGTGAGCGAGGAGTACGTCGCCGGGTACCGGGCGGGCAAGGCCCGCTGGGACGAGGTCGTCGAGGCCGCCTACCGCGCCGGCGACGACAGCGCCGTCCCGACCCAGACACAGGTGCTCGGCGCGCTGGACGCCGTCGTGGGCGACGACGACGTGGTGATCAACGCGGCCGGTTCGCTCCCCGGCGACCTGCACAAGCTGTGGCGCTCGCGCGGCCCGCGCCAGTACCACCTGGAGTACGGCTACTCCTGCATGGGCTACGAGATCCCGGCCGGCATCGGCGTCCAGCAGGCCGCCCCGGGCACGCCGGTGTGGGCGCTGGTCGGCGACGGCACCTATCTGATGATGCCGACGGAGATCGTCACGGCCGTCCAGGAGGGCCTGCCGCTCAACATCGTCCTCATCCAGAACCACGGCTACGCCTCCATCGGCGGCCTGTCCGAGTCGGTCGGCGGCGAGCGCTTCGGCACGGCCTACCGCTTCCGGGCGGCCGACGGCACCTTCACCGGCGCACCGCTCCCCGTCGACCTGGCCGCCAACGCCGCGAGCCTCGGCATGGAGGTGCTGCGCGCCAAGACGGTGGGCGAGCTGCGCGAGGCCCTGGCGGCGGCCCTCGCCTCCACGCGGCCGACCTGCGTCTACGTCGAGACCGACCCGGCCCCGACCGCTCCCCCGGCCGAGGCCTGGTGGGACGTGCCGGTCGCCGAGACCGCCTCCCGCGAGGCCGCCGTCGAGGCCCGCGAGCGCTACGACCACCAGGTGGCCGGCCGCCGCCGCCACCTCTGATCCCGCCCTCCTCTCCCTCCTCGCCCTCCTCCCCCTGAACCCAGGCTCCCCGAAAGGCCCTTACGCACCATGAAGACCCTCACGCACTGGATCGACGGCAAGCCCGTCGAGTCCACCTCCGGCCGCTTCGGCCCCGTCTACGACCCGGCCACCGGCGCCCAGGAGAAGCAGGTCGGCTTCGCGACCGTCGAGGAGGTGGACGCCGCGGTCGCCTCCGCCAAGGCCGCCTTCGACAGCTGGGGCCAGTCCTCTCTGGCCAAGCGCACCGCGGTCCTGTTCAAGTACCGCGAGCTGCTGGACGCCCACCGCGACGAGATCGCCGCACTGATCACCGCCGAGCACGGCAAGGTGCACTCCGACGCGCTCGGCGAGGTCGCGCGCGGCATGGAGATCGTGGAGCTGGCCTGTGGCATCTCGGTCCAGCTGAAGGGCGAGCTGTCCACCCAGGTGTCCTCCCGGGTCGACGTCGCCTCGATCCGCCAGCCGCTGGGCGTGGTCGCGGGCATCACGCCGTTCAACTTCCCGGCGATGGTGCCGATGTGGATGTTCCCCATCGCCATCGCCTGCGGCAACACGTTCGTGCTCAAGCCCTCGGAGAAGGACCCGTCGGCCTCCCTGCGGCTGGCCGAACTGGCCGCCGAGGCGGGCCTGCCGGACGGTGTGCTGAACATCGTGCAGGGCGACAAGACGGCCGTGGACCGCATCCTGGAGCACCCGGACGTCGAAGCGGTCTCCTTCGTCGGTTCGACCCCCATCGCGAAGTACATCCAGCTCAAGGCCGTCGAGCACGGCAAGCGCGTCCAGGCCCTCGGCGGGGCCAAGAACCACATGCTGGTGCTGCCCGACGCCGACCTCGACCTCGCCGCCGACCAGGCGATCAACGCGGCGTACGGCTCGGCGGGCGAGCGCTGCATGGCCGTGTCGGTGGTGGTCGCGGTCGGCGACACGGGCGACGAGCTGGTGGCGAAGATCGCCGAACGGGCCAGGGCCCTGCGGATCGGCCCGGGCACCGACCCGGCGTCGGAGATGGGCCCGCTGATCACCCGCGAGCACCGCGACAAGGTGGCCTCCTACGTGGCGTCGGCCGCCGAGCAGGGCGCCGAGGTCGTCGTCGACGGCACGGGCCTGACGGTGGACGGCCACGAGGACGGCTTCTTCCTCGGCGTGTCCCTGCTGGACCGGGTGCCGCTGACGGCGGACGCCTACCGGGACGAGATCTTCGGCCCGGTGCTGTGCGTGGTCCGCGCCGCGACCTACGACGACGCGATCCGGCTGATCAACGCCTCCCGCTGGGGCAACGGCACCGCGATCTTCACCCGGGACGGCGGCGCGGCCCGCCGCTTCCAGCTGGAGGTCAAGGCCGGCATGGTCGGCGTCAACGTGCCGATCCCGGTGCCCGTCGGCTACCACTCCTTCGGCGGCTGGAAGGACTCCCTCTTCGGCGACCTGCACATCTACGGCAACGACGGCATCGCCTTCTACACCCAGGGCAAGGTCGTCACCACCCGCTGGCCGGACCCGTCCGACGGCGGCATCAACCTCGGTTTCCCGAGCAACTCCTGACGCCGGAAGGGGGGTTCGGTCGATGGCGAAGACCGGTGACCGTGCCCGGGCCCGCGCGGCGGCCGCCCCCGCGCTGGCCGCGCTGGACTTCGCCCTGGACCGGGGCAGTCCCGTGCCGCTGTACCACCAGCTCGCGCAGCAGCTCCAGGCGGCGATCGAGCACGGCTCCCTCGCCCCGGGCGACCTGCTGGGCAACGAGGTGGACCTCTCCGTCCGCCTCGGGCTGTCCCGCCCCACCGTCCGCCAGGCCCTCCAGTCCCTCGTCGACAAGGGGCTGCTGGTCCGGCGGCGCGGGGTGGGCACCCAGGTGGTGCACAGCCGCGTCCGACGCCCCCTGGAGCTGAGCAGCCTCTACGACGACCTGGAGGCGGCCGGGCAGGGACCGACCACGCAGGTCGTGCGCAACGAGGTCGTCCCGGCCTCCGGCGAGGTGGCGGCGGCGCTCGGCGTGCCCGAGGGCGCCGAGGTCGCCGCCCTGGAGCGCCTGCGCCGCACCCACGGGCGTCCGGTGGCGCTGCTCCGCAATCACCTGCCGGTGTCCCTGCTGGCCCTCGACGACGCCCGGCTGGAGTCGACGGGCCTGTACCGGATGATGCGCGCGGCGGGCATCACCCTGCACAGCGCCCGCCAGACGGTCGGCGCCCGCGCGGCGACCCGGGAGGAGGCGGCCCGCCTGGAGGAACGGGAGGGGGCGGCGCTGCTCACGATGGAGCGGACGGCGTACGACGACACGGGGCGAGCGGTGGAGTACGGAACGCACATCTACCCCGGGTCGCGGTACACCTTCGGCTTCCAGTTGCTGGTGAGACCTTGACCCGACCCCGGCCTCGGGTACAAAGTCGTACATATACGCCGTAAACATACGGTGCCCGGACGCATCCGAAGCGGGAGTCTGGCATGGCCCGCAGGAACCAGTCGCCGACCGCTCGAGGAGCCGGTTCCCCCTGGGCACCCTCGACCGTCCTCGTCACCGGCGGCGCCGGTTTCATGGGCAGTCACACCTGCGTGGAGCTGCTGGACCACGGCTACGAGGTGATCGTGGTCGACAACTACGCCAACAGCACCCCGCACGTCTTCGCCCGGGTGGAACGGATCGCCGGCCGCTTCGTCGGCGCCGTCTACGAACTGGACATCCGTGATCGGCACGCCCTCTCGGCCGTCTTCGACCGACACTCCGTGGACGCCGTCGTGCACTTTGCCTCGCACAAGGCGGGGGGCTTGTCGACACGGATGCCCGCCACGTACTACGACACCAACGTCGGCGGCACCACCGCCCTGCTGCGGATCATGCACGAGCACGGGGTGCACCGGCTGGTCTACGCCTCCTCCTGCTGGGTCTACGGCGACGCCGGGAGCGGCCCGCACGACGAGACCACCCCGGTCCGGCCCGGCACGCCCTACGCGTCCTCGAAGTGGATCTGCGAGGAGATGTTCGCGGAGGTGTGCCGCCGCCATCCCGACTACAGGGTGCTGTGCCTGCGCTACCCCGTCCCGGCCGGGGCCCACCCGAGCGGACTCCTCGGTGAGGACCCGCGTGACACCCCGGAGAACCTGTTGCCCTACCTGGCACAGGTGGCCGTCGGCCGGCGCGACAGGCTCTCGGTCTACGGCGGCGACTACCCGACCCGCGACGGCACCGGAGTCCGGGACTATCTGCACGTCATGGACGCCGTCGAGGCGCACCGCATGGCCCTGGACCACCTGGCCGACGGGCCGGGCATGCGGGTGTACAACCTCGGTGCGGGCACGGGCAGCTCGGTCCTGGACGTCGTCGACACCTTCTCCCGGGCCTGTGGCAGGCCCATTCCGTACGACGTCGCGGACCGCCGCCCCGGGGACGTCGCCGAGCTGGTCGCCGACGCCTCGGCCGTGGAACGTGCCTGGGGATGGCATCCCACCCGGAACCTGACCGACGTCTGCCGGGACGCCTGGCGGTTCCAGCGGCTCAACCCGCAGGGGTACGTGGACGCCGCGCGGCGGCCGGAGACGAAGGGGTAGCGCCGTGCCGCCCCCGGCCTTCCGCGCCACCCGTGCGGCGCGCCCCGACCGGCGCAGGGGCCCGGCCCCCCGCCGGTTCTCCCCGTTCGGGCGCGCCGCACCTGGACGCGGTGCGGCGCCCGCCGTACCGGCGCCCCGCTCAGCGGGCCCGGCCGTGTGGCCGGCCCGCCGGCTGATGGGGGCACATCTCGCGGCGGTCGGCGTGCTCGCCGCCGTCGCCCTGAGCGATCCGGTGCTGCGCACTCCGTTGTGGGCCGTCATCGCGCTGACGGGAGCGGCCGCCGTGGTCGTCGGTGTGCGCGTCCACCGGCCCGCGCACCGGCGGCCGTGGCTGCTGCTCGCCGCCGGGATGCCGGTCCTCGCCGCGGGCGAGACCTACTCCCACGCCCGGGAGATGCACTTCCCCGCGTCGGGCGCGTTCCCCTCCCCGGCGGACGTCTGCTCGTCCGTGGCCTACCTCCTGTTCGGCGTGGGGCTGTGGGGGCTGGCGCACTACCGCTGGAGGGCCCGTGACCTGCCGGGGCTGCTCGACACCGTGGTCATCACGGCCGGGCTGGCCCTGCCGGTGTGGGTGTACCTGATGCAGCCGCTGGCCCGGGCCGAGGGGCTGAGCCTGCCGCAGCGCGTGCTCAGCATCGCCTATCCGATCGCGGACGTCCTGATGCTGGCCCTGCTGGTCCCGCTGCTGTTCCGGGACCGCGCGGCCGGCCCGAGCCGCTCCGTGCAACTGCTCGTCCTGGGCACCCTGGCGCTGCTCGGCTTCGACATCGCCCACAGCCTGCTGCAGCTGAACGGCGCCTGGCAGCCGGGCGCCCTGCCGGACGCGGGCCGGATCGTGTTCTACACGGCCTGGGGGCTCGCCGCGCTGCACCCGTCCATGGCCCGGCCGGACGTCCGGGAGCCCCGGCCGCCGTCGTTGCTGCCGCCCCGGCACCGGCTGCTGCTGCTCGCCGCCGCCACCCTGATCCCGCCCGCGATCCTGGTCCACGAGGAGAGCCTGGGCCTGGCGTACGACGCGACCGTGCTGGCCGCGTTCTCCGGCGTGCTGTTCCTGCTGGTGATCCTGCGGCTCACCCTGATGGTCGTCGCGCACCGCCGCGCCATGGCGCGGGAGCTGGCCCTGCGCACCGCGGCGGCGTCCCTGGTGGGCACGGTCTGGCCGGCGGAGATCGAGCGGGTCTGCGACGAGGCGGTCACCGCCCTGTTCAGGCCGCCGGGCCCGCACCTGACCCTGCTGCTGTCGGCCGCGGAGGCCCGGGACCTGTACGCGCGTCTGGCGCGCTGTCCCGCCTGGGCCGAGCGTCCCGGCGCCACGCGCCACGGGTCGGCCGAGGCGGCCCGGGGCCGCACCGTCATGGTTCCGGTCGACGCGCTGGGGCCCGAGATCGCCGCCCGGCTCGGCGATCTGCCGACGGCCCTGCTGTGCCCCATGGTCCAGCCCGAGCGGCCCGCCAGCAGCGAGCTCCCGGGCGCCCTGCTGGCGGCGGGCTCGGAACGGCGGCTCAGCGAGATGCGCGGTTCCCTGGAACTGCTCGCCTCCCACGCCGGGCTCGCCACGGAGCGCATCGCCCTGCGGCGGGAGGTCATCCGCAAGGAGAACGAGGCGTACTTCCGCACACTCGTGCACAACGCCGCGGACATCATCCTGATCGTCGACGACGACACCACCGTCCGTTACGCCAGTCCGTCCGCCCCGAGCGTGTTCGGCAGCGCCGAGCTCACCGGCCTGCGGCTGCCGGACCTGGTGGACCCCCGGGAGCGGGAGCGGGTCGAGGCGACCCTGAACGCCGTGCTGCACGACGGTCCGCGGGAGGCGCACGACAATTGGCGGGTACTCCGGGACGCTGACCCCGTCGAGGTGGAGGTGCGCTGCCGCGATCTGCGCCGGGACCCCACCGTGGGCGGCCTGGTCGTCACCCTGCGGGACGTCACCGAGCAGCGGCAGCTGGAGCGGGAACTGATCCGCAGAGCCTTCCACGACCCCCTGACCGGCCTGCCCAACCGGGCCCTGCTGCTGGAGCGGACCGAACGGGCGCTGCGCCGGGGCCACCGGGAGTCGACGACGACCTGTCTGCTCTTCATCGACCTGGACGACTTCAAGATCGTCAACGACACGCTCGGCCACTCGGTCGGCGACCGGCTGCTGTGCGCGGTGGCCGAGCGGCTGTCGGGGGCGTTGAGCCGCACCGACACTGCGGCGCGCCTCGGCGGCGACGAGTTCGCCGTGCTGATGGAGGCGGCGCGGCGGCCCCTCGACGCGGAGCTGCTGGCCGACCACGTGGTCCGGACGCTGAGCCGGCCCTTCCATCTGGACGTGGAGACGGTGAGCGTCTCGGCCAGTGTGGGCGTGGCCACGGTGGAGGACAGCACGAACGCCGGGGGTCTGCTGGCGCTCGCCGATCTGGCCCTGTACGCGGCCAAGACGTCCGGCAAGCGCACCTGGCGCCGGTTCCGGCCCCAGCAGCGGATGCGGGTGGTGGAGCGCCACGACCTGCAGGTCCGGCTCGACAGGGCTGTCAGCAAGGAGCAGTTCGGCGTGCGCTATCAGCCGGTGGTGGACATCGCGCGCGGCGAGGTCGTGGGCTTCGAGGCCCTGGTGCGCTGGCCGGAACTCGGCCCCGATCCGGTGCCCCCGGGGCAGTTCATCCCGCTCGCCGAGGAGACCGGGCACATCTCGGCGCTGGGCGCCTGGGTGCTGCGCAGGGCGACGGCCGACCTCGCCCGGCTCCAGCAGCGCACGGCGGGGCTCGACCCGCCGTACCTCAGTGTCAACGTGTCCGCCCGGCAGTGGCGGGACACCAGCTTCCTTGACGTGGTGCACACGGCCCTGGACGCCACCGGCCTCGCCGCGGGCACCCTGCAGCTGGAACTCACCGAGTCGGTGCTCATGCGGCGCACCGGGCAGATCGACGCGCAGCTACGGGCGCTGAAGGACCGTCAGGTGCGCATCGCGGTGGACGACTTCGGCACCGGTTTCTCCTCGCTGCGCTATCTCCGCGACTTCCCGATCGACGTACTGAAGATCGACAAGTCGTTCATCGACGGCATACCGCGGGACTCCCGGCAGGTCGCACTGGTCGAGGGCATCGTCCATCTCGCCGACACACTGGGCCTGCAGGTGATCGCCGAGGGCATCGAGGAGGAGCCGCAGCGCGCGCTGCTGGCGGACCTCGGGTGCCGGTACGGGCAGGGGTTCCTGTTCGCCCGGCCGATGACGCTGGAGCAGGCCGAGGCCGTGCTGCGGCAGCGCAACGTGGGCCGCGGGACGGCGGGCCGGCTGGACGGGACGTGAGCCGGAGGAGCCGTGGACGACCGGCCCGGTGCGGCGTCACCACCGGGCGGCTTCCGGACCGCGTCGGCTCCACGCGGACGCTGACGACAGGCCGAACGCCGTCTCCACCAGGGCGACATGGCTGAACGCCTTTGGTGCGTTGCCCAGTTGGCGACCGGCGTGCGGGTCCCACTGCTCGGACAGCAGCCCGACGTCGTTGCGGACGGCGAGGACCCGTTCGAAGGCGTCCCGGGCCTGTTGCCTGTGTCCCGTGGCGGCGAGCGCGTCGGCGTACCACAGCGAGCAGGAGACGAACGCGCCCTCGGCGCCGTCCGCTCGGTCCGGTCCCCCGTCCCCGTCGTAGCGCCGGAGGAATCCGCCGTGCCCGAGCCGGCCCAGGGCCCGTACCGTGCCGCGCACCCGCTCGTCTCGGCCCGGCAGGAAGCCGACCCGGGGGATGAGCAGTGCCGAGGAGTCCAGGCCGGGGGCGCCGTAGGACTGCACGAAGGACCGCTGGGCGGTGTCCCAGCCCTCCCGGCACACCTGCCGGTGCACCTCGTCGCGCATCGCCCGCCACTGTCCCGAGGAGCCGTTGCGTCCGAGCAGTTCGCCCATGCGCACGGCGCGGTCGGCGGCCACCCACACCATGACCTTGGAGTGGACGAACTGGCGGCGCGGGCCGCTCACCTGCCACAGCCCCTGGTCCGGTTCCCGCCAGTGCCGCAGCAGGAACCCCATGAGCGACTCGACCAGTTCCCAGACGTGGGCCGGCATCGGGATCCCCGCGCGCAGGGACAGCCACAGTGTGTCCATGACCTCGCCGTACACGTCCAGTTGGAAGAAGCCCACCGAGGTGCCGAACCGCACGGGCCGGGAGCCCTCGTAGCCCGACAGCCAGGGCGCCTCGGTCTCCGGCAGCAGCCGCTGGCCCTTCACGCCGTAGACGGACTGCAGGTCGGCGGGGTCGCCGGCGACGGTGCGCACGAGCCAGTCGAGCCAGGCGGTGGCCTCGTCCCGGTAGCCGCTGCGCAGCAGGCACGACAGGGTCCGGGTGGAGTCGCGCAGCCAGCAGAACCGGGAGTCCCAGTTGGACGCGCCGCCGATGGTGCCGGGCAGCGAGGTGGTGGGCGCGGCGACGATGGCGCCCGTCGGGGCGTACGTGAGGGCCTTGAGCGTGATGAGGGACCGCACCACGGCCTCCCGCCACGGCCCCTGGTAGCGGCACTTCCCGGCCCAGCGGCGCCAGAAGTCGACGGTCTCCTTCAGGGCGGTCTCCGCGGGGACGGACAGGGGCGAGGGGGGCGCGGGCCGGTGGGAGGGCGTCCACCCCAGGGTGAGGGCCAGCCGGCGCCCGGCGGTGACGGTGAACTCCCAGACGGTGGCGTCCTCGTCGCCCCGGTCCCGCACCGGGCCGTCGCTGCCGAGCCAGACAGCGTCCGGGCCGGCGACCGCGACGGTGCAGTGGCCGACGTCCCGGACCCAGGGCACGACCCGGCCCTGGTGGAAGCGGAGCCGCAGTTCACTGCGCAGGTCCACCGTGCCCGACACGCCCTCGACCAGGCGGACGATGCAGGGCACGTCGGCACGGGGCGGCATGAAGTCGATGACGCGCGCGGTTCCGGTGGGGGTCCGCCACAGGGAGTCCATGACCAGCGTGTCGGCACGGTAGGAGCGGCGCGCGCAGGTGCCGCCGGAGACCGGGGCGAGACGCCAGCGTCCGTTGTCCTGCCCGCCCAGCAGGGCCGCCAGACAGGCCGGGGAGTCGAAGCGGGGCAAGCAGAGCCAGTCGACCGACCCGTCCCGGCCGACCATGGCGGCCGTCTCCAGATCACTGATGAGGGCGTAATCCTCGATGGGTGCATTCATGATCGCGGGCTACGCCGTCGTGCACTTTGCCGCTTCCAGCCTACGCCGGTCACCGCGTTCGAGACAGGGCCCCGGCCAGGGAGAACACCGGAGAACGCCTACCTCTTGACCTGGGGAGCAAATCGGGCAATATGTACGTATACGCCGTAAATATATGGCGTCTTCTCTCCGGAGACGCTCCACCGGAGGACACCGGCATCATGAAGATCAAGCATCACCCGCCCGAGCACCCCTCCTTCGTCACGCAGACCGACGGCGACGGCTCCGCGTCCCCGGGCCGGGCCGCCCATCCCCTGCGCCGGGCCGGGGACCGCCCCCCGCCCCGGGCGACGGTGAGTCTGGTCGTCCCGGCCCGCAATGAAGCACGCAACATCCCCTGGGTCTTCGAACAGATCCCGGACTGCGTCGACGAGGTCATCCTGGTCGACGGGGACTCCGTCGACTCCACGGTGCACATGGCGACCCGGTGCCTGCCGACGGTCCGCCACGTCGAGCAGAGCGGCCCGGGCAAGGGGAACGCTCTGCGCACCGGCTTCCTCTCCGCGACCGGCGACTACATCGTGATGATCGACGCGGACGGCAGCATGCTGCCCGGGGAGATTCCGCACTACCTGCACTTCCTCGACAACGGCTTCGACTTCGTCAAGGGCTCCAGGTTCATCGCCGGCGGCGGCTCGCTCGACATCACCCCCATCCGCAGGCTCGGCAACCTGGTGCTCCTGGCCGCCGTCAACCACCTCTACGACGCGAAGCTGACGGACCTGTGCTACGGGTTCTGCGCCTTCCGCCGCGACTTCCTCGACGACCTCGACCTGCACTCGTCCGGCTTCGAGATCGAGACCGAGATGATCGCCCACGCCCTGCGCTCGGGCCTGCGCATCGCCGAGGTCCCGAGCCTCGAACTGCCGCGGCGCAGCGGGCATTCCAACCTGCACGCGATATCCGACGGCCGACGGGTGCTGCGCACCCTCCTCTCCGAGCGGCCCGGGGCCCGGTCAGCCGCGCCGGCCCGGCGGAGCCCGGCATGAGTGTCACCCGCGGGGCCCCGGCCGCCCCTCGCACGGCGGCGGACAGCGGCCCTGCGGCGGTGGCGTACGCGCCGGTCCGGGTCGTCGACATGGACCTGACGCGGCCCTGCGAGTTCCGTCCGCCCGGAGGGATGGGGCCGATTCACCCCACCGCGCCGGTGCTGGCCCTGGTGCGACTGCGCGGCCGGCCCGTGGGCCTGGTCGGCGCGGCCGACGGCACCACCCCCGAGGAGCTGTGGCGGACGGTGGCGGACACGGCCCGGCGGCGGTTCCCGCTGCCCCGTGCCGCCTTCCCCGCCGCCCGGGCGGTCGCGCCGGCCTCGCCGTCCATCAGCGTGGTCGTCGCGACGCACGACCGGCCCGAGATGCTCGGCGCGTGCCTGGACTCCCTGCTGCGGGTGGAGTACCCGGACTTTGAAGTGATCGTCGTGGACAACGCCCCGGGCGACGACGCGGCCGAGCGGCTGGTCCGGGACGCCTACGGCGGACGGGTCCGCTACGTACGGGAGCCGGTGGCGGGCCTGGCGCACGCGCACAACCGGGGACTGGCCGCCGCCCGCGGCGGGATCGCCGCTTTCACGGACGACGACACCCTGGTCGACCCGGGCTGGCTCGCAGCGCTGGCGGAAGGCTTCGCCCGGGACCCCGGCATCGGCTGCGTGACCGGCCTCATCGTCCCGGCCGAACTGGAGACGGCGGCCCAGGCGGCCCTGGAACAGCACGGCGGCTTCGCCAAGGGGTACACGCCCCGCGTCTGGTCGCTGCGCCACCCGCCGCGGGACCCGCTGTTCCCCTTCACCACGGGACGCTGCGGCTCGGGTACCAACATGGCCTTCCGGGTCGCCACCCTGCGGGCACTGGGCGGCTTCGATCCGGCCACGGGCACCGGGACCCCGGCCCGCGGCGGGGACGACCTGCTCGCCTTCTTCCGGGTGCTGACCGCGGGTCAGGCACTGGCCTACCAGCCGGACGCGCTCGTCTGGCACCGCCACCGCCGCACCCAGGACGCCCTGCGCGCGCAGGCGTTCGGCTACGGAGCCGGGCTCGGCGCGTACCTCACCGGCGCCCTGGTGAACGAACCCCGGATGATTCCGGCCCTGCTGCGCAGGCTGCCGCTGGGCATCCGGTACGCCCTGGCCCAGGCGCGCCGCAAGGCCGAGGCGGAGACGGACACCGCGCGGTCCCGCCGGCTCGCCCTGCTGGAGCTGCGCGGGCTGCTGTACGGGCCGGTCGGCTATCTGCGCAGCCGCCGCCGAAACCGCGGCAGCCGGCACTGAGGAGTGAGCGTGTACACGGCCCAGGAGCCGGTCGACCGGACCGAGGACACGGGTACGCCCGCTCGGGGACGGTCGCTGACCACGGTGGTGCGCACCGGCGTCGCCCGCGTCCTGCCCAGCGAGCCCCTGGTGCGCAACGGCCATCTGCTGGCGATCAGTTCGCTGGTCAACGCGGGAGTCGGCGCGGTCTTCTGGCTGTTCGCCACCCACTGGTACGACGACGAGGTCGTGGGCGTGAGCTACTCCGCCCTGTCCGCGTCCCTGCTCCTGGCCAACATCGGCCAGCTCAACCTGAACGACTTCCTGATCCGGTTCCTGCCCTGCTCCGGCCGGCAGACCCGGAAGCTGCTGCTCACCTGCTACGCGGTGACCGCCTCGTGGAGCGCCCTGGTCTGCCTCGTCTTCGTGCTCCTCGTGCCCGCCATCTCACCGGAACTGGCGTTCCTGCGGGACCCCCTGGTCGCCGTCTGGTTCGTGGCGGCGACCGCCGCGTACACCATCTTCGTCCTGCAGGACGGGGCGTTGACGGCGATGCGCCGGCCCGGCTGGGTCGTGGCCGAGAACATGGTCTTCGCCTTCGTCAAGATCCTGCTCCTGGCGGGCGGTGCCTTCCTCGCCCTGCGGACCGGGATCCTGCTCTCCTGGGCGGGAGCCCTGCTCGTCTCCCTCCTCGTCGCCAACTACCTCCTGCTGCGGCGGGCGGTGCCGCGCCACGAGCGGGAGAACCCCGACGCCGTGCGTCCGCCGCGGCTGCTGAGCTACGCGGCGGCCGACTACACGGGCAGCCTGTTCCGCATGGCCGCGTACACGCTCGTGCCCCTGATGGTGCTGAACGCCCTCGGAGCGGAGCAGAGCGCCTACTTCTCACTCGCCTGGATCATCGGCTACGTGCTGTTCCTGGTGGTGCGCAACATGGGCAGCTCGCTGGTGGTCGAGGTGGTGCGCCGCCCCGAACGGCTGGCGGAGCACGGGCTGCGGGTGCTGCGCCACTCCGGGATGATGCTGGCCGCCGGTGTCGCCGTGATCGTCGCGGGCGCTCCGTGGATCCTGGAGCTGTTCGGGCCCGGCTACGCCGAGCACGGCACGACCCCGCTGCGGCTGCTGGCCCTCGCCGCCCTGCCCAACCTGGTGTTCAGCGTGGCCGTGGACGTGCTGCGGGCCCAGCGCCGCATGCGCCTGGTGGTCGGGCTCCAGATCGCCCTGTGCGTGCTGGTCCTCGGGCTGGTCCAGCTGCTGCTGCCGGTGCTCGGGGTGACGGGCGCCGGTGTCGCCTGGCTGGCGGCGGAGTGCCTGATCGCCACGCCCCTGCTCGTCCGGCGGTCCCGCTGGCTGGTCGCCGCCCCCGGGAGCACGGGCATGACCTCCGGGAGAACGTCATGAACTCCGCACCGAGCCTCTCGGTCGTCGTGTGCGCCTACACGGTCGACCGCTGGGAGGATCTGCAGGCCGCCCTGGTCTCCGTCCAGTCCCAGCGCCGTCCACCCGAGGACATCGTGCTGGTCGTCGACCACTGCCCCGAACTGCAGCGGCTGGCCGACCGCATGCTGCACGGTGTCCGGGTGCTGCCCAACCAGCGGCGCAAAGGCCTGTCCGGCGCCCGGAACACCGGCGTCGAGGCGGCCTCCGGGGACGTGGTGGCCTTCCTCGACGACGACGCGGCCGCTCACCCGTCCTGGACGGAACGCCTGCTGAACGACTACCGCGACCCCGATGTCGTCGGGGTGGGCGGGCTCGTCGTCCCGTGGTGGGAGACGGAGCGACCCGCCTGGTTCCCCCCGGAGTTCGACTGGGTGGTCGGCTGCTCGTACCGCGGGCTGCCCGAAGAGCCCGCGCCGGTAAGGAACTTCATCGGGGCGAACATGTCGTTCCGCAAGGACGCGCTCCGCGCGGCCGGTGGCTTCCGGACGGACCTGGGACGGGTGGGGGCGCGGCCCCTGGGCTGCGAGGAGACGGAACTGTGCCTGCGCATCACCTCCCGCCGCCCGGGCGCCGTCCTGCTCCACGACCCCTCGGCCGCCGTCCGGCACCGGGTCCCCGCCGCACGCGCCACCTGGTCCTACTTCCGGGCGCGCTGCTACGCCGAGGGGCTCTCCAAGGCCCTGGTGGCCCGCTACGGCGACGGCTCCGCCGCCCTGTCCAGCGAGCGGGTCTACCTCACCTCGACCCTCCCGCGCGCCTTCCGGGAGGCTCTGCACCCGGGCCGGCCCGCCCCGGCCCGTACCGCCCTCGCCCTGGCTCTCGGCGTGGGTGCCACCTTCCTGGGGTACGCCGTGGGTTCGGTGCGCGCCCGGCGCTCCGCCGTCCGCTCTCCCCGCCGTCCGGCCGAACCGCCCTCCCTCGGGCCCGTGCAGGGGAGCCCGGCATGACGTATCAGCCCGTCCCCGTCTTCGTGTACCACTCCGTGTCGGCGGACCCGCCCTCGTGGATCGCCCCGTTCACGGTGAGCCCGCGGGTCTTCGCCGAGCAGCTCGGCCTCATCGAGGACCGCGGTCTCATCGTCGTCCCGTTGCGGCGCCTGGTCGACGCGCTGCGCGGCGGTCCGCCGCTGCCGGCCCGGTCGGCCGTGCTCACCTTCGACGACGGGTTCGCCGACTTCCACGCCACCGTGGCGCCGCTGCTCGCCGCCCGGGGCCTGCCCGCGACCCTGTATGTCACCACGGGCGCGCTGGGCGGAGCGTCCCGGTCACCGGAGCACGGCAGTCTCCTCCCGCCCGCCCCGATGCTGACCTGGCGTCAGGTGCGGGAGCTGGACGCGTGCGTCGAGATCGGCGGTCACACCCGGACCCATCCGCAGCTGGACGCCCTGCCCCGGCGGGCCGCCCGGGAGGAGATCGAGGGCTGCAAGGCCCGGCTGGAGGACGCCCTCGGGCACCCCGTGGACGCCTTCGCCTATCCCCACGGCTACAGCGACCGCGTGGTCCGTCACCTGGTGGAGGAAGCGGGCTGGACCTCGGCGACCGCCGTCCGGTACGGCTTCAGCTCCGTCGCGGACGAAGTGCTGCGCATCGCCCGGCTGATGGTGCGCGCCGACACCTCGCGGGGCCGCTTCCTGGCCTGGGCGCAGGGGACGGGCGCACCGGTGGCGCCCTTCCCCGAAGGGGCCCGGACCAGGGCCTGGCGCGGCTACCGGCGACTGCGGGCCGGCCTCGACCACCCCTATGCGGCGCTGACGCCCTCCCGTTGACCGGCCCGGCCTCGGCAGGGGCCGGCCCTACTGCTGCCAGACGCGCACCCAGTCCACCGTCATCACGGCGGAGTCGACCGACGCGGGCGGGGACCCGGGCACTCCCACGGCCAGGTTGATCAGAATTTCCATGGGCACGTGCGGGATCCGCTCGGGCTCGGTCACGCGGAACCTGCGGACACCGTCGACGTACCAGCTCACCTCGTCGGAGGTCCAAAGCATGGCGAAGACGTGATGTCGCTCCGGGAACGGGACGGGCCCGAACATGCCCCGCGCCCGCTGGTCGCCCTCCGGACTGCGCCAGTGCACGTACATCATGACCCGGTCGGTGCGCTCGAGGAACTCCATGATGTCCAGCTCGGGCGGTGTGAACCTGGACGCCGGCATCATCCAGAACGCGGGGAACATCCCCTCCTGGGCGGGGATGCGGACGGACGCCTCGAAGTATCCGTACGTGAACACGTGCCGGGGTTCGCCGTACCAGTCGTCCCGGCCCGTCGAGATCATGCCGGACCGCCACGGGTAGGTCCGGTCGTCGCTGCCGCGGGTGGAGCGCCGCTCGGCGCTCAGGCGCAGCCGCCCGTCGCCGACGGAGACCTGACCGGGCAGGTACCACTGCTTCTCGTCGTTGCCGCTGTTGGTGCAGCCGTCGTCGTTCCAGTCGTAACAGGTCGCCCAGCGGTCCGTGTCGAGTTCGGAGCCGTCGAACTCGTCGCTGAACGTGAGGTTCCAGTCCTGCGGCACGGGCCGCGGCCTGGGGGGCGGCTCCGCGTCGGTGGCGCCGCACCCCGCGGCCAGCACCAGCGTCGTCGCCAGAGCGGTCAGGGCGGCTGCCAGCCGTCGCGCCGGCACGGGGCTACCGCCGTTTCCCGGCCGCGAGGGCGGCGGTGAGGCGGCGGACGGCGGAAGTGATGCCGGAGAGCGAGCGCCACAGCGGCCCGAGTCCGGGGGCCGTGGCGAGAGCGGGGAAGCACAGGCCGGCCGTCGAGGACTCGAACCCGGAGAACAGCGGGCCCCCGGGCCGGTCCGGCTTGTGCGCAGCGCCGGGTCGTCCGCCCGATGCCGAACGGGCCGTGACGTCCGGAGCGTGACCGGTGTCCGTCGTGGGACCGGGCCGGGCGAGAGGTTCCGGCGGCCTGCCGTCCGGTCCGGCACGTTCTGCCGGGGGCCGGCGGCGGCCCGGTGCGGGCAGCAGGGCCAGCACCGACGTCATGGCCGCCAGCGTGACCAGCACGCGTGTGGTGGTGAAGGAACCGCTGAGGTAGTACGGCTCCACCGCCAGGACCGCCAGGCACAGACTGAGCAGCACGGCAAGGAACACGGTCTCCACGACGGACGGCCAGCCCCGGTCGTGCCAGGGTGTCGGCCTGGTCCATCGCGTGGCGGCGGCCCCCGGGCACAGCAGCAGGAACACGCACACGATCAGCAGACGCGGTACGCCCGCGTCCGGCAGGGCCAGGGTCGCGGCGAGCGCGAGCCAGCCGGACAGGGCGAGCGCGAGGCGCAGCGGCCATCTCCAGCGCGCCGGGACGCCCATGGGAGGCGTGCTCATGGTGCCTCCTTCGCGTCGGGGTTCTGGTAGCGGTAGACCACGGCGTCCTGGTTGCCGAACACCTTCACGAACCCCGGGGTGTTCGCCATCGCGGTGTCCATCCGCCGCATGGTGTCGGCGGGAAGGGTGCCGTTGAGGTAGCACTCGGCGGCCTGCGCGCGGCTGAGCACGATGTAGGCGGGTTCACGGACGGTGGCACCGTCGATGAACGGCTCCATCCCCTCGATCGGGTCGTTCACCAGCCGCTGCCGTACCGCGAATTCCTGTTCGTTGAGCTGGATCCGCGGATGTCTGTCGTAGTTCATCTCCAGGCCGGGCACGTCCGAGGTGAGGGAGACGATCAGGGACCCGGGGGGCGTGGTGGCCGTGACGAAATGGGTCGCGGCCACCTCGTCCTTGGTGAACTGGTTGGCCGACTCCTTGCCGTAGTAGCCGAACAGCAGCCCGCCGAGCATCACCAGCAGCAGGGGGGCGACCAGGAGCACCCGCAGCCGTGGACGCCGACGGAACTCGAACAACAGTGCGGAGATGAGGAAGGCGGCGGCGGGCAGTGCGAACAGATACGCGCGGAAGATCATCTCGCCGCCGTAGGAGTTCGCGATCAGGACCGGCATCGGGGCGAGGACGAGCAACGCCATGCCGGTGCGGCGGGTCCAGCGCCGCATGACGAACGCCAGGGCCGCCAGCAGGAACACCGCGGCGGACAGACCCCGGTCGACCCAGGACACCACCACCTGCCCGGGGGCCGCGGTGCCCAGTGCCGCCAGCCCCGAGACCACGTTGGAGTCCGGCTTCAGCAGCGCGCCCACGAACTCGCTCAGGTTGGCGGAGACGAACGGACGGGCCACCGTGGCGTCCCAGACCAGGGTGAGCAGCGCCCCGGCGCCCAGGACCGGCAGCAGCACCCGCCGGTTGCGGCGCGGCAGCGACAGCGCGACCAGGGCGCTGACCATCATCAGCGGGGTCAGCGGGTGCGAGCAGACGATCACCGCCATGATCAGCACGACGGCCAGGTACCGGCCGACGGGCCACGCCCTGGCCCGCGAGCCCGGCGGCTGCTCCGCCGCGGCCCGCAACTGCCCCGTCACCAGCGCGATCAGCGTGACGAAGAGCAGGAACGCGAACGCCTGGGGGGCGAAGTAGTCCTGCCCCACCCACGAGCAGGAGTAGAAGATCCAGACCGCTCCCCAGACGAGTCTGCGGTCGGTGGTCACGGCCCGGTAGATCAGCAGGAGCGGCGCGAGCAGCAGGACGTTGTTGACGGGCGGGGCCCACACGGCGTAGCCGAGGGACGACTCCAGGCCGGTGGCCTGCACCACCAGCGCGTTGAGGTGGAAGAAGCCCGGCCACTGGTCGTAGACGTCGAGTTGCGGCGCACCGGGCACGCTGCCGCCGTTGCGGATCATGGCGTCGACGACCGCGACGTGCTTCCACGCCCAGCCGTAGCGGAGCGTCGGGTACAGCAGGGCCGGTGTGGCGTGCAGGATCGCGATGAGACCGATGACGTAGGCGGCGAACCAGCCGCCCCGGGTCCGCCGGTCGGACAGGGCCACACAGAAACCGGCGGCGAGCAGGCCGAGCGCGACCCAGAAGAGCACCGGCAGGACCTGGAGCAGGCCCAGGTCGGTCATGGCGTTCAGGTTCACGTGGCGCAGGGACAGCAGCCACAGGGCGAGCGCGACGGGCAGGGCGGCCCGCGCCACCCATTGGGTTGCGGTGGTGCGCCCGCCGGACGGTGCCGCCGGCTGCGTATCACCGGAGCGCCGCGTCTCGCCGGTGACACGCGGCGCCCACTGACTCGTCGTCAGCGGCGAACGCTTGCCCATGGAGATGCCCTCCGCACAGCGGGTGCGACGACCAGGCCCGGGAGCGCCGATCGCGCCGCTTGCCGGCATCGGCACACCAGTGATCCAAACCGACCGACCTGCGGCATAAGTGCTAAAAATTACGTTACTGCCGTTTTCTGTGCCCGGCAGCAGATGGACCGACCGCCGGAGGAGAGCAGTGACACCACGAGTGATGACGCCGTTCCGGCCGCGGCACCGCCTGCGCAAGCCGCTCCTCGCCGCGTTCGCCGCCCTGGCGATGCTCCTGCCCGTCGCGGCCTGCGGCTCCTCGGGCGACGGCATCCCCCGGCCGGACCACATCGTGGTGGTGATCGAGGAGAACCGCGGCTACGAGGACATCATCGGCTCGCCCGAGGCCCCGTTCATCAACGAACTGGCCCGCAAGGGCGCCAACCTCACCCAGTTCTTCGCCATCACGTATCCGAGCCAGCCGAACTATCTGGCCCTGTTCTCCGGATCCACCCAGGGCGTCGACAACGACTGCCCGAACGACTTCTCGTCCCGCAACCTGGCCTCCCAGCTGATCCAGGCCGACCTGACGTTCACCGGTTACGCGGAGAGCCTGCCGAGGGTCGGCTTCAAGGACTGCGCCAGCGGCCCGTACGTCCGCCGGCACGCTCCGTGGGTCAACTTCACCAACCTGCCCGATTCCGTCAACCGCCCGTGGACGGACTTCCCCGAGGACTTCTCGGAGCTGCCGGACGTCTCCTTCGTGGTGCCGAACCTCGACAACGACATGCACGACGGCGGCGTCGCACGCGCCGACGCCTGGCTGCGGGACAACCTCGGCGACTACGCCCGGTGGGCCATGACCAACAACAGCCTCCTCGTGGTCACCTGGGACGAGGACGAGGGCGGCGAGGAGGAGGACAACCACATCCCGACCGTCGTCGTCGGTGAGCAGGTGAGGCCCGGTGAGCACGACCAGCCGAACAACCTGTACGGCCTGTTGCGCACGATCCTGGACGCGTTCGACCTCGACCCGATCGGACACAGCGCCGAGGCCGAGCCCCTGGACATCTGGAAGGACGGCGACTGACCAGGCGTCCGTCACGCGTCCTGGAACCGGATCACGCGCTTGACCGCCGTCCGCAGCCCGCGCTCGGCCGCGGAGACGGGCAGCCTCTCCCGCCAGTAGCGCGGAGACGGACGGCCCACACCCCCGAAGCCCGCCTTGAAGTGCTCCAGCGACGAGCCCGGCGCGGACTCGCCCAGGTCGAAGACCCGGCAGCCCTGCGCGCACGCCTCCTCCACGGCCAGCCGGTAGAGCAGCGGGACGGCCCGGACGGGGTGGGCCAGATCCCGGTCCATGGCCGCCCGCCAGAACTTGGCGTGCGGGCCGTGCCGCAGGACGACGATGGCCGCCGCGGGCTCCCCGGCGTTCCGAGCCACCCAGATCGTGCAGGACTCACCGAACCGGGCGGCGACCGCCGCCAGCCGCTCCCTGGGGAACTCGCGCCTCCTGCGCCACCGGGCCAGTGCGCGCGGCTCGTGCTGCTGTGCCGCCCAGCGCTCGATGGACCGGTCGTACAGCTCCTCGAAGACGGGCGCGAGCAGACCGGCGCGGTCCGCCTCCACGTCGAGGTGCGCCTTCTCGGCGCGCTTGACGTCGCGGCGGGCCCGGGTGTGGAAGCGGTGCTGCCAGACGGCGCCGAAGCCGCCGTCGAGATCCACCGCCTGGTTCATGTGGGGCTCCAGGCGGAAACCGCCCGGTACGGCCCGCTGCCACAGTGCGGCGTCCTGGGGCCGGAAGCGGACGGCGACGCGCAGGGCGGGCCGGTGCGCCAGGTCGGCCAAGAGCGCCCGCGCCTGCCCGGGGCTCACGGCACCGGAGGCCACCGGCCCGCCGATCCCCCATCCGGCCGGCCAGGACTCCTCGGCGTCCAGCCGCCCGGGGCGCCGCTCCCTGCCGACGAGCGGCAGCACGATCCGGGTGCCGTCGGCGAACGCGTAGAGCCTGCTGGCGTCCCGGTACGGCCCGGTCTCGCACAGGCAGTCGAGCCAGGTCGGTGTCTGGGTGACGCCGAGGTGCGCGTCCCGGCCGGCCAGGTCCCACCAGACGTCCCGGGGAGCGGGGGCCGTGACCTGTGCGGGACCGGCCGCGGTGTCGATCAGCAGTTCGGCGCGCGGGTTCACGCTGTCCTCCCGCGGGAACGTGAGCCGTGTACCGGCGCCGCGCTCTCGTGCGCCAGCAGCTCGCCCAGGACGGACACCACGTTGTCCGCGACCCAGCGGTGGCTGCGCGCGTACCGGCTCGATTTCTCCAGGTTCCCCGCCACGTGCCACAGCCAGGTCAGCAGCGTGACCGCCGTGTCCGTCCGGGGTCCGGCCTCCACCGCCCGCACCCCGTCGAGCAGCCGCCGGTCCTGCGCGCTGAGGGAGTCGCGCCGCACGACATCGGCGACGACCGCCCCGAACTCCCGTCCGGCGAGCTGGTGGCGCATGGTCAGCACGAAGGTGTGGCAGTCCAGCAGGGAGGGGCCGTCCGGCACGGCACCCGCCCAGTCGATCACTCCGGACAGCGTCTCGCGGCCCTCCGACAGCAGCACGTTGCCGGGGTGGAAGTCGGCGTGCGTCCAGGCCACCAGCAGCCGGTGACCGGCCAATGCGCTCTCGATCCGTTCGCGCAGGACGGCCAGGGCCTTCGCGCCCTCACCCCGGCGGCACCACCGGACCTGCTCGGCGAGCACGGCCAGCCGGGGTTCGACCCAGTCGGCCAGCAGGGGCGTCACCTCCTGCGTCCGGCCGGTGGCGCGGTGCAGTTCGCGGATCGCCATGAGGGCGGACTCGGCCACCGGGCGGGCCAGCGCCGGGGAGCGCCGCAGCAGCGCGTCGGCCTCGACGCCCGGCAGGCAGGACTCCACCACCGCCGGCAGCGGCCCCTCCAGCCGGCGCTCCTTCACGACGGGCAACAGCCGCCGCCACGAGCCGAGCCGCTCGTCCCGGGCCAGCCGGCGCACGGCCTCGCACTCGTGCTCCAGCGAGGCGGCCGCGCGTGGGCTCCGGGGGTGCTTCACCACGGCGGGTTCCGTGCCGCCGCCGTCGAGCCGGAAGACCAGGAGGTCGGAGAAGGTGCGCCGCGGGCTGCGTGGCGCGCCCCCGGCCTGGAGCGAGTCCGCGAGTCTGCGTGCCGTCAGGGCGTCGGCCGGGCGCGTCAGGAGGCCGGCGGGACGCAGCGGCAGGAATCCCCGCAGTTCCCCGGTGAGCGACATCCGGCCCTCCTTCGCACACCGTCCGGCAAATGACGCAATTCACCTCTTTTCATCATCGATGCAGCTTGCATGAGGTGCGACTCGACTCCGGATCATGTATGTGTACGACGTCGAGGACGGCTTCGTCCTTCTCCACACCGAGGAGTCAGCATGGCCAACGGCCGTGGGCCCAGTGAGTCCCGCCGCGCCAGCGACCGCGGCCGCTACGGCCGGCTCAGCCGGGAGCGCGTCCTGGCCAGCGCCCTGGAACTGGTGGACCGCGAAGGGCTGTCGGCGCTCAGCATGCGCCGCCTCGGCACCGAACTCGGCGTCGAGGCCATGGCGCTGTACCGCTACGCGTCCAGCAAGGACGCCCTGCTCGACGGGCTGGTCGAGGCGCTGTACCTGAGCCTGGAGGAGCGGTTGTCCGCCGGGCCGGACGAGGACGCGGACTGGCGGGCCGGGCTGCATCGCATCGCCCGTGCCACCTACGACGTGTGTCTCGCACACCCTCAGGCGGTGCCGCTGCTCGCCACCCGGCTGCTCGCGGTGCCGCTGGCCCGGCGGCCCACAGCCGTGCTGCGGGATCACGAGCGGGTGCTCGCGTTGCTGCGGGGAGCCGGGTTCGACGAGACCGCCGCCTCCGCCGTCTTCCGCGCCTTCACCGCCTGGCTGCTCGGCTACGTGACCGTGGAACTGCGCCCCATGGTCGACAACCCGGACGAGACCGACCCTGCCTTCCGGCTCGGGCTGCACCGGCTGTCCCCGAGGGAACTGCCGACCCTGCGGGAGACGGCGGCCGCGCTCGCCGAGCGGGGCGGCCCCGAGGGCCTCGCGGCAGGCCTCGACGCACTGCTCGACGGCCTCACCGGCGGCTCGACTTCCGCAGCATCCCGCTGAACGGCGTCACCGGACGCTCCAGGCGCTCGCCGTCCAGCGTGATGTCCACGACCTCGTTGAAGAAGGCCAGGCGTCCCCGGATCGCCGCCACGGCGGGCAGCGGGTCGGCATAGCTCCAGACGACATTGGGCGGCACTCCGCCCTCGCCGCGCCAGGACCAGTAGGAGGCGGTGCCCTTGTAGGGGCACCCGGTGTGGTGGTCGGTGGACTCGAAGAGGTCCAGGCGGACGTCCTCGCGCGGGAGGTAGTAGCGGGTCGGCAGGGACGTCTCGAAGAGCAGGACGGGGGCGCGGGTGTCCGCGACGACCCGGCCCTCGACCTCGACCCGGACATGGCGGCTGCTGGGCAGCGCGTCCACGCGCTTGTGCGGGTCACGGGGGTGGATGAAGATCTCTTCCTCCTCCTCGTACCAGTGGTCGAGGCCGGTGTCGGTGCGCCGGAACCACTCGAAGGCGATGTGGCCGGCCAGGTCGTCGGCGGGGAAGGACCAGGCCGCGTTGGCGCGCACGTCGCCACCGGCGACCAGGTCGTAGAAGACCTGGGAGCCGGTGTGGGTGCCCGTGGGCGGGTCGGCCGCCGGGCGCAGGAGGTCGGTGCGGACGTCGGTGCGCGGGAAGGCGTACTGGGGCACGGGCAGGCCGGGCTCCCAGACGAGCACCGGGTGGCGGCTGTCGACGACGGTGATGTCGCCCGTGCGGCCGCGCACCCAGCGCTCGCTGGGCTCCCACACGAGGCCTTCGGGGGTGGTGGTGAGGGACCGGGCGGCGGGATGGGCCGGGTGGGTGCTCATGGCCGGTGTCTCCTTCGCGCAGGAGGTCCGGTGGTTCCGGAGGTCCGTTCCCCTCCACGGTCCCACGGCTCCCCGTGCCCCGCGCCGGCCGCGGCGGCGAGGGCCCGGCCCGGCTCGGCCTGCCGGGTGGCGCGGTCGAGGCCGAGGGGTCAGCCCGAGAAGGGTCCCTCCAGTGCCGCCCACTGCAGCAGCATGATGGTCTTGGCGTCGGTGATCTCCCCGGTGCGGATCATCTCCAGGGCCCGGCGGAAGGGCAGTTCGAGGATCTCGATGTCCTCGCCCTCCTCGTCGAGCCCGCCGCCCTCGTGGGTGCGGGTCGACGGGCCGTAGGCGGCGGCGTAGCAGCTGACGCGTTCGGTGACCGAGCCGGGGCTCATGTAGACGTCGAAGACGTGCCGGACCTCGCCGATGGTGTGGCCGGTCTCCTCCACGACCTCGCGCCGTACCGCGACCTCGGGGTGCTCGTCCTCGTCGTCGAGCAGGCCGCCCGGGGTCTCCACGAGCATGCCGTCCGGGTGCCCGTTGACGTACACCGGGAAGCGGAACTGGCGGGTGAGCAGGACGGTTTCGCGCTCGGTGTCGTAGAGCAGCATGGTGGCGCCGTTGCCGCGGTCGTGCGTCTCGCGTTCCTGGGTGCTCCAGGTGCCGTCGGCGTGCCGGAAGTCGAAGGTGGTGGTCCGCTCGACGTACCAGTGGCTGGACAGGAGCTTCACGTCGCGGACCTTGACGCGGGGGTTTCCGGTGAGGTCCCGGCCGGCTCGGTCGAGTCCGGTGCGGCCCCTGCGGTCGGGCGTGTCGATGCCGGCGGTCATCGGGCACCGGCCGGGCGGCGAGGCGGAAAGATCGAGAAGGTCATGCCCGCTTCTACCATCCCGGGGCCGCCCGGTGTGCGGAGTACCCGAGCATGACGCGTCCGAGGCTCCCTCTCGCCCCGTGCGGCGGGAGACAGTGGGAGCCCGCCGCGGCCCTGGGGGACGACGGGCCGCGGGGGTGAGCGGCAGACGGCGGACGGCGATGTCCGACGCACTTCACGGGGGTGGGCACATGGAAGCGGACCGGGACGTACGGCACGCGCTCGTGGTGGGGGCCGGGATCGGCGGCCTGGCCGCCGCGCTCGCCCTCGGCCGTACCGGGTGGCGGGTGACGGTGCTGGAGCGGGCGGCGGCCATCGGGGAGATCGGCGCGGGCATCCAGCTCAGTCCGAACGGGGTGCGCGTGCTGAGCGCCCTCGGCGTGCTGGACCGACTGCTGCCCACGACGTTCCGCCCCGAGGCCGTCGAGATGCGGCTCGGCCGCTCCGGCCGGCGCGTCTTCCGCGTCGAACTCGCCGAGACCGCGGTACGCCGCTGGGGAGCCCCCTACCTGCACGTCCACCGCTCCGACCTGCTGGAGTCCCTGCGCGCCGGGACGGCCGGCGGCGGCCTGGACATCACGCTGCTCACGGGGTCGGCCGTGCGCGGCTACGCACAGGACGCGCGGGGTGTGACGGCGGTGCTCGACTCGGGCCGGCGGATCGCCGGGAACCTGCTCATCGGGGCCGACGGGATCCACTCGGCGATCCGCGAGCGGATGCTGGGGGCCGGCGAGCCGCGGTTCACCGGTCATGTCGCCTGGCGGGTCACCGTCCCGGTCGAACGCCTGGGAGGTGACGCGCCCCCGCCCACCGCGTGCCTCTGGGTGGGCGAGCGGCGGCATGCCGTCACCTACCGGCTGCGCGGCGGGACCCTGGCCAATCTGGTGGCGGTCGTGGAGCGGGACGCGTGGCGGGGCGAGTCCTGGACCGAGCGCGGCACCCGGCGGGACGCGCTGGCCGACTTCGCGGGCTGGCACCCGACGGTCACCACCGCGCTGCGGGAGGCGGAGACGCACTTCCGCTGGGCGCTGTTCGACCGCGAGCCCCTGGAGACCTGGGTGGACGGGCGGGTCGCGCTCCTCGGTGACGCGTGCCACCCGATGCTGCCCTACCTGGCGCAGGGCGCCACCATGGCCCTGGAGGACGCGTGGGTCCTCGCCGACCGGCTCGCACACACCGACGACGTGCCGCGGGCGCTGCGGTCGTACGCCGCCGCCAGGCTCCCGCGCACCGCACGGGTCCAGGCCGGTTCCCGGGAGAACGGGCAGCGCTTCCACCGGGAGGGCCGCTTCGCCCACGTGCCCCTGTGGTTCCTCGGGAAGCTGGCGCCGCGTGTGTACCACCGCCGGCTGGACTGGCTCTACGGGCACCGGATGCCGTGACCGGCCCCGACAGGAAAGGTCCCCGCAGGCATCCGCCTGCGGGGACCTTCCGCACCGTCGGGACGACAGGATTTGAACCTGCGACCCCTTGACCCCCAGTCAAGTGCGCTACCAAGCTGCGCCACGTCCCGGTGCGCGCCACCCGCGGTGAGCCGCGTGATCGCGCGAACAGCACTTTACCCCACACCCCTGGCCGCGCCGAAAGCGGGCCGGGCGGGACAATCGGCGTATGGGCAGCACTGGAGAGACCTACTCGGACCGGCCGGGCGGCGCGCGGGACCGCGACGCGGAGGGCCGGGCCCGCAACGCCCGGCCGCGGGACGGTCTCGGCCGGCCCCTGCCGTACGGGGCGGACGGCGTGCCGCGGCAGCCGGAGGGCGTGGTCCGTACGCCCGAGGAGACCGTCGCCGAGGCGCAGCGGCTGCTGGACGAGGGGAAACCGTTCCACGCGCACGAGGTCTTCGAGGACGCGTGGAAGTCGGGCCCGGAGGAGGAACGGGAGCTGTGGCGCGGTCTGGCCCAGCTCGCCGTGGGCCTCACGCACGCCGCCCGGGGCAATCTCACCGGCGGCGCCCGGCTGCTGCGGCGTGGTGCGGGGGCGACGGAGGCGTGGGTGTCCGGCTCGGGCCGGGACCGGCCGCACGGCATCGACATCGCGGCGACGGCCGCCTGGGCACGGGCCCTGGCCACGGAGGTCGAGCAGGAGGGCCGGTCCGTGGACGCCCGGCAACGGGCCCCACGGTTGCGGGGAGCCTCCGACTGACCGAAGCGGACCGGCACCCGCCGACCAGCCGCCCCCTCCGACCAGCCGCCCCCTCCGACCGGCCGACCCGCCGACCTGGCGACCCGGCGACCTGGCGACCCGGCGACCTGGCGACCCGGCGACCTGGCGACCTGGCGACCTGGCGGCCTGCCGGCGAGCCGAGCGGGACTCGGTGGAGGGCCGTCCCCGCGCGTGCGGCACACTCGGGGCGTGCGAAAGATTCATGTCATCGGTATCGGCGCGGGCGACCCCGACCAGCTCACCCTCCAGGCCGTCAGGGCGCTGCGGAGCACGGACGTGTTCTTCATCCTGGACAAGGGCGAGGTGAAGGCGGATCTCACGGGGCTGCGGCGGGACATGCTCGACGCGCACGTCGAGGCGGGCACGTACCGGGTCGTCGAGGCGCGCGACCCGGAGCGGGACCGGCGGGCCGGCGGCGACGCCTACTCCCCCGCCGTCGGGGACTGGCGCAGCGCCCGGGCCGACATCTACGAGCGGCTGATCACCGAGGAGCTCGGCGCGGAGCAGACCGGCGCGTTCCTGGTGTGGGGCGACCCCTCGCTGTACGACAGCACCCTGGCGATCCTGGAGGAGGTACTGGAGCGCGGGGCCGTCGCGTTCGAGTACGACGTGGTGCCCGGCATCAGCAGCGTCTCGGCGCTGGTCGCCCGGCACCGCACGGGCCTCAACCGCGTCGGCAGGCCGGTGCAGATCACCACGGGCCGGCGGCTCGCCGAGGGCTTCCCGGAGGGCGTGGACGACGTGGTGGTGATGCTCGACGCCCACCAGACCTTCCGGAAGTACGCGGACGAGGACGTCGACATCTACTGGGGCGCCTACATCGGCACTCCGGACGAGATCCTGGTCTCCGGACCGATCGCCGAGGCCGCTCCCCGCATCGAGCGGCTGCGCGCCGAGGCCCGTGAGCGCAAGGGCTGGATCATGGACACGTATCTGCTGCGCCGGCGCCCCCGCGACTGACGTGACTGGGGGCCGCGACACCGGGCACCCGTGCGGACGTTCTGGCATGCGCACGTAGCCCACAGGTGTGAAGGTGACGACGTGACCGTCGTGGAGGAAACCGCCCCGCCCGCCTCCCAGCCGCCGGTGCTGGACACCCGCCGCCGCAACGTCGTCTTCGTGACGATCATGCTGGGGATGCTGCTCGCGGCGCTCGACCAGACCATCGTCGGTACCGCCCTGCCCACCATCGTGTCGGACCTGGGCGGGGCCGAGCACATGTCGTGGGTGGTCACCTCGTACCTCCTCGCCGAGACGGTCGCGACCGTGCTGGTCGGCAAGTTCGGCGATCTGTTCGGACGCAAGCTCGTCTTCCAGGTCTCGGCGATCGTGTTCATCACGGGGTCGTTCCTGTGCGGTCTGGCCACGAACATGTCGTTGCTGATCGCCTGGCGGGCGATGCAGGGCATCGGCGCGGGTGGGCTGATGGTCACGTCCATGGCGTTGATCGCGGACGTGATCCCGCTGCGGGAGCGCGGCAAGTACCAGGGCGCGATCGGCGCGGTGTTCGGTGTGGCCACGGTTGTCGGGCCGCTGCTGGGCGGGCTGTTCACCGACCATCTGACCTGGCGCTGGGCGTTCTACGTCAACGTGCCCATCGCGATCGTGGTCGTGGTGGCGGCGGCCCGGACCATTCCGGTGGTGAAGTCGGCGGTCCGGCCCGTCATCGATTATCTGGGCATCGCGCTGGTCGCGGTCGGCGCCAGCGCGCTGATCCTGGCGACGAGTTGGGGCGGGAACGAGTACGCCTGGGGCTCGGGCGTGATCATCGGGCTGTTCGTGGGCGGTGTGGTCGCGCTGGCGCTGTTCTGCCGGGTGGAGACGCGGGCGCGCGAACCGATGCTGCCCATGCGGCTGTTCGCCAACCCGGTGTTCTCGGTCTGCTCGGTGCTGAGCTTCATCGTCGGCTTCGCGATGCTCGGCGCGCTGACGTATCTGCCGACGTATCTGCAGTACGTCGACGGCGACTCGGCCACGGTGTCCGGCGTGCGGACGCTGCCGATGGTGGCGGGGCTGCTCATCGCGTCGGTGTTCAGCGGCACCGTGGTCAGCAGGACCGGCCGCTACCGGCTCTTCCCGATCGCCGGTTCGCTGGTGATGGGCGTGGGCCTGTACCTGATGTCCCTGATGGGGCCGGGCACGGGCGCGGGGCTGGAGTCCTTGTACATGTTCGTGCTGGGCACCGGCATCGGGCTGAGCATGCAGGTGCTGACGATCGCGGTGCAGAACACCGTCGACTACGCCGACCTCGGCACCGCGACCTCCGGCGTCACCTTCTTCCGTACGCTGGGCAGTTCGTTCGGCACGGCCGTGTTCGGCACCATCTACACCAACGCGCTGGCGCCCAACCTGCGCGAGGGCGTCGCGGACGCCGCGCGGGCCGGTGAGGTGGACCCGGCCCTCGTCGGCCGGGCGGCGACCAGCCCCGAGGGCGTGCACGAGCTGCCGTCGGCCACGGCCGCGCCGATCGTCGACGCCTACGCGGACACGCTGCAGACGGTGTTCCTGTGGACCGTGCCGGTCGCCGTCCTGGGCTTCCTCGTGGCCCTGTTCCTCAAGCAGGTCCCGCTGCGCGACACCGCGCGGACCGGGTCGACCGACCTGGGCGAGGGGTTCGCCTCGCCGCACGGCGCGGACTCCCGGCGGGTGCTGGAGGCCGCCGTCGGGAAGATCATCGGCAGTGCGGACCTGGACACCACGCGCCGGATCGTCCTGGAGTCCGACACCCGGCTGGACGTGGCCGGGGCATGGGCCGTGATGCAGGTCGAGCTGTTCACGCGGATGGTCGGGCACGCCAGCCTGGGGCTGATCGCGGCGCGCCGCCGGATGCCGCCGGAGGTGCTGCTGCCGGTCTTCGAGCGGATGGTCGAGGAGGGGTTCCTGACCCGCCACGGGTCCCTGCTGGCCCACACGGAGGCCGGTGCCCGGGAGGCCGCAGTCATCAGCCGGGCCTGGGCGGCGTGGCTGGAGGACCGGCTGGGGCGCGACATCGGGCGCCCCTCGGACGCCGATCTGCGCATCGCGGTCGACGCGATCGCGAAACGGCTGCTGGTGGAGGACCTGAGCCACGGTCTGCCGGCCGGACCGGCGAAGTCCCTGGCGACCAGCGGGGCTTGACCGGGGCGTGAGCGCTCCGGCCCCTCGCCGGACGTAGGCGGCCTCAGGAACCGCCGAGCCCCAGTCGCTCCAGCACCCCCTCCACATCGGGCACCGCCGTCACGCCCTCCGGCAGCGGCGGCCGCCCGACCACCACGACCGGCAGCCCGAGGTTCCGGGCCGCGGTCAGCTTGGCCGCGGTGGCCGCTCCCCCGCTGTCCTTGGTCACCAGGACGTCGACGCGGTGCTCCCGCAGCAGGGCCGTCTCGCCGGGCACGGTGAACGGGCCGCGGGCCAGCAGCACATGGGTGTCGGGCGGCAGCGGCGGTTCGGGGGGATCCACCGAGCGCACCACGAAGTGGAGTGCGGCCAGGTGCGCGAACGCGGCGAGTCCCAGGCGCCCGGTGGTGAGGAAGACCCGGCGGCCGACTCGGGGCAGCAGGTCGGCCGCCGCGTCCAGCGAGGGCACCGGGTGCCAGCGGTCCCCGGGGCCGGGCCGCCACCCCGGGCGGCGCAGCACCACCGCCGGCACCCCGGTCAGGGCGGCGGCCCGGGCGGCGTTGGCCGTGATCGACTCGGCGAAGGGGTGGGTGGCGTCGACGAGCGCGGTCACCTTTTCCCGCAGCAGCCACCCGGCCAGCCCCTCGGCACCGCCGAAGCCCCCGACGCGCACGTCCCCGTCGAGCGCCCCCGGCCGTGCCACCCGCCCCGCGAGGGACGTGGTGACTCGGACACCGGGGCGTGCGGACAGCGCGCCGGCCAGGGCACGGGCCTCGGCCGTACCACCGAGGATCAGGACGTGAGGGGACACGGCGTCGAGCGTACGAGGTCCCACACGACGAACGGCCACGCGGGTACGGCCCGACGGGCACGGCCCGGGGCTGCAGAGGCAGGGGCGGCCCGGGTGGCGGTACGGGCGGGCACGGCCCGGGGTGGCTGTACCGGCCGACACGGCCCGGGCACCAGTACCGCCGGTCACGGCCCGAAGCGGCTGTACCGGCGGGCGCCGCCCGGCGTCGGTGGCTATCGTCCTGGCATGGAGTCCGTGCGTGCCGTGCTCGTGGACATCGACGGGGTACTGACCGTCTCGTGGCGGCCGCTGCCCGGTGCCGTGGAGGCGTTGCGGGAGATCCGGGAGGCCGGCTACGCGGTCCTGCTGGTGACGAACACGACCTCGCGGACCCGGGCGTCGATCGCCGGGACGCTGGCGGACGCGGGGTTCCCGGTGAGCGCCGAGGACATCCTGACCGCCCCAGCGGCCACCGCCGCCCATCTCGCCGAGCACTCTCCCGGTGCCCGCTGCGCCCTGCTGAACAGCGGCGACATCGCGGCGGACCTGGAGGGCGTGACGGTGGTCGACCCGGCGGACGGCGGCACCGAGCCGGAGGTGGTCCTGGTCGGCGGGGCCGGCCCCGAGTTCGGTTACGAGGCACTCGACCGGGCCTTCGGTCACCTGCAGCGCGGGGCGCGGCTGGTGGCGATGCACCGCAACCTGTACTGGCGTACGGCCGAGGGGCTGCGGCTGGACGCGGGCGCGTTCCTGGCCGGTCTGGAGCGGGCGGCGCGCGTGGAGGCCGAGATCACGGGCAAACCGGCCCGGGCGTTCTTCGAGGCGGCCCTGGCCCGGCTCGGCGCCGGCGCGGGCGAGGCCGTGATGGTCGGGGACGACGTCGAGTCCGACGTCCTGGGGGCGCAGCGGGCCGGGATCACCGGGGTGCTCGTGCGGACCGGGAAGTTCCGGCAGGAGACGCTGGACGCCGCCGACGGCACGCCCGACCATGTGATCGACGCGTTCGCGGACCTGCCCGCCCTGCTGCGGGGTTCAGCGCAGCAGTAGCTGGAGCCCGCCCACGACGGTCGCGGCGATGACCAGTCGCTCGAACAGCCGCTGGTTGATCCTGTCGACGGCCCACTTGCCGATCAGCGCGCCGGGCACGACGAACACCACGAGCGCCAGGTCGAGCATGAGGGAACGGCCGTCGATCAGGCCGAGGCCGGCGCTGAAGGGCAGCTTGGAGACGTTCACGATCAGGAAGAAGAACGCCGAGGTGCCGAGGAAGCCGAGTTTGCGGAAGCCGGCCGACAGCAGGTACATCGACATCACGGGGCCGCCCGCGTTGGCGACCATGGTGGTGAAGCCGCCCAGCACACCGTACGAGCGGGCCTTGAGCCGGCCCGGCCGGGTGGTGACGGACTCCGGCTCCTCCTCCGTGTCCGCGGCACGCCGGCGCCACACCGTCACGGCCGCCATGAGCAGCAGGATCGCGCCGATGGAGGTCCGTACGATCGCGTCGTCCGCCCACACCAGGAACACCGTGCCGACGACGACGCCCGCGGCGACCGCCGGGAACAGCCGCCACAGCGTGGGCCAGTGCGCGTGCCGCCGGTAGGTGGCCACGGCCAGCAGGTCCCCGGCGATGAGGACCGGCAGCAGCACACCGGTGGAGGCGCGGGCGGGCAGCACCGCGGCGAAGATGGCGAGGCTGACCGTGTTGGCCCCGCTCACGGCGGTCTTGGAGAAGCCGACGAGCAGGGCCGCGAAGGCCAGGGCGGCGAATTCCCAGCCGGTGATGTGCCAGAGCGTCATGGTGTTCATGCGAACACTGATGCTATGTGCAACGAACCGGTGCGGTCAGCGCCGTCTCGCCTGCTGAGCCTCCTGGTCCGGTCCGCTCAGGGCCGTTCGACCAGCACCGCGCTGCCCTGGCCGACACCGACGCACATCGTGGCCAGTCCCTTGCCGGCTCCCGTGCGCCGCATGCGGTGCAGCAGCGTGGTGAGGATGCGGGCGCCCGAGCAGCCCAGGGGATGGCCGAGGGCGATGGCGCCGCCGCTGGGGTTGACCAGGCCGGGGTCGATGCCGAGCTGGTCGACGCAGGCCAGCGCCTGGGCCGCGAACGCCTCGTTGAACTCGGCCTCCTCCAGGTCGCCGATGTCCCAGCCGGTCCGGGCCAGGACCTTGCGCGTGGCGGGGACCGGCCCGATGCCCATGACGTCGGGGTGGACGCCGGCGGAGGCACCGGCGACATAGCGGCCGAGGGACTCCAGGCCCAGGTCGTTCAGGGCCTCCTCGCTGACCAGGAGGAGTCCCGCGGCACCGTCGTTCATCGGGGAGGCGTTGCCCGCGGTGACCGTGCCGCCCTGGCGGAAGACCGGCTTGAGCCGGGCGAGCTTCTCGTACGAGGTGTCCTCGCGGACGCACTCGTCGGTGTCGACGACCACGCCGTCGGGGCGCTCGACGGGCAGCAGTTCGTCGTCGAAGTGGCCGTTCTTGCGGGCGTCGGCGGCGCGTTGGTGGCTGCGCAGGGCGAACTCGTCCTGGCGCTCGCGCGGGATGCCGTACCGGGCGGCGACCTCCTCGGCCGTCTCGCCCATGGACAGCAGGCCGTGCAGGTCCTTCATCACCGGGTTGACCAGACGCCAGCCCAGACGGGTGTCGACGGTCTCGATGCGGTGCGGCAGGGCCTCGTCGGGGCGGGGCAGCACGAAGGGGGCGCGGCTCATCGACTCGGAGCCGCCCGCGACGACGACGTCCGCCTCGCCGGCGGCGATGGTGCGGGCGGCCGTGGTGACGGCCTCCAGGCCGGAGGCGCACAGGCGGTTGACCGTGGCGCCGGGGACGGACTCGGGCAGGCCGGCGAGCAGGGCGGCCATGCGGGCGACGTTGCGGTTGTCCTCGCCGGCCTGGTTGGCGGCGCCCCAGTACACGTCGTCGACCCGGGCCGGGTCCAGCGCGGGCACGTCGGCGATCAGGGTGCGGACGACGGTCGCGGCGAGGTCGTCGGGCCGGACCGTGGAGAGGGATCCCCGCAGTTTGCCGATGGGGGTGCGGCGGGCGGCCGCGAAGTGGACGGGACGCACGAGAGGGCTCCTCACACCGCCAGTTAATTAGCACTGCTAGTTTCGGATAATAGTCCCTCCTCCCGCTCCTGGGAAGATTTCGGTGGCCGATCAGGCTCCCGAACGGTGTTCTCGCAGGCCGGGGGCGGCGCCTGCCCTGGGCCCGCAGCGCGTTTGCACCCGTGAGCCGTGGGCACCCGCGCGGTCATGGAGTGGTTGCGGAGCGCCGCCTGCGTGGACGAGGACCCCGAGTTGTTCTTCCCCGTGGGCACCGCGGGCCCCGCCCTGCGGGACATCACGGCCGCCAAACGCATCTGCGCGCGCTGCCCGGTGAGCGACGACTGCCTGAGCTTCGCGCTCGGCAGTGGTCAGGCCTCGGGCGTGTGGGGCGGCACCTGCGAGGAGGAGCGCGACGCACTGCTGAGGACCACGAGGAACGACGCGAGAAGGAGAAGCGCCCTATGACGGCTGTGAGGAGCACCCTGCCCGACGACGCCCGCAAGGTCGCGTGCGAGGCACTCCAGGACACGCTGGTCGATCTGCTCGGACTCTCGCTGATCGGGAAGCAGGCCCACTGGAACATCGTCGGACCGCGGTTCCGGTCCATCCACCTGCAGCTGGACGAGGTGGTGACGGCCGCGCGGACCTTCGCCGACACGGTCGCGGAGCGGTCCGCGGCGCTCGGCGTGCCGCCGGACGGCCGCCCCGAGACCGTCGCCAGGGACTTCACGCTGCCCGCCCCGAAGGACGGCTGGGTCCGTGACGAGGACGCCGTGCGGGTGATGGTGGAGTCGCTGCGCGAGGCCATCGGCCGGCTGCGCGAGCGCATCGAGGCGACGGAGACGGCCGACCCGGTCACCCAGGACCTGCTGATCGCCATCACGGCGGACCTGGAGAAGCAGCGCTGGATGTTCGACGCCGAGAACTTCCCCCGCGAGAGCTGACCCCGGCGGATCCGGCGCACAGCATCCGACGTACGCACGGAAGGGGCAGGCGATGACCGACGCCCTCGAACTCGACGCGCTGTGGGAGGACTTCCACCGCGTGGTGAACATGACCTCGCAGGAACTCGCGGCCTGGCTGCGGGTGCGGGACGCCGACGAGGCGACCGAACCGCTTCCGGAGCAGGCGGGCACGCCCACCGGGCAGCACGTCCTGGCGATCCTCCAGAAGCGGCGCACGGACCTGACCGAGGACGACCTGCGCGTGATGCGCAAGGTCGTCGACACGGTCACCGACGAGGCCGACCTGGAGAACGAGCCCGAGCCGGAGACGACGGCCGAGGACACCCGCCGCCGGCACCGGCTGATGACACTCGGCCACGACCCGCTGAAGGGCTAGCCGCAGGCTGACCGGGGACGGACGGGAGCGCGTCGCGCACGCGCTCCCGTCCGCGCCGCGTGGCCGGGACCGCCTCGCAGGACCGGGGCGGCGATCCGCGGCGGCCGCGCCGGGCGGCGGCCGGCGAGGTGCCCCCCCGGCTGAGCCCAGCAACCATTCAGCCCAGCAACCACCCGCCGTCCACGTTCAGTTCGACCGCGTTGACGGAGTCGTTGCGCAGCAGGAAGTCGACCGCGTCCACCACGTCCGCCATGGTGGCCAGCCGCCCGGTGGGAGTCTCGGTGCGCAGCGCGGCCAGCACCTTCTCCGGTTTGGCCTGCCAGTACGGGCTGTCACCGACGACCCCGGGGTGCACGGCGTTGACGCGGACCGGGGCGAGTTCGACGGCGAGGGTGTGCATCATGCCCCGCACTCCCGCGTTGACCGTCGCCACGGTCGTCGCCCCCGGATAGGGGCGTTCCTTCGCCTGCCCTCCGAACAGCACGATCGCGCTGCCGTCGTGCAGCCGGCCGCGCAGCGCGTGCACGACCTCCGTGTAGCCGACGAGCTTGAGCGTGACCAGGCGCAGCGCGGCGTCGATGTCGTACTCGGTGACCTTGTTGTCGTCCCGGGAGACGCCCGCGATCACCAGGTGGTCGACGCGGCCCACGTCGGCCAGGGCCGCCGCGATCTCCAGCGGCCGTGCCAGGTCCAGGGCGATCCCGCGGGCCCCGGCCTGCTCGGCGACCGCCCCGGCCCGCTGGGCGTCCCGGCCGGTGAGCACCACGTCGTCCCCGCGCCCGGCCCGTTCCCGGGCGAAGGCGTGGCCGATCCCGGACGTGCCTCCGACGACGAGCACACTGTTCATGATCTCTCCTCCAGTGCCGCGCGCAGGTAGTCCCAGTCCCGCGTGAACCGGTACGCGTGCCGTACGGGCGGCTGCGGCGCCTGTGTCTCCAGCCACCGCAGCGGCCCCTGCCCGGCGTTGACGAACCCGTGGACGCACCCGGCGCCCGCCCAGGCCAGGTCGCCCGGTTCCAGCCGGTACCGCTCCCCGTCGAGCAGGGCCTCCGCCACGCCTTCGAGGATCAGGTAGGTCTCCTCGAAGGGGTGGTCGTGGGTGCCGATGACCCCGTCGGAGGCGTACTGCACCATGAACATCGTCGAGGCGACCGCGCCCAGGTCGCCGTCGATCATCATCTTCACCGTGATGCCGCTGTAGACCAGCAGCGCGGTCCGCATGCTCGCGGTCACGGCCAGCAGGTCCTGGGACTGCTTGCCGGGGTCCATCTGGTCCGGCTCGAAGTGGCCGAAGGAGCGGGTGCGCGGATCGCGGACGTCGACCCGGACCGGCTCGCGCGCGGGCAGTGCGGGCACCGTCTGGGTGTCGTGGCCGTAGCGGGCGCGCGGCACCGGGGCCAGCATGTCCGCCCAGCGGCCGCCGGTGTCCCCGGCCCCGCGCCAGGAGTGGGGCACCCCGGTCGGCAGCAGGCCGTAGTCGCCCTCCGCCAGCCGGTACGCGCCCTCCGGCACGTCGAGGATCACGGCCCCGTCGAGGACGAGGAACGTCTCCTCGTACGAGTGGACGTGGGCGGGCACGCGGCCGTCGGGGCGCAGTTCGCACACGCCGAAGCCGGTGTGGACGCTGCCGTCGTCCTCGCCGACCAGCGTCCACCGCCGGTGACCGTGCCGGTCGAACGGCGGCGCGGGAAGTCCGGCGGCGCGGCGCACCAGGTGCCGGGTCATGCCGTGGCCTTCGCCGCCGCGGCCTCCTTCGCCGCCAGGAGCCGGTCGCGGGACTCCGTGACCAGCCGCAGGGCGCGTGCGGTGTCGGCGAGCAGCCTGCCGTCGCGTTTGCGGAGCACGCCGTCGACGAGGACGGTGTCCACGTTGGAGACGTCCGCGCACAGCGTGACCGCGGCCACCGCGTCGTGCACGGGCGCCATGTTGGGCGCCGTGGCGTCGAGGGCGACGATGTCGGCGCGCTTGCCGGGGGTCAGGGAGCCGGTACGGTCCTCCAGGCCCGCCACGTGGGCGCCGTTGACCGTGGCGGTCTCCAGCATCTGACGTGCCGTCAGCATGGTCGCGGGGACCGGCAGGTTGGCCTGCCAGCAGTCGGCGTTGACGCGGGCGCGGTCGGCGGCGAAGGCCGCGCGGATCTGGGTGAACATGTCGCCGGGCACGGTCGTGACGACGTCGACGCTGAGCGAGGGCCGCAGGCCGTGCTCGATCGCCTGCATCACCGGTGGCCAGCCGTGCCCCATCTGGAGCTCCACCTGCGGCGCGACCGACACCGTGCCGCCGCTGTCGGCGACCATCCGCCACTCCTCCTCGCTCAGATGGCAGCAGTGGACGTAGGTGGTGTCGGGGCCCAGGAGCCCCAGGCCGTGCAGTTGCCTGACCATGCCGAAGCGGCCGGCGAGCCGCCCCATCGCGACGTGCACGGTGATCGGGAGGCCCAGCTCGCGGGCCACGGCCCACTCGGCGGCGACGACCTGGTCGACGCAGAAGCCGGGGCCGCGGGTGGCGAGGGCCATGGTCAGCAGGCCGTCGTCGGACGCGAAGTACGTCGACCTGATCCGCCGCACGTCGTCCGCGGGGATGACGAGCTTGCTCTCGAACCAGTAGTCGGCGAGGGAGGTGTTGGCGCTGCCGTACGCGTAACAGGCCCGGATGCCGGATTCGCTCAGCCCCTGGATCGCCGCGTCCGGGTGTTCGGGGGTGTTGTTGATGTGCGACCAGTCGACGAGCGTGGTGATGCCGGCGTCGAGACACTCCAGCGCGCCCGCGAGATTGCCCGCGTAGACGTCCTGCGGGGTGTACAGCGGGGCGAAGGTGTCGAGGATGTCGACGAAGTAGTCGTCGAGGGTCGCGTCCGGGGCGACACCCCGGATCGGGGCCTCCCAGGTGTGGCGGTGGGTGTCGACGAAGCCGGGGATCACGATGCGGCCGGTCATGTCGAGGATCTCGGCGTCGGCGCTGATCTCGGGCTGCACGGCCGCGATCCTGCCGTCCTCGACGAGGACGTCCCCCTGGGGCAGGTCACCGATGTCGGGGTCCATCGAGATCACGTGGCCGGAGCGCAGCAGTGTCCTGGTGGTCATCGCGCTTCCTCCCATGGGGTCGGGGAACGTGTGCGGCTCAGTAGGCGGCGAGTCGGCGGACCTCGGCGACGACCTTGCCGACGGTGGGCACGACCTGTTCCTCCAGCGCGTCGGCGAACGGCAGCGGGACGCACTCCCCCGCCACCCGCCGCACGGGCGCGTCCAGCAGGTCGAAGCCCTCGTCGGCCACGACGGAGACGACGGTGCCGCCCCAGCCGCCCTGGTAGGGGTTCTCCTCGACGGTGACGAGCCGGGAGGTCCTGGCCAGCGAGGCGAGGACGGTCGCCATGTCGAGCGGGACCAGGCAGCGCAGGTCGACCACCTCCGCCTCGATGCCCTCGCCCGACAGCGCGTCGGCGGCCCGCAGCGCCAGCGGCACGGTCGAGGCGAGGGCGACGAGCGTGACGTCGGCGCCCTCGCGGACGACGGCGGCCCGGCCCAGCCCGACGACGTGACCGGGCGGGGGCGGGGCGCCCTTGGTGGCGAACAGCGCCTTGTGCTCGAAGAAGACCACGGGGTCGTCGCTGCGGATCGCCGCCGCCATCATGCCGACGACGTCGGCGGGGGTGGCCGGTGCGGCGATCTTCAGGCCGGGCACGGTCAGCGCCCAGTTCTCGGTGGCCTGGGAGTGCTGGGCGCCGAAGCCGAGTCCGCCGCCGTTGGCGGTGCGCACCACGAGCGGGACGGTCACCTGGCCGCCGGTCATGTAGCGCACCTTGGGGATCTCGTTGGCGAGGCAGTCCCAGCAGCAGGCGAGGAAGTCGGAGAACATGATCTCCGCGACGGGCCGCATGCCCGTGAGGGCGGCGCCCATCGCCGCGCCCACGATGGCCTGCTCGGATATGGGGGTGTCCCACACCCGCTCGGGCCCGAACTCCGTCAGCAGCCCCACGGTCGTCTTGAACACCCCGCCGGCCGCGCCGATGTCCTCCCCGAGGCACACCACCGACGCGTCCCGGCGCATCTCCCGTGCGAGGCCCTCGGCGACGGCGTCCCGGTAGGTGATCACGTCCGCCATGCGGCACCTCCGTCCGCCCACACGTCGGTCAGCGCCTCACGCGGGTCGGGAGCCGGAGCGGCCCCGGCCGCCTCGACGGCCCGCTCCACGACCGCCCGGGCGCGCTCGTCGGCGCGGGCGATCTCGTCCGCGCCGACGCCCCGTTCGGCCAGGCGCCCGCGGGCGAGGTCCAGCGGGTCGTGCTTCAGCCACCGTTCGACCTCCTCGGCCGGGCGGTAGGCGGCCGGGTCGGCGCGGCTGTGCCCGTAGTGCCGGTAGGTCTCGGCCTCCAGCACGGCGGGCCCGTCTCCGGCCCGGGCCCGGCGCGCCAGCCGCTCCACCGCCTCCGCGACGGCCTCGACGTCGTTGCCGTCGACGACCTCGCCCGGGATGCCGTGGGCGGGCGCCCGGTCGGCGGCGGGCCGGGGCACGGCGGTGACCTCGGCGATCGGGGTGTACTCCATGTACAGGTTGTTCTCGCACACGAACAGCACCGGAAGCCGCCATACGGCGGCCAGGTTCAGCGCCTCGTGGAAGGCGCCGATGTTGGTGGCCCCGTCCCCGAAGAACGCCACCGCCAGCTGCTGTGTGCCGCGCAGCCGGGCCGACCAGGCGGCGCCGACCGCCATGGGCAGATGGGCGCCGACGATGGCGTACGAGCCGAGCATGCCGGCCGCCGCCTTGGTCAGGTGCATGGAGCCGCCCTTGGCGCGGCACAGGCCCGTGGCGCGGCTCATCAGCTCGGCGAGGCACTCCTCGGGGGTGGCGCCCCGGGCGAGGGCATGGTGGTGGCCCCTATAGGTGGCGAACACATAGTCGTCCGGGCGCAGGGCGGCGCTCGCGCCCACGGCGACGGCCTCCTGCCCGGCGGCGAGATGGGTGGTGCCCTTCACCAGGCCCCGCAGGAACAGGTCGTGGGCCGCCTTCTCGGTCCGGCGGACGACGGCCATCCGCTCGTAGGCGTCGAGAAGCCCGGCCGCGTCCATCACGGCGTCCCGTCGCCGCGCGGCCTGTCGAGGCGGGGCGGCGCCTCACGCGGTGTGCCGAGCAATTGCGCCTCACGCGGGCCGTCGAGGAGCGACTGCGCCTCACGCCGCGTGTTGAGGTGGGACTGCGCCTCACGCCGCGTGTTCAGCTCGCCGCCCACCGTCCAGTACTTGCGGCCCGCCACCAGCAGTTCCTCCGCCGGGAACTTGGTGATGACCTCGCACCCGTCGGCGGTGACGACCAGTTCCTCCTCGATGCGGGCGGCGGACCAGCCGTCGGCGGCCGGCCAGTAGGTCTCCAGGGCGAACACCATGCCCTCTTCGAGGACTTCGGGACGGTCGAGGGAGACCAGGCGGCTGAAGATCGGCTTCTCCCAGATCGACAGCCCGACGCCGTGTCCGTACTGCAGGGCGAACGCGGCGGTCTCGTCGGCGAAGCCGAACTCCTCGGCGCGCGGCCAGACCCGCACGATGTCGGCGGTGGTGGCGCCCGGCCGGACCAGCGCGATGGCCGCGTCCATGTACTCCCGGCAGCGCACGTACGCGTCCCGCTGCGCCGGTGAGGCACTGCCCACGGCGAACGTGCGGTAGTAGCAGGTGCGGTAGCCCAGATGGCTGTGCAGGATGTCGAAGAACGCGGGGTCCCCGGGGCGGATCAGCCGGTCGCTGTAGACGTGCGGGTGGGGTGAACAGCGTTCACCGGAGATGGCGTTGACGCCTTCGACGTACTCGCTGCCGAGGTCGTACAGGACCTTACTGACGACGCCGACGCACTCGTTCTCGCGCAGCCCCGGCCGCAGCTGCCCGTACAGCTCCTCGTACGCCGCGTCGACCATGGCGCAGGCCTGGGTGAGCAGGGCGATCTCGTCGCCGGTCTTGATCCGGCGGGCCTCCAGGAACACCTGCTGCCCGTCGACGACGTCGATGCCCTCGGCTTGCAGCGCGGCGAGCACCGGCATCTCGGCCACGTCGACGCCGAGCGGTTCGCCGGCCAGCCCGTGGTCGCGCAGCTCGGCGGCGATCTTGGCGGCCACGTCCTCGGCGATGCCCGCCTCAGGGTGGAAGGCGCCCCGCAGCGTGGAGATGCCGGCCCGGGCGCCGGTGGGCGGGCCGCCCTCGCCGTCGCCGTAGTCCAGCCAGGGGTTGTACAGCTGGTGGTGGCGGGCCGCGGAGCCGAAGTCCCACACGACCGGTTCGCCGTCGCGCACCAGCAGGGCGAAGCGGATCAGCTTGTCCATCGCCCAGGTGCCGATGTGGGTCGCCGTCATGTAGCGGATGTTGGCGAAGTCGAAACTGAGCACCGCGCCGAGGGAGGAGCGGTTCAGCGACTCGTGCAGCCGGGCCAGCCGCTGCCCTCGCAGCCGGTCCAGGTCGATGCGCTCTTCCCAGTCGACGGCGTTGGGGCCGTATGTGCGGATCGCCATGGCGACCACCCCCACTTCGGAGTGAACGCCCGGGTGCCATGGGTGTCAAGTGTCACTGAACATCGCCGGACACGAACCAGACGCCCACGGCCGGTACCCCTCCATCGTTGCGGTAACGGTGGGGGGTCGTCGACTCAAAACAGACGGCGTCGCCCGGGCGCACGGTGTACTCGTCGAAGCCGAGGGTGAGGATCAGTTCGCCGGAGGTGAGATAGCCGTACTCGGTGCCCGGGTGCCGCATCAGGGCGCCCGAGCCGGAGGAGGCGCCGCCCGGCCGGTAGGTCACCAGCAGGAAGTCGGCGTCCGCGCCCGGCACCCGGCCGAGCCGCTCCCACACGACGCCCGAGTCCAGTTCCAGCCTCTCGCGCCCGCCCGCGCCGACCAGGGGGCCGATCCGCCGGCCGGGGTCGGCCGCGGACGCGGTGAGGGCGGTGAGGGCGCGCGGCACGGTTTGCGGGGCCGCCGGGGCGACCGGGGCCGCCGGGGCTACCGGGCCAGGCGGGGCGACCGGGGCCACGGGGGCCGCCGTGCCGGTCTGACGGGCGTCGAAGAGGGACTCGACGGAGATGCCGAGGGCCGTGGTGATCGCGTAGAGGGTGCTGACGGACGGCTGGCTCTTGCCGGTCTCGATCTGCGAGACGAGGCTCGCCGAGACGCCGATCCGCCGGGCGAGGGCGCGCAGGCTCGTGCCGTGCTCCAGGCGTGCCTGCCGGATGCGCTCGCCGACGGGCGGCACGACGGCGGGGGACACGGGCGGCTCCTCTCCGGACATCCCGGGCACCGGCACGGGCGGGTCGCTCCGGTCGGCTCCGGTGGCGTTCAGCTTCATTGAACAGCCGGCGCGCCGCGCGACGCCAGACCGGTCCGGGACCGTCCGCGGCTCACCCGAACGGTCCGGTGCCGTCCGGGACCGTCCGCGGCTCACCCGAACGGTCCGGTGCCGGTGGTGGGCCAGGGGCGCCGGTGGTGCGCTGGGGCCACGCGCCACGCTCTCAGGAGGCACTCCCGATGACCCGTCGCCCGTCCCGCCCCGCCCGCGTCCTGACCTGTGCCCTCGCGGCGGGCACCCTGCTGGCCACCGCCGCCTGCTCGGACGACGGCGGGTCGGACGGTCCGCGCGTCTCGGGCGTCGCCGCCTCCCAGGTCGCCGGAAAGAAGCAGGCTCCCTCGCCCACCGCCACCCTCTCCACCGACGGCGCGCGAACCGCGCTGATCACGGAGGCGGACATCGAGGACGACTGGAACCAGGTCAAGGACACCGAGGCGGAGAACTGGCACGACAGCCTGCTCATCGGCACGGTCGACGTCTCCGACTTCCTCACCGCCAAGGCCGACGCCGCCGACTGCCAGCGGCTCCTCGACTCCCTCTACGACGACGACCTGCTGGGCAGGCCGTCGGGCTCGTCCGCGCTGCGCGGCTTCGAGCAGGGCGACTCGCGGCTGCTGTACCAGGTGGCCTCCTACGACCGGACCGACCCGCAGGACTCCCTGAACTGGATGGCGACCCTGCCGGAGAAGTGCGACCAGTTCACCGTGACCGACAAGGGCGAGCAGCGCACGGTCCAGGTCGTCGACGACTCGCTGCCCGCCGTGGGCGACGCGCGCGAGGGCCTGCGCGTGACCGTCAAGGGCGAGACCGGTGGCACGGACGTCACGCTGACCCTGGACGTCGCCGCGGTACGCGTCGGCGACGACGCGATCACCGTCACCGGGGGCGGGCTCGACGGCGGCGAGCACGACTCCGTCGAGCAGGCGGCGAAGCTCGGCACGCAGCGCCTGAAGGACGTGCTGGCCGGCAAGACGCCCGCGCCGGCCCCGAGCGAGGTCGAGTAGCGCGGCCCGCGCCTCTCCCCCGCCGCCGCACGCGGGACTCGCCGGCCGGCCTCGTCCGGCGGGGCGTGCCGCGCCAACGGCCCCGCCCTTGCTGCCGATTCCCGGGACAGCGTGATCAAGGCAGCGGCACAATGGCGGCGGCGGCCGGTCGCGGCCGTCCGGGCTAGGAGAGGAAGAGACGTGAGTGAGAGCCACACCCCGCCGAGCGGCTCGGCGAGGCTGAACACCGGTGTGGCGCACAACGCGCGCGTGTGGAACTACTGGATCGGCGGCAAGGACAACTACGAGGTCGACCAGCAGGTCGGCGAGCACGTCGCCGGCATGTTCCCGATCATCCGGGACATCGCCCGGGCGGACCGGGACTTCCTGGGCCGTGCCGTGTCGTTCCTGGCCGGCGAGCGCGGAGTGCGGCAGTTCCTCGACATCGGCACGGGCCTGCCGACGGCGGACAACACCCACGAGATCGCCCAGCGGATCGCGCCCGACTCCCGCATCGTCTACGTCGACAACGACCCGATCGTCCTGGTGCACGCCCGCACCCTGCTGACCGGCACCCAGGACGGCGTCACCGCCTACATCGACGCCGACGTGCACGACCCGGACGCCATCCTGGAGCGGGCCGCGGGCACCCTGGACTTCACCGAGCCCGTCGCCGTGATGATGCTGGGCATCCTCAACTTCGTGCTGGACACCGACAAGGCCCGGCACATCGCGCACCGCGTGATGGCCGCGGTCCCCTCCGGCAGCTTCCTGGTCCTCACCCACCCGACCTTCGACGAGGAGCTGGGCGGCGCGGGCCAGATCCCCGCGATGAAGTTCTGGAACGAGAACGCCACTCCCCCGATCACCGCCCGCAGCGGCGCGGACATCGCGACGTTCTTCGAGGGCCTCGAACTGCTCGAACCGGGCATGGTCTCGTGCGGCCTGTGGCGCGCCGAGCCCGGCGCGTCGGTCCTGGTGCCCCAGTACGGCGCGGTGGCCGTGAAGCCCTGACGCGCGTCGCCCCCGGGGGCACAAGGACCGAGGAGGACGCATGACCACGCTCGCCGACCCGGTGCCCGGGGGCCGCCCCGGCGACGTCGAACGCGCCACGGCGCTGCAGGGGGAACTCGCCGGGCGGGGCGTGCACGGCGTGGTGCTGGCCTATGTCGACACCGCCGGCATCGGCCGGGTCAAGACCGTCCCGACGGCCCGGCTCGCCTCCGCCGCCGCCTGGGGTGTGGGCATGTCACCGGTGTTCGACACCTTCCTCGCCGACGACTCCGCCGTCACCACCGGCGTCCTCGGCTCCCCCGACGGCGACCTGCGGCTCTACCCGGACCTCGACCGGCTCGTGGTGCTGGCCGGGCAGCCCGGCTGGGCGTGGGCGCCCGTCGACCGGGTCACCCAGGACGGCGAGCGGCATCCGGGCTGCACCCGCACGCTGCTGCGCCGGATCGTCGCCGACGCGGCGGAGCAGGGCCTGACCTTCAGGGCGGCGATCGAAGTCGAGTGGACGACGGCCCGCGACGCGCCGGGGGACGCGTTCGTGCCGGCGACCACCGGCCCCGCCTACGGGGCGACCCGGCAGGTGGAACTCGGGGACTGCACGGCCGATCTGCTGGCCGCGTGCGCCGCACAGGGCCTCGACGTGGAGCAGGTCCATCCCGAGTACGCGGCCGGGCAGTTCGAGATCTCGGTGGGTGCGGTCGATCCGGTGGCGGCGGCCGACCGCAGCGTCCTCGTCCGGCAGACGATCCGGGCGGTCGCGCGGCGGCACGGCTTGCGGGTCTCCTTCGCCCCGGCCGTCGTCGGGCAGGGCGTCGGCAACGGCGGGCACGTCCATCTCTCCGCGTGGCGCGACGGGGTCAACCTGCACGCCGGGGGCGAGGGCCGCTACGGCATGACGGCCGCGGCGGAGTCGTTCACGGCCGGGATCCTCGCCCATCTGCCCGCTCTCACGGCCGTGACCGCGCCGAGCCCGGCCAGCGCGCTGCGGCTCAGGCCCTCCCAGTGGGCCGGGGTCTTCGCCGCCTGGGGCCATGAGACCCGCGAGACCGCGCTGCGCGTGGTCACGGGCACCGCCGGGGTGCGCGACCGGGCGGCCAACCTGGAGGTCAAGCCCGTCGACCTGGCCGCCAACCCGTATCTGGCGATCGCCGCCCTGATCGCGGCCGGGCTGGACGGTCTGCGGTCGTCCGCCGTCCTGCCCGAGGAGACCACCGGCGACCCGGCCCGCCTGTCCGAGGCGGAGCGCGCCGCCCGGGGTGTGCGGCGGCTGCCGGTGTCGCTGGAGCAGGCCGTGGCGGAGTTCCGCGCGGACGAGACGCTGCGGGCGGCCCTCGGCCCGGTCCTCGCCGACGCGGTGATCGCCGTACGGCTCGGCGAACTCGCCCGCGTCGCCGGGCTGGACGACGAGCAGGTGGCGGCGGCCTACCGGTGGCGGTACTGACGTGGGCACGGTCCACGAGGCACTCGACGCCCTGCGGCTCGTCGACCATCACTGCCACGGCACCGTGACCGGTCCCTGCGACCGGGCCGCCTTCGAGTCGCTGCTCACCGAGGGCGAGGCGTGGCCGGGGATCTCGTCCTTCGACAGCCCCGCCGGCGTCGCGGTCCGCCGGCACTGCGCGCCCCTGCTGGACCTGCCCCGGCACGCCCCCGCGGAGGAGTACCTGGCCCGGCGCTCCGCGCTGGGCGAGCCCGAGGTGCGGCAGCGCTTCCTGCGCGCGTCGGGCACGGACGTCTTCTGCGTGGACACGGGATACACCCCGGTCCCGCTCACCACCCCCGGCGAGATCGCCGAGGCCGCGGGCGGCACCTCGTACGAGGTGGTCCGCCTGGAGGGCGTCGCCGAGGCGGTGCTCGCGGCGGGGACCGAGCCGGACGCCTACGCGGACGCCTTCCGTACGGCCGCGCTGGACGCCGTGCGCCGGCCGGGCGTGGTGGCCGTGAAGTCGGTGGCGGCCTACCGCACCGGTTTCGGCCTGGACCCGGCCCGCCCCTCGGAGGCGGAGGTGACCGAGGCGGCCCGGGGCATGCTCGCGCGCGGCGGCCACCTGGACGACCCGGTTCTGGTGCGCCATCTGCTGTGGACCGCGGTCGACCTCGGGCTGCCGCTGCAGCTGCACACCGGTTTCGGTGACGCCGCGATCCGGCTGCACCGGGTGGACCCCGCGCTGCTCACGGACTGGCTGCACCTGACGGCCGGGACGATCCCCGTCCTGCTGCTGCACTGCTGGCCCCACCAGCGGCAGGCCGCCTTCCTCGCGGCGGTCTTCGAGCGGGTGTACCTCGACGTCGGGCTCACCCTGCACCATGTGGGCCCGGCCCGGTCCGGCGCGATCCTGGCGGAGGCGCTGGAGATCACACCGTTCCGCAAGCTCCTGTACAGCTCCGACGCGTACGGTGTGCCGGAGTTCTACCACCTCGGGGCGCTCGCCTTCCGCCGGGGCCTGGCCGATCTGCTCCAGCGGCGGGTGGACGCCGACGAGCTGTCCCTGCCGGACGCGCTGCGCATCGCGCGGTGGACCGGGCGGGAGAACGCGCTGCGGGTCTATGGGCTGGCGGAGGACGGTTGAACAGGCGTGTGGCCGGTCACAGTTCCTCTGGAGCGGCTACCCAGGAAGTCCGTACGGCTGAAAGTATGATCAAGCGATGTCTGACATGACCGAAACCACGCCCGGCTGGCTGTCCTCCGACGAACTGGAGATGACACGCGCCCGCATGCCGATCCTGTACGTCGAGGCCGTCCCGGTCCGCGTCGACGACAGCGGCGAAGTCACCAGTGTCGGCCTGCTGCTGCGCATCGGGCCCGACGGTACGGTCAGCCGGACGCTGGTCTCCGGCCGCGTGCTGCACCACGAACGCGTCCGGGACGCCCTGCTGCGCCATCTGGAGAAGGACCTCGGCCCGGTCGCACTGCCCCGGGTCCCGGCGTCGCTGCAGCCGTTCACGGTCGCGGAGTACTTCCCGACGCAGGGCATCACCCCGTACCACGACCCGCGCCAGCACGCGGTGTCCCTCGCCTACATCGTGCCGGTCACGGGCGACTGCCGGCCCCGGCAGGACGCACTCGACCTGGTGTGGTTCAGCCCGCAGGAGGCCCTGTCTCCGGCGGTGCAGAGCGAGATGCCGGGCGGGCACGGAGTGCTGCTGAAGCAGGCGCTGGCGCATGCGGGCTGTGTGAGCTGAGGCCTAAGCTCTATCACGGGACCGACCTCCGGCCACGGGGCGGCGTGATGGCAGCGGAAGAGCACGAGTATCCGGAGCAGGCGCAGCTGCCCGATCTGCGCGTGCGTCTGCGTACGGAGCTGAACCACATCGACGAGCAGCTGCGCGCCCTGCTGGACGCCATGGACCGCATGCAGGGCCTGCTGGACGCGGTGGTGGCGATCAGCCGCGAGGTGGAGCTGCCCGCGGTGCTGCAGCGCATCGTGACCACCGCCATGGATCTGGTCGGGGCGCGCTACGGCGCCCTGGGCGTGCTCAACGAGTCCGGCGAGCGCCTGGAGGAGTTCATCACCGCCGGCCTGGACCCGCAGGAGCGCGAGGACCTGGCCGGAACCGACCTGCCCAGCGGCAAGGGCGTCCTCGGTCATCTCATCACCCACCCCGAGCCGTTGCGGATCGGCGACATCCGGGCCCATCCGTCCTCGGCCGGATTCCCGCCCGGCCATCCGTGCATGCGGACCCTGCTCGGCGTCGCCATCAGCGTCCGCGGCGAGATCTACGGCGACCTGTACCTCTCCGAGCGGCGCGACGGGCAGCCCTTCGACGTCCATGACGAGAACGTCGTGATGGCCCTGGCCAGCGCCGCGGGCATCGCGATCGAGAACGTCCGGCTGTTCGAGCGGGTGCGGGTCGGAGCCGAGCAGTTCCAGCGGCTGCTGCTGCCCACGCTGCCCGACCTGGCCCCGTTCTCGGCGGCGGCCGTCTACCGGCCGGCCGCCGAACCCAGCGGGCTCGGCGGGGACTGGTACGACGCGATCCCGCTCCCCGGCGGCGTCGTGGCGGTGGTGATCGGTGACGTGGTCGGCCACGACCTGCACGCCGCGGCGGCCATGGCCTCCACCCGCAACATGCTGCGGGCGCTGCTGTTCGACCGGGGCAGTCCGCCCGGCGCGGTCCTGACCCGGCTCGACCGCACGCTCCAGGCGGTCACCCCGAACCCCGTCACCACCACCGCGCTGGCCCGGATCGAACCGGAGGGTGCCGGGTGGCGCCTGCGCTGGAGCACCGCGGGGCACGTCCCGCCCCTGCTCGTCACACCGGACCACCGGGTCGAGATCCTGACCGCCGAGCCCGGGCTGCCGCTGGGGGTGGCCCCCGAGGAGCCCCGCCCCGACCACGCGCGCCTCCTTCCCCCGGAGGCCACCCTGCTCTTCTTCACGGACGGGCTGATCGAGCACCCCGCCCACGACATCGACACGAGCCTGTCGGAGCTCGCGGAACTCGCCTCGGAGCATGCGCACCTGCCGCTGGAGGACTTCGTGCACGCCCTGGCCGAGCACCATCCGAGCGACGGTCACGACGACATGGCCCTCCTCGCGCTGCGCACCCCGACCGCCTGACCGCTCGGCGGAGGCCGCGCGGTCCGCTCCCGGTGCCGTGGAGGAACCGGCTCTGCCGTCGGATGATGGTCGGGGACATGCCGATCCGGAGGTCCCCGACGGCAGTCGCGGGGCAGGTCAGGTACCGGCGCGGCGGCGTGGCCGTCGTGGAGATCTGCGTGGTCGCCGCGCTGTACTACGCCTCGGCCTTCTGCAGCAGCTGGTGCGCGGGCCAGGTCAGCCGCTGTGGCCGCCGAGCGGCATCATGCTGGCCAGTCTCCTGCTGCGCGGGCTGCGGGTCTGGCCGGGGATCGCCCGGCGGCGCGTTCCTGACCAATGTGACGCTCGGGCCGTCCTTCCTGGCCGTGCTCACGATCACGGCGGGCAACACGCTCGCACCGGTCTGCTCGTACGCCCTGCTGCGCCGTGCGGGGTTCCATACCACGCTGAGCCGGCTGCAGGACGCCCTCGCCCTGACCTTCCTCGGCACCTTCACCGGGATGCCGCACGCTGGCCGGGATGGCCACCAGGATCGCCGGCAGCGAACGCCGGCCGGTGCTCCCGGCCGGGCGGAGCGAGCCGGAATGACAGAAAGGCCGTATCGGTGATCTCCGATACGGCCTCTGACGGACTGCTTTCGACCGTCGGGACGACAGGATTTGAACCTGCGACCCCTTGACCCCCAGTCAAGTGCGCTACCAAGCTGCGCCACGTCCCGTTGCCCGTCTGACCTGGGGGTTTCCCCCGGCCGAACGCGCAGGGAAACAATACCGCACTCGCGCCGGTGATCGCGCATCCGTTTCCCGGGCCCACGACTTGACCTCAAGATTGGTTGAGGTTGCACGCTCGTGTCCATGACCACCACGACACGCACGTACACCTACGCCGACCTGCCGGAACTCATGGGCCTCATGACCGGCGACGAGAAGCACGGACCGGCCGCCACGTCCACGCTGGACGTGCTCTGGGTGCTCTACGACCGGGTGCTCCGGGTGGGCCCGGAGCGGCTGACCGACCCGGAGCGGGACCGGTTCCTGCTGTCGAAGGGGCACGGGCCGATGGCGTACTACGCCGTCCTGGCCGCCAAGGGCTTCCTGCCGGTGGAGTGGCTGCCCGGCTTCGGCTCCTACGACTCCCCGCTCGGCCACCACCCCGACCGCACCCTCGTCCCGGGGGCGGAGATCGGCAGCGGCTCCCTGGGGCACGGGCTGCCGATCGCCGTCGGCACGGCGCTCGGGCTGCGCGCCCAGGGGCTCCACGAGCCACGGGTGTGGACGCTGATCGGGGACGCCGAGCTGGACGAGGGCAGCAACCACGAGGCGATCGCCTTCGCCGGGCCCGCCGGCCTGGAGCGGCTGCACACCGTCGTCGTCGACAACTCCTCCGCCAGCTACGCGCGGCCGGGCGGGATCGCCGCCCGCTTCGAGGCGGCCGGCTGGTCCGCGCTGACCGTCGACGGCCGTGACCACGAGGCGCTGCACGCCGCCTTCACGGCACCGCATCCGGGCCGCCCGCACGTGGTGGTGGCCCGGGTCGAGCCCAAGTCCGCCTGAACTCCGTACCACCGGAAAGGAATCCGTACCCCATGGACACCATGCGTGACCGCTTCGCCCCTGTCGTGACCCGGCTGCTGGACGAGGATCCCCGAGTGGCGGTGGTCCTCGCCGAGATCGGCGCGGACGGCTTCGCCGAGGCAGCGCGCCGGCACCCGGACCGGGTCGTCAACGTCGGCATCCGCGAGCAGCTCATGGTCGGAGCGGCGGCGGGACTGGCGCTGACCGGGCTGCGGCCCGTCGTGCACACCTTCGCCAGCTTCCTCGTCGAGCGGCCCTTCGAGCAGGTCAAGCTGGACCTCGGGCACCAGGACGCGGGCGCGGTGCTGGTGAGCGCGGCCGCCTCCTTCGACTGGCCGGCGGGCGGCTACACCCACATGGCGCCCGGCGACGTGGCGCTGCTGGACACCCTGGACGGCTGGACCGTGCACGTCCCGGGGCACCCGGACGAGGCCGAGACGCTGCTGCGGCACGCGATCGCGGCGGGCGACGACAAGGTGTACGTCCGGCTCTCCGTGCAGTCCAACCAGCAGGGACTGCCCGTGGACGGGGAGCGGTTCCGCACCGTCCGCGAGGGACGCTCGGGCGTCGTGGTCGCCGTCGGGCCGCTGCTCGACGCCGTGCTCGCCGCCACCGAGGGCCTGGACGTCACCGTCCTCTACGCGACCACCGTCCGCCCCTTCGACGGGGCCGCCCTGCGCCGGGCCACCGAGACGGCCGGGACGGACGTCGTCCTGGTCGAGCCCTATCTCGCGGGCACGTCGACGGCCGCGGCGAACGACGCCCTGGCCGATGTGCCGCACCGGGTCCTGGGGCTGGGCGTGGGGCGCCGGGAACTGCGCCGCTACGGGCAGATCGAGGAGCATGCCGCCGCCCACGGCCTCGACGCCCGGTCGCTGCGGGAGCGGATCGGCAGCTTCCTCGGGGCGGCGACAGCCGCGTGAAGCCCCCCGGGGGGAGTCCGCCGGGAGCCCGAGCCGGGGGTGTCAGTCCGCCGGGAGCCCGAGCCGGGGGTGGGCCTCCAGCAGCCGGGAGGGGGCCGCCTGGCGCCACGAGTCGGCCAGGATGTCCCGCAGCTCGGCCTCGTCCTCCAGCGCGTCGAGCCGGGCGCGGACCCAGGCGAACTGCGCCTCGTGGTCGGCGATCCAGAACTTGCCCGGCTCGGCGAGCACCAGTTCGTCGCGCTCCTCCTTGGGGCAGCGCACGGCGAGGGACGTCTCGTCCTCGGGCAGCGTGGCGAACATCTTCCCCGCCACCCGGAACGTGGGCATGCTCCAGGCGATCTTCTCCGTCGTGTCCGGCAGGGACAGGGCGATACGGCGTACGTCTTCGGCGTCCGGCATGGCAGGAACCGTAGCGGCAGGCACTGACATTCACCTGGTGGGAGCGGTCTCCGGCAGGCGCTTGTAGTAGAGGGTCGTCGGACGCAGCGCCCCGTCGGGGCGGGCCGCGTAGTCGGGGATGGCGCCGACGGGCGTCCAGCCGGCGGACCGGTACAACCGCTCGGCGGGGCTGCCCGTCTCGGTGTCCAGGTGCAGCAGGGTGAGGCCGGCCGCCGCGGCGGCGTCCTCCGCGGTGGCCAGCAGCCGGCGGCCGAGACCGCGCCCGCGGGCCTCGGGATGCACCATGAGCTTGACGAGTTCGGCGCGGTGGCGGCTGTTGGCCTTGCCGGGGAAGGCGAGGCCCACGGTGCCCAGCACACGGTCGCCGTCGGGCGCGGCCCACACGGCGAGCCGGCCCGCGGCCACCTCGGGGGCCCGCTCCCGCCACCAGGCCAGCGCCTCGGCGCGGTCGAGCGGGGCGAGGAAGCCGACCGAGGCGCCCCCGTGCACGGTGCGGGTCAGCAGGTCGGCCAACGCCCCGGCGCGGCCGAGCAGTTGATGCGCGTCCAGGCGGATCACGGCCGCACCACCGCCAGCAGGTACCGGACGCCCTCGGGGGCGGCACACCGGAACCGGGTCGGCCCCCACACCCGCATGCGCAGGCAGTCGCCGGCGCCGAGGCGGTGCGCGGTGTCCTGCGCGGTCACCTCCAGGGAGCCCTCCAGCACCCAGATGTGCTGTTCCAGGCCGGGCACGGGCGGACGGTCGTAGGCGAGGTCGGCGCCTGCGGTCAGGCATCCCTCGACGAGTTCGCCGCGCAGGGCGGGGTGCGGCGGGGAGACCGACCGGCGGTCGAAGCCGGAGGCCCGGTCCTGCCACACGGGCTGGTCCGCGGCGCGCACGACAGCGGCCGGGGCGGCCTCGACCTCGCTGAGCAGCTGGGACATGGTGCGGCCGTAGACGGCGCACAGGCGGTTCAGCAGGGCGGCCGTGGGGCTGGTCTCCGCCCGCTCGGCGCGGGACAGGGTGGACCTGCTCACCCCGCTGCGCTCGGCCAACTCGCCCAGGGACCAGCCGTGTTCGGCCCGCAGCTCGGCCAGGCGGAGGCCCAGCCGGGTGTCGACGGGGTCCGTGTCGTCCTCACGTCTCATATCCGGGACGGTATCCCTGATGTGAGACAGCGGGGTTACGGAGTCCTCACACCCGGGCGGCGGTGCCGAGCGCGTCCAGCACCGGGCGGATCAGCGGGTGTTCCTCGGCTCCCCGGCGCACGGCGGCGAAGACCCGGCGGGTGGGGGCCGTGCCGTCGACCGGGCGGACGACCACGCCGGCCAGGTCCATGCCGCGCAGCGCCGAGCGCGGCACCAGCGCCACCCCCGCGTCGGCCGAGGCGAGCGCCACGACCGCGCGGAAGTCGTCCGAGGAGTGCTCCATACGCGGCTGGAAACCGGCGTTCTCGCAGGCCAGGACCACCACGTCATGGCAGGGGTTGCCCGGGTACGGCCCGATCCAGGGGTCCTTGGCCAGTTCGGCGAGGGGCACCTCGGCCGTGTCCGCCAGGCGGTGACGGACGGGCACGACCGCGTCGAACGGCTCGGCGTACAGCGGTACGTGGGTCAGCCGCGGGTCGTCGGCGGGCGGGGCGCCCCGGTACTCGACGGCGACGGCCACGTCGACCTGACGGTCCAGGACCATCGGCAGGCTGGCGTCGCCCTCGGCGTCCTGGACGCGGATGCGGATGCCGGGCGCCGACTCGGCGAGGCGGGCCACCGCGGGCGCCACGACCAGGGCGATCCCGGTGGCGAAGGAGGCCACCGTCACCGTGCCGGCCGCGCCCGAGCTGTACGCGGCGAGCTCCGCCTCGGCCCGCTCCAGCTGGGCGAGGACCGCGTTGGTGTGGTTCAGCAGGATCTCGCCCGCCGGGGTCAGGCGCACGCCCTTGGCGCCGCGGTCGACGAGCCGGTGGCCGGTCTCCTGCTCCAGCGCGGCGAGCTGCTGGGAGACGGCCGACGGGGTGAGGTACAGCGCGGCGGCAGCCGCCGTCACCGTACGGTGGTCGGCCACCGCACGGAGGATGTGGAGCCGCCGCGCCTCGATCATGTGACCGATTCTCTCAGGTCACCGGCGGTTCTCAGCCCTCCAGCTCCGCACGGGCGGCGACGAAGGCGTCCACGGCGCGGTGCACGTCGTCCGTGGAGTGCGCGGCCGACAGCTGGACCCGGATGCGGGCCTGCCCCTGGGGCACGACCGGGTAGGAGAAGCCGATCACGTACACGCCGCGCTCCAGCAGGAGTTCGGCCATGCGGCCGGCCTGCGCCGCGTCGCCGATCATCACCGGCGCGATGGCGTGGTCGCCGGGCAGGACGTCGAAGCCCTCCTCGGTCATGCGGCCGCGGAACAGGGCCGTGTTCTCGGCGAGCCGGACGCGCAGGTCGTCCGCCGACTCCAGCAGGTCGAGGACCTTGAGGGAGGCGGCCGCGATCACCGGGGCCAGCGTGTTCGAGAACAGGTACGGGCGGGAGCGCTGGCGCAGCAGGGCGACGATCTCGGCGCGCGCGGCGACGTAGCCGCCGGAGGCGCCGCCGAGGGCCTTGCCGAGGGTGCCGGTGATGATGTCGACGCGGTCCATGACGCCGTGCAGCTCGGGGGTGCCCCGGCCGCCGGGGCCGACGAAGCCGACGGCGTGCGAGTCGTCGACCATGACCATCGCGTCGTAGCGGTCGGCCAGGTCGCAGATCTCGCGCAGCGGGGCGACGTAGCCGTCCATGGAGAAGACGCCGTCGGTGACGATCAGCCTGCGCCGGGCGTCGCCGGCGGCCTTGAGCTGCGCCTCAAGGTCGGCCATGTCGCGGTTGGCGTAGCGGAGGCGCCGGGCCTTGCTCAGGCGGATGCCGTCGATGATCGACGCGTGGTTGAGCGCGTCGGAGATCACGGCGTCCTCCGGGCCGAGCAGCGTCTCGAAGACGCCGCCGTTGGCGTCGAAGCAGGAGGAGTACAGGATCGTGTCCTCCTGGCCGAGGAACGCCGACAGCCGCGCCTCCAGTTCCTTGTGCACCTCCTGGGTGCCGCAGATGAAGCGCACCGAGGCCATGCCGTAGCCCCAGCGGTCCAGGGCCTCGTGGGCGGCGGCGATCACCTCGGGGTGGTCGGCGAGGCCGAGGTAGTTGTTGGCGCAGAAGTTCAGGACCTCGCCGGGGCGGCCGCCCGCGGTGACGTTCACGGTGGCGGACTGCGGGGTGCCGATGACGCGCTCGGGCTTGTGCAGCCCGGCGGCGCGGATCTCGTCGAGGGTGGCGCGCAGGTCGTCACGCACGGAGTCGAACATGGGGAAGCTCTCCTAGAGGTGCTCGCGGGAAGAGGGGTGTGCGCTCGGCGGGGCGGGTCACGCGGTCCAGTCGAGGATGACCTTGCCGCCGCGGCCGCTCGCCGCGTCCTCGAACGCCGCCTCGAAGTCGCGGTGGCCGTACCGGCCGGTGATCACCGGGGCGAGGTCCAGGCCGCCTTCCAGCAGGACCGACATGGCGTACCAGGTCTCGAACATCTCGCGGCCGTAGATGCCCTTGATGGTGATCATCGAGGTGACGATCCGCGCCCAGTCGACCGGGAACTCCTGTGCGGGCAGGCCGAGCATGGCGATGCGGCCGCCGTGCGTCATGTTGGCGATCATGTCCCGCATCGCCTCGGGGCGGCCGGACATCTCCAGGCCGATGTCGAAGCCCTCGCGCAGGCCGAGCGTGCGCTGTCCGTCGGCGATGGAGGCCCCCGAGACGTCGAGCGCGAGGCTCACGCCGATCTTGCGGGCCAGTTCCAGCCGCTCCTCGCTGACGTCGGTGATCACCACGTTGCGGGCGCCCGCGTGCCGGGCCACCGCGGCGGCCATCAGGCCGATGGGGCCGGCGCCGGTGATCAGGACGTCCTCGCCGACGAGCGGGAAGGACAGCGCGGTGTGCACGGCGTTGCCGAACGGGTCGAAGATCGCGGCGACGTCGAGGTCGACGGGCACCCGGTGCACCCAGACGTTGCCGGCGGGCAGCGCCACGTACTCCGCGAACGCGCCGTCGCGGCCCACGCCCAGCCCCACGGTGGCCCGGCACAGATGCCGGCGGCCCGCCTGGCAGTTGCGGCACTTGCCGCACACCAGATGGCCCTCGCCGCTGACGCGGTCGCCGACGGAGACGTCGGTGACGTCGCGGCCGGTCTCGACGACCTCGCCGACGAACTCGTGCCCCACCACGAGCGGGGTGCTGATCGCCTGCTGCGCCCAGCCGTCCCAGGCCCTGATGTGCAGGTCCGTGCCGCAGATGCCGGTGCGCAGCACCTTGATCAGGACGTCCCCGGGGCCGATGGCGGGCTCCGGGACGTCCGCGAGCCACAGGCCGGGCTCCGCCTTCTGCTTGACCAGCGCCTTCACCGCTACGGCTCCTGGGGGTGAGTCCCGGCTCCGGGCACGCCGAAGGAGCCCCTGGGCCGGGAGAGGAGTGGGATCGCACAGCAATCTGCCGTACGGCGGCGCACCGGTCCATCGAGGATTTCTTAAGCGCCGCCTCAGCTTTCCTTCACGCCCCGGCGGGCACGGCGGCACCCGTGGTGTCCCGGGTTCCGCCTGGTCCCCGGCCCGCTACCAGGGCAGCAGTCCGCCCGAGCCCTCCAGCTCCGCGACGAGCTCGGCGGCGTGCTCCTTGATGGCCGTCAGGCCCGTCCTCCCCCACGGCCGCGGCCCGACGTCGGCGACGCTCACCGTGCCGAGGACCAGGCCCGTGCCGTCGATGAGCGGTGCCCCGAGGTAGGAGCGGATGCCGAACTCGTCGACCACCGGGTTGCCCGCGAACCGGGGATAGTCGCCCACGTCCTCCAGGACCAGGGCCTTGCGGCGCGCCACCACATGGGGGCAGAAGCCGTGGTCCCGGGGCAGGGCGCGGCCCAGGCGCGGGCTGGTGCCGTCGCTGCGCACGACCGGCGACACGGCCGGCACGCACAGCCCCGCGTAGAACTGCCCCTGTTCGCCTGGGAAGTTGACCATGGCGTACGGCGCCCCGGTGAGCTGGGCGAGGCGCTGGGCGAAGGCGTCGAGGGCGGGTTCGGGGCGCTCTCCCAGGCCCATCCCGCGCAGTCGGCGAGCGCGGGCGGGGGCCTCCTTGTCCTCGGGTGTGAGCAGTAGACGACCGGCCGGGCGCGGCGGGTCGTAGCTCATGGGCGTGCTCCCGGTGTGTGGGCTGGTGTCATACAGGGTCTCCCTGGCGGGTGTTGGGGTGTCACATGTGGGCGCCGTACCCCGTCGGGGTGGCCGGCGTATGGGCGATCAGGTGGCGCACCAGGGTCAGCAGGGTCTGGACCCCGGAGCTGGAGATCCGGGCGTCGCAGCACACCACGGGGACGTCGTCGGACAGGTCGAGGGCACCGCGCACCTCCTCGGGGTCGTAGCGGTAGGCGCCGTCGAACTCGTTGACGGCGACGACGAAGTCGAGGCCGCGCTGTTCGAAGAAGTCCACGGCCGCGAAACACTCCTGCAGACGGCGTGTGTCGGCCAGGATGACCGCCCCGAGCGCGCCCTCGCACAGCTCGTCCCACATGAACCAGAACCGCTCCTGGCCGGGGGTGCCGAACAGGTACAGCACGTGTTGCGCGTCGAGCGTGATGCGGCCGAAGTCCATGGCCACGGTCGTCTCGACCTTGTTCTCGATGCCGTCGAGGTTGTCGGTCGCGGCGCTGACCGTGGTGAGCAACTCCTCCGTGCTGAGCGGCGCGATCTCGCTGACCGCGCCCACGAAGGTCGTCTTGCCCACCCCGAATCCGCCCGCCACCAGGATTTTCAGCGCGGTCGGGAACGGGTCGGCGCCGCCTTGGGCGTAGTCAGAGCTGTCGTCGTAGTCCATCGAGCACTGCCTCCAGAAGAGCCCGGTCCGTCGGGTTGTGGTGGAACGCGGGGGGCTTGGTCGTCAACGCCCCGCAGTCGACGAGGTCCGCCAGCAGCACCTTGGTGACGGCCACCGGCAGTGTGAGATGGGCGGCGACCTCGGCGACCGCGACGGGCACGCGGCACCGTTCGAGCGCCTGCGCGTGTTCGGGGCCGAGATAGCCGAGGGGGGTCGCCCCGGTGGCCATCACCTGCGACATGAGGTCGAGCGCGACGGTGGGACGGGTGCGGCCGTTGCTGACGGTGAACGGCCGCACCAGCCGCCCGGCCGCGTCGTCGAGCCAGGGCCCGTCGCCGGCCGCCGTCACGCTCAAGCCCTCATCGCCGGGGATTCGACGGACTGCTGGCGGGGAGCGGTCACCAGGTAGGGCCGGACGCTCTTGACCAGCATGGCCATCTCGTAGCCGAGCACGGCCGCGTCGGCCTCGCGGCCGGCGAGCACGGCCAGGCAGGTGCCGGAGCCGGCGGTGGTGACGAACAGCAGGGTCGAGTCGAGCTCGACGACCACCTGCCGTACGTCCCCGCCGTCGCCGAAGCGGACCCCGGCGCTGCGGCCGAGGGAGTACAGGCCGGAGGCCAGGGCGGCCATGTGGTCGGCGCTGTCCGGGTCGAGGCCGTGCACGGACTTCACGAGCCCGTCGCAGGACAGCAGCACGGCGGCACTCGTGTGCGGTACGCGCTGCACGAGGCCGCTCATCAGCCAGTCGAGATCGGATACGTGGGCGGTCGGCGCGTCGCTCGCCATGGTGGATCGACTCCTTGGGGTACGAAGGTCTGCGGGAGCGCTGGGGGTGGGGGTGGGGACGGGGGTGGTCATCCGGCGGGTGCGCTCCCGTCGTGCCGGGTGGTGGTGCGGTCGGGACGGGACATGTCCCGGTGGGCCGGGGTGGTCGAGGGGGTGTGGGTGGACGCCGTGTGCGGAGACACGGTGTGCGGGGACGCCATGTGCGCGGAGTCCATGCGGGCGGAATCCATGGGGGCGGTGGCATCCATGGGCGCGGACGATGCCGTGCGCGCGGAATCCATGGGCGCCGCCTCCATGTGTCCCGCCTCCATGGCAGGGACCTCCATGGATGGGGCCTCCCTGGCTGCGGCCTCCATGGATGGGGCCTCCATGGGCGCCGGGGGCTCCGTGTCCGCCCACTCCGTGGTCGCGGCCTCCAGGTGCTGTTGGGCCTCCGCGAGGCTGATGCCGCGCTGGAAGGCCGCCATCAGACCGGGGTCGTGACCGACGAGCACCTCGGAGTCCTGGCGCGGCAGCGGGCCGTCGCGCAGCTGAGGCACGATGTGCTCCTGGGCGCGGCGGCGGGGCAGTTGGGGCTTGCCCATGGTGCCGCGCACGGCGCCGTTGCGAGGGGTGGGCACCGCGGTGACGTTCTCCGCGAGGACGCGCCGGTCGTCGTCGCTGATGCCGGGCCGGGCCTCGGCCGGGGTGGGCCGTTCCCGGTGGGCGCCGCGCACGGGCAGCGGCGCGGGCCGGCCGGTGTCCCGGCCTGTGTCCCGGCCTGTGTCCGGGGCCGTTCCGGGCGCGTGATGCCTGCCGCGGGGGGCCGCGTGGGCCCTGCTCGGGGCCGGGGGCGGCACGTCGGCACCGGGGCGACCGGGCGACAGCGCGCCGGCCGTACCGCCGGAGCCGGACTGTGGGCCGGACCGGGACCCGGACTCGGAGCCGGGCTCCGGAGCGAACCCGGGGGCCTGCGAGGGAGCGGACGGGAACCCGGGCACCGTGCCCTCGGCCGGAGCCTGCCCCGCGAACGCGCCCGTGCCCCCGGCCGGTGCCGCCCCGGCCTCCGCCCCCAGCAGCGCCTGCGGTACGACGAGCACCGCCTGCACTCCGCCGTAGATGTTGCTCTGCAGACGGACCGTGATGCCGTGCCGCCGGGCCAGCTGCGAGACCACGAAGAGGCCGATGCGGCCGTCCGCGAGGAGCCGCGCGACGTTCACCTGGTCCGGGTCGGCGAGCAGCGCGTTCATCCGCGTCTGCTCCTCCAGCGGCATGCCGAGGCCGCGGTCCTCGACCTCGACGGCGAGCCCGGAGGTGACGAGGTTGGCGCGGAGGAGCACCTGGGTGTGCGGGGCGGAGAACACCGTGGCGTTCTCGACGAGTTCGGCCAGCAGATGGATGACGTCGGCGACGGCGTGACCGCGCAGGGTTCCGTCGATCGGCGGGACGAGTTTGACCCGGGAGTACTGCTCGACCTCGGCGATGGCCGAGCGCAGCACCTCGGTCATGGAGACCGGGTTGCTCCACTGGCGGCGGGAGACGGCTCCGCCGAGCACGGCGAGGTTCTCGGCGTGGCGGCGGATGCGCGTGGCGAGGTGGTCGACGTGGAAGAGCCCCTTGAGCAGATCGGGGTCCTCCATCTCGTTCTCCAGCTCGTCGATGATGGAGATCTCGCGGTGCACCAGTGACTGCAGGCGCCGGGCGAGGTTGACGAACACTTCGAGCTTCTGTTCGCTGCCCGCCTGGCTGGAGAGCTGCGAGGCCTGGACGACGGCGGTGACGGCACCGTCGTGGGCCCGGGCCAGGTCGCCCGCGAGGAGGTCGAAGTCGTCGGCGTCGTCGTCGGTGCCGCCGCGGCGGCTGTGCGGGCTGTGCTGCGGGGGGCCCTCGCCCCGGCGCAGCGTCTCGACGAGGGCGCGCAGGTCGGCCTCACGGCGTGCGGTGGCGCGGCGCAGTACGCCGATGCGGTCGTGCACGGAGCGGGCGGCGCGGCCCGCGGCCACGGCGGCGACGGTGATGCCCACGAGGGTCACGAAGACGGCTCCACCGAGCACGGCCCACAGGGTCGGTCCAGGCCGGGCTCCGGTGGAGCGGACCGTGAAGAGGACGGCGGCGCAGCCGCTGAGGGCGACGGCGACGGGCGGCAGGACGGCGAGTCGCAGCAGCTGGGGCCGTATGTGGGTCTCGGGCAGCGCGGGGGCGGTGCGGGCGGGGGGCCGCCCGTGCCGCGCGCCCTCGCGGCGGTCCGCTCGGGCGGCCGGGGCGCGGAGGTGAGACATCGGTGTCCTCGTACGGGTGCGTCGGGCCTGGGTGCCAGGGGGGCTTGCGGGGGTGCGGCCGGGCTCGCGCGGCCGCTTCCGCGCGCCCGGGGCCGTCCGTCCGGACTCCCCGCCCTGCCGCCCGGCACCCGCCCGGCCCGGAGCGGCGGACCGCCCGGGAGCGGAGGATCGCCCGGCACCAGAACGGCCGGGAGCGGAGGATCGCCCGCCGCCAAGACGACCCGGATCGACCGGGCGCCCGGTACCTGCACGGCCCTGGTCGGCGGAGCGCCCGGTACCCGCACGCCCCTGGTCGGCGGGCCGTCCGACACCTGCGCGCCCCTGGTCGGCGGAGCGCCCGGTACCGGCACGCCCCTGGTCGGTGGGCCGTCCGACACCTGCGCGGCCCGGGTCGGCGGGCCGCTCGGGGCCGGGGGCCGGGGTGGCGCCCGGGCCGGCCTGGGTGGTGCGTGGGCAGCGGGGATCGCCCTCGCGTCGACTCCCTCGTCCGCCTTGCGCCTGCACCTTCCGGCCCCCGCTCCCTGATCCGTTCCCTGATCCGTCCTGCTGTCCGACGGCGACTGACAGTAGTCGTCAGCGCATCATGTGCGGTGGGCAGTTGACAAACTCATACGGTGAGCGTCCCGCTCTGGTATGAGGCCTCGTACGACAGACCGATAACACCGCCAGCGAACCGAACGAGAACAGAGGAGGACCGATCGGGCCTGGTCAGGATCGGTCATGCACAGACGGCGAGGGCCGGGGAGCCTGTCGCTCCCCGGCCCTCGCCGTCGCTTCGCCCGCGCCCCCGGGTCAGCCCGCGGGGAGCGTCTCGGGGTCCTCGGTGCCCTTGCCCCCACTCCCCCGGCCGTCACTCACCGTATCGGCCTGGGCCATGGCTGCCGCGTCGCCGGCGGACGCGACCGCGGCACCGCCGGCGGGGGAACCACCCTTCACGGAACCACCCTTCACGGAACCACCCTCCGGGGAACCTCCCTCCGCGGAACCTCCCTCCGCGGAACCACCCGCCACAGCACCACCCGCCGCAGAACCACCTGCCACAGCACCACCCGCCGCAGAACCGCCCGCCGGTGCGAGCGCCACCCCGCGCCACCACGGCTCGGAGGGGATGGTTCCGGCCGTCGGCTCGAAGGGCTCGCCCGGACGCGGCAGGGCGATCCGCGCGCCCACCGCCCCGGCGGCCGCCCGCGTCCCCTCACCCGGCTCGGCCCAGGGGTGCGTCGCCAGGTTGAAGGTGGCCCAGTGGATCGGCAGCATCGGCCCGTGCTCCGGGCCGCCCTGGAGGTCGAGGTGGGCGCGCATGCCCTCCTCGGGGGTCATGTGGATGTCGGGCCAGAAGTCGGAGTACGCGCCGATCTGGATCATCGTGGCGTCGAACGGCCCGTGCTCGGCGCCGATCTCCTTGAAGCCCTCGAAGTAGCCGGTGTCCCCGCTGTGGTAGATCCGGTGCTCGTCGCCGGCGACGACCCAGGAGGCCCACAGGGTGTGCTGGGTGTTGCGCAGGCCCCGCCCGCAGAAGTGCCGGGCCGGGGTCGCGGTGAGGGTGAGGCCGGCGACCTTCGTCGACTCGTGCCAGTCCAGCTCGCGCAGGCGGTCGGCGGAGACGCCCCAGCGCTCCAGGTGCGCCCCGACGCCCAGCGGCACGGCGAACAGCGTGTCCGTGCCGGCCAGGGTCTTGATGCTGGGCAGGTCGAGGTGGTCGTAGTGGTCGTGGGAGATGACGACGACGTCCACCGGGCCGAGCGCGGCCAGCGGCACGGGCACCGGGTGCAGCCGCTTGGGGCCGGCGAAGGGGAACGGGGAGCAGCGCTCGCCCCACACCGGGTCGAACAGCACGCGCCGGCCGTCGATCTCCGCGAGCACGCTGGAATGGCCCATCCACGTCAGCCGCAGGCCGGTGGCCGGGGGCCGGGAGATGTCGGCGAGGGTGGTGGTGTGCAGCGGCACCGGGCCCTTCGGGGCGCGGCGGGGCCGTGTGTCCTTGTCGAAGAAGACCTTCGCGAAGTCCAGGGTCGAGCCCGAGGGCCGGGTCCGCGCGGGACCGCCGGGGTTCTGGAAGACCCCGTCCTTGAAGTGGGGCGATCTGCGGATGCGCGCCATGCGCTCACCGCGCGGATCCGCGCCGAACGCCTCGGGCCGCAGTGCGCGGAGCCCGGAGCTGAGGGAACGGAAACCGGCCACGGTACCTCCAGGTGGAGTCGGTCAGGCTTTCCATTATGGTCGGCCCCTCCGGCATCACCGGGGCACAGGGGCCTCTCCGGACGCCGGTCCGCACGTCATACTGACCGCTGATTCAGTAGCCCTGCGAAGGAGAACCCCCCATGGCCGGCCCCCTGCTGTCCCTCACCTGGACCGACCACGTCACCGGCCGGCAGGGCTTCCTGGTCGTCGACCGGCTGGTGCGCGGTGTCGCCAGCGGCGGACTGCGGATGCGCCCCGGCTGCACCCTGGAGGAGGTCACGGGCCTGGCGCGCGGCATGACCCTGAAGGAGGCCCTGCACTACGACCCGGCGAGCCGCTACGTCCCCCTCGGCGGCGCCAAGGGCGGTATCGACTGCGACCCGCGGGACCCTCAGGCGTACCCGCTGCTGGTGCGCTATCTGCGCGCGATGCGGCCGTACGTCGAGAGCGTCTGGACGACGGGTGAGGACCTCGGGCTTTCCCAGGACCTGGTGGACCGGGCCGCGGCCGAGGCGGGGCTGGTCTCCTCGATCCAGGCCGTGTACCCGCTGCTGGACGACGAGGCGGAGGCCCGCCGCCGGCTGGCGCGGGCGTTCGCGGTCGAGGTGGACGGCATCGGGCTGGACGAACTGGCCGGCGGCTGCGGTGTCGCCGAGGCGACCCTCACGGCGCTGGACCGGGCCGGGGTACCGCGCGCGGGCACCCGCGTATCCCTTCAGGGGCTGGGCACCATGGGCGGTGCCACGGCGCGCTTCCTCGCGCGCGCGGGACTGAGGATCGTGGCGGTCGCCGACCTCAAGGGCACGATGGCCCACCCGGGCGGACTCGACGTCGAGGCGCTGCTGGCGGCGCGGGACGCCCACGGCACGGTGGACCGCTCCGCGCTGCGGCCCGGCGACCTGGAACTGCCGGGCGACGCCTGGCTGTCGGCCGACGCGGAGGTGCTGGTGCCGGCGGCCGTGTCGTACGCCGTCGACGCCGGAAACCAGCAGCAGGTCACGGCCCGCTGGATCGTCGAGGCGGCCAACATGCCCGTCCGGCCGGAGGCGGAGCTGCTGCTGGCCGACCGCGGGGTGACCGTACTGCCGGACGTGGTGGTCAACTCCGGGACGAACGCCTGGTGGTGGTGGACGCTGTTCGGCGACATCGGGGCCGACGCCGAGGAGGCGTTCGCCCACACGCGGCGCTCGATGCGGGCCCTGGTCGAGCGGATGCTCACCCGTGCGCAGGCCGACGGGACGACACCGCGCGCCGCGGCTCACGCGATCGCCGCCGACCGGCTGCCGGTGATCGCCGAGCGGTACGGCTGCTACCGCTGAGGCAGGCCGGATCCGCACGTCGGGGGGACCGAACGCCTGGGTAGGGTGACGGCGTGACGAGAGTCCGGTTGAGCGTGGCGGAACGGCGTGAGGAGCTGCTGCGCGCCGCCGTGGAGCAGATCGAGGCCCGGGGCGTGGCCGCGGTCAGGATCGCCGACGTGGCCTCGGCGCTCGGGGTGAGCAACGCGCTGGTGCTCTACCACTTCGCGTCGAAGGAGCAGTTGGTGGCGGCGGCGTTCCGGCATGCGGCCGAGGCGGATCTGGCGCACCTGCGCAAGCTGCTGGGCCGCCGCACGTCGGCGCTGCGGCGGCTGCGGTCGGCCGTGCGCTGGTACGCCCCGACCGGGCAGGCCAAGGGCTGGCGGCTGTGGATCGAGGGCTGGGCCGCGGCCCTGCGCGAGCCGGCGCTGCGGGAGGTCACGCAGGACCTCGACCGCCAGTGGAAGGCGGCGCTGGCGGAGGTCATCGCGCAGGGTGTGGCGGCGGGCGAGTTCCCCTGCCCGGACCCCCGGGCCACGGCCCTGCGCCTCACCGCGTTCCTCGACGGTCTGGCCGTCCAGCTGACGTCCTACCCCGGCGCGATGCCGAGGGCGTGGGCGCAGCAGTGGGCGGAGGAGGCCCTGGCTCGCGAACTGGGCCTGGATTCCCCCTCCTTGACCCCACCGCTGGGCAACCCGGCGTAGCCGCCCGGGCCGCGCGCCCGGCGCAGCCTCACGCCACGGCCGCGATCCGCATCCGGATGTCGTCCGGTGACAGCGCTCCCTTGGCCGTCACATGGTCCCCGGAGGACTCCCCGCGCAGCCGCCGCCCGATCCACGGCACCAGGAACTCCCGCGCCCAGTGCACGTCGTCCCGCCGCACCTCCAGCGTCCCGCGCGGCGGCAGCGGCGGCCACGGCTGCTCCGGGTCGGCCGGCACGTCGAGACCGAGCACCTGCCCCGCGCGCAGCGCCACGCGCGTGTGCCCCTCGGGCGACAGGTGCAGCCGGTCGGCGTCCCACGCCCTGCGGTCCTGCACACTGCGCAGCGACCACAGGTCGAGCACCGGGCAGCCGTACCGGTCGGCGATGGCCCGGACATGCCCGTTGTAGGTGGCGATCTTGCCGCGCAGATGCTTGAGCACGGGCACGCCCCGCGTGTCGAACCCGGTGGTCACCATCACCGTGCCGGCCACCGCGGTGAGCCGCGCGAGCGCCCGCTCGAAGCGCTCGGCCACCTCGTCCGGGTCGGTGCCGGGCCGGATGATGTCGTTGCCCCCGGCGCAGAACGAGACGAGGTCCGGGGCCATCTCGACGGCCCGCGGAACCTGGTCCGCCACGATCTGGTCGAGGAGTTTCCCGCGCACGGCGAGGTTCGTGTACTGGAAGTCGCCTTCGGGCCGCAGGTCGGCGAGCAGCACGGCGAACCGGTCGGCCCAGCCGACGAACGCCCCGTCGGGGCCGGGATCACCGACGCCCTCGGTGAAGCTGTCCCCCACCGCCACGTACGACCCGATCACTGCTCTGCTGTCACTCTTCGAATCGTCTGCCACAGCCGCTCATGATTCACCCTCGAATGTGACCTACGCGACCGTAGGAAAAGGTTGACGGGCGGTGAGATAAGCCACTCCTAAAGTGTTCGCCAACTCCGGAATAGCCGACCCGTCAGGGGCGTTCCGGGGTGAACCGTCGGCGCCTCGTGCCGCTGCACTTGGAACCACCGAAGGCCGGACCCGGGGATCGGGGTCCGGCCTTCGGCCGCGTGTCAGGCAGGTGGTCGTGCGGTCGGTCAGCCGACGGAGACGCCGTGCGAGCGCAGGAAGGCGACCGGGTCCACGTCCGAGCCGTAGCCCGGCGCGGTGCGGATCTCGAAGTGCAGGTGCGGTCCGGTGACGTTGCCGGTGGCGCCGGACAGGCCGACCTGCTGCCCGGCGGACACGGTCTGGCCGGCCGTGACGGACAGCTGGGACAGGTGGGCGTACTGGGCGTAGTGGCCGTCGTTCAGCTTGACGACGACCTGGTTGCCGTAGGCGCCGCCCCAGCCGGCGGAGACGACCGTGCCCGCGCCGACGGCCTTGAGGGAGGTGCCGGTCGGGACGACGAAGTCGACGCCGGTGTGGTAGCCGCTGGACCACATGCTGCCGGACATGCGGTACGGGGTGCCGACGGTGGCACCGTCCACCGGGGAGCTGTAGCCACTGGCGTTGCTCTGGGCGGCCGGCTCGGCGGCGGCCGGCTTCGCGGGGGCCTGCGCCTTCGCGGACGAGCCGGAGGAGGACTTGGCGGAGTCCGTGGACCCGGAGGACTTCTTCGCGGGCTTCTCGGCCGAGGCCTTCGGCGCGGACGGCGCCTCGGACGCGCTCGCCGCGGCCTTCTTGCCGAGGGTGAGCTTCAGGCCCGGGTGGATCAGCGACGGGTCGTCACCGACGGCGTCACGGTTGTCGGAGTAGAGCTTCTTCCAGCCGCCGCTGACGTTCTGGTCGTCGGCGATCTTCGCGAGATAGTCGCCGGCCCGCACGGTGTAGGTGCGGGCGCCGGTGGCCTTTTCCGCGGCCTTCTTCTCGGCGGCCGGGGCGGACTGGACGGCCTTTTCCGGAGCCGACTGCGCAGTGGCGGCGTGGGCGCCGGCGGCTCCCATGAGGGGAAGGGCGAGAGCGGCTCCACCGGTTCCGGCGACGGCGATGGAGCGGGTGAAACGCTGGGTCTTGGGACGGCGGTGCTTACCCTTCGCGGGCATGGCGAATTCCTCTCCGTCGCCTGCGAGGTGAGCTGTCGGGTGCGGGCTGGAGATGCCCGGCCGCGCCGGGGCGCGGCTTAACCCCAAGCCGTTCCGGGAACCGGAACAGGCGTCTTACCTGTGGGTCCCCCGCTCCTGCCGTACGTCGGGTCAGTGTGTGTGCGGGCTCCGGGCGGCGGCAGGATTAGGCGTCCGTCCGGATTGGTGTGGAACGTAAGCGACCAAGACGCAACGGGACAAGCTTGCGGTTGCCCGCCGGGGCGTTTTTCTTGACGCGTCGGCAGATTTGCGGTCACCGAGCGTGGATTGCGGATCTCTCGCTTTCCGTAATTTCCCTGATTGGCGCGGCAATTACGTGCACATGGCAACAACGCATCGTCACGGATATGACGATGGTCACGCACTCCGACCCCATCTCCCCAACGACCGGGGCAGGTTATGGCGAAACACCTTAAGCGCCTCATTCGGACAAGAATGACTACTTCCACTTAACCCGGACTGCGGTGCCCCTCGCCTCGGCCCGAGCCGATTGCGGAACTCCATCCGCTTTCGTCCGGTTCGATACAGCGCCCCTCAGGGTGGGCGCGGTACAGGTCGCTGCCCCGGCCCGGGTCGTCGTGGCCGGCACCACCGGTGATCTGCGCGCCGTTCCGGGAGCCGGCCTCGACCGGACGCCTCACGGCCGTCGCACGGGGACCGTTGCCCCTGGCAGCCATGTCGTATGGTCGACTCGTGCCCGCCGGCGAGCCCGCGTCGCCGGCGCCGATGGGGAGGAGCCCACGTGACACAGCAGGTCCCGTCGACCGAGCCCGAGCTGGCCGGAGTGCGCAACTTCCGTGACGTGGGCGGACTGCCGACCGTGGACGGGCGGCGGGTGCGGCAGGGCGTGCTGTTCCGCAGCGGCCACCTCGCGCACGCGACCGGTGAGGACGCCGCCTTCCTGGCCACGCTGGGCCTGCACACGGTCTTCGACTTCCGCAACGCCGCCGACCAGAAGCTAGAGGGCCCGGACGTCGAGCTGCCGGGCGTGCGCAATGTGAACCTGCCGCTGAGCGACCCGGCCGACGGCGCGGAGTTCTGGAGGATGGTCCGCGACGGCGACCTGGACCAGCTGCGCGCGATCCTCGCGGACGGCAAGGGCGCGGAGCGGATGATCGCCTCGTACCGCATGATCATCAAGGACCGCACGGCCGAGCACTCCCGGGTGCTGCACGCGCTCGCCGAGGACAGCGTCCCCGCGCTGATGCACTGTGCGGCGGGCAAGGACCGCGCGGGCCTGTCCATCGCGGTGACGCTGCTCGCCCTGGGCGTCGAGCGGGACGCGATCGTCGAGGACTACCTGAAGTCGAACGCCAAGCACCGCCGCTACAAGGTGCACCGCAGCAGCTCGCACGCCTCGGCCTACTCCCCCGAGGTCATGGAGCTGCTCAGCCCGCTGTTCGACGCGCGCGCCGAGTATCTGACGGCCGCCTTCGACACCATCGAGGAGACCTGGGGCGGTGTCGACCCCTATCTGGAGCAGGGGCTGAAGCTCAGCCCGCAGACGCGGGAGCGGCTGCGCGAGCGGCTCCTGGACTGAGCCGCCGCCCGGCGGCTACTTGGCGCCCACCTCGAACAGCAGGTAGACGAACGCGGCGAAGACGTGCCCCAGGACGAGGTAGATGAACAGCCGCACCCACAGGGCGCGGGGAAACTTCTCCTCCATGTCGGTCATGACGCGTCTCCGGGGATCGGGCCCAGGCACAGGGCGGCCGTGGGGCTCTGCAGCAGGGTGTGGACGAACAGCAGGTCGACGCCGTCGTGGTCGTCGGCGGCGATGCGGTGCGGGGTGAGCGAGTCGAAGTGGGCGCTGTCGCCGGCCGCCAGCCGGTGGGTGGTGTCCCCGAGGCGCAGCCGCAGCCGGCCGCGCAGCACGTGGAGCCACTCCTCGCCGGGGTGGACGCGCACGATGTCGCCCTGGGAGCCGTACGGGACGTGGACCCGCAGGGCCTGCATCCCGCGCCCGGAGGCGCCGGCCTGCCAGTAGGTCCAGCCGCCCGCCGCGGTGGGTTCCATGTCGGCCGCGCGCACCACGGCGTCCCGGCCGGCGACCGTCTCGCCGAGCAGCTCGGAGACCGTCGTACCGTAGACACGGGCGAGGGTGAGCAGCATCGGCAGCGAGGGCTGGCGCTGCCCGGTCTCCAGCCGGGAGAGGTGGGCGGGCGACAGTCCGGCGGCGCGGGCCGCGGCCTCCAGGGTCAGGGAGGCCTGGCGCCGCAGGGCCCGCAGCTGCGGGGCGACCGCGGGCAGCGCTCCGGCCGGGTCGGCCGGCGAGCCGGCCCCGGCGGGCCGCTCGGTCTCGGAGGAGCTCATGCCTCCATTCAGCCGGAGCCTTGCCTCAGCGGCAAATTTTTTGCCTCATAGGCAAAGGCGAGCGGACCGCGGCCTCACCGGTTGGCGACGGCCTGCTTGACGAGCGTCTTGCCGAAGTCCCATACCAGTCCGCCGTTGTGCGCGTCGTCCATCACGGCCGTGAACGCGTCGACGAACCGGTCCACCTCCCGCTCCCCGATGATCAGCGGCGGGATCAGCTTGATCACCTCCATGTGGTCGCCGGAGACCTGGGTGAGGATCCGGTGCCGCTGCAGCAGCGGCACCACCACCATCTGCGCGAACAGTCCCTTGCGCGCGGCCTGGAGCATCGTCCACCGGCTGCGCAGCTTCAGCGACTTCGGCCGGCCGAACTCGATGCCGATCATCAGGCCCCGCCCGCGGACGTCGGCGAGCATCTCGTACCGGTCCGTCAACGCCGCGAGCCGGGACCGCAGCATCTCCCCCGTCGCCCGGACGTTGGCGACGATCTGCTCGTTCTCCATCACCGACAGCACCGCGAGCCCCGCCGCCATCGCCTGCGCGTTCGACCCGAAGCTCGCGGAGTGGACCAGCACCCGGTCCATGGACGAGTAGACCTTCTTGAAGATCCAGTCCTTGCCGAGCGTGGCGCCCACCGGGACGTAGCCGCCGGACAGCGCCTTGGCCACGCACACCAGGTCGGGTTCCACCCCGTCCTCGTACTGGTAGCCGTAGAAGTCCCCGGTGCGGCCGAGGCCGGTCTGCACCTCGTCGGCGATGAGCAGCGCCTTGTGCCGGTGCAGCAGCTCCTGGGCGGCGAGGAGGTAGCCGGGCGGGGCCTCCAGCACGCCCTTGCCCTGGATCGGCTCGACGATCAGGGCGGCCACGTCGCCCTTGCGCAGCTCCCTCTCCAGCGCGTCGAGGTCGCCGAGCGGCACGGCCGTGTCGGGCAGCAGCGGGGCGAAGCCGTCACGGAAGGCGGACTCGCCGTTGACGGACAGGGAGCCGGTGGTCAGGCCGTGGAAGGCGTGCGCGCAGTACAGCACCCGGGGCCGCCCGGTCACGAACCGGGCGAATTTCAGGGCGCCCTCGACGGCCTCGGTGCCGCTGTTGCCGAAGAACACCCGGTCCAGGTGCGGGCTGTGCGCCAGCAGCTTCTCGGCCAGCAGGCCGGGCAGCGGCTGGCAGTCGAACCGGGTGAGGTCGGCCAGCTGCGCGTCCAGGACGTCGTGCAGCGCCTTGCGGATCACGGGGTGGTGGCGGCCGAGCCCCATCACCCCGAACCCGGCGAGCATGTCCAGGTGGTCGTTGCCGTCCGCGTCGTAGAAGTAGGCGCCCTCGGCGCGCTCGTAGACCTTGTCGAAGCCGATGGTGTGCAGCATGCGCGGGAGCTGGTGGTTGAGGTACCGGGCGTGCAGCTCGTAGCGCTCGGCTCCGCGTTCGGCCAGCAGTCTGCCGAGGTCGAACTCCCCGGCCTGCGACGACTCCGACGCGGACTCGGCGGTTGTCATTCCTGTGACTCCTTGGACAGCTCATCCTTGACGGTCAGGCTCGCGCTGATCCGTCCGGCGATCTCGACGGGTGTCAGGCCGATGTCGGCGAGCACCTCCCCGCGCTTGGCGTGGGCGAGGAACTGCTCCGGGATGCCGAACCGCCGTACGGGTACGTCGACGTCGGCGTCGCCGAGGGCCAGTGCCACGGCCGAGCCGACCCCGGCGGCGCGGCTGTTGTCCTCGACGACCGCGACCATGTGGTGCGCGGCGGCGAGGCCCGGCAGGGCCGGGTCGACGGGCTTGACCCAGCGCGGGTCGACGACGGTGCAGCCGATGCCCCGGGCTTCGAGCAGGTCGGCGGCCTGGAGGCAGACGGGCGCCATCACGCCGACGGCCACCAGCAGCACCCGCGGCTCGGGGCCGCGGTGCAGCACGTCCAGTCCGCCCACGCGGTCGACGGCGGGGATCCGTGGCCCCACCGACTCCTTCGGGAAACGCACCAGGGTCGGCGCGTCGTCGACGGCGACCGCCTCGCGCAGCTGGGCGCGCAGCTGGTCCGCGTCACGTGGCGCGGCGATGCGCAGCCCCGGGACGACCTGTAGCACGGACAGGTCCCACATGCCGTTGTGGGAGGCCCCGTCCACGCCCGTGACGCCCGCCCGGTCCAGGACGAAGGTCACCCCGCAGCGGTGCAGGGCGACGTCCATCAGGAGCTGGTCGAAGGCGCGGTTGAGGAAGGTGGCGTAGACGGCGACGACCGGGTGCAGGCCGCCCGTCGCCAGCCCCGCAGCGGAGACGGCCGCGTGCTGCTCGGCGATCCCGACGTCCCACACCCGGTCCGGGAACCGCGCGGCGAAGGCGCCGAGCCCCACCGGGTGCAGCATGGCGGCGGTTATCGCCACCACGTCCTCGCGCTCCTCGCCGATCCGGACGATCTCCTCGCCGAACACGGAGGTCCAGGACGGGCCGCCCGCGGGCGAGAGGGGCGCGCAGGTCAGCGGGTCCATCACGCCGACGGTGTGGAAGTGGTCCTCCTCGTGCGCGAGGGCGGGTTCGTAGCCGCGGCCCTTCTCCGTGAGGCAGTGCACGAGGACCGGCCCGTGGAAGCGCTTGGCACGCCGCAGCGCGGACTCCACGGCCCCGATGTCGTGCCCGTCGATCGGGCCGACGTACTTCAGGCCCAGGTCCTCGAAGAGGCCCTGCGGGGCGAACGCGTCCTTGAAGCCCTTCTTGGCGCCGTGCAGGGCCTCGTAGAGGGTGCCGCCGATCAGGGGCGTGCCCTGGAGCACGTCCTTGCCCCAGGCCAGCACCCGCTCGTAGCCGTCGGTGGTGCGCAGCGTGGCGAGGTGGTTGGCGAGGCCGCCGATGGTGGGGGCGTAGGAGCGTTCGTTGTCGTTGACGACGATGATCAGCGGGCGGTTCTTGGCGGCCGCGATGTTGTTCAGGGCCTCCCAGGCCATGCCGCCGGTGAGGGCGCCGTCCCCGATGACGGCGACGACGTGGCCCTTCTCCCCCTGGACCTGGCGGGCCTTGGCGAGCCCGTCCGCCCAGCCGAGCGCCGTGGAGGCGTGGCTGTTCTCGATGACGTCGTGCTCGGACTCCTCGCGTGAGGGGTAGCCGGACAGGCCGCCCTTGCCGCGCAGCTTGGAGAAGTCCTGGCGTCCGGTGAGCAGCTTGTGGACGTAGGACTGGTGGCCGGTGTCCCACAGGATGCGGTCGGCCGGCGACTCGAAGACCCGGTGCAGGGCGACGGTCAGTTCGACCACGCCCAGGTTGGGTCCCAGGTGGCCGCCGGTTCTGGCGACCGCGTGGACGAGGAACTCCCTGATCTCCTCGGACAGTTCCCCCAGTTCGGCCTCGGACAGCGCCTTCAGGTCGCGTGGTCCCCGGATGCTCTCCAGAATCGTCACGCTCGGGCCCCCTTCGGTTCCGTGCGGTGTTCAGCTCACGGTGACGGCCGGCTCCCCGGGCCCCACGCCGTCCTGCTCCATCCGCTCGGCGAGTTTCATCGCCTCGTCGATCAGCGTCTCGACGATCCTCGACTCGGGGACGGTCTTGACGACCTCGCCCTTCACGAAGATCTGCCCCTTGCCGTTGCCGGAGGCCACCCCGAGGTCGGCCTCCCGCGCCTCGCCGGGGCCGTTGACCACACACCCCATCACGGCGACGCGCAACGGCACCTCCATGCCCTCCAGACCGGCCGTGACCTCCTCGGCCAGCTTGTACACGTCGACCTGGGCACGGCCGCAGGAGGGACAGGAGACGATCTCCAGCCGGCGCTCCCGCAGTCCCAGCGACTGCAGGATCTGGATGCCGACCTTGACCTCCTCGGCCGGCGGCGCCGACAGCGACACCCGGATCGTGTCGCCGATGCCCCTCGACAGCAGCGCCCCGAACGCCACCGCCGACTTGATCGTGCCCTGGAACGCCGGGCCGGCCTCGGTCACGCCGAGGTGCAGCGGGTAGTCGCACTGCTCGGCGAGCTGCCGGTAGGCCTCGATCATGACGACCGGGTCGTTGTGCTTGACGGAGATCTTGATGTCCCGGAAGTCGTGCTCCTCGAACAGGGACGCCTCCCACAGCGCGCTCTCCACGAGCGCCTCCGGGGTGGCCCTGCCGTACTTCTGCAGCAGCCTGCGGTCCAGCGATCCGGCGTTGACACCGATCCGGATCGGCGTGCCGTGGTCCCTGGCTGCCCGGGCGATCTCCTTGACCCGGTCGTCGAACTGCTTGATGTTGCCGGGGTTGACGCGGACGGCCGCGCAGCCCGCCTCGATGGCCGCGAACACGTACTTGGGCTGGAAGTGGATGTCCGCGATCACCGGGATCTGCGACTTGCGGGCGATGGTCGCCAGCGCGTCCGCGTCGTCCTGCGTGGGGCAGGCGACCCGGACGATCTGGCAGCCGGACGCGGTGAGCTCGGCGATCTGCTGCAGCGTGGCCCCGACGTCCGAGGTGCGGGTCGTCGTCATGGACTGCACCGACACCGGGGCCCCGCCCCCGACCGGCACCGGACCGACCTGGATCCGGCGCGAGGCACGCCGCTCGGCGACCGGCCGGACGGGCACCTCGGGGACGCCCAGCTCGATGGCGGTCATGACGTCACTCCCGGTTCCCGGAGACCGTCTCGCGCATGGCGCGCAGGGACTCCTTCAGCGATCCCATGGTGGCCAGCACGGCGGTCGGCTCGTAGCCGCAGTGCGCCATGCAGTTGGCGCAGCGCGGGTCCTTGCCGCGGCCGTACTTGTCCCAGTCGGTCTCCTCGACGAGCTCCCGGTACGTCGGCACGTACCCGTCGCTCATCAGGTAGCAGGGGCGCTGCCAGCCGAAGAGCGAGTAGTTCGGGATCGCCCACGCCGTGCACGGGAAGTCGACCTTGCCCTCCAGGAAGTCCAGGAAGAGCGGGGAGTGGTTGAGCCGCCAGCGCCGCCGGTTGCCGCCCGCGAAGGCCTTCTTGAACAGCTCGCGGGTCTGCTCCACACCGAGGAAGTGCTCCTGGTCCGGGGCCTTCTCGTAGGCGTAGGCGGGCGAGATCATCATCTCGTCGACCCGGAGGTCGTCGTTGAGGAAGTTCAGCACCTCGATGATGGTCTGCGGGGTGTCGGTGTTGAAGAAGGTCGAGTTGGTGGTCACCCGGAAGCCGCGCCGCTTGGCCTCCTTGATCGCCTCCACCGCCTCGTCGAACACACCCTCCTTGGCCACGGACTCGTCGTGCCGCTCGCGCAGCCCGTCGATGTGCACCGCGAACGCGAAGTAGGGCGACGGCGTGAACTTGTCCATCTTATTGCGCAGCAGCATGGCGTTGGTGCAGAGGAAGACGTATTTCCGCTTGGCCACGAGCTGGCGCACGATCTCGTCGATCTGCGGGTGCATCAGCGGCTCGCCGCCGGCGATGGACACCATCGGGGCACCGGACTCCATGACCGCCCCCACGGCCTGGGCGACCGGCATCCGCTGCTTGAGCACCCCGGCCGGATGCTGGATCTTGCCGCACCCCTCGCACTTGAGGTTGCAGGCGAACAGCGGCTCCAGCTCGACGATCAGGGGGAACTTGTCCCGCCGGCGAAGCTTCTGTTCAGCCAAGTACGTAGCGACCTTGATGGACTGTCGGAGCGGCATGGCCATCTGGCTCACCTCCTGGGGAGCAGCAAGGAACGGTGCCATTCGAAGAAAGCGGGAAGGACCGAACGAAGAACACGGAAAGCTGATATTCCACCGCGCACCGTGCCGATCCGGACGAGTTCATGTTCTGGAGCGTCCACGACCACCCGGACGGCCGCAACCGGGCGCTCGCCCGCGCGCACGGCGCTCAGGAGTGTGGCCGCGGACTCCATGTCGACGGCGATCGCGCCGGTCGCGAGCAGATCGGCCCGCTCGGGCCCGCGCACGACGTGGTCGGAGCCGGTCAGCGGCCCGGTGTGCACGGTCCGCCCGGGCACCGCCCGCCCCAGCTCCTTGACCAGCAGCTCGGTCCCGGCGCAGGGGGTCGTGGAGCGCGGGTCGCGGGTCTCCTCGGCGACGACCAGGTCCCCGGGGTGCATACCGGGGGCGAGGCCCGCGCAGAAGCCGGTGGCCAGCACGGCGGCGTCCCGCAGGGCCGGGTCGGCCAGCATCCGGGTGACGGCCCGCTCGGCCGCCGCCGGGCCCATGCCCGTGCGCAGCACGGTGACGGGACCGCCGGCGCCGCCCCGCCCGCCGGCGCGCAGGGCGAACTGCTCGATGCCGAGCGCGCAGGCGATCAGCAGCGGGGCCGGGGCGGGCTGCGTGCTCATCAGGTCCCCTTGAGCCGGTCGGCGAAGGGCTCGCCGTGGACGTACCGGCCGAGCGCCGTCAGCGGGAACACCTGCCGGTAGAGGTGGTAGTTGATCGAGAAGTCCCAGGGGAAGCCGGTGCCCGTGAAGTGGGGCTCGTCCCAGGAGCCGTCCGCCCGCTGTGTCGCGGCGAGCCACTCGACGCCGCGCTCGACGGTCCTGGACTGCCGCTCGCCCGCCGCGAGCAGCGCCATCAGCGCCCACGCGGTCTGGGAGGCGGTGGAGGCGCCCCTGCCGCTCCACCGTGCGGGGTCACGGTAGGAGCGCAGGTCCTCGCCCCAGCCGCCGTCGTCGTTCTGGACCGACTCCAGCCAGGTGACCGCCCGCCGGATCGCCGGGTGCGCGGCGGGGATGCCGGCGGCGACCAGGGCGGGGACGACCGACCCGGTGCCGTAGACGTAGTTGACGCCCCAGCGCCCGAACCACGAGCCGTCCGGCTCCTGTTCGGCCAGCAGCCACTCGATGCCGCGGCGGGTGCGCGGGTCGTGGGCGAGGCCCTCGACGGCGAGCATCTCGACGACGTGCGCGGTGACGTCCGCGGAGGGCGGGTCGATGACCTCGCCGAAGTCGCAGAACGGCAGCCGGTTGGGGAAGGGGCTGGTGTTGTCGACGTCGAAGGCGGCCCACGCGCCGTTCCTCGACTGCATCCCGAGGGTCCAGCGCACCCCGCGCCCGATGGCCCGGTCGATCCGCTCCGGGTCGTGGTGGGCGATGCGGCGCAGCGCGAGGACCACCTCGGCGGTGTCGTCGATGTCGGGGTAGTTGTCGTTGTGGAACTCGAACGCCCAGCCGCCGGGCGGCAGTCCGGGCCGTCGTACCGACCAGTCGCCGGGCCGGACGATCTCCTCGCCCAGCATCCAGTCGGCCGCCTTCACCAACTGGGGGTGGTCGGCGGGCAGTCCGGCGTCGACGAGCGCGATCGCGGCCAGGCAGGTGTCCCACACCGGCGACTGGCAGGCCTCGATCATCCGGGCCCCGTCCTCGCGCCACACGGCGAACCGGTCGAGGGAGGCCAGCCCTTCCCGCATCACGGGGTGCTGGAGGTCGTAGCCGAGCAGGTGCAGGGCGATGATCGAGTACACGGCCGGGGGCTGGATGCCGCCCCAGCAGCCGTCGTTCTCCTGCCGCTCGACGATCCAGCGGGCGGCGCTGTTCATGGCGGCCCTGCGCAGTCCGCGCGGGGCGACCTTCCGCAGGGCGTGCAGGGCCTTGTCCATGCGCTGGAAGGCGCCGTCCCAACTGAGCGGCGGGGCCAGGGGCTTGGCGGGGTTCGGGTGCGCCGGGTCGGTGTGCAGCTCGTCGAGCGGGAAGGGCGCGGGGCGGACCGGGCGCTTCGCGGAGACGACCGTCAGCGGGACGATGGTCTGCCGGGCCCAGCAGCCGAAGTCGTAGATGTTGAGCGGCACCCACTTCGGGAAGAAGATGAGCTCCGGCGGGAGTTCGGGCAGGTCCTCCCACTTCCACCAGCCGAACAGGGCCAGCCAGATGCGGGTGAAGACCCGGGCGGCGGCGATGCCGCCCTGCGCGCGGATCCAGGCCGAGGCCCTGGCCATGTGCGCGGCTTCGGGCGCGTCCCCGGCCAGGCGCAGGGCGACGTAGGCCTCGATGGTGGTGGAGAGTTCGCCGGGGCCGCCGTGGAAGGTGGCCCAGGTGCCGTCCTCGCGCTGCTCGCCGCGGATGAACAGCGCGGCGGCCTGTGTGGTCTTCTCGTCGCGGATGCCGAGGAACTGGCGGAGCAGCAGGTCCTCGGCGTCCATCGTGACGTTGGTCTCGAGGTCGCCCTTCCACCAGCCCTGGGTGTCCTGGAGGGAGAGCAGGAAGTCGGTGGCGCGCCGGGCGGCGCGGGCGGCGGTTTCGGATACCCCGGCCGCCCCGGGGGTCTGGGTGTCGCTGGCCGCGGCGGCGCGGGGTGGCAGGGCCCCGGTGCTTCCGTCGGTCGTCGCTGTCATGGCTTCCCCTTCGTGCAGTGGTGCAAGGTGTGCAGCTGCTGTGGGTCCGCCGTCGGCCGGTGCTCCGTGCTGGCTCGCGGCACCGGCCGGCGACTACGCGAGGGTTATTCGGCCGATAGTGATCATCTCTTCCGTACGACGACGAAGTCCGCGAGCGCCGTGAACTGTTCCCGCACCCGGTCGGGCATGTCCACGGCGTCGAGGGCCTCGATGGCGATGGTGTGCTGACGGCGTGCCTCGTCGGCGGTCCACTCGCGGCCGCCGGCCTCCTCGATGAGCGCGGCGCGGGCGGCGAACTCCTCCTCGGAGAAGTTCTCGAAGTCGCTGGCCTTGGCGTCCGCGGCGAGGATCTCGCCGAGCCGCTCGGAGGCGGAGCCGCCGGCCGCGAGCGCGGCGACGACCGGCAGGGACTTCTTGCGCTGGCGCAGGTCGCTCCAGGTCTGCTTGCCGGTGGAGACCGGGTCGCCCCAGATGCCGAGCAGGTCGTCGACGGCCTGGAAGGCGAGGCCCAGGTGGTAGCCGTACTTCTCCAGCGTGTCGGCGGTGCGGTCGTCGGCGCCGCCGAGGACGGCGCCGATGGAGCTGGCGCAGGCGAGCAGGGCGCCGGTCTTGTTGCCCTCCATCTCCAGGCACTCCTCGACACTGACGCGGTCGCGGTGCTCGTAGGAGATGTCCTGGGCCTGGCCGTCGATCAGGGCGCGGGTGGCGGTGGTCAGACGGCGGGTGGCGCGGCCGGCCTCGACGGTGCCGAGTTCCAGGAGCACCTCGTTGGCGAGGGCGAACAGGGCGTCGCCGACCAGGATGGCCTGGGCGGGGCCGTGCACCTTCCAGACCGTGTCGCGGTGGCGGCGCTGCTCGTCGCCGTCCATGAGGTCGTCGTGGAGGAGGGAGAAGTTGTGGACGAGCTCCACGGCGACGGCGCCGGGGACGCCGGTCTCGGGGGCGGCGGACATCACCTCGGCGGACATGACGGCGAGGGCGGGGCGCACGGCCTTGCCGCCGTCGCCCTCGGCGGGCCTGCCCTGGGCGTCGATCCAGCCGAAGTGGTAGGCGGCAACCGTGTCCATGGGAGGGGCCAGGCGGTCGACGGCCGCCCGCAGTACCGGAGTGGCCAGGGTCCGGCCGCGCTCCAGCAGCGCGGTCACGTCCACCGCCTCGGCAGTCCTCGAGGCCGGGGGCACAGTGGGCACAGTCTCTCCTCTTGTTGCGGTACCGGGGGTGCGGGGGCCGCCCGCCGCGCCGGCCTGGGCCGGCATCACGCCGCCTCCTCGAGCTCGAAGAGGTGACGGGGGCGGGGCCGGCCCAGGGCGCCCAGCACGGCGTCCGCCGCGCTCACACCACTGCGGACCGCACTCTCCATGGTCGCGGGCCACCCGGTGGCGGTCCACGCTCCGGCCAGGTAGAGGCCGGTTGCCTTGGTGCGGGCGCCGGGCCTGAGGCGCCCGACGCCGGGGGCGGGAGCGAACGTCGCGGTGCGCTCCCGGGTGACGAAGAAGTCCTTCACCTCGGCGCCCCGGGTCAGCGGCAGCAGCCGCTCCAGCTCGGGCAGGTAGCGCTCGCGCAGGACGGCGACGGGCGCGTCGATCTCGTCCTGCGCCGCGGACTGGGACAGGGCCAGGTACTGCCCCGAGCGCAGTCCGGACGCCTCGGTGCGGTCGAACACCCACTGGACCGGGGTGCCGAGGGCGGTCAGGAAGGGATGGGTGAGGACCCGGCGGTCGTACACCACGTGGACGTTGAGGATCGGCGCGGTGCCGATCTCCAGGATTCGCCCGGGCGCGTCGAGGGCGCCCTGCGGCAGCAGGTCGTGGGCCTCGCGCTGCGGTACGGCGAGCACGACGGCGTCGGCGTCGAGCCTCTCGCCGGGAACCTCGACGCTCCAGCCGCCGTTTTCGTTGCGCGAGACGGAGCCGACGCGGGTGCGGACCTCGGTGCGCACGCCCGCGGAGTCGAGCGCCTTGCGGGCCAGCCGGTCGTGCAGATCGCCCAGCGGGACGCGCGCCCAGCCGATGTCGGCCGCGCCCGGGTCGGACAGCAGCCCGGTCTTGAACACCATCGCGGCGAGCTGCAGGGAGGCCTCGGACGCGACGGCGTTGAGGGTGGCGACCCCGACCAGGTCCCACAGGGCCTCGACCGCGCGCGCGGACTGCCCGTGCGCGGCCAGCCAGCTGCCGAAGTCCCGGGTGTCCAGCGCCGGGTCGGCGAGGTCGAGCCCCTGGAGCGCGAGTGCGGCCCGGCCCACGCGGGCCCGTTCGGCGAGCGAGAGGTGCGGATAGGTGGCGAGGCTGCGGCCGAGGTGCAGGGGCACGGGCAGCGCGTCGCGCCGCAGCCGGCCGAGCCGCCGTCCCGCGGGCCGCGCGAGGTCCACGACGGGTACGTCGAGCCGGTCCTGCAGCGGGGCCAGCGACGCGCCCTCGATGCGGTCGAGGAACCAGCGGTAGGCGGTGCAGCAGCGCAGGTACACATGCTGGCCGTTGTCGACGGTGAGGTCGCCGCGCTGGAAGGAGAAGGCCAGGCCGCCGAGCCGGGGCCGCCCCTCCAGGAGTGTGACGCGCACGCCGGCGTCGGCGAGCGCGAGCGCGGTGGTCACGCCGGCGAGCCCGCCGCCCACCACGACGGTGTGCCGCCCGTCCGCGACCGGTCCGTGGGACCGTGTGCCGTGGGTCATCACGCACCCTCCCCTGCGCGGCGGCCGCGCTGCCCGGAACGAGCTCGGACGGCCGTCTCCGTCAGGGACGCGGGCCCCGGCCGGAGGGTTGCCCACCGCTTTCCGCCGATGGCGGCTCCTTCGTCCGTCACGCGCGCCTCCTGACGGCCCGTCGGGTCACGTGCCGGGCGTCCAGGCCGGACAGCCCGCGCACGGCGACGTACGCCTTCTCCCGGCCGGGCAGCGAGACCCGGCCGCGCAGCACGGCCTCGGGGTCGCGCTCGATGCGGTCGAGGAGACGGCGGTAGATGCCGGCCATGGCGGCGACGCAGGCGCCGCTGCGCCGGTCGAGCATGGGCAGCAGCCGGTAGCCCTCGGCGAAAAGAGCGCGGGCCCGTCGCACTTCGAAGTGCACGAGGCCCGCGAAGTCGGAGCCCTCGGGTGGCCTCGGCCCGCTGAAGCCGGCCGAGCAGCCGAATTTGGCGAGGTCGTCGGCGGGCAGGTAGGTGCGCCCGCCCACGGCGTCCTCGCGGACGTCCCGGAGGATGTTGGTGAGCTGGAGCGCGAGACCGAGCGTGTCGGCATACTCAGGCGCGCGGTCCACGCCGCGCGCCCCCGGTTCGGTGCCGAAGACCCCGAGCGAGAGCCGCCCGATGGCGCCCGCCACGCAGCGGCAGTAGACCTTCAGGTCGTCCCAGGTCTCGTACGTCTCGCCGCGGACGTCCATCAGCACGCCGTCGATGAGCTCGTCCAGGCCGCCCAGCGGGATCGGGAACTGCCCGGCCGCGTGGGTCAGGGCGACCGCGACCGGGTCCGTGTCGTCCTCGTCGACGCCGCCCTCGCGGATCCGGGTGAGCAGCGCCCGGGTCTCCTCCAGCCGGGCGACCTTGACGTCGTCGGCGAGCGCGCCGTCACCGATGTCGTCGACCCGCCGGGAGAACGCGTACAGCGCCGACATCGCCCGGCGCTGGGCCGTGGGCAGCAGCCGGATGCCGTAGGCGAAGTTGCGGGCCTGCCGCCCGGTGACGGCCTCGCAGTAGCTGTAGGCGGCGAGTACCGGTGGGGATGCGTGTGGTTCCGTCTCCACGGTCCGGATCACCCCTCTCCTCGCAGGGTCACGCCCACCTCACGCAGCAGCCGGACCTTGCCGGGCTTGGGCGGGCCGGGAAGTACGTCGTAGTCGGCGGCGGCGATCGCGTGCAGAGCCGCCCTTCCTCCCGCCACGAACCCCGCGAGCAGCAGCCTCAGCCTGCCGTGGACGCTACCCACCAGGGGGGCGCCTTCATTCAGGAGATTCCGGGCTCTTTGCGCTTCGTGGGCGATCAGCGCACGGACCGGCGCTCCGGCGGTTTTCGCGGCGAGATCCGCCTCCTCGACGTGAAAGCGCTTCATGTCGGCGGCGGGCAGGTACACGCGGTCACGGCCGAGGTCCTCGGCCACGTCCTGGAGGTGCTCGACGATCTGCAGGGCGGTGCAGATCAGGTCGGAGCGGCGGATCCGCTCGGGTGTCGAGGTGCCGGTGACGGCGAGCACGAGGCGGCCGACCGGGTTGGCGGACAGCTCGCAGTAGGCGAGCAGGTCGTCGTAGGTCTCGTAGCGGCCGACCAGCTGGTCCTGGCGGTTGGCGGCGATCAGCCCGAGGAACGGCTCGGGGGTCAGGGAGCACCGGCGCACGGCCGGCTGGAGGCGGCGCAGCAGCGGGTGGCGGGGCGTGGCGTCGAAGACCCTGCGCAGGTCGGCCTCGAAGGCGTCCAGCAGGACCAGGCGGTCCTCGGCCTCCCGCGGGGAGACGCCGAGCAGGCGGGCGTCGGCACCGCCGGGGGCGAGGTCGCCGTCGCCGATGTCGTCGACGAGGCGGGCGAAGCCGTAGACGGCCATGAGGTCGGTGCGCCAGGCCCGGGGCAGGAAGAAGGGGGCCACGGGGAAGTTCTCACCCGCGGCCTTGTCGAGGGTGCCGCGCTCCGGGTCGAGGGCGCGCGCCGTGCCGGTTCCCGTCACCGCCGGCTGCCCCGTGCGGGGACGGCACGTGCTGCGAGGAGCTGGGGAGTTTCCGTAGCCATCGCCGTCACATCTCCCGTTCTACACTGCCGACCCAATACACACTATTTCGGACACGCCGCCCGGCCGTTCGCACGGCTGCCCGACGAGCGGTGTCGCGCATTATCGCCCTGATTGCCGTGTTTCGGGACCGGTCCAGCTTACGTTGTACAACGCATCGGGGTTCGCCAGGGTGTCCTGCACATCACGAGAACACACCGATTGGCCCCAAGCTTCCTGGAAAGGGCCGGAGTTGACGTTTCCTTTGCAGACGCGGGGCCCCGCCGGAACAGTTCCGCCGGGGCCCTGGCCGAGCCGGGCTACTTGCCGGTGAACTTCTCGTACTCCTTGAGCACCTCGTCGGTCGGGCCGTCCATGCGCAGTTCGCCGCGCTCCAGCCACAGCACGCGGTTGCAGGTGTCGCGGATGGACTTGTTGTTGTGGCTGACCAGGAACACCGTGCCGGCCTCCTTGCGCAGCTCCCGGATGCGGTCCTCGGACCGCTTCTGGAACTTGCGGTCACCGGTGGCCAGCGCCTCGTCGATCATCAGGACGTCGTGGTCCTTGGCCGCGGCGATGGAGAACCGCAGCCGGGCCGCCATGCCGGAGGAGTAGGTGCGCATGGGCAGGGTGATGAAGTCGCCCTTCTCGTTGATCCCGGAGAAGTCGACGATGTCCTGGTAGCGCTCCTTGATCTCCTCGCGGGACATGCCCATGGCGAGGCCGCCCAATATGACGTTGCGCTCGCCGGTGAGGTCGTTCATCAGGGCCGCGTTGACGCCGAGCAGCGAGGGCTGGCCGTCGGTGTAGACCTTGCCCTGCTCGGCGGGCAGCAGGCCCGCGATGGCACGCAGCAGGGTCGACTTGCCGGAGCCGTTGGAGCCGATCAGGCCGATGGCCTCGCCCCGGTAGGCGACGAAGGAGACACCGCGCACGGCATGCACCTTGCGCACTCCGCGGGCCGCGTCGTCGGAGCCCCGCTTGAGGATGCGGCTGAGGGCGGCGGTGGCGCTGCCCTTGCCGGTCTTGGCGCCGTTGACGCGGTAGACGATGTGCAGGTCGTCCGCGATGACGGTGGGGATCCGCGCGTCCTGGTGCTCAGCCACGGCCGTACCTCTCCTCCGCCTTCCAGAAGTACACGAAGCCGCCGACCGCGAACAGCACGGCCCAGCCGCCCGCGACCGCCCAGACATGGTCGGGCAGGTACTGCGAGCCGTAGTCGTCGATGAGGGCGAAGCGCATCAGGTCCATGTAGATCGCGGCCGGGTTCCACTGCAGGACGTTGGCGATCCAGGCCGGCTTGTCCGCCAGGAAGATCGGGATGGAGAACATCACGCCGGACGCGTACATCCACGTCCGCATCACGAACGGCATCAGCTGCGCGAGGTCGGGGGTCTTGGCACCCGCCCGGGCCATGATCAGCGCGAGGCCGGTGTTGAAGCAGAACTGCAGGACGAGCACCGGCACGATCAGCACCCAGGACAGGTCCGGGTAGTGGCCGAAGCCGATCGCGACGGCGAACAGCACGATCATCGAGAACAGCAGCTGCTGGAGCTGCTGCAGCGCGAAGGAGACGGGCAGCGCGGCGCGCGGGAAGTGCAGGGCGCGGACCAGGCCGAGGTTGCCGGAGATCGCGCGCACGCCCGCCATCACCGAGCTCTGCGTGAAGGTGAACACGAACACGCCCGTGACCAGGAACGGGATGTAGACGTCACGGGACATGCCCCGGTCGGCTTCCAGGAGCAGGCCGAAGATGAAGAAGTACACCGCCGCGTTGAGCAGCGGCGTGGCCACCTGCCACAGCTGGCCGAGCTTGGCCTGGCTGTACTGCGCGGTCAGCTTCGCCTGGGAGAAGGCGAGGATGAAGTGCCGCCGTCCCCAGAGCTGACGGACGTACTCGATGAGTGACGGCCGGGCGCCGCTCACGCTCAGCCCGTGCTTTTCGGCGAGCTCCCTCGCCGTGAGGCCCTCGTCGGGCGCCGCGGGCGCGCTCACCGCGACCGGGGCGTCGTGCGTTGTCTCACTCACTAGTGGAAACTTTCGTCTTCGAGATGCGCGGCCTGTGCGGGCCTGGCATGAGCCGGGGGCCAGGGTACGGCCCCTCCGGTACTCCCGGATTCTCGCGGTACGAGCTTGTCAGATGACGGGGGGCCGGCCCAGTCGGGTCAGCCGCCACACCGTACGCCACTTCATGGGCCTGCGGGGGCCGCAGGGGGTGGCCCAGCCCTCGCGGAATCCGCCGAACCAGGCCCGCAGCGCGCGGCGGGAGGGGCGGCGCAGAAGAGTGAGCAGCAGCCACACCCCGAGGTAGACGGGGACGAGGGGCGCGGGGAGGTTGCGGCGGGCCAGCCAGACGCGGTTGCGGGCGACCATGCGGTGGTAGACCGCGTGCCGCGAGGGGGCGGTCGTCGGGTGGTACAGCACCATGTCGGACCGGTAGTCGATCATCCAGCCGGCGTCCAGGGCGCGCCAGGCGAGGTCGGTCTCCTCGTGGGCGTAGAAGAACGCGTCGGGCAGTGCGCCGACGTCGGCGAAGACGCGGGTGCGGACGGCGTTGGCGCCGCCCAGGAACGTGGTGACCCGGGAGGAGCGCATCGGGTCGGCGGCGCGCAGCCGGGGGACGTGGCGGCGCTGGGTGACGCCGGTGTCCGGGTCGGCTATGCGGAAGCTGATGATGCCGAGCCTGGGGTCGGCCTCGAACGCCTTGCGGCACAGCTCGGCGGTGTCGTGGCTCGCGAGGAGCCCGTCGTCGTCGAGGAAGAGCAGGACGTCGACGTCCCGGCCGGACGGGCCGAAGGCCTCGATGCCGACGTTGCGGCCGCCGGGGATGCCGAGGTTCTCGGGCAGCTCGATGGTGCGCACGCCCTCGGGGACGTCCGGGACGGGCGAGCCGTTGCCGACGACGACCACCTCGACCGGGTCGCCGTCCTGCTTGGCGACCGAGTCGAGGAGGGCGCGCAGCTCGTCGGGGCGGTTGCCCATGGTGATGATGACGGCGCCGACCTTCATGCCGCTCACTTCAGCCTGCTCGAAGCGAGGATGGAGACGAGGTGCAGCAGCGTCTGCACCAGGGCGATGCCGGCCAGCACGGCCACGCCGAGCCGGGAGAAGAACAGGTCGCCGCGGGCCTGGTCGACGATCGCCAGGACCAGGATCAGCAGGGAGGCCTCGATGCCGAGGATGAGGCGGTGGAACTTGAGGAAGGCGGCGGCCTTGCGGGCCAGCGCCATGCCGGAGGAGCGCATCTCGGCGGCGGCCTCCTGCACCGGCGGCTTGCCGGCCTGGTGGCGGGCGACGCCGACGAGGTCGGTCTCGGCCTTGATGAGGATGGCGCCGAGGGCGGCCAGGGTGCCGAGGAAGGCCCACAGCCAGTCGATGCGGCCGCTGCCCCACAGGTCGGCGGCGCGCAGGCCGAAGCCGGTGAGCACCGCGGCGTCGGTGAGGTAGGCGCCGACGCGGTCAAGGTAGACGCCGCCCAGCGAGTACTGCTTCTTCCAGCGCGCGATCTCGCCGTCGACGCAGTCCAGCAGCAGGTACATCTGGACGCACACCACACCGAGGACGGCGCCCGGGATCCCCGGCACGAGCAGTGCCGGGGCCGCGAGCACACCGAAGACGGTCATCAGGTACGTGAGCTGGTTGGGCGTGACCCTGGTGTTGACCAGGTAGCGGTCGACCCGCAGGGACACCTCACGCATGTAGAGGCGTCCCATCCAGTGCTCACCGCTGCGCCGGTCCTTCACCCCGGCGGGGTGAACGACGGGGCGTAGTTCAGCTACCGATGGCCTTGACATAGTCGGTGTAGGTGTCCTTGATCTGTTCGGGGTTCAGGTCGAGGTGTTCGAGGATGGTGTAGCGGCCGGGCCGGGTCTCGGGGGCGAACTCGACGGCCTTGACGAACTCGTCCGTCGTGAAGCCGATCTCGTCCGGCAGCACGGGCAGCCCGTGGCGGCGCAGTACCTCCGCCATGTACGCCGACTCCTCGTGCGCCCCGCGCAGCCACATCGCGAAGGCCGCGCCGAGACCGCACTGCTCGCCGTGGGCGGCGGCCCGCTTCGGGTAGAGCAGGTCGAAGGCGTGGTTGATCTCGTGGCACGCCCCGGAGGACGGCCGCGAGTCGCCCGAGACCGACATGGCGATGCCGCTGAGGACGAGCGCCTCGGCGAGCACCTGGAGGAAGTCGTTGTCCCCGATGCCGCCCGGGTGCCGCAGCACGGCTTCCCCGGCCTGGCGGGCCATGGCCGCGGCGAGGCCGTCGATCCGCTCGCCCTTGACCCGGTTGGCCAGCTCCCAGTCGGCGATCGCCGAGATGTTGGAGACGGCGTCGCCGATGCCGGCGCGGACGAAGCGGACCGGGGCCTCACGGATGACGTCCAGGTCGATGACGACCGCGATCGGGTTCGGCACGCCGTAGGAGCCGCGGCCCGCGTCGTTGTCGAGGGTGGCGACCGGCGAGCACAGGCCGTCGTGCGCGAGGTTCGTCGGCACGGCGACCAGGGGCAGGCCGACGCGTGCCGCGGCGAACTTGGCGCAGTCGATGATCTTGCCGCCGCCGAGGCCGACGACCGCGTCGTAGTGGCCGGCCTTTATGTCGCTCGCCAGCCGGACCGCGTCGTCGAGGGTGCCGCCGCCGACCTCGTACCAGGTGGCGCCGGGCATGCTCGGCGAGATGCGCTCGCGCAGCTTCGCGCCCGAGCCGCCGCTGACGGCCACGGCGAGGCGGCCGGAGTGCGAGATGCGTTCGTCGGCGAGGACGCACGCCAGGTCGTCGAGGGCACCCGGGCGGATGTCCACGACGAGCGGCGAGGGGATCAGCCGGGTCAGTACTGGCATGCGATCTCCCGTCCCCGGGCGAGATCATCGTGGTTGTCGATCTCCACCCAGTCGACGTCGCCGATGGGCGCCACGTCGATGCGGAAGCCGCGGTTGACCAGCTCCTGGTAGCCGTGCTCGTAGAACTGCTGCGGGTCGGTCTCCCAGACGGCCTTGAGCGCGTCGGCCAGCTCGGGTGCCGCGTCGCCCTCGATGAGGGTGACGCCGATGTACTCGCCGGTGGCCTCGGCGGGGTCCATCAGCTTGGTGATCTTCGTCATGCCCCGGGCGGGGTCGACGACGACCTTCATCTCCTCGTCGGCGAGCTGCTTGACCGTGTCGAGGGCCAGGATGATCTTCTTGCCGTCGCCGCGGGCGGCGAGCAGCGTCTTCTCGACGGAGACCGGGTGGACGGTGTCGCCGTTGGCGAGGATCACGCCGTCCTTGAGGGCGTCACGCCCGCACCACAGGGAGTAGGCGTTGTTCCACTCCTCGGCCTTGTCGTTGTCGATGAGGGTGAGCTTGAGGCCGTACTTCGCCTCCAGCGCCTCCTTGCGCGCGTAGACGGCCTCCTTGCGGTAGCCGACGATGACCGCGGCTTCGGTGAGGCCGACCTCGGCGAAGTTGGCGAGAGTCAGGTCGAGAACCGTGGGTTCGCCCTCTATGCCCGCAGGACCCACCGGCACCAGCGCCTTGGGAAGGCTGTCGGTGTAGGGGCGCAGACGCCGTCCGGCGCCGGCCGCCAGCACGAGGCCGATCATGCGGGTTCTCCTTCATCGTGTACGGCGGGTGCGCCACCCTGGTGGGCGGCGACCCAGAAGCGGATGCTCTCGACGAGCACCACCAGGGCCACGGCCACGGCGAGGACCGTGAGCGCGACCGTGAACTGCGAGGCGGTGAGCAGCGCGGCGAGGACGGTGACGAGCAGCGTCCGTCCCTCGTGCCCCCCGATGGAACGCACCAGCCAGGCGGGGGGCGCTCCGGCGTTGCCGCGGATGCGGTACACCGTGTCGTAGTGATGGTAGGCGACCGCGGCCACCAGCCCGAAAGCCGCAGGAAGGGCTCCGTTCACGTCCGCTTTCGCCGCCAGGACGAGGACGGTGCCGTACTCGGCGGCGCGCAGGAAGGGCGGGACGAGCCAGTCGAGGGCGCCCTTGAGCGGGCGGGCGACGGCGAGGCCCGAGGTCAGGGCGTAGGCGAGCGCGGCGACGACCGGCCAGGGGCCGCCGAAGCCGGTCAGCGCGGACGTGAGGACGACGGCGAGACCGCCGAGGAGGGCGACGGCGGGCGCCGTGAAGCCCGGCAGGCCGCGGGCGGGCTTCTTGAGCGCCTCGGCGCAGCCCTGGGCGAGCGGCCCGCTGTCCGCCAGGTCGGCCAGCGCGGTGGCCGCGCGGTCGGTTCGGCGGGCCTTGCGGGTCAGGGAGCGCAGCACGCGGCCCGCCGTGGTGTACGTCGCCGCGAAGGCGCAGCCGACGAGCAGCGCGTAGAAGGTGATGCGGGGCGTGGTGACGGCCGTGAGGACCGCGATCATCGCCCAGCGCTCGCCGATGGGCAGGACGATCATGCGGCGCACCCACACCGTCCAGCCGACGCTGTCGAGCTTGTCGGACAGGGCCGCGGTGGGGCTGGTGTTGGCGGTGGCGTCGTGGTTGGCCTCGTTGAAGGAGAAGTCCACGACGTGCCGGCAGGTCTGCAGGACCATCGCCCCGAGGGCGAGCGCCCAGACGTCGTCGCCGCCGCGGGCGGCGCCGAGGGCGAGCCCGGCGTAGTAGGCGTACTCCTTTGCCCGGTCGAAGGTGGCGTCGAGCCAGGCGCCGAGCGTGGAGTACTGCAGCGAGTAGCGGGCGAGCTGACCGTCGGTGCAGTCCAGCACGAAGGACGCGATCAGCAGGACACCGGCCGCGACGAAACCGCCGCGGGTGCCCGTGGCCGCGCAGGCCGCCGCTATGAGGGCGGTGAGCAGCGAGGCGGTGGTGACCTGGTTCGGGGTGAGGCCCCGGCGGGCGCACCAGCGGGCGATGTACCGGGAGTACGGGCTGATGCAGTAGGTGGTGAAGAAGCCGTCGCGGGCCTTCACGGCCGACTTCAGGCGTACGGCCTCGTCGTCGACGTCCGCGACCGCCTGGCGTGCCTCGTTGCGGGCCTGCGGGTCGGTGGGGACGGCGGCGACCAGGGTGCCCAGCTCGGGGCGGTGCACGTCGGTGCCGTCGGCGTCCAGGGCGGTGAGGATGCGGTCGGCGAGGCTGTCGACCAGGGTGGTGCCGCCACCCGCGGAGTTCTCGCGGGCCATGGCCCGGGTGAGGGCCTGGCGGCCGGCCGGGCGGGCGGTGACCGCGCCGGGGATCGCGGCGAGCGGGAAGCGCGGGTCGGTGAGGCCGAGGCGCAGCGCGTGCACGTGCCCGACGAACCGGGCGTCGACCAGGGCGACGCGCTCGTCGCCCGGCACCTCGGCGAGGACGGTCTCGGCCTCGGCGGCGTCGGCCGCGACCCGGACGTCGAACCCGAGGGACCGCAGGTCGGTCTCGATCGACGATCCGGGGACCGGCTGACCGGTGAGGATGGCGGTCGGCAACCGAATTCACTCCCTGGTACCGGCGCGTCCGCGCCGGTGATGTGCACGATGGGGGCGCCCGCGCCGGTGGCTCCCGGGCGGCTGTCGGCAGAGGCTATCGGATGCCGGGAAGGGCGTGTTCACCACCCGTTCGGCGGATGGATCGACGCAGTTCGCCCCAGCCCTTGCCGCGATCATCATTGTGGATCCGGGGGCCGCCCCACAAACCGGCCCTGCCGTACCGGACATCGGGGACATTGCGCAGCCCGCGCCGGGGGCGGCATAGGGTGGGCGACCATGACTTGGCTGATCACCGGCGGGGCCGGCTACATCGGGGCCCACGTGGCCAGGGCCATGACGGAGGCCGGGGAGCGCGTGGTGGCGCTGGACGACCTGTCGGCCGGGGTGCCCGCGCGACTGCCGTCCGGCGTGCCGCTCGTGCGGGGCTCCTCGCTGGACGGGGAGCTGCTGAAGCGGGTGTGCGCGGAGCACGGCGTGACGGGTGTGGTGCATCTCGCGGCGCGCAAGCAGGTCGCCGAGTCCGTCGCGCAGCCCACGCGGTACTACCGGGAGAACGTGGGCGGCCTGGCGACGCTGCTGGACGCGGTGGCCGAGGCGGGGATCGGACGGTTCGTCTTCTCGTCCTCGGCGGCGGTGTACGGCGACCCGGGTGTGGACCTCATCACGGAGGACACGCCCTGCGCGCCGGTGAACCCGTACGGCGAGACCAAGCTCGCCGGGGAGTGGCTGGTGCGGGCGGCGGGCCGCGCGCACGGCATCTCCACCGTGTGCCTGCGGTATTTCAACGTGGCGGGGGCGGCCGCGCCCGAGCTGGCGGACACGGGGGTGTTCAACATCGTCCCGATGGTCTTCGACCGGCTGACCCGCGACGAGGCGCCGCGGATCTTCGGCGACGACTACCCGACCCCGGACGGCACCTGTGTCCGTGACTACATCCATGTCGCCGACCTGGCCGAGGCGCACCTCGCCGCGGCGCGGCGGCTCGCTGGGGACGGGGTCGCGGGCGATCTGACGGTCAACATCGGCCGCGGCGAGGGCGTCTCCGTGCGGGAGCTGATCACGGTCATCGGCGAGGTCACCGGCGACCGGCGGTCCCCGGTCGTGGAGCCCCGGCGGCCCGGGGACGCGCCGCGGGCGGTCGCGTCCGCCGCGCGGGCGGCCGCGGAGCTCGGCTGGACCGCCCGGCGCGGGGTGCGCGAGATGGCCGAGTCGGCCTGGCGCGGCTGGCTGCTGCACCACGGTTCCTGACGATCGGCGCCGCCCTGACCTGCGTGTCGTTTGCGCAGGTCAGATCACATGACAACGGTGTTCAGTGCCGCGTTGCACATACCCCCTCCCCGTAGTTCACTGGGGTGCCCGGGCAGGATGTGGCGGACGCGGGAGGGTGGCTTTTCATGGGGGCTGGGCACGATCACGGGCACGCGCACGGCGGGCCGGGCGCCACGGCGACCTCGGCGTACCGGGGCCGGCTGCGGGTCGCGCTGGCGATCACGCTCGGCATCGTGGCGGTCCAGATCGTCGGGGGCGTCCTCGCCGACTCGCTGGCGCTCGTCGCGGACTCGGCACACATGGCGACGGACGCGCTGGGCCTGGCCATGGCGCTGCTCGCGATCCACTTCGCGAACCGCCCGCCGAGCGAACGGGCCACTTTCGGCTACGCGCGCGCCGAGATCCTGGCCGCCCTGGCCAACTGTGTGCTGCTGCTCGGGGCCGGTGGATACGTGGTGTACGAGTCGGTGCAGCGTTTCCTCACCCCCGCGCAGACCGAGGGCCGGCTGGCGCTGCTGTTCGGTGTGATCGGCCTGGTCGCGAACCTGGTGTCGCTGGCCCTGCTGATGCGGGGCCAGAAGGAGAGCCTGAACGTGCGCGGCGCGTTCCTGGAGGTGGCGGCGGACGCCCTGGGGTCGGTGACGGTGATCGTCTCCGCCGTGGTGATCATGCTCACGGGCTGGCAGGCGGCCGACCCGATCGCCTCGCTCGTGATCGCGCTGATGATCGTGCCGCGGACCCTGAAGCTGCTGCGCGAGACCCTCGACGTGCTGCTGGAGGCGGCCCCGAAGGGCGTCGACATGGCCGAGGTGCGGGCGCACATCCTCGCCACGGACGGGGTGGAGGACGTCCACGACCTGCACGCGTGGACGATCACCTCGGGCATGCCGGTGCTGTCGGCCCACGTCGTCGTCAGCTCGGAGGCGCTGAGCGCCATAGGCCACGAGAAGATGCTGCACGAGTTGCAGAACTGCCTCGGCGACCACTTCGACGTGGAGCACTGCACCTTCCAGCTGGAGCCGGGCGGGCACGCGCAGCACGAGGCGCACCTCTGCCACTGACGGGACCGGTGGGGCGTGTGCCGACTGGTGTGCGCCGGGGTACGCAGCCCTACGGCGTGCGCCCGCGCCCAGGCTTTCACCACGTCCGCGGGAACGATTTTCGGCCCATCGGGCCGGGCACGATCCCTTACCTGGGTCCCTGTCCCGGCGTCCCAGCGGCGCCACCCGCGTCCCCGCGCCGCCGCGCGGGACATGCGGGCGCAGCGAAGTGCCGGGAGTGCCGGATTCGTACGGCAGACTTGGGGCGCGAAGACCGATGTGAAGGATGGGTATGCCGATCACACCTGCCACCGCGACGCACAGCCCGTCGAACGGCACCGCGGACGCGATTTTGCTGGAACTGGTCGACGAGGACGGCGTGACGATCGGCACCGCTGAGAAGCTCGCCGCCCACCAGCCGCCCGGGCAACTGCACCGCGCGTTCTCGGTGTTCCTCTTCGACGAGTACGGCCGGCTGCTGCTCCAGCAGCGCGCGCTGGGCAAGTACCACTCCCCCGGGGTGTGGTCCAACACCTGCTGCGGCCACCCCTACCCGGGCGAGGCGCCCTTCGCCGCGGCGGCGCGGCGCACGTTCGAGGAGCTCGGCGCCTCCCCGTCCCTGCTGGCCGAGGCGGGCACCGTGCGCTACAACCACCCGGATCCGGAGTCGGGGCTGGTGGAGCAGGAGTACAACCACCTCTTCGTCGGCATGGTGCAGGCCGTGCTGCGGCCGGACCCGGAGGAGGTGGCGTCGACGGCGTTCGTGACGCCGCCGGAGCTGGCGGAGCGGCACGCCAAGGACACGTTCTCGGCCTGGTTCATGACCGTCCTGGACGCCGCCCGGCCGGCGATCAGGGAGCTGACGGGCACCTCGGCCGGCTGGTGAGGCGAGGGCCCGCCGGCCCCGGCTAGGAGAAGGGGCCGGGCCGGAGCGGCAGGGCGGCCCAGATCACCTTGCCGCCGCTCGCGGTGTACTCGACCTCGCACACACCGCCCGCCTCGCGGGTGATCTCGCGGACGAGCAGCAGACCACGGCCCCCGGTCCGGCCGTGGTCGGTCTCCAGCGCCGTCGGCCGGTAGGGGTGGTTGTCCTCCACGGACACGCGCAGCCACTCGGCGCCGACGGCCAGTTCGACCGCGATCGTCGGCGACAGCACGGCCGCGTGCTTCACGGCGTTCGTCACCAGTTCCGAGACGATCAGCAGCAGCCCCTGGGCCAGGTCGTCCGGGACGGGCACCCCCTGACGGCGCAGCAGGTCCCGTACGGCGTGCCGCGCCTGCGGGACCGAGGCGTCGACGGCCGGTGCGGTGAACCGCCAGACTCCTTCGTACGGCAGCGGATCCACCGGCCCGGGACCGAGGGGCGCCGCGCCGCCCTGTGGGCGTGGGCCGGACCCGCGCCCGTCGTCGTCCATCGTCCGGTCGCCACCCTCGCGCTCGATTGTCGCCACACCCCGAGTGTTGGTAACGATGCGCTCCGCACCGCGGGGCTGACCAGAAGTCAGCACGTATCGAGCACTTCTGACCGTTGGCGTATGACACGGTCAGTTGTGGGACTGGTCCTGTCCTTGTTTGTGCCGTCTTGGCGAACTATTCGGGTTGTACGGGTTTGGCCTCCGGATAGCATCCGGCGCATGGATCCGCAGTTGCAGCACAGCGTGGCCGAGTCGGTCGCGACCGTCGTCATCAGCCACCCGGAGAAGCGCAACGCCATGACGGCCGCGATGTGGCGCGCGCTGCCCCCGCTGCTCGGGGAGCTCGCGGACGACCCGGCGGTGCGGGTGCTGGTGCTGACCGGGGAGGGCGGGACGTTCTGCGCCGGGGCCGACATCTCCACGCTGCGCGGGTCGCCTCAGGAGGCGCAGGGGCTGGCCGTGCGCGCCGAGGAGGCGCTCGCGGCGTTCCCCAAGCCGACGCTCGCGGCGATCCGCGGCCACTGTGTGGGCGGCGGCGCGCAACTGGCGGCGGCCTGTGATCTGCGCTTCGCCGAGGAGGGCGCGCTCTTCGGGGTGACGCCCGCGAAGCTCGGCATCGTGTACCCCTCGTCCTCGACCCGGCGGCTGGTGTCCCTGGTGGGGCCCGCCACCGCCAAGTACCTGTTGTTCTCCGGGGAACTGATCGACGCCGAGCGGGCGTTGCGCACCGGTCTCGTGGACGAGGTGCTGCCCGCGGGCGGGCTCGGCAAGCGGGTGGCGGAGTTCGCCCGGGTCCTGGTGTCCCGTTCGCAGCTGACGCAGGCGGCGGCCAAGGAGTTCGCGGACGGCCGCACGGACCGGGACGCGCACTGGGCCGCGCAGGCCCGCGCGAGCGGCGACACCGCGGAGGGGGTCGCCGCGTTCCTGGAGCGCAGGCAGCCGCGGTTCGGCTGGAGCGTGCCTACGTCAGGATGAGCCCGGCGTGGGTGCGCAGCAGGTCGACGAGGTGCGCGGGGGCCTTCTCGGGGGAACCGGCGTCGTAGGGCGGCTGCGGGTCGTACTCGGTGGCGAGCTGGACGATCCGCGCATGGTCGTCGCCGGCGATCCGGCCGAGCAGGGTCAGCCCCATGTCGATGCCGGCGGAGACTCCGGCGGCGGTGACGTACTTGCCGTCGGTGACGACCCGCTCCCCCGTCGGCTCGGCACCGTGGCGGGCCAGCTCCTCCAGGGCCAGCCAGTGGGAGGTCGCGCGGCGGCCCCGCAGGAGTCCGGCGGCGCCGAGCAGCAGGGAGCCGGTGCACACGGACGTGGTCCAGGTGCTGGTGGCGTCGGCGGTGCGCAGCCAGGAGAGAAGGGGGCCGTCCGGCGCGAGCGGGAGCGGGCCGGGGCCGCCGGGCACGACGACGATGTCGGGGCTCGGCACGTCGGCCAGGGCCCGGTCGGCGGTGAGCGCGAGGCTGCCCGTGTCGCTGCGCACGGGACCGGCCTCCTCGGCGACGAAGACGGTCCGCGCGCCCGGAAGCCGTCCGAGGGTCTCGTACGGGCCGACGGCGTCGAGGGCGGTGAAGCGGTCGTAGAGGACGATGGCGATCTGCATGGGGCCCCTTCGGGTCGGTGTGCGGGCTCGCCGCGGGCTCAGGGCGTGGGCGCCGGGCGGAAGCGGCGGCGGTACTCCGCCGGGGGTGCGCCCAGGGCCTTGAGGAAGGCGCGGCGCATGGCCTCCGGCGTGCCGTAGCCGCTGGTGCGGGAGATCTCCTCGATGCCGTCCGTGGTGTCCTCCAGGAGGCGGCGGGCGTGTTCGAGGCGGACGCGGTCCACGTAGCGGCCGGGTGTCATGCCGGTCTCGGCGCGGAAGGCGCGGGCGAAGTGTCGGGGCGAGAGCCGGGCCCGGGCGGCGAGGGACTCGACGGAGAGGTCGGCGTCCGGGCGCTCGACGATGTGGCGCTGCACCTCGCGCAGGGGCTCGCGCCGGGCGGTCTGGGCCGCGAGCGGGGCGCTGAACTGGGCCTGGTTGCCCGGCCGGCGCAGGAAGACCACGAGGTGCCGGGCGATGGTGAGGGCCGCGTCCCGGCCGAGGTCCTCCTCGACCAGGGCGAGCGCGAGGTCGATGCCGGCGGTGACCCCGGCCGACGTGGCGACGTGCCCGTCGCGGACGTAGACCGGGTCGGGGTCGACCTCCACGGCCGGGTGGTCGCGGGCCAGCCGGTCGCAGTACGCCCAGTGGGTCGTGGCGCGCCGGCCGTCCAGCAGCCCGGCCGCGGCGAGCACGGTCGCGCCGGTGCACACGGAGACCAGCCGCCCGGCGCGCGGCCCGTGCTCGCGCACCCAGTCGACCAGCCGCGGGTCGGGCCGCAGGCCGCCCGCCCCGCCGGGGACCAGCAGGACGTCCGGGTCCGGCGCGGCGGCCAGGGGCGCGTCCGGGACGAGGGTCAGGCCGCTGGTGGTGCGCACGGGCGCGCCGTCCAGGGAAGCCGTGCGGATCCGGTACGTGCCCGGGGCGAGCAGTTCCGCGCCAGCGAAGACCTCCACCGGTCCGGTGACGTCGAGACTCTGCACGCCGTCGAAGAGGACGGCGAGAACCGTGCGCTGGGCCATGGCGTCGATGGTGCGCGGGCGCGGGGCGTGGCCGCAATGACGAGTCCCCCACCTTTCCTGCCATGCGGCGCACGGCCAGGGAGGTCATACCAAGCGGTTGGTAACCTGCGCGGCATGACGACTGCTGCCCTGGAGCCGCGCGCCGGCCGACGCTGCCACACCGTGCTCAACTCCCTGCACGCCACGCACTACTTCTCGCCGGACCTCGGCCGGGAGCTGGGCGCCGTCGGGGTCACGGACCGGCGGGCCGTGAACTTCGCCGTGCGGTCGGCCGCCTTCGGACCGGTCGGCGCCGGGCCGGTGGCCGCGGCCTTCTACAACTACAAGTACGAGCTCGTCGCCCGGCACGTGCCCGCGGTGTGGGAGACCGTCACGCCCGGGCAGGTGCTGGCCGCACGCGCGCGTGCCGTGGACGCGACCCTGCGCCGGCTGCTCGGCGAGGAGGCACTGGCGTCGGCGGAGATGGCGGAGGCCGCCCGGCTCGCCCTGCGGGCCGCCGAGGCCTGTACGCGCGAGGCGCGGCCGCTGTACGCCGCCCACGCCGACCTGCCCGTCCCCGAGGAGCCGCATCTGCGGTACTGGCACGCGGCGACCCTGCTGCGCGAACACCGGGGCGACGGGCACCTGGCCGCTCTGATGTCCGCGGGCCTGGACGGACTCGAGGCCCTGGTGACCCATACGGCGACGGGCAAGGGCATGACGCCGAAGTGGGTGTTCGGCACCCGGGGCTGGAGCCGGCAGGAGTGGGACGCGGCGTCGGACCGGCTGCGCGAGCGGGGGCTGCTGGACGGGGACGGGGAGCTCACCGAGCGGGGCAGTGCCCTGCGCGCCGAGATCGAGCAGGAGACGGACCGCCTCGACCGGGCCCCCTACGAGCACCTGGGCCCGGAGGGCGTGGCCCGGCTGACCGAGCTGGGCGGAGGGTTCGCACGGGCCGCGGTCATGGCGGGGGCGTTCCCGGCGGACCTGATCGGCAAGGCCTGAGGGTCGGCGAAAGGCCCGCTTCACTCGCGTCCGGACGGTGCGAGCACGCGCGTTCGGGCCGTGCCGGGCACGCGTGTCCGGACCGTGCCGGGCACGCGTGTCCGGTCGTGACGCATGGTGAGGCGTCTGCGCGGTACCCGATACCTGCCGGCCGGCGCGGCCGGTGAGCGGAGAAAGGGGAATTTCGTGTTCCGTGCTATCGCAGACGTGCTGCGCCAGATCGGCGGGGCGATCGCCACCGTCGTGACGCTGCCCTTCCGGGCCCTGGCCCGGCTCTTCGGCGGGGCCTCGTCCTCCACCCGCAGCCGCAGGGCCTGACCGCCGGTTCCGGCCCGCCGCGTGCCGCCCTGATCCCCGGGTGTCGGTGTCACCTGCCACAATTGCCGCGCAACGTCAGCGGAGAAGGCGGTACGGGATCGTGACGACACCCGGGTCCAGCGGGTCCACCAGCGCAGTGTCCATCGAAGGCAGGATCGCCGAGGAGCTCGGCGTACGGGAGCGGCAGGTCAGGGCCGCCGTGGAACTGCTCGACGGCGGTTCCACGGTGCCCTTCATCGCGCGCTACCGCAAGGAAGCGACCGAGATGCTCGACGACGCGCAGCTGCGCACGATCGAGGAGCGGCTGCGCTACCTGCGGGAGCTGGAGGAGCGGCGGGCCGCGATCCTCGACTCGGTGCGCGAGCAGGGCAAGCTCACCGATGAACTCCGGGCGCGGATCCTGGGCGCCGAGACCAAGGCGCGCCTGGAGGACATCTACCTGCCGTACAAGCCCAAGCGGCGCACCAAGGCGCAGATCGCGCGCGAGGCGGGTCTGGAGCCGCTGGCGGACGGGCTGCTCGGCGACCCGACCGTCGAGCCCCTGGCCGCGGCCGCCGCGTTCGTCGACGCGGACAAGGGCGTGGCCGACCCGCAGGCCGCTCTCGACGGCGCCCGGGCCATCCTCACCGAGCGCTTCGCCGAGGACGCCGACCTCATCGGCGAGCTGCGCGAGCGCATGTGGGTGCGCGGCCGGCTCGCCGCCAAGGTGCGGGAGGGCAAGGAGGAGGCGGGCGCGAAGTTCGCCGACTACTTCGACTTCGCCGAGCCGTTCACGGAGCTGCCCTCGCACCGGATCCTGGCGATGCTCCGCGGCGAGAAGGAGGAGGTCCTCGACCTCGTCCTGGAGCCCGAGGAGCCGGCCGACGGCCCCTCGTCGTACGAGGGCATCGTCGCGCACCGGTTCGGGATCGCCGACCGGGGCCGCCCCGCCGACAAGTGGCTGACCGACACGGTCCGCTGGGCGTGGCGCACCCGCATCCTCGTCCACCTGGGCATCGACCTCCGGCTGCGGCTGCGCACGGCCGCCGAGGACGAGGCGGTGCGGGTCTTCGCGGCGAACCTGCGCGACCTGCTGCTCGCCGCACCGGCGGGCACGCGCGCGACGCTCGGCCTGGACCCCGGTTTCCGTACGGGCGTGAAGGTCGCCGTGGTGGACGCGACCGGCAAGGTCGTCGCCACGGACGTCATCCACCCGCACGTCCCGGCCAACCGGTGGGACGAGGCCATCGCCAGGCTGGCCCGGCTGGCGAAGGAGCACGCGGTCGAGCTGATCGCCATCGGCAACGGCACCGCCTCGCGCGAGACCGACAAGCTGGCCGGTGAACTGATCGCCAGGCACCCGGAGCTGAACCTCACGAAGGTGATGGTCTCCGAGGCCGGCGCCTCGGTGTACTCGGCGTCGGCGTTCGCCTCGCAGGAGCTCCCGGACATGGACGTGTCGCTGCGCGGCGCCGTGTCCATCGCCCGCCGGCTGCAGGACCCGCTCGCCGAGCTGGTGAAGATCGACCCGAAGTCGATCGGCGTCGGCCAGTACCAGCACGACCTGTCCGAGGTGAAGCTGTCGCGCTCCCTGGACGCGGTCGTGGAGGACTGTGTGAACGGCGTGGGCGTGGACGTCAACACGGCCTCGGCGCCGCTGCTCGCCCGGGTCTCCGGCATCACCTCCGGGCTCGCCGAGAACATCGTGGCGCACCGCGACCAGAACGGGCCGTTCACGTCCCGCGGTGAGCTGAAGAAGGTGGCGCGGCTCGGCCCGAAGGCCTACGAGCAGTGCGCGGGCTTCCTTCGGATCCGCGGCGGCACCGACCCGCTGGACGCCTCCAGCGTGCACCCGGAGGCCTATCCGGTGGTCCGGCGGATGGTGAAGACGGCCGGGCAGGAGGTCGCCGGGCTCATCGGCAACACGGCGGTGCTGCGCTCGCTCCGGCCGCAGGACTTCGTCGACGAGTCGTTCGGTCTGCCGACGGTGACCGACATCCTCAAGGAGCTGGAGAAGCCGGGCCGCGACCCGCGTCCGGCGTTCAAGACGGCCGTGTTCAAGGAGGGCGTCGAGAAGATCTCCGACCTGGCGTCCGGGATGGTCCTGGAGGGCGTCGTCACCAACGTCGCCGCGTTCGGGGCGTTCGTCGACGTCGGTGTCCACCAGGACGGCCTGGTCCACGTGTCCGCGATGTCGAAGACGTTCGTCAAGGACCCGCGGGACGTCGTCAAGCCCGGCGACATCGTCAAGGTGAAGGTCCTCGACGTCGACATCCCGCGCAAGCGGATCTCGCTGACGCTGCGTCTGGACGACGAGGCGGCCCCGCAGGGCGGCCAGGGCGGCGGCTCCGGCGAGCGCGAGCGCGGCCGGCGGGGCGGGCGACCGCCTCAGCAGCGGCAGGGCGGCGGCGGTCAGGGCGGTGGCCGCGGCGGCCAGGGCGGCGGTCGCGGGGGCCAGGGCGGCG
>NZ_NOKT01000018.1 GCF_002237655.1 Streptomyces sp. XY006
CGGCCGGCTCGGGGACGTCGACGGCCCCCACGGCACCGGCCGCACCGGCCGTGCCGACCGCCGGGGCCGGGTCGGCCGCCGCTGCCGGGTCCGCCGCGCCGGCCGCCTCGATGCCGTCGTACGCCGCCAGTGCCTCGCGGGCCGCCAGCCGGGCGCTGTCGGCCAGCTCCGGCGGGGAGACGATCCGGCCGTCCCGGCCGAGCCGCAGCGCCAGGCGGCGCAGCGACGCCGGGTCGGGCGTCCGCAGAGAGATACGCAGCCCGCCGTCCGGCAGCTCATCCGCACTGTCGTGCGGGTAGTACTCCGCGACCCAGCGGCCGCCGGGCCCGACCTCGATCACGACCTCCGGATCCTCGGCCGCGGGCTGCACCAGCGCCTCGGACAGGTCGCGCAGCTCGATCTCGGGCGGCGCCGACGGCTCGTCCAGGATCTTGATCTCGGCGACGCGGTCCAGGCGGAAGGTCCGGCGCGCCTCGGAGCGGCGGCACCAGGCCTCGACGTAGGTGTGCCCGACGCTGACCAGGCGGATGGGGTCGATCTCCCGCTCGGTGACCTCGTCGCGGGCGGGCGAGTAGTAGCGGATCCACAGCCGGCGGCGTTCGGCGATCGCCCGGTCGACGTCCGCGAAGACGCCGCCCTCGGACTCGAAGGTCACCGACAGCCGCGAGCTGGCGCCCGCGGCCTCACCGGCGGCCGTCTCCACCTTGGCCGTGGCCCGCAGCAGCGCCTGCCGGTCGCTCTCGCGCAGCCCCGGCAGGGTGGACACGGCCCGGGCGGCGACGAGCAGCGCGGTGGCCTCGTCGGCGGCGAGCCGGAGCGGCTCGGCGGCCTCCGCCGCGAGCGCGGCCGGGTTGTGCCACCAGATGCGCTCGCCGTCGGTGTCGATGTCGAGGAGGTCGCCCCCGCGGAAGCTCGTACCGCACATGGGCAGCACGTCGAGGTCGGAGACCAGCTCGTCCTCGGTGATGCCGAAGGCGCGCGCCACGTCCTCGACCCGGGCCCCGGGGCGCTCCCTGAGATACGTCACCAGGGAGAGCATCCGCCGGGTCTGGTCGATGGCGTTCACGGCCCTGACCGGTTTGCCTGCCACTGTCGCTCCGCTCCCCCTCAGCCCTTGGCCACGGCACGCAGCCGGTCCACCACGTCGGCCCGCAGCTCGGCGGGCTCCAGGACGACCACGTCCGGCCCGAACTCCACCAGCCAGGCGTCCAGGCCGTGGCCGTACGGAATCTCCAACTCGTCCCAGCCGTCGCCGAGTTCCCGGACGGAGGTGGCCTTCGCCCGAAGGGGGTACCCGGCGTCCGAGCGCAGCCGGATCCGGGCCGAGCGGTCGGCGATCTCCCCGGCCCAGCCCGCGACGGTCTCCCGGACCGTGACGACGTCCGGCACGGGAGCGGTGTAGCGGCCGCCGCGGGAGCGGACCTTGCCGGTGATCCGGGACAGCCGGAAGACCCGCTCGGCGCCCCGGTCGCGGTCCCAGCCCGCCAGATACCAGTGGCCCCGCCAGCACTCCAGCGCCCACGGCTCCACGTGCCGCTGCTCGGGGTGGGCGGCCGTCGCCTTGCGGTAGTCGAAGACGACCGGCCTGCGGTCCCGGCAGGCCAGCATCAGCGGCTCGAACGCGGCCTCGTGCACGGGGATCCGCGGCTCCAGCGCGCCGTGCGAGCCGTACGGGTCGACGTCCTCGGGCAGCCCCGCCGCGCGCAGCTTCTGCAGCGCGCCGCTGGCCGCGCCGGCGAGCCGGGCCTGCTGCCACACCTTGGCGGCCAGGCCCAGCGCGGCGGCCTCCTCGGCGTCCAGGGTGATGGGCGGCAGGCGGTTGCTGTCGCGGCGGGCCATGTAGCCGATCTCGCCGTCGAGGCTCTCGACGGTCTCGATGACCAGGCCCAGTTCCCGCAGGTCGTCCTTGTCCCGCTCGAACATGCGGTTGAAGGAGTCGTCGTTGCCGCTCGGGCCGTTGCCCGGACCGAAGGCCTCGACGTAGGCCTCGATGGAGTCGCGCAGCTCGCGCTTGCTGAGCGGCCGGCGGGTCCCGAGCAGACACAGTGCCAGGTTCATCAGCCGCTCGGCCTTGGCAATGGCCATCGACGCGCTTCGCCTCCCTATGGTGCTTACGAGCGATGACCGTACCGCCACAGGGTGGTACGGCAAAAGCGGAGGGCCCATGCCCGAGCAGGCATGGGCCCCACGTGACCGAGTCTGTCGGACCTTGGTCAGACCCCGAGCAGGTCGACGACGAAGATCAGCGTCTCGCCGGGCTTGATCGCCGGGGTCGGGCTCTGGTTGCCGTAGGCGAGGTGGGCGGGGATGGTCAGCTGGCGGCGGCCGCCGACCTTCATGCCCTGCACGCCCTGGTCCCAGCCCTTGATGACCCGGCCGCCGCCCAGCGGGAAGCGGAACGGGGTGCCGCGGTTCCAGCTGGCGTCGAACTCCTCACCCGTGCTGAAGGCGACACCGACGTAGTGCACGGTGACGGTCTGGCCGGCCTCGGCGACCGGGCCGTCGCCCTCCCAGATGTCCTTGATCTCGAGGTCCGCCGGGGGCTCGCCGCCCGGGAAGTCGATCTCGGGCTTGTCGATGCTCACGTCTGTTGCTCCTGCTTGTCTGCGGAAAGGCGAACACGCACAGTCTTACATCCCGCACGCGTCACAGCTTCGCGAGGATGTCCACCGAGAAGACCAGCACGGAGTCCTTCTTGATGCCGCTGCCCTGCGGCGGGTTGTCGCCGTAGCCCAGCTCCGGCGGAATGACGATCAGGACGCGGCTGCCGACCTTCTTGCCCGTCAGGCCCTGCGCCCAGCCCTTGACGACCTGCTGCAGCGAGAACGACACCAGCTGCTTGTTGGCGTACGAGGAGTCGAACTCCTTGCCGCCGTCCCACAGCACGCCCTTGTACTGCACGAGGACGCTGTTCTCGGCGGCGACCTCCTCGCCGTCGCCCTCCAGGACGTACTCCGCGACGAGCTTCTTCGGGGCGGCCGTCTTGGGCACCTCGATGGAGGGGGCCTTGCCGTCGGTGTTGGTGCCGACCTTGGGCAGGTCCGCATTGTCCTGCGGGACCTCCTTGCCCTTGGCGGAGCTGGTGGCGTTGAACGCGTCCTGGATGTCGACGACGAAGACCAGCGTGTCGGTGCCCTTGATACCCGCCTGGGCGTTGCCCTGCGTGCCGTAGCCCCAGGTGGGCGGGACGGCCATCTCGACGCGGCTGCCGGCCTTCCTGCCGGCCAGCGCGTACCGCCAGCCGTCGATGATCTGGCCCTGGGTGAGCTGGATGGCGAGGCGGGCCTTGCGGTCGTAGGAGTTGTCGAAGACCTTGCCGGTGTTCCAGACCTGGCCCAGGTAGTTCGCCACGACGAAGTCGTTCTCCGCGACGGTCTTGCCGCTGCCCGCGATCAGGGTCTTCACCGCGAGATCCTTGGACGGCTCGCCGCTGCCCTTCGCGACCGTGGGCTTCTCGTCGAACTCGGTGCCGGCCGTGACCTGGGGCAGCGGGCCGTCGACGATCTTCGGCGACGGAGCGGCGGACGGGCCGGACGCCGAGGGCGACGGGCTGTCGCTGGCCTTGCTCGAGTCGGACTTGTCGTCGCCGCACGCGGCGAGCGTGGCCAGACCTGCGGGCACGGTGAGAAGAAGTGAGCGTCGGCGCACTGTGGGGGCCTCGTAATCGGTTGATCTCTTGGATGGAGTGCGCGCAACTCTACGGCGTGAGCAGGGCGCCGCACTGGTAACGTACGGCGCCCGTGTGGCGTTCCGGCGATTTTCCGCGCCGGTGCGTCGGCTCACATTCCGGCGATCAGCTTCTCCACCCGGTCGTCCACCGACCGGAACGGGTCCTTGCACAACACGGTGCGCTGGGCCTGGTCGTTGAGCTTGAGGTGCACCCAGTCGACCGTGAAGTCGCGGCGCTGCTCCTGGGCGCGCCGGATGAAGTCGCCGCGCAGCCGGGCCCGAGTGGTCTGCGGCGGCACGGACTTGCCCTCGAAGATCTTCAAGTCGTTGCAGACGCGGGCCGCCTGCCCCTTCTTCTCCAGCAGGTAGTACAGACCACGACGACGGTGGATGTCGTGGTAGGCGAGGTCTATCTGCGCGACCCGGGGGTGCGACATGGTCATGTTGTTCTTGGCCCGGTACCGCTCGATGAGCTTGTACTTCATGACCCAGTCGATCTCGGTGCCGATGCGGTCGAGGTCCTCGGACTCGATCGCGTCGAGCGTGCGGCCCCACAGCTCCAGGACCCGCTCCACGGTGCCGGTGCGGATGCCGCGGCGCTCGCAGAAGTCCAGGGCCTTCTCGTAGTACTCGCGCTGCACCTCCAGGGCGGAGGCCTCGCGTCCGCTGGCCAGGCGCACCTTGCGGCGGCCGGTGATGTCGTGGCTGACCTCCCGGATGGCCCGGATGGGGTTCTCCAGGGTCAGGTCCCGCATCACCGTGCCCGCCTCGATCATGCGCAGCACCAGGTCGGTGGCGCCGACCTTGAGCAGCATGGTCGTCTCGGACATGTTGGAGTCGCCCACGATGACATGCAGGCGGCGGTAGCGCTCGGCGTCCGCGTGCGGTTCGTCGCGGGTGTTGATGATCGGCCGGGAGCGGGTCGTCGCCGAGGAGACGCCCTCCCAGATGTGCTCGGCCCGCTGGCTGACGCAGTACACGGCCCCGCGCGGCGTCTGCAGCACCTTGCCCGCGCCGCACAGCAGCTGCCGTGTGACCAGGAACGGGATCAGAATGTCCGCGAGACGCGAGAACTCCCCGTGCCGCGCCACGAGATAGTTCTCGTGGCACCCGTAGGAGTTGCCCGCCGAGTCGGTGTTGTTCTTGAAGAGGTAGACGTCGCCCGCGATTCCCTCCTCGTGCAGGCGTCGTTCGGCGTCCACCAGGAGTCCTTCGAGAATGCGCTCGCCGGCTTTGTCGTGGGTGACCAGTTCGATCACGTTGTCACATTCGGGTGTGGCGTATTCCGGATGCGATCCCACGTCGAGATAGAGGCGGGCGCCGTTTCGCAGAAAGACATTGCTGCTGCGGCCCCATGACACGACACGGCGGAAGAGGTACCGCGCCACCTCGTCAGGAGACAGGCGGCGCTGTCCCCTGAACGTGCACGTGACGCCGTACTCGTTCTCCAGCCCGAAAATGCGGCGGTCCATGAGGGAACATTACGCCCGATCCCCTGAACTGAAACGGGGTTCGACGGCACGGTTTGGATCATTTTCCGAACCGGCCGCAACAACCGCTCCCTGGCCGGGAGCTGCGACTACCCGTCCTGTGGCGGCCAAAACCAGCAGGGACACGCCACCCGCGACGGCCGGCACGGCGAAGCCCCACTGCGCCCCGCCCGTCTCCACGACGGGCCCCGCGACGCCCGTTCCGACCGAGTGGCCCACGGTGAACGTGGTCACCAGCCAGGAGAACGCCTCGGTGACCGTGCCGCGCGGGGCGTGCCGGTCGACCAGGACGAACGCGCAGGCGATGGCGGGCGCGAGGAAGACTCCGGCGAGCGCGGTCAGCGCCACCATGGGCACCGCGTCCGGCATCAGCATCAGCGGCAGGTAACACACCACCAGAAGCGCCACCAGCACCCGCAGTCGCCGCGCGGGTTCCCCGGCCCACTGCCGGGCCCCGTAGACGGCACCGCCCACCAGCGCCCCGAAGCCCAGGGCCGCCATCAGCCAGCCGTAGACGGCGTCGCCGCCGTGCGCGTCCGCGTAGGGCACGGAGGCGACCGTGATGGACCCCAGGGCCATGCCGATGAACAGGAACGCGGCGAGCAGGGCCAGCAGCCCCGGCGAGCGCAGCGCGCCGAGCCAGTGGGCCTCGCGCGGCGCCGACCGCCAGGCCCGTGAGGGCGGCGACACGACCACGGACAGCGCGCCCAGCACCCCGACGACGTTCAGCACGAGCAGCGCGGCCTGCGCCGACCACAGGGACACGCACAGGGTCACCAGCAGCGGCCCGACGGTGAACATCACCTCCTGGGCCACGGCGTCCATGGCGTAGGCCGTGTGCACCTGGTCCTCGCGCCGCAGCACCGACGGCCACAGCGCCCGCAGCCCGCCCTCCAGGGGCGGCGTGCAGAGCCCGGCGGCCGCGACGGCGGCGTAGGCGAGGGGCAGCGACGAAAGGCCGGAGAAGGCGAAGGCGGCCATCGCGAGCGCCGACAGCACGGCGGCGGGCAGCTGCACCCGCGGCTGCCCGCGCAGGTCCACCAGCCGGCCCAGCACGGGCTGCCCGACGGCGTTGGCGACGCCGTACACCGCCGCCAGGGCACCGGCCAGGCTGTACGTGCCGCCCTCCGCGCGCACGAAGAGCACGATCGCGATGGCGGCCGTGGCGTTGGGCAGCCGGCCGACCAGCGTGCCGACGAGCAGTCGGGCGGCGTGTCGCGCCCGAAGGATCTCCAGGTATCCCGTGGCCATGTCCCCGCCCTAGGTTTTACGTATAACGTGCGCTTCCATACGTACCATGTCCGCTGTTCACGAGTCCAGACGAAGGAGCGGCCCGACGGTGGCACGAGGCAGCACCCGACCCACGAGCCGGGACGTCGCCCAGGCCGCCGGCGTCTCGCAGGCGGCCGTCTCCCTGGTCCTCGGCGACAAGTGGCGCGGCCGGGTCTCGGCGGCGACGGCCGAACGCGTCCGCGAGGCCGCCCGCGACCTGGGCTACCGCCCGAACCTGGCCGCCCGCAACCTGCGGCTGGGCCGCACCCGCACGGTCCTCCTGGTCGTCCCGGCCCTCACCACGGAGTTCTTCGCGGGCGTCTACACGGGCGCGTCCCGGGTCGCCGCCGAGCACGGCTTCGGCGTGGTCCTGTACCCCTCCCCCGAGGGCATCGGGCCCGCCCGCGACCCGTTCGCCTCCGCGCAGGCGGCCCTGGACGGCGTCATCGCCTCGTCCATGGCGGCGGACGCCCTGACCGCGATCCGCGGTGAGGCGCTCCCGCTGGTCATGCTGGACAGCGACCCGGCGGGCAGCCTCGGCGCGGCGACGGTCAACCTGGACATCGCCGACGGTGTCCGCCAGGTCGCGGAGCACCTGCTGTCCCTGGGCCACCGCCGCTTCCTCCACCTCGCGGCGGACGTGCCCTCCTGGACGTTCGAGGTGCGGTCCCGGGAACTGGCCTCGCGCCTGGCCGGCGTGCCGGGCACGTCGGTGTCCACGGCCCGCTCCCCGATCTCCATCGAGGGCGCGGTGCCGGCGGCTCAGGCCGCCCTGTCGGCTCCGGGGCCTCGCCCCACGGCCGTGGTGTGCGACGACGACCTGCTGGCCGCGGGCGTCTACAAGGCGGCCCGCCAGCTGGGCCTGCGCATCCCGGACGACCTGTCGGTCACCGGACTGGACGATCTGGCCCTGGCCACGGCGATCGACCCGGAGCTGACGACGGTACGCCTGGACGCGGAGCTGTTCGGGGAACGGGGCATGCGGGCCCTGCTGGCGGTCCTGGAGGGCCGGGAGCCCGAGGGCGGGGACATTCCGGTACGCCTGGTGGAACGGGGCTCCACGGCCCCGCCGCGTTAGCCGTACCCGGCGTCGCGGCTGAGGCGGGGCGGCGCGCCACCCGGCGCGACGAGGTGCCTCCCCCGCACGACCGCGCCCCGGGCGCGAGTGCGACCGGGGCGTCGATGCCGTGCGAAACTCTCGGGTCCGAGTAAAACCCTCGGATCCGGCTGTCCGACTACTCGGTGTCCTTCGGCGCCGTCTCGGAGCCGCCTCCTGCCCCGGCCGCCTCCTCCAGCAACCGGGCCAGCTGGCGCCCGCTGATCCGCTTGAACTTCCGCTTCTGCGGCCGCGTCCGGTCCAGCACCGCCACCTCCAGCCGCTCCGCGGGGATCTCCCGCTCGCTGCCGTTGGTGTCGCGCGACAGCGACTGCACGGCCAGCTTCAGCGCCTCCGCCAGCGTCATGCCGTCCCGGTGGCGCTGGTCGAGGTAGCTGCTGATCTGCTCCGCGTTGCCGCCCACCGCGACCGAGCCGTGCTCGTCCACGATGGACCCGTCGTGCGGCAGCCGGTAGATCTGGTCGCCGTCGGGCGTCTCCCCGACCTCGGCGACCACCAGCTCCACCTCGTACGGCTTCTCGGCCGCGCTGGAGAAGATCGTGCCCAGCGTCTGCGCGTACACGTTCGCCAGGCCCCGGGCCGTCACGTCGTCCCGGTCGTAGGTGTAACCGCGCAGGTCGGCGTAGCGCACGCCGCCGATCCGCAGGTTCTCGTACTCGTTGTACTTGCCGGCGGCCGCGAAGCCGATCCGGTCGTAGATCTCGCTGAACTTGTGCAGCGCACGGGACGGGTTCTCACCGACGAACACGATGCCGTCGGCGTACTGCAGCACGACCAGGCTGCGACCGCGGGCGATGCCCTTGCGGGCGTACTCCGCCCGGTCGGCCATGGCCTGCTGGGGTGAGACATAGAACGGCGTCGACACCGGTTATCCGTCCCTCTCTTCAGGATTCCGTCGGTTCACTGGACCACCTCGTCACGACAGCGCGCCGCTCACAGCAGCGCGGCCCGCGGACCGTCCGGCTGCTCCAGCCGCCGCTCCAGGATCGAGCGCGCGATCTGCGACGCCTCGTCCTCGGAGAGCCGGCGGAAGCCGTCCTCGGTGATCACGGTGACGATGGGATAGATCCGGCGGGCGACGTCGGGACCACCGGTCGCCGAGTCGTCGTCTGCCGCGTCGTAGAGCGCCTGGACCACGAGCGTGGCGGCCTCGGCCTCGCTCAGGTCGTCCCGGTAGAGCTTCTTCATCGCGCCGCGCGCGAAGATCGAGCCGGAACCGGTGGCCGCGTACCCCTGCTCCTCGGAACGCCCGCCCGTCACGTCGTACGAGAAGATCCGGCCCTTGTCCCGGTCCACGTCGTACCCGGCGAACAGCGGGACGACGGCCAGGCCCTGCATGGCCATGCCCAGGTTCGAGCGGATCATCGTGGAGAGCCGGTTCGCCTTGCCCTCCAGGGACAGCTGCGCGCCCTCGACCTTCTCGAAGTGCTCCAGCTCCAGCTGGAAGAGCTTCACCATCTCCACGGCCAGACCCGCGGTGCCGGCGATGCCCACCGCCGAGTACTCGTCGGCGGGGAAGACCTTCTCGATGTCCCGCTGGGCGATGACGTTGCCCATCGTGGCCCGCCGGTCGCCGGCGAGGACCACCCCGCCGGGGAACGTCACGGCGACGATCGTCGTCCCGTGCGGTGCCTCGATCACGCCCTGGGTGGGCGGCAGTTGCCGGTTGCCCGGCAGCATCTCCGGCTGGTGCTCGGACAGGAAGTCCATGAAGGAGGAGGAGCCTGGCGTCAGGAAGGCAGCTGGTAGACGCCCGGTGCTACGAGTGTTGGCTTCCACGCGATTCCTTCCACGTAAACGACAGCCCGCCCTGTGACGTCGGGCCGATCCTTGGAACAACCCCGGTCCGGTTGCGGCCGGGGGCACGGTATGCCACGGACCCTACCCGTCCTGCGGCGGTGATCCACATGCCCGGCGACCCCAACTGCGCCGGGACGGTGCCGCACTTGCCCGCCGCGCACCGCCGGCGGGCCACCGGGCTCCGGACGCCCTCGACGCCCGGAGCGCCGCACACGAGGACGGCACGTCACACCCTGTCCCGCGCGCAGCGCTCCGCGCTTCGCCCGTCCGTCACCCGCGCACCCCATTCACCTTCGGAATGCAGGCACAGGCGCCTTACTGGCCACCCTTTTGCACGAAGGACCGCACGAAGTCCTCGGCGTTCTCCTCAAGGACGTCGTCGATCTCGTCCAGGACCGAGTCCACGTCGTCGCTCAGCTTCTCCTGACGCTCCTTGAGGTCCTCCGAAGCCTGCGACTCCGCCGCCTGCTCCTCGACCTCCTCGGTGGACCGGGTGGCCTTCTGCTGTCCGCCGCCGGTGTCCTTGGTCGCCATATCCCTCACCCCGCTCGGTTCGCCCGACACAGTTGCTCGGTCAAGATCAGACCCTACTCGCCGGGTCTGACAATGGTCCCGCAGTTGCTCCAACGTACGGGGACCACCTCGATGATTCCCGGACCAGGGATTTTCCACCCTGTCCGGCGGGCCCCACCCGAGTACCCGCTGATCGCGTTCATCCTCCCGAAAGCACCCTGACCAGGTCCTCCGCGGTGCGGCAGCGGTCCAGGAGCTCCTTGACGTGATTACGCGTTCCGCGAAGCGGTTCCAGGGTTGGGACCCGCTGCAGCGAGTCCCGGCCCGGCAGATCGAAGATCACCGAGTCCCAGGAGGCGGCCGCGACGTCGTCCGCGTACTGCTCCAGGCAGCGCCCGCGGAAGTACGCCCGGGTGTCCTCGGGCGGCGCCGTACGGGCCCGCTCCACGTCCTCCTCGGTCAGCAGCCGCTTCATGCGCCCCCGGGCCACCAGACGGTTGTACAGGCCCTTGTCGGGCCGCACGTCCGCGTACTGGAGGTCCACCAGGTGCAGCCGGGCCGCGTCCCAGTCGAGGTTGTCCCGGCGGCGGTAGCCCTCCATGAGCTCCCGCTTGGCCACCCAGTCCAGCTCGCCGGCCAGGCTCATCGGGTCGTGCTCCAGACGGGTGAGGGTGTCCTCCCAGCGGGACAGGACGTCCTTGGTCTGCTCGTCGGCGTCCGCCCCGAACCGCTCCTCCACGTACTTGCGTGCGAGCTCGTAGTACTCCATCTGCAGCTGGACCGCCGTGAGCGTGCGGCCGCTGCGCAGCGTGACCAGGCGCTTCAGGGACGGGTCGTGCGAGACCTGGTGGAGGGTGCGCACGGGCTGGTCGACGGCCAGGTCCACGGCAATGAAGCCGTCCTCGATCATCGACAGCACCAGCGAGGTCGTGCCCAGCTTGAGGTAGGTCGAGATCTCCGACAGGTTCGCGTCGCCGATGATCACGTGCAGGCGCCGGTACTTCTCGGCGTCCGCGTGCGGCTCGTCGCGGGTGTTGATGATCGGGCGCTTGAGCGTCGTCTCCAGGCCCACCTCGACCTCGAAGTAGTCCGCCCGCTGGCTGAGCTGGAAGCCGTGCTCGTGCCCGTCCTGACCGATGCCGACGCGGCCCGCGCCGGCGAAGACCTGACGCGAGACGAAGAACGGCGTCAGATGGCGCACGATGTCCGAGAAGGGGGTCTCCCGCTTCATCAGGTAGTTCTCGTGCGTGCCGTAGGACGCGCCCTTGTTGTCGGTGTTGTTCTTGTACAGGTGGATCGGCTGGGCGCCGGGGAGCTGCGCGGCCCGCTCCGCCGCCTCGGCCATGATCCGCTCGCCGGCCTTGTCCCAGAGGACGGCGTCCCGGGGGTTGGTCACCTCGGGAGCGCTGTACTCGGGGTGCGCGTGGTCGACGTAGAGCCGTGCGCCATTGGTGAGGATCACGTTGGCCAGGCCGATGTCCTCGTCCGTGAGCTGGCTGGAGTCGGCGGCCTCGCGGGCGAGGTCGAAGCCTCGCGCGTCCCGCAGCGGGTTCTCCTCCTCGAAGTCCCAGCGGGCCCGGCGGGCCCGGTGCATCGCCGCCGCGTAGGCGTTCACGATCTGGGACGAGGTGAGCATGGCATTGGCGTTGGGGTGGCCGGGGACGGAGATTCCGTACTCCGTCTCGATGCCCATTACTCGCCGTACGGTCATGCGGCCCTCCTTGCCCGGCGGCACCCTCGGTCGTGGGCGCCACTCAGATACCGCTGGCGCTCGGTTGCGTGTGCGGTGCCCGTCCCCGCACTGCGCGACTCGGCGGTACGCAAGAGCCTAGAACGCCTTTGCGCTGGTGGGGAGATCATTTGCGTCATTGCGTTGCTCCAGCCGTGGCCTGAAAAACAGTCGGCTGCGGGTACCCGCCGAGGGCACCCGCAGCCGCCCTGCCTTTTACAGGTACTGACCGGTGTTCGCCACCGTGTCGATGGAGCGCCCGGTGTCCGCGCCCTGCTTTCCGGTGATGAGCGTACGGATGTACACGATCCGCTCGCCCTTCTTTCCGGAGATCCGGGCCCAGTCGTCGGGGTTGGTGGTGTTCGGCAGGTCCTCGTTCTCCTTGAACTCGTCCACGCAGGCCTGGAGGAGGTGGGAGACGCGGAGGCCCTTCTGGTTCTTCTCGAGGAAGTCCTTGATCGCCATCTTCTTGGCCCGGCCCACGATGTTCTCGATCATGGCGCCGGAATTGAAGTCCTTGAAGTACAGGACTTCCTTGTCACCATTGGCGTAGGTGACCTCCAGGAAGCGGTTCTCCTCGGATTCGGCGTACATGTGCTCGACGGCCGTCTGGATCATGTTCTGGACCGTGGCACCCTTGTCGCCGCCGTGCTCGCCGAGGTCGTCGGAGTGCAGCGGGAGGCGCTCGGTGAGGTACTTGCCGAAGATGTCCTTGGCCGCCTCGGCGTCCGGACGCTCGATCTTGATCTTCACGTCCAGCCGGCCGGGACGCAGGATGGCCGGGTCGATCATGTCCTCGCGGTTGGAGGCGCCGATCACGACCACGTTCTGCAGGCCCTCCACGCCGTCGATCTCGGCGAGCAGCTGCGGGACGATGGTGTTCTCCACGTCCGAGCTGACACCGGAGCCACGGGTGCGGAAGAGGGACTCCATCTCGTCGAAGAAGACGATGACGGGCGTGCCCTCGCTGGCCTTCTCACGGGCCCGCTGGAAGACGAGGCGGATCTGCCGCTCCGTCTCACCGACGTACTTGTTGAGCAGCTCGGGGCCCTTGATGTTCAGGAAGAAGCTCTTGCCGGCGGCCTGGCCGGTCACCTCGGCGACCTTCTTGGCCAGCGAGTTGGCCACGGCCTTGGCGATCAGTGTCTTACCGCATCCAGGGGGTCCGTACAGCAGCACACCCTTGGGGGGCCGCAGTTCGTGCTCCTTGAACAGGTCCGGGTAGAGGTAGGGGAGCTCGACGGCGTCCCGGATGGCCTCGATCTGGCCGCCGAGACCGCCGATCTGCTCGTAGCCGATGTCGGGGACCTCTTCGAGGACGAGCTCTTCGACCTCGCTCTTGGGGACGACCTCGTAGACGTATCCGGAGCGGGGCTCCAGGAGCAGGGCGTCGCCGGGGCGGATGGTGACGTCCAGCAGCGGCTCGGCGAGCCGCACCACCCGCTCCTCGTCGGTGTGCCCGAGCACCAGGGCCCGCTCGCCGTCCTCGAGGATCTCCTTGAGGGTCACGATGTCGCCGACGCGCTCGAACTCCATGGCCTCGACCACGTTGAGCGCTTCGTTGAGCATGACTTCCTGGCCGCGCCGGAGCTCCTCGAGCTCGACGCTGGGGCTGACGTTCACCCTGAGCTTGCGGCCGCCGGTGAAGATGTCGGCGGTGCCGTCCTCGTTGGCCGTCAGGAAGACGCCGAAGCCGGCCGGCGGCTGCGCGAGCCGGTCGACCTCTTCCTTGAGGGCCACGATCTGGTCCCGGGCCTCACGGAGCGTGTTCGCGAGTCGCTCGTTCTGCGCGGACACGCCGGCCAGATTGGTCTGCAGCTCGACGATCCGCTCTTCGAGAATCCTCGTGTGTCGCGGAGAGTCGGCGAGCTTGCGTCGCAGGACGGCGATCTCCTGCTCAAGGTAGGCGATCTGCCCGGCCGGGTCGTCGGACCCGCGTCCCGGGCGGATGCCGCGGTTCATGTCGTCGTCGTGGGCTGCCACGGTCCTCACCTCCTCCAAGGGGAGCTGGACGCTTCCAGACCCTACCTGGGCGGGTGTCGATTGAAACCCCTAGATCACAAAGACGGTCGGGGTGTGTCCGATCTTCACCCTTGCGCTCTCCCTCACGCCAGGGGAATACCCAGCGAACATGATTGGAACCCAGCCTCAGGTACGGTCGAAGCGTTCAACACCCGTCAGAGCTGGCCGGATTCCCGGTACGGCTCGACGCATGAAACGGCAGGAGACATGAGCGTGCAGCAGGAGGCCGGGGTCGAGGGCGAGGCGCTGGAGGTCTGGATCGACCAGGACCTGTGTACCGGCGACGGCATCTGCGCCCAGTACGCGCCCGAGGTGTTCGAGCTGGACATCGACGGTCTGGCCTATGTGAAGAGCGCCGACGACGAGTTGCTCCAGGACAAGGGGGCGACAACGCCCGTTCCGCTGCCGCTCCTCACGGATGTGATCGACTCGGCGAAGGAGTGTCCGGGCGAGTGCATCCACGTACGTCGCGTTTCGGACAGGGCCGAGGTCTACGGCCCGGACGCGGAGTGACCAGTTCTCCACGTTCCGTGACTACTGTCTGATATCTCACACACCGGTGCCACACGGGCTTCACACGCTGCGGGCGCCGGCCGGTGTGGAGCGGACGAACGTGCCGTCCTGCCAACGCCATTTCACGTCGCTCTTCTCGTCGGGACAGCAACGCGGCACGTCCGGGGACGAGTAGCCGAGGAGCGTGGCCGTCACGGCGCCCGCGCGCACGGCGAAGTCACCGACGGTGGTGCCGTCCTTGGGGTCGAGCAGAGTCGCCACCACGCGCGGCTTGCCGTCGGCGCCGCCCCGGGTGAGGACGTACACACCGTCCGGCGGGGTGCCCATCGGGGAGTCGCAGTGCACCACGGCCACCGTCTCGGGGTTGCCGTCGCCGTCGAGGTCGCCGGACGCCTTCTTCTGCACCACGGCCTTCACCGGGCCGCATTCGAGGGGGAACTCCATCGCGGCCGGGTCGGGCGCGGCCAGGGGCGCGGGCGCGCTTCTGGTCTCGGGGGCGCCCGGCTGGGCGGCCGTCGCCGCGCCGGGCTGCAGGACCGAGGAGAGGGCCACCACGCCGGCGAGCGCCGTGGCGGTGGCGAGCCAGTGGATGGGGCGGGTGTGGGTGTGGGCGAGCTCCGGGACGGCGGAAGGCTGCACTAGGAGTGTCTCCTGAGGGCTGTGCCGGTGGGGTGGCCAAGATGGTGCCACACGTCACACCGCGAGGGAACGGCGGGGTGTGCGCCGTCCGCGCCGGGGAAGTCAGAAGGGTTGCGGTTCCTGCCGTCGTGTCAGCGGGCCGGTGCCCGCGGGGGCCGCTGCCGGCGCGGCTGGTGGCGGCCGGGTGCCGCGTGGCAGGTCCGTGGCAGGTCAACGGTGTCGGGCGCGGGTTCACCCCGGGCGGCAACGCAGAGGCGCCGTGGCGCAGTTCCGGTTGGAGTTCGGGAACTGCGCCACGGCGCCTGTGCGTTGTGCGGGGTGACGGGTCGTCTCAGCGGGCGGTGCCGCCGTCGGCGTTGGGGCCCGCGTAGTCCTCGCCGTAGGCGCCCTTGGCCGGGCGGCGGCGGCGCATGGGCGGCTCGACGCCGTCGGCCAGGCGGCGGGCGGTGAGCAGGAAGCCGGTGTGGCCGATCATGCGGTGGTCCGGCCGGACGGCCAGGCCCTCGATGTGCCAGTTGCGGATCATCGTCTCCCAGGAGGTCGGCTCGTTGAAGCAGCCGATCTCCCGGATGGACTCGACGGTCCGCGCGAGCTGGGTGGTGGTCGCGACGTAGCAGCAGAGGATGCCGCCGGGCACGAGCGCCTTGGAGACGGCCTCCAGGCACTCCCAGGGGGCGAGCATGTCGAGGATGACGCGGTCGACGTCGGTGTCGGACAGGTTGTCCTGGAGGTCGCCGACGGTGAGCTGCCAGGCCGGATGCGGGCCGCCGAAGTAGCGCTCGACGTTCGCCTGGGCGATCTCGGCGAAGTCGGCGCGGCGCTCGTAGCTGTGCAGCATGCCCTGGTCGCCGATGGCGCGCAGCAGGAAGCTGCTGAGCGAGCCCGAGCCGACGCCGGCCTCCACGACGCGCGCGCCGGGGAAGATGTCGGCGAAGGCGAGGATCTGCCCCGCGTCCTTGGGGTATACCACGGCGGCGCCGCGGGGCATGGACAGGACGTAGTCGGGGAGCAGGGGGCGCAGCGCGAGGTAGGCGACGTTCCCCGTGGTGCGGACAACGCTGCCCTCGGGAGCGCCGATCAGCTCGTCGTGCGGGAAGGAACCCTTGTGGGTGTGGAAGTTCTTCCCGGCCTCGAGCGTGAACGTGTAGTGGCGGCCCTTGGGGTCGGTCAGCTGAACCTGGTCCCCGACCTTGAAGGGCCCGCGCCTGCGGGCGGCACCGGTCGGTTCGGACATGTGACCAGCCTACCGGCCTCCGGGAGGGTCTCCGACCACCGGGACGGCCGGCGGGACGACCACCGGGACGGCCGGCGGGACGATCACCGGGGCGGCCGGCGGGACCGATGTCGGGAGCGGGTCAGGACGGCCTGGCCATCGCCTTGACGAAGGCGCGCTCCACGTCGGCCGCCGACAGCACGCCGTAGATCTCACCGGTCTCCTCCACCACCAGGTACTCGGTCGCGGGGGTCGCGCGCAGGGCGTCGAGGAGTTCCTCGCCGGACAGTTCCGCCGAGACGCGCATGCCGTCGGTGAGCTCCTGGGCGAGGCCGCTGACGGCGACCCAGGGGCGGCGGTGCTCCGGTACGCCGACGATGGCGGCCTCGCGGACCAGGGAGAGGGGCTGGCCGTCGGCGTCGACGACGACCAGGGCGCGGGCTCCGGCGGCGTTGGCGCGGCGCAGCGCCTCCGAGAGCGGGGTGTCGCTCTCGACGGGGACCGCGCGGCGGGTGAGCGTGCGCGCGCGCAGTTCGGGGAGGTGCTCGCGCAGGCGTGCCATGCGCAGGCTGTTGCCGGCGCCGGTCCAGATGATCGCGGCGAGGATGGCGGCGAGCAGGGCGTCCAGGACGGTGTCCATGCCGACGTTGTCCACGGCGTCGGAGCCGAGCGCGCCGGACTGGGTGAGCAGCGGCAGGCCGATGAGGACGGAGACGGCGAGGGCCCGGCCGACCCAGGCGGCGGCGATGGTGCCGGTCATCGGCTTGCCGGTGAGCTTCCAGACGACCGCGCGCAGCATGCGGCCGCCGTCCAGGGGCAGGCCGGGCAGCAGGTTGAACGCGGCCACGATGAGGTTGGAGATCATCAGGCCGGCCAGCAGCACGCCCGGGACAGTGCCCGGCTCCACGGCCTGCAGACCGGCGTAGAAGACGCCGGCCAGGGCGAGGGAGAGCAGCGGGCCGACGAAGGCCAGCACGAATTCCCGGCCGGGGGTCTCGGCCTCCTTCTCGATCTCGGAGACGCCGCCGAAGAACTGGAGCTGGATGCGGCGGACCGGGAGCTTGAAGCGGAGGGCGGCGACGGTGTGGGCCAGTTCGTGGACCAGCACGGAGGCGTAGAAGGCCACGGCGAAGAAGAGCGAGACCAGGTAGCGGGTGGCGCCGAGCTCGGGCAGCACACGCTCCAGCTGGCCGCCGAACACCCAGGTGATCAGGGCGGCGACGAGGAACCAGCTGGGCGCGACGTACACGGGCACCCCGAAGGGCCGCCCCATGAGCAGCCCGCCCCGGGGCTCCGGCCGCTGGGGGGCTGGGCCCTTGCCGTCGGCGGAGTGCGCGAGGGGGCGGGGGCCGGGGGTGGGGGTGTCGGTGGGCGCGGCAGGGGGGTTACGGAGGCGGTGGTCCGAGACGTCGGGTGCCGCGTGGCGGGGGTCCGGCCCTGGCCGGCCGGCTGCGGGGCCGGAGGGACGGGGGGCCGTCGCGGGCCCGTCGGCCGGTGAACCGTGGGCGGGGTCGCCGGCGTAGGCACGGTCGGAGTGCGCGTCGCCGTCGGAGTGGCCTCCGGGCTGGGAGGAACGGCTGCCGTCGCGCGGGGCCGGAGCGTCCGCCGCCGGGGCGGGCCCCACCTCTGCGTCGTCGCCCTCGGTGGGGCCCTCCGGGCCAGGCCCGGACACTGCGTCGTCGCCCTTGGAGGTGCCCGTCGGGACAGGCCCGGACGCGGCGGCGTCGTCCTTGGAGGAACCCTCCGGGGCAGGGCCGGGCGGCGGGGCGTCGCCCTGCGGGGTCTCGGCGGCCTTGTGCTCGGGCACGGTGGCGTCGGTCGTCGAGGTCTCGGCGTTCGCGTCCGCGTCCCCGGGGGCCGGAGTGTGCGGGGGCGGGGTGTCGTCCGGGTGCTCGGGGGTGAAGCCCCGTCGCTCGACGGGGCGTTCGTCGGGGGAGGCCGGGGGTCCGGCGTGGTGCTCGGCCGACTCGTCGTTGCCGGACCGCGGCTGCCCGCGCCCGCCGCTCTCCTCCACCGGTGTCCCCTCGTTCGAAGCGTCTCCCGCGCCTGCCGGACGGGAGGGTCTCGAGTCGATGGTATGCGTCCGCCGAGGTGCGTTCCGCCCCGGCACCCCTGTGTTTCCCGTACGTCGACGGTCCCTCCCGGCTTCCCCCACGCCACGCGCTCGGGTCACTGTCGGTGGCGGGCCGTAAGGTCTGTGGCATGGAGACGAGCAGCGAGGGCACGGCGCGGCCCGAGAGCAGCCCTGCCCCGGCGGTGGAGCCGCCGGCCCCGGCGGGGTCCGGGGCCGCGCCGGGGGACACGGCCGCGCAGGCCGTGGCGGAGGACACCGCCGCGCGGGCCGTGGCGGAGGGCACCGCCGCGCAGGCCGTGGCGGAGGCGGCGGCGGAGACGGCCGCCGTCAGCGACCTCGTGACGGGGCCCCGCGCCATACCGCCCGCCTCGCTGTCCCCCTCGCGGGCGAGCGACTTCATGCAGTGCCCGCTGCTGTACCGCTTCCGGGTCATCGACCGCCTCCCGGAGAAGCCCAGCGAGGCGGCGACCCGGGGCACGCTGGTGCACGCGGTCCTGGAGCGCCTCTTCGACGCCCCGGCGGCGGAGCGTACGCCGCCCCGGGCGAAGTCGCTGATCCCCGGCCAGTGGGACCGGTTGCGTGAGACGCGGCCGGAGGTCGGGGAGCTGTTCGCCGACGACCCCGAGGGCGAGCGGCTGGCGCGCTGGCTGGGCGAGGCGGAGCGGCTCGTCGAGCGCTGGTTCACGCTGGAGGACCCCAGCCGGCTGGAGCCGGCCGAGCGGGAGCTGTTCGTCGAGGCGGAGCTGGACTCGGGGCTGCGGCTGCGCGGCATCATCGACCGGGTCGACGTGGCGCCCACGGGCGAGGTGCGGATCGTCGACTACAAGACGGGCAAGGCGCCCCGGCCCGAGTACTCCGAGGGCGCCCTGTTCCAGATGAAGTTCTACGCCCTGGTCGTCTGGCGGCTGAAGAACGTGGTGCCGCGCCGGCTGCAGCTGGTCTACCTCGGCAGCGGTGAGGTGCTCACGTACGACCCGGTCCTCGCGGATCTGGAGCGGGTCGAGCGCAAGCTGCTGGCGCTGTGGGAGGCGATCCGGCTGGCGACGGAGACGGGCGACTGGCGGCCGCGGCCGACGAAGCTGTGCGGCTGGTGCGACCACCAGGCGCACTGCCCGGAGTTCGGCGGCACTCCCCCGCCGTATCCGCTGCCGGTGCGGGAGGCGGACGCCGGCGGCGGCCCGGGGCTCGTCCCCCGGGCGGACGCGGTCACCGCCGGTGAGGGCGCCTGAGTCCGGCGGGCCCGCGCAGGGCAGAATGGGGCCGGACTAGCGAAGGAGACTTACGTGGCCATCCGCGTCCTACTGGTCGACGACCAGCCACTGCTCCGTACGGGCTTCCGGATGATCCTGGAGGCCGAGCAGGACCTCGCGGTCGTCGGCGAGGCCGGAGACGGCCTCCAGGCGCTCGACCAGGTGCGGGCCCTGCAGCCCGACGTGGTCCTGATGGACATCCGCATGCCGCGGATGGACGGTGTGGAGGCGACCCGGCAGATCACCGGCCCCGGGCGCGACGGCCCGGCGAAGGTCCTGGTGCTGACCACCTTCGACCTGGACGAGTACGTGGTGGAGGCCCTGCGCGCGGGGGCCAGCGGCTTCCTGCTGAAGGACGCACCGGCCAACGAGCTGGTCCAGGCGATCCGGGTCGTGGCCGCGGGTGAGGCGATGCTCGCGCCGAGCATCACGCGCCGTCTGCTCGACAAGTACGCCACGCATCTGCCGTCGGGCGACGAGCCGGTGCCGGACACGCTGCACACCCTCACCGACCGTGAGGTCGAGGTGCTGAAGCTGGTGGCGCGCGGGCTGTCCAACGCGGAGATCGCCGCGGACCTGTTCGTCAGCGAGACCACCGTCAAGACGCACGTCGGGCACGTGCTCACCAAGCTGGGGCTGCGCGACCGCGTGCAGGCGGCGGTGTACGCCTACGAGAGCGGTCTGGTGCGCCCGGGAGCGCAGTAGACCTCACGGCACACGCGCCCACCCGCGCACCCACGCACCCACGCACCCACGCACCCACGCACCCACGCACCCACGCACACGCAAACCGCACACCGCGCACGAAGAGAAGGGCGCCCCCCGCCGAGCAGGGGGCGCCCTTCTTCACGTCACATCCGTGCGTCAGACGTCCTTGCTCAGCTCCCAGAAGCGGAACACGGTCGACGCGTCGAGGCAGTACTCCAGGCCGTAGACGCCGTCGCGGACGACCGCGTACTGCTTGGCCTGCCACACCGGCAGGACGGGGAGTTCCTCGGCGACGATGTCCTGCAGCTCGCCGAACTCCTTGTCCGTGGCGGCCCGGTTGGTCAGCGAGGCGGTGCGCGGGATGAGCGAGCCGGTGATGGTGCCGTTCTCGTAGTTGTTGTTCAGCACGTTGCCCTTGCCGAAGAAGGGGGCCGTGAAGTTGTCGGCGTCCGGGTAGTCGGGGACCCAGCCCTTCACGTAGACGCCGTACTTGCCGGCCGCGATGTCCTTCTCGTACTGGCCGAAGGCCACGGACTTCACGTCGGCGTCGAACAGACCGCTGGCGTTGAGCTGGCCGGCGATGGCGTTCAGCTCCTGGTCGGTGGCGGGGCCGTAGCGGGACGGGGTCGACCAGAGGGTCAGCTTCACCTTGCCGGTGATGCCGTCCTCGCGCAGCGCGTCGGCGGCCTTGGCCTTGGAGGGCCGGGCGCCGTAGGTGTCGAAGAAGGCGGTGTTGTGGCCGGCGATGCCGGCCGGGATGATCGAGTACAGCGGGGTCGCGGTGCCCTGGTAGACGTCCCGGATCAGGGCCTCGCGGTCGAGCAGGTGGGCGATGGCCTTGCGGACGCCGAGCTTGCCGGCGACCGGGTGGTCCATGTTGAACACCAGGTGCTGGACCTCGGCGCTGCTGCCCTCGACGACCTCGGCGCCGGTGCCGTCGTCGGCCTTCTCCATGTCGGCGATGTCGCCCGCGGTCAGACCGCGGTAGGCGATGTCGACTTCCTCGTTCTGGATGGCCTGCTTCAGGGCGGTCTGGTCGCCGTCGAAGAACTTGAGCGTCACGCCGGTGTTCTTCACCTCGGCGGTGCCCTTGTAGTTCTCGTTGACGGAGAAGACGGCCTGGTTCTCGTCGATCGAGTCGAGCTTGTAGGGGCCGGAGCCGACGGCCTGGCCGTCCTTGCGCAGCCCGTCCGCGTCGTACGCGCGGTGGTCGACGATGGACCCGGCGCCGGAGGCGATCTTGCTGGGGAAGGTGGCGTCGGCCGTGTTGAGCCGGAAGACGACCGTCTTCTCGTCGGGCGTCTCGACCTTCTCCAGCGTGGGGAACATGATCGCGGGCCCGTCGGGGTCGTTGATCTTCAGCATGCGGTCGAAGGTGAACTTGACGTCCTTCGAGGTGAGTTCGTCACCGTTGCTGAACTTCAGCCCGTCCTTCAGGGTGCACTTGTAGACCGTGGTCTGTGCGTCGCTGAACGCGCAGCTCTCCGCGGCCTCGGGCTGGGGTTCGGTGGCGCCCTTGGGGAAGCTGAGCAGCGACTGGAAGACGTTGTTGAACAACAGCCAGGAGCCCGGGTCGTAGCCGGATGCCGGGTCGGTGGCCAGGACGTCGTCGGACATCCCCACCACCACGTTGGAGCCGTCCCCCGCGGAGTTTCCGGTCTCCGTGCCACAGCCGGTCAGCAGTCCGGAGGCGAGCCCGGCCACGATGGGCAGGACCGGCCACTGGTTGCGCATGTTCACGTGTGTGCCTTGTCGTCGGTTCTCGAGAACGCCCGGAGCCTGTCCCCGGCTCCGGGGCACGGTTCCCCGGGGGCCGCGGTCACCGGCCCCGGGGTTCCATCGGGTGCGTCAGCCGCTCACACCGCGCCCGAGCTCCCACAGCTGGAGCGTCGAGGAGGAGTTGAGGGCGTAGGCAGTACCGGTGATGTCGTCGCGCGCGGCGACGTACTGCTTGCCCTGCCACAGCGGCAGCACCGGCACGTCACTGGCGACGATGTCCTGAATGTCCGTCAGGCTGGTGGAGGCGGACAGCCGGTCCGCCTCACGGCGGGACTCGGGGATCAGGGTGTTGCGGATGCGGCCGTTGGCGTAGGGCGAGCCGAGGGTGTTGTCCTTGTCGAGGAACGGCGCGAGGAAGTTGTCGGCGTCCGGGAAGTCCGGGAACCAGCCCATGCCGTAGACGTCGTACTCGCCCTTCTTCTCGGCCGGGCGGAACGTGTCCCACGGGGTGCCCTTGATGCCGACCTCGAACAGCCCGCTGGAGTTCAGCTGGTCGCGCAGGACCTCGAACTCCTTCTTGGTGCCGGGGCCGTAGTGGTCGGTCGTGTAGTGCAGCGTGAGCTTCACCGGGGTGGTGACGTTCGCCTGGTTGAGCAGCGAGCGCGCCTTGGTGACGCTCGGGTCGCCGTACTTGTTGAAGAACGAGTTGGAGTGGCCCGTGACGCTGGCCGGGACCAGCGAGTACAGCGGCTCGGCCTGGGAGCCGTAGACCTTGGCGACCAGGGCGCTGCGGTTGACGACCTGGGCCATCGCCTGGCGCACGGCCTTGGACTTCACGCTCGGGGCGTCGGTGTCGAAGCCCAGGTAGCGGATCTCCAGGCCGGGCATCTCGACGAGGTCGACCTCGGTGTCCGCGTCGCCCGAGAGCTTGCGGATCTGGTCCGGGGACATGGCGCGGGTCATCAGGTCGATGTCGCCCTTCTCCAGCGCCTCGCCCATGGCGTCGGCGTCCTTGAAGGAGACCATCTCGACCTTGTCGTTGTTCACCTTGAGGGTCCCCTTGTACTCGGGGTTCCTGGTGAACTCGGCCCGGACCATCTCGTCGTTCTCGACGACGGCCTTGAGGGTGTACGGACCCGAGCCTTCGAGGTCGAAACCGTCGCGCAGCTTGTTCTTCGGGTAGTCGTCCGGGTCGACGATGCCCGCGACCGGGGTCGACAGCTTGTAGGGGAAGGTGGCGTCGGCCGTCTTCAGGTGGAAGATGACCTCGCGGTCGCCCTGCGTCTCGACGGTGTCGACCGTGGACAGCAGGGCGAAGACACCGCTGTCGGCCTTGAGGGAGAGGGCGCGGTCGATGGAGTACTTCACGTCGGCCGCGGTGACGGGGTCGCCGTTGGCGAACTTCAGGCCGTCGCGCAGGGTGCAGGCGTAGCGCTCGTTGCCGGTGTCGGTGAAGCCGCAGCGCTCGGCGGCCTCGGGGACCGGCTCGCCCTCACCGCGCGGCTGGATCATCAGCGTCTGCACGGTCTGGCGCAGGACGTTCCAGGTGCCGACGTCGTAGGCGTACGCCGGGTCGAGGGGCGCGGGCGCGTCCTTCGAGGCGGTGAACCGGTCCGTGGTGCCGACGACGATCGCGTCGCTGTCGCCGCTCCCACTGCCGGAACCGCCGCAGGCGGCGAGCACCGGCGCGAGCAGGCCGACGACGGCCGGCAGCACCAAAGTCTTGCGGTTCATGCTCGAGTTTCTCCAGAGCTGTCGACTCCGTGTACCCGGCATGCAGGGGTGGCGCAGCGGATCACGGGGGTGGGGCGAGGTTCTCGCGACGAGATTAGTCCGGCCCGGCAGGAACCTTCGCAGCCACTGGAGTTGAGCACCCATCACGCTGCGGAACCGGGCGTGGACACACCGAAAACCCGACAGCGGAAGCTTTGGTACAGCGTTCCATGAATCGGGACACAAGGGCACGCCGACGGCCCCCCGGAGGGGGTGCACAGCACACACCGGACCCGCTGTCGACCCCGGATCGCGTGGGGAACGTCACACGCGTAAACAGGTTCGAGGGTACGGGAATTCGGTCATCCGCAGGGGTTCGAATTCACCTGCGGAATTACCGCCCTATCCCCGCTGCACGCTGGGTGAACGGCTAGCGCATTTCCGTCATCAGACCGTGCAGAAATGTCAGGTCGACCTCTTCGAGCGAGCTGACCACCGTGCGCCTGAGGGCCGGCTGGATGGGGGCGACGGAGGGCACGGCCACGACCCGGCAGCCGGCGGCCTCCGCCGCGGCGACGCCGGTGGCGGTGTCCTCGATGACGGCACAGCGGGCCGGGTCCGCTCCGAGCCCGGCGGCGGCCGCCAGGTAGGGGTCGGGGTGGGGCTTGGTGCGCGGCACCTCGTCGCCGGCGACCGACAGGTGGAAGTGGTGCGCGCCGAGCGAGGCGAGCACGCGGTCGATGATGCGCCGGTGCGAGGCGGAGACGAGGGCCGTGGGGATCTCGTACTCGTACAGCTCGGCGAGCAGCCGGCCGGCGCCCGGCATCAGCGGCAGGGCGCGTCCGATGCGCTCCTCGAAGCCGTCGTTGAGCAGGACCGTGAGTTCGTCGAGGCCGATGTCGGCTCCGGTGGCCTCGATCAGGAAGCCCGCGCTGCGGGTCATGGGACCGCCGACCACGACATGGCGCCAGGACTCGTCGAGGGTGTGGCCGAGCGAGGCGAAGACCTCGACCTCGACGTCCCACCAGAAGCCCTCCGTGTCCACCAGGGTGCCGTCCATGTCGAGGAGCACGGCCTGGAGGGCCGACCCTTCGGCCGTCCGGGTACCGAGCGCGGGGACCGTACTGGTCATCCACCTACCTCCTTGAGGGACGATCAGGCCGGCTCCCACGAGGGGAACCGGCCTGCAGTGGACCGACCAGTCTACGTCGTGTCCGGCGTAAGTGCCTCGTTTGGCCGCTGTGCCGCCGGGCACACGGTGCGTACGCCGGGGGTGGCGGCGTGTGCCCGGCGGGCCGGGTCAGCGGGCGTTGAAGTACTTCGCCTCGGGGTGGTGGATCACGATGGCGTCCGTGGACTGCTCCGGGTGCAGCTGGAACTCCTCGGACAGGTGGACGCCGATGCGCTCCGGCTGGAGCAGGTCCGCGATCTTGGCGCGGTCCTCCAGGTTCGGGCAGGCGCCGTAGCCGAGGGAGAAGCGGGCGCCCCGGTACTTGAGCTCGAACATGCCCTGCATCTCGTCCGGGTCCTCGCCGGCGAAGCCGAGTTCGGAGCGGACGCGGGCGTGCCAGTACTCGGCGAGGGCCTCGGCGAGCTGCACGGACAGGCCGTGCAGTTCGAGGTAGTCACGGTAGGCGTTGGCCTCGAACAGGCGTGCGGTCTCCTCGCCGATGCGTGAGCCGACGGTGACGACCTGGAGGCCGACGACGTCGGTCTCGCCGGACTCCTCCGGGCGGAAGAAGTCGGCCAGGCACAGGCGCCGGCCCCGGCGCTGGCGCGGGAAGGTGAAGCGGGTGCGCTCGTTGCCCTGGTCGTCCAGGATGATCAGGTCGTCGTCCTTGGAGACGCAGGGGAAGTAGCCGTAGACCACGGCCGCCTCCAGCAGGTTCTCCGTCTGGAGCCGGTCGAGCAGGCCGCGCAGCCGGGGGCGGCCCTCGCTCTCGACGAGTGCCTCGTAGGACGGGCCCTCGCCCGTGCGGGCCTGCTTCAGGCCCCACTGCCCCTTGAACAGGGCGCCCTCGTCGAGCCAGCTCGCGTACTCCTTGAGCTGGATGCCCTTGATGACGCGGGTGCCGCGGAAGGGCGGGGTGGGCACGGGGTTGTCGGTGGCCACGTCGGAGCGGACGTGCCCCTCCTCGGGGCGCTCCTCCACGGCGGCCGGGGCGGCGGCCCGGACCCGGCGCTGCTTCAGCTCGGGCAGCTTCGCGCCGGGCACGCCCCGCTTGACGCCGATGAGGGCGTCCATCAGGCGCAGGCCCTCGAAGGCGTCGCGGGCGTAGCGCACCTCGCCCTCGTAGAGCTCGTGCAGGTCCTGCTCGACGTAGGCGCGGGTGAGGGCGGCGCCGCCGAGGATGACCGGGTACTTCGCCGCCAGGTCGCGCTGGTTCAGCTCCTCCAGGTTCTCCTTCATGATCACGGTGGACTTGACCAGGAGACCGGACATGCCGATGACGTCGGCCCGGTGCTCCTCGGCGGCGTCGAGGATCGCGGAGACCGGCTGCTTGATGCCGAGGTTGACGACGTTGTAGCCGTTGTTGGTCAGGATGATGTCGACGAGGTTCTTGCCGATGTCGTGCACGTCGCCGCGCACGGTGGCGAGGACGATGGTGCCCTTGCCGGCCTCGTCGGTCTTCTCCATGTGCGGTTCGAGGTGGGCGACGGCGGCCTTCATCACCTCGGCGGACTGCAGGACGAACGGCAGCTGCATCTGGCCGGAGCCGAACAGCTCGCCGACGACCTTCATGCCCTCCAGCAGGGTCTGGTTGACGATGTCGAGCGCGGGCCGCTCCCGGAGCGCCTCGTCGAGGTCGGCTTCGAGGCCGTTGCGCTCGCCGTCGATGATGCGGCGCTGCAGGCGCTCGTCCAGCGGCAGGGCGGCCAGCTCCTCGGCCTTGCCGGCCTTGAGGGACTTGGCCGTGGCGCCCTCGAAGAGCTGCATGAGCTTCTGCAGCGGGTCGTAGCCCTCGGCACGGCGGTCGTAGATGAGGTCCAGAGCCGTCTGGACCTCCTCCTCGCTGAAGCGGGCGATCGGCAGGATCTTCGAGGCGTGCACGATCGCCGAGTCCAGGCCCGCCTTGACGCACTCGTCGAGGAATACGGAGTTCAGCAGGATGCGGGCGGCCGGGTTGAGGCCGAAGGAGATGTTGGACAGGCCCAGGGTCGTCTGCACCTTCGGGTGGCGCCGCTTCAGTTCGCGGATGCCCTCGATGGTGGCGATGCCGTCCTTGCGGGACTCCTCCTGGCCGGTGCAGATGGTGAAGGTGAGGCAGTCGACGAGGATGTCCTCCTCGTGGATGCCCCAGTTGCCGGTGAGGTCGTCGATGAGCCGCTCGGCGATCTCGACCTTCTTCTCGGCGGTGCGGGCCTGGCCCTCCTCGTCGATGGTGAGCGCGATGAGGGCGGCGCCGTGCTCCTTGGCGAGCTGGGTGACCTTGGCGAAGCGGGACTCGGGGCCGTCGCCGTCCTCGTAGTTCACCGAGTTGATCACCGCGCGGCCGCCGAGCTTCTCCAGGCCGGCCCGGATCACCTCGACCTCGGTGGAGTCCAGCACGATCGGCAGGGTGGAGGCGGTGGCGAAGCGGCCGGCCAGTTCCTCCATGTCGGCGACGCCGTCGCGGCCGACGTAGTCCACGCACAGGTCGAGCATGTGCGCGCCCTCGCGGATCTGCTCGCGCGCCATCTCCACGCAGTCGTCCCAGCGGCCGTCCAGCATGGCCTCGCGGAACTTCTTCGAGCCGTTGGCGTTGGTGCGCTCGCCGATGGCCAGGTAGGAGGTGTCCTGCCGGAACGGCACCGACTGGTACAGGGAGGCGGCGCCCGGCTCGGGCTGGGGGGCGCGCTCGGTCGGGGTGACGTCCCGGACCCGCTCGACCAGCTGCCGCAGGTGCTCGGGGGTGGTGCCGCAGCAGCCGCCGACCAGGGACAGGCCGTAGTCCCGGACGAAGTTCTGCTGGGCGTCGGCCAGGCCCTCGGGGTCGAGCGGGAAGTGCGCGCCGTCCTTGGTGAGGATCGGCAGGCCGGCGTTGGGCATGCACAGCAGCGGGATGCGCGAGTGGCGCGTCAGGTAGCGCAGGTGCTCGCTCATCTCGGCGGGGCCGGTGGAGCAGTTCAGGCCGATCATGTCGATGCCGAGGGGCTCCAGCGCGGTCAGCGCCGCGCCGATCTCGGAGCCGAGCAGCATGGTGCCGGTGGTCTCGAACGCCATGGAACACAGCAGGGGGACCTCGACGCCGGTGGCCTCCATGGCCCGGCGGGCGCCCAGGACGGACGCCTTGGTCTGCAGGAGGTCCTGCGTGGTCTCCACGATGAGCGCGTCGGCGCCGCCGGCGAGCAGGCCCTCGGCGTTGGCCTGGTAGCCGTCGCGGATCGTGCCGTAGGTGATGTGGCCGAGCGTGGGCAGCTTGGTGCCGGGGCCGATGGAGCCCAGGACCCAGCGGGGCCGTCCGTCGCGGGCGGCGTACTCGTCGGCCGCCTCGCGGGCGATGCGGGCGCCGGCCTCGGACAGTTCGTGGATCCGCTCGGAGATCTCGTACTCGGCCATGGCCGAGTGGTTGGCGCCGAAGGTGTTGGTCTCGACGCAGTCGACGCCGACGGCGAAGTAGGCGTCGTGGACGGAGCGGACGATGTCCGGGCGGGTCAGGTTGAGGATCTCGTTGCAGCCCTCGAGATTCTCGAAGTCCTCCAGCGTGGGGTCCTGTGCCTGGAGCATGGTGCCCATGGCACCGTCGGCCACCACCACACGGGTGGCCAGTGCCTCTCGGAGCGCGGACACGCGGGTCCGGCTGTCTGCGGAAGGGGTCGGCGGCAACGAGGCCATGAAAAGGGCTCCCTCGGATGCGACGGCTGTCGGCTATGCGGCTTCCCGGACATCCGGCAGGGCATCCGGGGACGGCGCACGGCGCCAGCGTAACCGGGAGTCGGCTTGGATGGGCAGCGCGTCCACGGGGCGGACGCGCCGGCGTAGTCGGGGCCTCCCGGGCGGCGCACGGGTGACGGTCCGGCCGGGGGCGACACAACAAATGGTGACCCGCCATTAGCGAGAGGTCGGCAACGACCGGTAGTGTTCGACATTGCCGAACGAGGGCTGTCGGCCCCGCTTGTCGGCGGTCGAAGGGGACGGAGGCAGTACGGCGATGGCACGGAACATCCAGTCGCTCGAGCGAGCGGCCGCGATGCTGCGGCTGCTGGCGGGCGGCGAGCGGCGGCTCGGCCTGTCGGACATCGCCTCGTCGCTGGGCCTGGCCAAGGGCACGGCCCACGGCATACTGCGCACCCTCCAGCAGGAGGGCTTCGTCGAGCAGGACGACGCCTCCGGGCGCTATCAGCTGGGCGCGGAGCTGCTGCGCCTGGGCACGACCTACCTGGACGTGCACGAGCTGCGGGCGCGCGCCCTGGTGTGGACCGACGACCTGGCCCGCTCCAGCGGCGAGAGCGTCTACCTGGGCGTGCTGCACCAGCAGGGCGTGCTGATCGTGCACCACGTGTTCCGGCCCGACGACAGCCGGCAGGTCCTGGAGATCGGGGCCATGCAGCCGCTGCACTCCACGGCCCTGGGCAAGGTGCTGTCCGCCTACGACCCGGTGGCGCACAGCGAGGCCCTGGAGGCCGACCGCAAGGCGTTCACGGACCGCACGGTGTGCGAGCCGGAGGAGTTCGAGCACATCCTCGACGTCACGCGCGCGCGGGGTTACGCGGCGGACGTGGAGGAGACCTGGGAGGGCGTCGCCTCGCTCGCCGCCCCCATCCACGACCGGCGGCGGATGCCGGTCGGCGCGGTCGGCATCACCGGCGCCGTGGAGCGGCTGTGCCGCCCCGGCGAGGAGGCCGTGCTGCGCCCCGAGCTCATCGCGGCCGTCCGGGACTGCGCCCGCGCGGTCTCTCGCGACCTGGGCGCCGGGCGGTTCTGACGCCTCACCACACAACCGGGACGCCGGACGGCGTCCCGGACTTCGGCATGCCCGGGCGCATCCCCGTTCCGACCTGCACGAAGATCCACGGACGCACGGCGATCAGTAACGATCGTGTTTTCGACGACACAGCTCTTGACGTGCTCGTAACGCCGAAGCAAGACTCCCGTCCATCGGTCGACATTGTCGAACAGCTACCGGCAATACGCGCTAGAGTGTGACAACGCCAGGCCGGTATCGAACTTCCCTGGACGTAGGACAAAGGAGTCGCGGGTGTCCAGCTCCGACATCTTCATCGGCGAGACCATCGGTACCGCCATACTCATCCTCCTCGGCGGTGGCGTCTGCGCCGCCGTCACGCTGAAGGCTTCCAAGGCCCGTAACGCCGGCTGGCTCGCCATCACCTTCGGGTGGGGCTTCGCGGTGCTCACGGCGGTCTACACCACGGCGCCGCTCTCCGGCGCCCATCTGAACCCGGCCGTCACGCTCGCCCTGGCGATCAAGGACGGCGACTGGAACAACGTTCCGGTCTACTGGGCCGGACAGGTCCTCGGCGCCATGATCGGCGCGGCCCTGGTCTGGATCGCCTACTACGGTCAGTTCCACGCCCACCTCACCGACCGCGAGATCGTCGGCGGTCCGGGTGCGCAGGACACGGCGGCCAAGGCCGTCGAGGCCCAGGAGCAGGGCGCCGGCCCCGTGCTGGGCGTCTTCTCCACCGGCCCCGAGGTCCGGGTCGCCTGGCAGAACGTCGCCACGGAGGTCATCGGCACGATCGTGCTGGTGCTGGCCGTGCTCACCCAGGGCCTGAACGACGCGGGCAACGGCCTGGGCACCCTGGGGGCCCTGATCACCGCGCTCGTGGTGGTCTCCATCGGCCTCTCCCTCGGCGGCCCGACGGGGTACGCGATCAACCCGGCCCGTGACCTCGGTCCGCGTATCGTGCACGCCCTGCTGCCGCTGCCCAACAAGGGCGGCTCCGACTGGGGCTACGCCTGGGTTCCCGTGGTGGGTCCGCTGATCGGCGGCGCCATCGCGGCAGGCATCTACAACGTCGCATTCGCCTAGGAGTACGACTTCGCGTCCGCGCGAAACTTCCAGCAAGCGCCGTACGTAAAGCCCCTTAAAACCGGAATTACCAGGAGCACACAGTGACCGACGCGCACACCGCCGGCCCCTTCATCGCCGCCATCGACCAGGGCACCACCTCGTCGCGCTGCATCGTCTTCGACCGGGACGGCCGGATCGTCTCCGTCGACCAGAAGGAGCACGAGCAGATCTTCCCGAAGCCGGGCTGGGTCGAGCACAACGCCACCGAGATCTGGACGAACGTCCAGGAGGTCGTCGCCGGGGCCATCGAGAAGGCCGGCATCACCCGCGACGACATCAAGGCCATCGGCATCACCAACCAGCGCGAGACGACCGTGCTGTGGGACAAGAACACCGGTGAGCCCGTCCACAACGCCATCGTCTGGCAGGACACCCGCACCGACGCCCTCTGCCGCGAGCTCGGCCGCAACGTCGGCCAGGACCGCTTCCGCCGCGAGACCGGCCTCCCCCTGGCCTCCTACTTCGCCGGTCCGAAGGCCCGCTGGCTGCTCGACAACGTCGACGGGCTCAAGGAGCGCGCCGAGGCGGGCGACATCCTCTTCGGCACGATGGACACTTGGGTCATCTGGAACCTGACCGGTGGTGTCGACGGCGGCAAGCACGTCACGGACGTCACCAACGCCTCGCGCACGATGCTGATGAACCTGCACACCATGCAGTGGGACGACAAGATCTGCGAGTCGATCGGCGTCCCGAAGCAGATCCTGCCCGAGATCCGCTCCTCCGCCGAGGTCTACGGCGAGATCACCGGCGGCAAGCTCGGCGAGCTGCTCGGCGGCATCCCGGTGGCCTCCGCGCTCGGCGACCAGCAGGCCGCCCTGTTCGGCCAGACCTGTTTCGCCGAGGGCGAGACCAAGTCGACCTACGGCACCGGCACCTTCATGGTGATGAACACCGGCGACAAGATCATCAACTCCTACAGCGGCCTGCTCACCACCGTCGGCTACAAGATCGGCGACCAGGACACGGTCTACGCCCTGGAGGGCTCGATCGCCGTCACGGGTTCGCTGGTGCAGTGGATGCGCGACCAGATGGGCCTGATCTCCACCGCCGCCGAGATCGAGACCCTCGCCCTGTCGGTCGAGGACAACGGCGGCGCCTACTTCGTGCCGGCCTTCTCCGGCCTGTTCGCCCCGTACTGGCGCTCCGACGCCCGCGGTGTGATCGCCGGCCTGACCCGGTACGTCACCAAGGCGCACCTCGCGCGCGCCGTCCTGGAGGCCACCGCCTGGCAGACGCGGGAGATCGCCGACGCCATGACCAAGGACTCCGGCGTCGAGCTGGCCGCCCTCAAGGTCGACGGCGGCATGACCTCCAACAACCTGCTGATGCAGACCCTCGCCGACTTCGTGGACGCCCCCGTGGTGCGCCCGATGGTCGCCGAGACCACCTGCCTCGGCGCCGCCTACGCCGCCGGCCTCGCCGTCGGCTTCTGGAACAGCACCGACGACCTGCGCGCCAACTGGCGCCGGGCCGCCGAGTGGACCCCCCGCATGGACGCGGAGACCCGCGCCCGTGAGTACAAGAACTGGCTCAAGGCCGTCGAGCGGACCATGGGCTGGCTCGAGGACGAGGAGTAAGAAACAGCATGACCACTCAGTCCACCCTGCAGTCCGTGCCTGCCCTGGGGACGCACCCGGCCTCCGGCTCCAACCCGAGCCGGGCCGAGACCAGGGAGCAGCTCGCCAAGGCGTCGTACGACCTTCTCGTGATCGGCGGTGGCATCCTGGGCATCTCCACCGCCTGGCATGCCGCGCAGTCCGGCCTCAGGGTGGCTCTGGTGGACGCCGGCGACTTCGCCGGCGCCACGTCCTCCGCCTCCTCCAAGCTGCTCCACGGCGGTCTGCGCTACCTGCAGACCGGCGCGGTGAAGCTGGTGGCGGAGAACCACTTCGAGCGCCGTGCGGTCTCCCGCCAGGTGGCTCCCCACCTGGCGAACCCGCTCACGTTCTACCTCCCGGTGTACAAGGGCGGGCCGCACGGCGCGGCGAAGCTGGGCGCGGGCGTCTTCGCCTACTCCGCGCTCTCCGCCTTCGGCGACGGCGTCGGGCACCTGCTCTCGCCGGCCAAGGCCGCGCAGGACGTGCCCGAGCTGCGCACCGAGAACCTCAAGGCCGTGGCCGTCTACGGCGACGACCAGATGAACGACGCCCGCATGGCGCTGATGACGGTCCGCGCGGCCGTCGAGGCCGGCGCGGTCGTGCTCAACCACGCCGAGGTCACCGGCCTGCGCTTCACCCAGGGCCGGGTCACGGGCGCCGAGCTGAAGGACCGGCTGTCCGGCGACGAGTTCGGCGTCAACGCCCGGCTGGTGCTGAACGCGACCGGTCCGTGGGTCGACCACCTGCGCCGGATGGAGAACCCGGACGCGGCGCCCTCCATCCGCCTGTCGAAGGGCGCGCACCTGGTCCTCAAGCGCACCTCCCCCTGGAAGGCCGCGCTCGCCACCCCGATCGACAAGTACCGCATCACCTTCGCCCTCCCCTGGGAGGACATGCTGCTGCTCGGCACCACCGACGAGGTGTTCGAGGGCGACCCGGCGGACGTCTCGGTCACCGAGCAGGACATAACCCAGATCCTGGACGAGGCCGCCTTCTCGGTCCGCGACCAGCAGCTCAGCCGTGACCTGATCACGTACTCCTTCGCCGGCCTGCGCGTGCTGCCGGGCGGCCCCGGCGACACCGCCAAGGCCAAGCGTGAGACGGTCGTCACCGAGGGCCGGGGCGGCATGCTGTCCGTCGCGGGCGGCAAGTGGACCACCTTCCGCCACATCGGCCGGACGATCATGAAGAAGCTGGAGACGCTTCCGGGCCACCCGCTCGGCGACGACTTCGAGCCGATCAGCTCGCTGCCGAAGAAGCTGCCGCTGCCCGGTATCGCCAACCCGCGCGCGGTCGCCCACCGGCTGCTGACCGACCGCCCGGCGCCCGGCCCGCGCATGGCGGCCGACACGGCCCGGCACCTGGCCACGCACTACGGCTCGCTGGCCTTCGACATCGCCCGGCTGGCCAACGAGAGCCCGGAGCTCGCCGAGCGCGTCCACCCCGACGCCCCGGAGATCTGGGCCCAGGTCGTCTGGGCGCGGGACCACGAGTGGGCCGAGACGCAGGACGACGTGCTGCGCCGCCGGACCACGCTGACCATCCGCGGCCTGGCCACGGGCGAGGTCCGCGCCAAGGTGCAGGACCTGCTCGACAAGAAGTAGGCACCACCCGGGCAGGACCGGGGGTCGCGAGGGGCGGTTCCACGCCGACGGAGCCGCCCCTTCCGCGTTCCCGGGTCTCCGACGTCACCAGCCTCGACCCGCACCTGCTGCTGGAGGCGATCGGCCTCGTCATGGACTTCCACCGCGACGACACGGTGGCGCGGCCTGACCCTGGAGGACGCCGTGGGGCGCACGCTGCGCGAGCACCGGGCGATCCTGGCCGACCTGGGCGACCGGGACGCCGAGGCGGCACGCTCGTGGGCGCCGTGCACATCGCGAGCGTGGAGCAGTGGCTGCGCTCCACGCTGTGACCAGGGCCTCACGGAGCGCTCGGAGGGATCCGGGTGTGTTCCGGGGTGGATCACGGGGCAGTGATGGGGGCACTCCCCCTGCGAGGGGGCTGCGGACGCCCCCTTGGCACGCCGTAAAGTTGGGGGGTCAAGCGAGGGCACGTCGGAAGGAGGCACTGGGTGATCGAGCTCGAGGGGGTTCCCGAGCTGATCGACCCGGTCATGGTGGCCGCGTTCGAGGGCTGGAACGATGCCGGCGACGCCGCCTCCACCGCGGTCGCGCATCTGGACAGGGAGTGGAAGGGCGAGGTCTTCGCGGCGCTGGACGCCGAGGACTACTACGACTTCCAGGTCAACCGCCCCACGGTCTTCATGGAAGCGGGCGTCCGCAAGATCACATGGCCGACGACAAGGTTGTCGGTGGTCCGGGTCGGCGGTGACAAGCCGCGCGACCTGGTGCTGGTCCGGGGGATCGAGCCGTCCATGCGGTGGCGTTCGTTCTGCAACGAGCTGCTCGGCTTCGCACACGAACTCGGCGTGGAACTGGTGGTCGTCCTGGGCGCTCTGCTCGGCGACACCCCGCACACGCGTCCGGTTCCGATCAGCGGGACGACGTCCGACCCGGACCTGGCCCGGCGCATGGACCTGGAGGAGACCAAGTACGAGGGCCCCACGGGCATCGTCGGCGTCCTCCAGGAGGCGTGCACGCACGCGGGCGTGCCGGCGGTGTCGCTGTGGGCGGCGGTGCCGCACTACGTGTCGCAGCCGCCCAACCCGAAGGCCACGCTGGCCCTGCTGAACCGGCTGGAGGACCTGATCGACGTGCGCATCCCGCTGGGCGAGCTGCCCGAGGACGCGCGCGCCTGGCAGGTCGGCGTGGACCAGCTGGCCGCGGAGGACAGCGAGGTCGCCGAGTACGTCCAGTCGCTGGAGGAGGCCCGGGACACCGCGGAGCTGCCGGAGGCGTCGGGCGAGGCGATCGCCCGCGAGTTCGAGCGCTACCTGCGGCGCCGGGACGGCGGCGGACCGCCCGGGGCCGGCGGGCACGCGACGGCGGACGGCAGCGACGCCACGTCGTACCTGCGGGACAACCCCAGTGGCCGCACGCGGCCGCCGAAACCGCCCAAGCCGGGCCCCGACGACGAGGATTCGTCGGAGGACTGAGCATCAGCGTGAAAGGGGCGTCTCCCGGTCGGGAGACGCCCCTTTCACGTCAGGGCCACGCGGATGCGGCTACAGCGCCACGCCCAGCAGCGCGTCCACCGCGCGGGAGACCACACCGGGCGCGCCGATGTCCGAGCCGCCGTCCTGCTCCTGCCGGGCGACCCAGCGGTCGACCGCGGCGAGCGCGGCCGGGGCGTCCAGGTCGTCGGCCAGGGCCTCGCGCATCTCCTCCACGAGCGCCTCGGCGGGCGGGCCGTCCGGCCGGGACACCGCGGCCCGCCAGCGGCCGAGCCGTGCCACGGCGTCCTGGAGGACCTGGTCGGTCCACTCCCAGTCGGCCCGGTAGTGGTGGGCGAGCAGCGCGAGCCGGATGGCCGCCGGGTCGACGCCCTCGCGCCGGAGCGCGGAGACGAAGACCAGGTTGCCCTTGGACTTGGACATCTTCTCGCCGTCCAGGGCGACCATGCCGGCGTGCACGTACGCCTTCGCCATGGGGAACTCGCCGGTGAGGACCTGGGCGTGCGAGGCGCCCATCTCGTGGTGCGGGAAGGCGAGGTCGGAGCCGCCGCCCTGGATGTCGAAGCCCATGCCGAGGTGGTCCAGGGCGATGGCCACGCACTCGATGTGCCAGCCGGGCCGTCCGCGGCCCAGCGATCCGCCGTCCCAGCTGGGCTCTCCCTCGCGGGCGGCCATCCACAGCATCGGGTCGAGCGGGTTCTTCTTGCCCGGCCGGTCCGGGTCGCCGCCGCGCTCGGCGGACAGCAGCCGCATCGCCGCGGCGTCCAGGCGCGAGACCTGGCCGAAGTGCGGGTCGGACTCGACGGAGAAGTACACGTCCCCGTCGAGCTCGTAGGCCGCGCCCAGGTCCCGGAGCCGCTCGACCAGCGGGACGATCCCGGGTATGGCCTCGACGGCGCCTATGTACTGCCGCGGCGGCAGCATCCGCAGAGCCGTCATGTCCTCACGGAAGAGGGCCGTCTCCTGCTCGGCGAGCGCGACCCAGTCGACGCCGTCGCGCTGCGCCCGCTCCAGGAGCGGATCGTCGACGTCGGTGACGTTCTGGACGTAGTGAACCTGCCGCTTGGTGTCGAGCCACACGCGCTGCACGAGGTCGAACGCGTTGTAGGTCGCCGCGTGTCCCATGTGGGTGGCGTCGTACGGCGTGATGCCACAGACGTAGATTCGGGCGACGGGACCGGGGTCGAGGGTGACGAGGCCGCCGGTCGCGGTGTCGTGGATCCTCAGGTCGCGGCCCTGACCAGGCAGGGCGGGGACCTCGGAAGCGGGCCAGGCATGCATGCCTTGAGCCTAACCGGACTGAAGTTCCATATACGAATGGGAGCGGGCCGGACGGCCGAGAAGGCGCTCTTGCGGCGAGGCGGCCCGGTGTGCTGCTACACGGGTGGCCAGGGAATGGCGGGCCATTCCCCGCTCGGCTCGGGGTGGGTCCGCGAGGCGAGCAGGGCGGCCACGCGGGCGCGGGTGGCGTCGAGTTCGGCGCCGGTGATCAGCGGTGCGAGCCGGGCGGCGAGCGTCCCGCCCTCCGCGAGGTCCTTCCGCAGCCCTTCGAGGACGTCGACGGCCTCCTGGGTCAGGGGCTCGCCCGCCCAGCCCCACAGCAGGGTGCGCAGCTTGTTCTCGGCGTTGAAGGTGACCCCGTGGTCGATGCCGTACAGCCGGCCGTCGCCGGTGGGCAGCAGGTGCCCGCCCTTGCGGTCGGCGTTGTTGAGCACGGCGTCCAGCACCGCGAGGCGCCGCAGCCGCTCGTCGTCGGCGTGCACGAGCAGCGCGGTGCGTCCCTCGCCGACCTCCGCGAAGCCGATCGCCTTCCAGCCCGGCTCGGGTTCCTCGCCGTCGACGAGCGCGAGCAGCTCGGCGTCGGGCGTCGCCTCGATCCACAGCTGGCACATGCCCTCGCCGTAGGGGCCCTCGCGCAGCACGGTGGGCGGCACCAGGCCCCATCCGGTCGCCTCGGAGACCTCCCAGGCCGCGACCTCGCGCTGGGCGAGCGTGCCGTCGGGGAAGTCCCACAGGGGGCGCTCCCCGGCGACCGGCTTGTAGACGCAGGCCGCCTCCCGGCCGTCGTACGCGACGGTGCAGTACAGGGCCGCGTTGGACGCCTCACGGATGCGGCCGCGCACGGTGAGTTCGCCGCGGGCGAGCAGCTCGGCCGCGTCCGGGGGAGGTGTCACGCTCCGCGGCGGTATCCGTTCTGGCGCGGACATACGTGTCCTTCCGGGTCGAGCGGGAGGCTGCACAGCGGGCACGGCGGCCGCCCGGCGTTGACGACGTCGAGGGCGCGCTTGGCGAAGGCCCTGGCCTGCGCGCCGGTGAGCCGGACCCGCAGCATCGGGGGGCCGTTCTCCTCGTCCTGGAGCAGTCGTTCCTCGGCCTCGGCGAGGTCCTCCTCGGACTCGGCGTCGAGTTCGACGAGCGCCTGCGCCTCGACGATCATGAGCTGCTCCTCGCCGTCCCAGGCGAGTGCCATGGTGCCGACCCGGAACTCCTCCTCGATGGGGGTGTCCAGCGGGGCGGTGTCGGTGATCTCCGAGGGGGCGACGGCGGGGACGGAGGCGCTGCCGCCGCTACGGCGTACGACCTCGTCGAGCAGTTCGTCCATGCGTTCGGCGAGCGCCGCGACCTGGGTCTTCTCCAGGGCCACGCTGGTCACCCGGGAGCCGGCGGAGGCCTGGAGGAAGAACGAACGGCGCCCGGGCAGTCCGACCGTACCGGCCACGAAACGCTCCGGATGGTCGTAGAGGAACACCTGACGGGACACGTCCTGTCTCCATTGGAATCGTGGGAACCGTGGGGGCACGGCACTGCTGCGACCGCTTCACCCTACTGCGGCCGACGATCACGGTGCGCCCGCACCACCCCCGACGGGGGCCTCCTCGCCCGGCGGTTCCTCGCGCGGCACCAGGGAGGTGAAGTCGCCGGTGTCGCCGAGGCGGACGAGGAACGGGCGCAGTCGTGTGTAGCGGATCGCGGTGACGGAACACGGTTCCACGGAGATCCGCTGGAAGAGGTCCAGGTGAAGTCCCAGCGCGTCCGCGACGAGGGACTTGATGATGTCGCCGTGCGAGCACATCAGGTAGACGGCGTCGGCGCCGTGGTCGCGCTCCACGCGCGCGTTCCACTCGCGCACCGCCTCGGCGGCGCGCGTCTGCATGGCCCGCATGGACTCGCCGCCGGGGAACGCCGCCGCGGACGGGTGCGCCTGCACGACCTCCATCAGGGGCTCGTCCTTGAGCTCGGCGAGCTTGCGTCCGGACCAGTCGCCGTAGTGGCACTCGCCGATGCGCTCGTCGGTGTGGGGACTGAGCTCCGGGCGGGCCTGCAGCAGCGGCCGGATCGTCTCCTGGCAGCGTTGGAGGGGACTGGTGACGACTTCGGCGAGGGGCAGTTCGGCGAGCCGCCCGGGGAGCGCGGCGGCCTGTGCGGCGCCGCGCTCGTCGAGGGCGACGCCGGGCGTCCAGCCGGCGAGCAGTCCCTCGGTGTTGGCGGTGGAGCGTCCGTGCCTGACCAGGATCAGCGTGGGCATGCGCACCAGCGTAGGCGCACGCGCGCGTGCGGTGTCGTTCGAGTGACGGGAGACTCGCTTCGTGATCGTCGACTGTGCCATCTACCGCGACGGACACCGGACGGAGGGGCCGGAGGACTTCTCCGACGCCCTGGGGGAGGCGCGTGCGGCGGGCGGGTTCGTGTGGATCGGGCTGCACGAGCCGACGGAGCGCGAGTTCGAGCACGTCACCCAGGAATTCGGTCTGCATCCGCTGGCCGTGGAGGACGCCCTCAAAGCCCACCAGCGCCCCAAGCTGGAGATCTACGACGACTCGCTGTTCGTGGTCCTCAAGCCGGTGGTGTACGAGCCGCAGAGCGACAAGGTGTCCACGGGCGAAATCATGATCTTCTTGGGCGACAGCTTCGTGGTGACCGTCCGGCACGGTGAGGGCGCCCCGCTGAAGGCCGTACGGCACCGGCTGGAGCACGAGCCGGAGCTGCTGGGCACCGGCCCGACGGCGGTGCTGTACGCGGTCGCCGACGCCGCTGTCGACCACTACCTGGACGTGGCGCTGGAACTGCAGGCGGACCTGGAGGGCCTGGAGGCGGAGGTCTTCTCCCCCGACGGCGGCGGCTCACGCAACACCGCGTCCCGGATCTACGACTTCAAGCGGCAGGTCCTGGAGTTCCGCCGGGCCACCGGGCCGCTGTCGCTGCCGATGAGCCGCCTGGCCGGCACGGCACCCTACGGCGTGGCGGTGCCGTTCGTGGACGACCGGGCCCGGCCGTTCTTCCGGGACGTCAGCGACCACCTCACGCGCGTGAACGAGTCCGTGGAGAACCTCGACCGGCTGGTGTCCGACATCCTCTCGGCGCATCTGGCGCAGATGAGCGTCCGGCAGAACGACGACATGCGGAAGATCTCGGCCTGGGCGGCTATGGCCGCGATCCCCACGATGGTCGCGGGGATCTACGGCATGAACTTCGAGCACATGCCCGAGCTAAGCTGGGTCTGGTCCTATCCGGCGCTGATCGCCCTGATGGCCGTCCTGGAGATCATGGTGTTCCGGCTGTTTAAGCGCCGGGGCTGGCTGTAGGGAGCCGGCGGGCCGGTTCAGGCGAACTCGGGTTCCGGTGAGGCCGGACCGCCGAGGGCGTTGCGGCGCTCCGGCGGGCTCAGCGACACCATCCGGCGCCAGCCGCCGAGCCGTTCGTAGGCGTACACCGCGTGGATGCCGGCCTGCAGCAGCGCCGACTTGGCCCGGGACCAGCCGAGGATGCGGCCCATGTGCGCCATGACGGCGAGGCTGACGTCCCGGTAGATCCGGATCTCGGCGTGCGCGCACTCGCGCAGGGTCCGCTGGATGAGCCGGCCGTGGCCCGCCCGGGCGAAGCGCAGCAGCTCCTCGTGGCAGTAGGCGAGGTGGTTGTCCTCGTCGTTGGAGATCTGCCTGACCGCGCGGCCGATGTCGGGGTGGTCGGCGAAGTGCCTGCGCAGCAGGTCCATCTGCTCGGAGGCGCGCTGCTCGGTGACCCTGCTGTGGGAGAGGTAGGTGACGATGTCCCGGACGCTGAGCCGCTCGTCGCGCTTGAGCTGCTCGTGGGCGAGGCCGATGCCGTTCTTCTCCAGGAGCATCGTGTAGTCGGTCTCCGGCGGCACCGGGACGGGGTCGAGGCCGCGCTTCTTCAGCAGGGCGTTGAAGATCCGGCCGTGCTTGTCCTCGTCGGCGCCGTGCCGGGAGATCTTGGGCGCGAGCGCGCGCTCGCTGTCGGGGACGAGGGCGGCGATGCGGGCGTTCTCCCAGCCGCCCTGGGACTCGCCGCTGGCGGCGATGGAACAGAACAGGGCGAAGGACGCGTCGTCGTCGAGGATCTCCTGGAACAGACTCTTGGCCGAAAGCATCGTGGGCACCTCTTCCCGCGCGCGTGCGCGTGCTGCAGGATCCGCAGGTTTCCGCGAAGAACGAGTCAAGTGCGGGGTGCGGGGCGCTGCAACAGGTGTGCCGGACATCTCCGCCGAATGGGGGACCTGGGGTGAGACGTCCCGGCCCGCCCGGCACGGCGGCGGGCGGGACCGGCGGCGGGCGTAACCGGCGGCGGTCCGGCGCGTTGTTCCGCGTGACGGCCGTGGCGGGGAAGACCCCCGAGCCCCCACCACGGCCGCGGAAACTCGGGCCTCGGGCGAGGCCGGCACGCGGAGGCCAAGGGCCTCAGGCGAGGCCGGCACGCTCCAGGGCCTCGGTGCCGGCCCGCAGGGAGGCCAGCCGCTCGTCGAGCGTGAAGCCCGCCGGGGCGAGCGTGAGGGTGGTGACACCGGCCTCGGCGTAGGCCTTCATCCGCTCGGCGATGCGGTCCACGGAGCCGAGCAGGGTCGTCTTGTCGATCAGGTCGTGCGGGACGGCGGCCGCGGCGCCCTGCTTGTCGCCGGAGAGGTACTTGTCCTGGATCTCGGCGGCTTCCTTCTCGTACCCCATGCGCTGGGCGAGCTGGTTGTAGAAGTTCTGCTTGCGGCTGCCCATGCCGCCGACGTAGAGGGCGGTGTAGGGGCGGAAGGTGTCGGCCAGCGTCGTGACGTCCTTGTCGTCGCCCAGGGCGAGCGGCAGCGTCGGGCAGACGTCGAATCCGTCGAGGGTCTTGCCGGCCTTCTCGCGGCCCGCGCGCAGGTGCTTGATCGCCGTGTCCTCCAGGTGGTCGGCGGAGGGGAAGATCAGCAGGGCGCCGTCGGCGATCTCGCCGGTCTGTTCGAGGTTCTTCGGGCCGATGGCGGCGATGTACAGCGGGATGTGCTCGCGCTGCGGGTGCACGGTCAGCTTGATGGGCTTGCCCGGGCCGCCGGGCAGGGGCAGCGTCCAGTGCCGGCCCTCGTACGACAGGCGCTCGCGGGTCATGGCCTTGCGGATGATCTCGACGTACTCGCGGGTGCGGGCCAGCGGCTTGTCGAACCTGACGCCGTACCAGCCCTCGGAGACCTGCGGGCCGGAGACGCCGAGACCGAGGCGGAAGCGGCCGCCGGAGAGGGAGTCGAGGGTGGCGGCGGTCATGGCCGTCATCGCCGGCTGGCGGGCCGGGATCTGGAAGATGGCCGAGCCGACGTCGATGCGCTCGGTCTGGGCGGCGACCCAGGTCAGGACGGTGGCCGCGTCGGAGCCGTAGGCCTCGGCGGCCCAGCAGACGGCGTAACCGAGCCGGTCGGCCTCCTGGGCGACGGCCAGGTTGTCCGCGTCCATTCCGGCACCCCAGTAGCCGAGGTTGATACCGAGCTGCATGCCGCATCCCCTTACTGATCAGTAACGTGCCTTGTGCGCAGACCTTAACGCGGGGCCGCCGCACGGGACAGCGATACGGCCGTGACCTTTCAGGTCCGTGAACAAGAATCATGTACACGACCATTGACGCGTGCACAGCAAGTCCTTAGCGTCACGAGAAAGCGCTTTCTAACCCCACCCGCACTCCGCACACGGAACGGAGAGTACGGATGAAGCGAGCGACATCGGCGCGACTCGGCGCGGCCCTGGCCACCCTGACCCTGGCCGCCGCGACCGGAACGCTGGTCTCGGTGCCCGCGGCCTCGGCCGCGACGGGCCCGGCCACCGGCTACGCCTCACAGAACGGCGGGACCACCGGCGGCGCCGGCGGGCAGACGGTCCGGGCGACGACCGGGACCGCGATCCACGCCGCCCTGTGCGGCCGGGCGAGCAGCAGCACGCCCCTCGTCATCGAGGTGACGGGGACCATCACCCACGCCGGCACCAAGAAGGTCTCCGGCAGCAGCTGCGACACCGCCGACGGCGTGATCGAGCTGAAGAGGATCAGCAACGTGACCATCGTCGGGGTCGGCAGCGGCGCGGTCTTCGACCAGGTGGGCATCCACATCCGCGAAGCGAAGAACATCATCATCCAGAACGTGACCGTGCGGAACGTCAGGAAGTCCGGCTCCCCCACGTCCAACGGCGGCGACGCCATAGGCATGGAGAGCAACGTCCGCAACGTCTGGGTCGACCACACCACCCTGGAGGCCTCGGGCGGCGAATCGGAGGGCTACGACGGCCTGTTCGACATGAAGAACAACACGCAGTACGTGACCCTGTCCTACAGCGTCCTGCGCAACTCCGGCCGCGGCGGCCTGGTCGGCAGCAGCGAGAGCGACCGGTCGAACGGGTTCATCACCTACCACCACAACCGCTACGAGAACATCGACTCCCGCGCCCCGCTGCTGCGCGGCGGCATCGCGCACATGTACAACAACCACTACGTGCGCCTGAACGAGTCCGGCATCAACTCCCGGGCCGGCGCCCGCGCCAGGGTGGACAACAACTACTTCGAGGACTCCAAGGACGTCCTCGGCACCTTCTACACCGACGAGGCCGGGTACTGGCAGGTCGGCGGCAACGTCTTCGACAACGTGACGTGGTCCCAGCCGGGCAGTGAGAACCATCCGGCCGGGCCCGACCCGGTCTCGAACACCACGGTCTCCATCCCCTACTCCCACCGCCTCGACGCGGCCGGCTGCGTCCCGGCCGTCGTGAACCGGACGGCGGGCGCGAACAAGGGGCTGCAGGTGTCGGACGGCAGCTGCTGACCTCGGGCATCGGGCTGTGGCGGCCGGGCACAACTCACCGGGCCGTCCCCGGAAATCGGTCGTCCACAGCCACCCACACGACAGGTTCTGGCCAGTAATCTCGGCGTTCATGGAGCAGAGGCATCTCGGCCGCACCGGCCTGCGTGTGTCACGGATCGGGCTCGGCACCCTGACCTGGGGGCGGGACACCGACGAGCACGACGCGGCGGACCTCATGAAGACGTTCTGGGAAGCGGGCGGGAGTCTCGTCGACACGGCGGACGTGTACGGCGACGGAGAGGCCGAGTACCTGCTCGGCCGGCTGCTGGACGGCCTCGTGCCCCGGCGGGACCTCGTCATCTCCACCAAGGCCGGCGGTGTGCCCGACCCCGACCGCCGGGTCGACGGCTCCCGCGGCCATCTGCTCGCCGCCCTGGACGCCTCGCTCGCGCGGCTCGGCACCGACTACGTCGACGTCTGGCACGTGCACGCCTACGACCCGCACACCCCGCTGGAGGAGACCCTCCAGGCCCTCGACCTCGCGGTCGCCAGCGGCCGTGCCCGCTACGCCGCCGTCTCCAACTTCTGCGGCTGGCAACTGGCCAAGGCCGCCACCTGGCAGCTCGCGGCCCCGGGCACCCGGACCCGCCTTGCGGCCACGCAGCTGGAGTACTCGCTCCTGCAGCGCGGCGTCGAACGCGAGGTGCTGCCGGCCGCGCTCGACCTCGGCATAGGACTGCTCCCGTCCTCGCCGCTCGGACGCGGGGTGCTGACGGGCAAGTACCGGGGCGACAGCACACCGCCGGACTCCCGCGGCGCCTCGGACCACCTCGCGCCCTTCGTGGCGCCGTACCTCGACGACACCGCGAGCCGGATCGTCGACGCCGTGGCGACCGCGGCCGACGGGCTCGCCGTGACGCCGCTCCAGGTGGCCCTGGCGTGGATCCGCGACCGGCCCGGGGTGACCGCCCCCATCGTCGGCGCGCGCAACGCGCAGCAGCTCACCGCGGCGTTGTCAGTGGAGACCCTTAGTCTTCCTGACGAGATCTGCCGGGCGCTCGACGATGTGTCGGCGCCCGTGCACCACTATCCCGATCACGACTGGAGCACGCTGTGAGCACGGAGCCCGAGACCACGGAGGACGCCGAGCCGGGGACCCCGGGCGCCGCGGAGAGCACCCCGGCGGAGGGGACCGGGGACTCGGCGGAGGACGCCGGGGACTCGGCGGCCCAGGAGGGCACTGCGGGTCCGTCCGCCGGGGAATCGGCTGCGGAAGAGGGCCCGGCGGGTCCGTCCGCCGGGAAATCGGCTGCGGAGGAGGGCCCGGGCGCTCGGGTCGCCGAGGGGTCGGGGGCCGCGGAGGGCGCGGCCGGCCGGCTCTCCGAGGCCGAGGCCGAGTTGCTGGCCCAGCGGGCCGAGCGGGAGCGCATCGAGCAGCGCAAGGCCGAGAAGAAGGCGCCCATCGAGGCCGGCGCCAAGCTGAGCGGCAGGGCCGCCGATCTGCTCGCGGCCGTCCGTGCCGTGGAGAGCGGCGAGAAGCCGGCGGCCACGGTGTTCGAGGAGCCCGCGCCCGCCCCCCGCCGCCCCGCCCCCGAGCCGGTGCGCCGGCCGCAGCCGGTGGCGGCCGAGACCGTCGCCGCGCCGGCGGCCCCCGCGCCCGAGGCGGTGCAGGGCGTACGGCGGGTGCTCGGCGAGGGCGGCGCCCCGGAGACACTCGCGCCCCAGGCGGCCGCGGTGCTCGGCGAGGGCGCGGACGAGCTGCTGCGCGCCGACCCCTGGCAGTTGCTGCGGGTCGCGGGTGTGCGGCCGGAGCAGGCCGACGGATTCGCGCGGGCGCTGCTGGGCGCCGAGTGCGCCCCGGACGACGCGCGGCGCGGCCGGGCCGTCACGGTCTGGCTCCTGGAGCAGGCGGCGCTGGCGGGCCACACCGCGCTGGAGATGCCGGCGCTCCTCGCCGCCCTGGCCCAGCGGGGCGTGCCGGAGCCGGAGAGCGCCGTGCAGGACAGCATCGCGGAGGGCGAGGCGCTGGTCTTCCAGGACGCCCTGGAGGAGACCGGCGCTCCGGCCCCCGCCGTGGAACCGGACGACCCGGAGGAGGAGCGGGAGCGCCCGGTCCGTGTCCTGGTCGGTCTGGAGCGGTACGCGCTGGCGGAGGAGAGCCTGGCCGACGGCCTGGCCCGGCTGGTCAACTCCGTGCCCAAGCAGGACGGTCCGGCCGAGGAGTGGGAGCGGCTCGCCGCCGCGGCCGCGGGCTCCACGGCTGAGCTGATCCGCGCGGCCGCCGGCCACGGCCTGGTCCTGCACACCGGCGGGGAGGCGTCCCTGGCCGAGCCGGCGGCGCTGCTGCACGCCGCGCGCGCACTCGGGCTGCGCGCCTGGGCCGCCACCCACGGCCCCGTCGGCCGCGACCGCTTCGCCGCCCTGCTGCGGCGGACCGGGCAGGAGGGCGGCGCCGACGTGCCCGTGGCCACCGTCCCCGGGCTGCTCTCCGGTCCCGAAGGGCCCGGGCGGGACACGGACGGGGCGCTGGACCTGGATCTGCTCGTCGTGCTCGACGCGCCGCAGCTGGACGTCGAGACGGCGGCCCTGCTGACGGAGTCGCTGCCGGACGGGGCGCGGCTGGTGCTGGCCGGCGACCCGGCCGTGCTGTGGTCCGTGGGGCCGGGGCGGGTGTTCGCGGATCTCCTGGCGGCGCGGATCTGCCCGCAGGTCGCCTCACGGCTGCCGGACCCGGGGCCGCTCGGCGAGCTGGTCTCCGGCATCGGCGTCGGCGAGCTGAACCAGGTCGAGGCGCCCGGCAAGGAGGTCGTGATCGTGCCCGTGCGGGACGCGGGCGAGGCCGTGCACCGCACGGTGCAGCTGGTCGTGGACTCGGTGCCGCGGGCCATCGGCGTCCCGGCCGAGGAGACCCAGGTGATCACGCCGGGGCACGGCGGTGCGGTCGGCACGCGCGCGCTCAACGCGGCCCTGAAGGAGCGGCTCAACCCGGGCCCCGGCCGTTTCGGCGGCTTCGACCCCGGCGACCGGATCGTCTACTCCCCTACGCCGGGGAGGGCGGTGCCGGGCCGGGTGGTGAAGGCCGACGCCGAGGGGCTGCACCTGTCGTGCGCGGGCGGGTCCGTCGTCGTGCCGAAGGAGCGGGTGGAGCAGTCCGTGCGGCACGGGTGGGCGATGACCGCGCACCAGGCCGTGGGCAGCCGCTGGCCCGCGGTGGTCGTCGTGCTGCCCGGCGACGCGGCGCAGGCGCTGAGCCGGCCGTGGGTGTACACGGCGTTCGGGCGGGCCGACCGGCATCTGTCGGTGGTGCACGGCGTGGAGCAGGCGCTGCCCAGGGCGGTGGCCGAGGTTCCGGCGAAGCCGCGGACGACCCGGCTTCCCGTGCTGCTCGCCCCGCAGATCGCCGGCTGACGCGCGACGGCGGTGGTCACGGGCCCGGGCCCGTGACCACCGCCGTCGGGTGGCCGTGACGCGCTCTCAGCGGCGATCCGCGTCCAGCGGCTCCAGGTCCTCGTCCTCGTCGTCCTCGTCGTCCTCGTCGTCCTCGTCGTCCTCGTCCAGATCGGTGTCGAGGTCCTCCAGGTCTTCCGCGTCCTCGTCCTCTTCGTCTTCGTCGAGGGCGTCGACCTCGTCGTCGAAGACGGCGCTGACGTCGAAGCGGCACACCACCTGCTGCGCGTCGACCTGCTCGAACGGCGCCTCCAGCCACTCCCCCGGTTCGGCCGGTTCGTCCGCCGCCGTCACCCAGAGCGTGGAGTCGCCCTCCTCCAGCCCGAACTCCTTGTGACGGGAGGCGATCTCGTCGGGCTCGAACTCGCCGAACAGCAGGCCCAGCGCGCCGTGGACCGTCCCGGAGGCCGGGGAGCCCTCGTCGCCGTCTGCCGCCTCGATCCGCTGGGCCTGCGCCAGCAGCCGCTGCGGTTCGGCGACGGCGTAGTCACGGCGGATCAGTACGCTCAGCGCGTTCGGTTCCTCGGGGCCGGTGTACGGGGGCAGCGCGTCCTCCGCACCGGGGATCTCGAAGGGTGTGACCTCGTCGTAGCGGTCGTAGAGCAGTTCGTCGTACACCTCTGCGGCCGCGGCCAGCTGGTTGAACGCCTCGTAGACGGCCGGGTCGTCCTCCCCCGACCTGCGTTCGACCGCGGCCAGGTGGCGGTCGAGCGCGGTCTTGACCGCCTCGGCGGCGGCGCGTACCTCGGCAGCGGTGGGCTGCGCAGCATCAGACATAGAGCAGACGCTATCCGTACGAGGCCCCAGCCCGCACAATAGATGCGATGCCGGAATACGAATTTGTCGACGTGTACGTACCGCGCGGGGTCTCCCGCAAGGAGACGGCACGTCTGCTGACGGACCATGCGGAGTACGGACACTGGGAGTTGCACCGTCTGAGCCTGCTGCGCGACGGCAGCCGCAGAGTGCGGTTGCGCCGGCGCATCATCCGCCAGGTGCGGGCCACGTGGTGAGCTGAGACGGTGCCGGGAGAAGGCACATGACGGAGCGGGCCCCGCCATCGGCGGGGCCCGCTCCGTGGGCGGGGGTCGTCCGGCCGGGTGCCTCAGGCGGAGGCGCGTGCCTTGCGGTAGAGGATCGCGCCCGCCAGCAGGGCGCCGGCACCGGCCGGGAGGGCGAACCCGAGCGGCAGCTCACTGCCGGTGGCGGCGAGCTGGGCGTCACCGCGGGGCCCGGTGACGAACTGGCCGCCCGGCTCGTTGCCGTCCGAGGAGCCGCCGGGCGTCTCGACACCGGCCCCGGGCGGCGTCCCCGGGGTACCGGGCTGACCGGGCTCGCCCGGGTTTCCGGGGTTGCCAGGGGTGCCCGGCGTGCCGGGGTTGCCCGGGGTGCCCGGATCACCAGGGTGTCCGGGGTTGCCCGGGTCACCGGGACCGCCGGGGTTGCCCGGGTTTCCGGGGTGGCCCGGGTCGCCCGGCTGTCCCGGGGTCTCGTGGCCGCCGCCGGGCGGGTTGCCGTGGGGGTCGCCATGGCCGTCGTTCGCGCAGCCGTTGCCCGTGCTGGGGTTGCCGATACCGACGACGTCGACGGTGTTGCCGCAGACGTTCACCGGCGCGTACACCGGCGCCTGGACGTGGTTGCCCGAACCGACGCCGGGTGAGTCGGTGGCGTGCCCGCCCGCGTGCGAGCCGCCCTGGTCAGCGTGGTCGCCGTGGCCCCCCGACGACGATCCACCGCCCTCGTTCGCGCAGCCGTTGCCCGTGCTGGGGTTGCCGATGCCGACGACGTCGACGGTGTTGCCGCAGACGTTGACCGGCGCGTACACCGGCGCCTGCACCGTGTTGCCGGAGAGCACCCCGGGCGAGTCACTCGTGTGCCCGCTCGCGTGCGAGCCGCCGCGGTCACCGTGATCGCCGTATCCCCCCGACGACGATCCACCACCCTGGTTCGCGCACGCGTTGCCCGCCGACGGGTTGAGCACACCGACGACGTTGACCGTGTTGCCGCAGGCGTTGACCGGCGCGTGCACCGGCGCCTGCACCGTGTTCCCGGACAGCACGCCGGGCGAGCCCGACGCGGAGCCCTGCGCACCCGAGGCGGCGTGCGCGGAGCCGCCCGCGGCGGCGATCACACCGGTCGCGGCCGCCACGGTCATCAGACCCTTGCGGGTGACCTGTCGCATTGCTGAATACCTGCCTTCGACCCTTTATCGAATTCTTCTCGAATTCCCCTGAAGAAGCGTTCGGTCCCGGAGCGCATGGCTCGCGCTCCGGGACCGATGGCTTTGAACTCCCCTCACAGAGGGGGAAGCATCACTTGTTGATGCAGGTGTTGCCGAAGGCGGGGTTCAGCAGCCCGATCACGGAGACCGTGTTGCCGCAGACGTTCACCGGGACGTGAACGGGGACCTGGATGACGTTGCCGGACACCACACCCGGGGAGTGCACCGCGGCACCCTGGGCACCGGAGTCGGCGACGGCCAGGCCCGCGCCCGCGAGAACCAGCCCACCGGTGGCAGCCGCAGCAGCGACGACCTTCTTGATCATTATTCCTCCTAGTTGGCAAAGCGACCCATCTTGCGATCGCATTACCTGTAACGAGGCTGGAGTAATGAGGCTACGAGCTTATGGTCGCATTCACTCTTCCCAGTCGATCTCGCACGCCCGCCCGAATAAAGGGGTCGGGGAGCTGCTTTCAGGACGCGTCGATGAACCGGTCGAGCACCCGCACCCCGAACTTCAGGCCGTCCACCGGAACCCGCTCGTCCACGCCGTGGAACATGCCGGCGAAGTCCAGCTCCGGCGGCAGCTTCAGCGGCGCGAAGCCGAAGCCCCGGATGCCCAGGTCGTCGAAGGACTTGGCGTCCGTCCCGCCGGAGAGCATGTAGGGGATCGCCTTGGCGGTCGGGTCCTCGGCGAGCAGCGAGGACTGCATGGCCTCCACGAGCGCCCCGTCGAAGGTGGTCTCGACGGCCTTGTCGGCGTGCACGTCCTCGCGCCGCACCTTCGGGCCCAGGATGCGGTCGAGGTCGGCGAGGAACTCGTCCTCGAACCCGGGCAGGAACCGGCCGTCGACGTGGGCGGTCGCCTCGCCCGGGATGACGTTGACCTTGTAACCGGCGCCGAGCTGCGTGGGGTTGGCCGTGTTGCTGAGGGTCGCGCCGATGAGCTTGGCGATGCCGCCGAGCCTGGCGAAAGTCGACTCCATGTCCTCCGGGTCCAGCTCGGTGCCGAGCGCGTCGCCGAGTTCGTCGAGGAAGGCCCGGGTGGTCTTGGTGACCCGCACCGGGAACTTGTGGCGTCCCAGCCGCGCGACGGCCTCCGACAGTTCGGTGATCGCGTTGTCCCGGTGGATCATCGATCCGTGCCCCGCGGTGCCGGCCACGGTGAGCTTCATCCAGTGCATGCCCTTCTCGGCCGTCTGGATCAGGTAGAGCCGCCGCTCCTCGCTCACCGTGAAGGAGAAGCCGCCGACCTCGCTGATCGCCTCGTTGACGCCGTCGAAGAGGTCCCGGTGGTGGTCGACGAGATACCGGGCCCCGTAGGTGCCGCCCGCCTCCTCGTCCGCCAGGAACGCGAGGACGATGTCGCGCGGGGGCTTGCGCCCGCTGCGCAGCCGGTCGCGCACGACCGCCAGGGTCATGGCGTCCATGTCCTTCATGTCGACCGCCCCGCGGCCCCAGACGCAGCCGTCGGCGATCTCGCCGGAGAAGGGGTGGTGGGTCCAGTCGTCGGCGTTGGCCGGCACCACGTCGGTGTGGCCGTGGATGAGGAGCGCGGGGCGGGAGGGGTCCTCGCCCTCGATGCGGGCCACCGTGGAGGCGCGGCCCGGGTGGGATTCGAAGATCCGCGGCTCGAGCCCGACCTCGGCGAGCTTCTCGGCCACGTACTCGGCGGCCTTCCGCTCGCCCGGTCCCGAGTGGTCGCCGTAGTTGCTGGTGTCGATCTGGATCAGCTCGCGGCAGAGGTCCACGACCTCGTCCTCGCCGGTGACGCTCCTGGCCGTGTCCGTCTCGCTCACGTGCTTCCTCCCGGTGTCACTGCTGGTGGGTCCCCCTCATCCTCCCTCTGTCCGGCCCGCTCCCCAAGAGCGCTCCCGGCCCGTCACACGTCGTTCACGCCGGGCCGGGGCGGGGACGGGGGGTGATCGGTCACCCCGGAAAGCCTGGTAATGTTTACGTCGTCGCCGCGGGGAGAACCCACGCGACAGACACCTTGTCCGGGTGGCGGAATGGCAGACGCGCTAGCTTGAGGTGCTAGTGCCCTTTATCGGGCGTGGGGGTTCAAGTCCCCCCTCGGACACATGAGGCTGAGGGCCGTGACCGCGAGGTCGCGGCCCTCAGGCGTTTCCGCGAAGAGGTGACCATGACCAGGCGTTCCTGCCCCTGCGGGCTCCCCGAGACCTACGAGGCGTGCTGCGGGCGCTTCCACTCCGGGGCCGCCGCCGCGCCGACCGCCGAGCGGCTGATGCGGTCGCGCTACTGCGCCTTCGTCAAGGGCGACGCCGCCTATCTGCTGCGGACCTGGCATCCGCGGACGCGCCCCGGGACGCTGGAGCCGGACCCGGGCACGCGATGGACCGGGCTGGAGATCCTGGACACCCGGGACGGGTCCGCCTTCCACTCGACCGGGACCGTGGAGTTCCGTGCGTCGTACCGGGGCGGGTCGCTGCACGAGCGGAGCCGGTTCGAGCGGGTCGACGGGGCGTGGGTGTACGTCGACGGGGACTTCCTGTCCTGAGGCCGGCTCGTCGCGGCCTCGCTACGGCGCCAGGATGTCCAGTTCCTGGAGGGCGCCGACCGTGATCTCGCGGGTCAGTTCCTCCGCCCGGGCCGCGTCGCCCGCGCGGACCGCCTCGGCGACCCGGACGTGCAGCGTGACGGCGGCCGGGTCGGGGTCCTCGAACATCACGTCGTGCTGGGTCCGGCCGGTGAGGACCTCGGCGACGACGTCGCCGAGGCGGGCGAACATCTCGTTGCCCGAGGCCGAGAGGATGACGCGGTGGAAGGCGACGTCGTGGAAGAGGTAGCCCTCCAGTTTGTGGCCGCGTGAATGGGCGACCATGCCGAGGGCGCACTCGGTGAGCTCGGCGCACTGCTCGGACGTGGCGTGCCGGGCGGCGAGGCCGGCCGCGACCGGTTCGATCGCCGAGCGCAGCACCGTCAGGGAGCGCAGCTGCTGCGGGCGGTCGGCGCCGGCCAGCCGCCAGCGGATGACCTGCGGGTCGTAGACGTTCCACTCGGACTTGGGGCGGACCGTGACGCCGACGCGGCGGCGGGACTCGACCAGGTGCATGGACTCCAGGACCCGGACCGCCTCGCGCATCACGGAGCGTGACACGTCGAAGCGCTGGGCGAGCTCGTCCGTGCGCAGGACGCTGCCCGGCGGGTACTCCCCCGCGGTGATCTCGGGGCCGAGGGTGTCCAGTACGTGGCCGTGCAGCCCCCGGCCCGGTGTGCTCATGCACTCAGCGTACGGGGTAGATCACGGAGACAAAAAGTCAGACTTATTTGTCACGGACTCTTGAATTAGTCGTACCTAATAGGTTTCAGTGGCGTCGACATCACGTGTCGACGAAGACAGCAGACAGTGAGGCAGCGATGAACACCCCCCATGTCGTCGTGGTCATGGGCGTCGCGGGCACCGGCAAGACCACCATCGGTCCCCTGCTCGCCGCCCGGCTCGGCGTTCCGTACGCCGAGGGCGACGACTTCCACCCGCCCGCCAACATCACCAAGATGACGGCCGGCACGCCGCTCACCGACGAGGACCGCGGACCCTGGCTGGACGCCATCGGCGACTGGGCACAGGGGCGGGCCGGGCTCGGCGGGGTGGTCAGCTGCTCGGCGCTGAAGCGGGCGTACCGCGACCGGCTGCGGTCCGCCGCGCCCGGCGTGGTCTTCGTGCACCTCACGGGCGACCGCGCGCTGATCGAGGACCGGATGTCGCACCGGCAGGGGCACTTCATGCCCACGGCGCTGCTCGACTCCCAGTTCGCCACGCTCCAGCCGCTCCAGGCGGACGAGGCCGGGGTCGCCGTGGACGTCGCGGGCAGCCCGGCGGAGATCACCGAGCGGGCGGAGCACGCCCTCGCCTCGCTCCCCGAGCCGATCCGCTAGCCCTTTCCGGCTCTCCCCCCCTCCCCGACTCCCCAACACAAGGGAAACACCCCGTGACCAGACTCAGCGTCGAGATGCTGGCAGCGGACGCACCCGAGCCGATCACCTCGGCCGGCCACGCTCAGCTGGGCATCGCCGTCCTGGCGGGCATCGCCGTCATCGTCCTGCTCATCACCAAGTTCAAGCTGCACGCCTTCCTGGCGCTGACCATCGGGTCGCTGGCGCTCGGCGCGATCGCCGGGGCGCCCCTGGACAAGGTCCTCACCAGCTTCAGCACCGGCCTCGGCACCACGGTCGCCGGTGTCGGTGTGCTGATCGCCCTCGGCGCGATCCTCGGCAAGATGCTCGCCGACTCCGGCGGGGCCGACCAGATCGTCGACACCATCCTGGCCAAGGCCGGCGGGCGCTCGATGCCGTGGGCGATGGTGCTCATCGCCTCCGTCATCGGACTGCCGCTGTTCTTCGAGGTCGGCATCGTGCTGCTGATCCCGGTGGTGCTGATGGTCGCCAAGCGCGGCAACTACTCGCTGATGCGCATCGGCATCCCGGCGCTCGCGGGCCTGTCCGTGATGCACGGGCTGGTGCCGCCGCACCCCGGACCGCTGGTCGCCATCGACGCCGTCGGGGCCGACCTCGGCGTGACGCTGGCGCTCGGCGTCCTCGTCGCCATCCCCACGGTGATCATCGCCGGGCCGGTGTTCTCCAGGTACGCGGCCCGCTGGGTCGACGTCCCGGCCCCCGAGAAGATGATCCCGCAGCGCGCCTCCGAGGAGCTCGAGAAGCGTCCCGGCTTCGGCGCCACGCTGTTCACCGTGCTGCTGCCGGTGATCCTCATGCTCGCCAAGGCACTGGTCGACATCGTCGTGGACGACCCCGAGAACGCCGTGCAGCGGGTCTTCGACGTCATCGGCGCCCCGATGATCGCCCTGCTCGCCTCGGTGCTGGTCGGCATCTTCACGCTGCTGCGGCCCGCCGGGTTCTCCAAGGAGCGGATCTCGCCGCTCGTCGAGAAGAGCCTCATGCCGATCGCGGGCATCCTGCTCATCGTCGGCGCGGGCGGCGGCTTCAAGCAGACGCTCATCGACACGGGCGTGGGACAGATGGTCCTGGACATCTCCGAGGACTGGGCCATCCCCGCGCTGCTGCTGGCCTGGCTGATCGCCGTGGTGATCCGGCTCGCGACGGGTTCGGCGACGGTGGCCACGGTCTCGGCCGCCGGTCTGGTCGCCCCGCTCGCGGCGGACATGTCCACCACGCACGCCGCACTCCTCGTCCTGGCCATCGGCGCCGGCTCGCTGTTCTTCAGCCACGTCAACGACGCCGGGTTCTGGATGGTGAAGGAGTACTTCGGGCTGAGCGTCGGCCAGAACATCAAGACCTGGTCGGTCATGGAGACGATCATCTCGGTGGTCGCCGGCGGTCTGGTGCTGCTGTTGTCCCTGGTGATCTAGGGGCGCGGCGGCGATGACGGCTCACCCGCGCGGTTCCCCGCGCCCCTGAAGGGCGTGGCCTACGGGCGCCACAAGGGGTGTTCCCTGTTCGCCCACTCCGTGCTCACCCTGCCGGTGCGCATGCCCCTTCGGGCCTCCGGGTCCGCCAGGGCCATGCCGATGTGGCCGGCCAGGACGATGCCGAGGGTGAGGGCCAGCCAGTCGTGGACGAAGGTCGCGCTGGTGCGCCAGAACAGGGGGGTGAGGTGGGTGAGCCACATCATCAGGCCGGTGCCGAGCATGACGAGGCCGGCACCGGCGACCCAGGCCGTGTAGATCTTCTGGCCGGCGTTGAACTTGCCCGCCGGCCGGGACGCGTGGCGTTTGTCGCGGTGCAGGGCCGCGCGCAGCCAGGTGCGGTCGTGCGGCCCGAAGCGGTTGAGGCGGCCCAGGTCGGCACGGAAGGCGCGGGAGGCCAGGCCGGCCAGCGCGGGGACGGGCAGGGCGAGTCCGGCCCAGACGTGCAGCGTGACGACGAGGGCCCGGCGGCCGACGAGTTCGGCGAGCTGCGGGACGTAGAGGCAGGCCGCCGTCGCCACGCAGACGCCCATCAGGGCCGCCGTGGTGCGGTGGATCCAGCGCTGTGCCGGGCTGAAGCGGCGCACCTCGGCCGCTGCCGGGCGCGGGTCAGCTCGTAGGCTCATCGTCGCGTCCGTTCGAGCGGCCCACCCAGGCGTCGACGTCGTAGCCGCGCTCCTCCCAGTAGCCCGGCCGGACCTCGTCGGTGACGGTGATGCCGGAGAGCCACTTGGCGGACTTGTAGAAGTACATGGGCGCCACGTAGAGGCGGACGGGCCCGCCGTGGGAGTGGCCCAGGTCCTTGTCCTGCATGCGCAGGGCGACCAGGACGTCGGCGCGGCGGGCCTGGGCGAGGGTGAGGCTCTCGCTGTACGTGCCGTCGAAGCAGGTGAAGCGGATGGCCCGGGCCGTGGGGCGGACGCCGGCCGCGTCCAGGAGGCGGGACAGGCGTACGCCCTCGAAGGGGGTGTCCGGGACGCGCCAGCCGGTGACGCACTGGACGTCGCGGACCATGCGGGTCTGCGGCAGGGCCCTGAGGTCGGCCAGGGTGTAGGTGGCGGGGTGGTCGACCAGGCCGTCGACCTTGAGGCGGTAGGTGTCGGCGTTCCTGCGCGGGACCGACGAGGCGACCGAGTAGTAGCGGAAGCCGCCGCCGTTCGGGAGCAGGCCCGTCAGGCCGGTGGGGTCCTTGTCGGCGGCGCCCCCGAGGAAGCCCTCAAGGCCGCGTTGCAGCGGGGGCGCGGCGACCACTCCGAGAGCGCCCAGGGCGAGGGTGCCGAGGAAGACGCGGCGGCCGACCGGGGTGCCCCGCTCCTCGGGGTGGTCCGCGTCCCCGCCCTCGTGTACGTCCGGGTTCACGTACTCATTCGAACACCCGCGGCCCCTCCAGGACAGGGATCGCGGGTGCTCGTCAGAGTTCCGTAACCACTTCCCGTGCGGGCGGGGTCAGGACGACGCCGCCTTGTCCAGCTGGAAGGCCTCGTTGCCGAGTCCGATCCGGGCGTGCTTCTCGGGAGCGCGGGCGCGCAGCACCGCGCCGAGGAGCAGTCCGGCGACGAGGGCGAGGCCGATGACGCCGGGCAGCACCCAGCTGAGCGCCGAGCCGGGGCCGGCGCCGACCAGGACGTCGAAGTCCTTGACGGTGTAGCCGGCGATGACCAGCAGCGCGATCCCGGCCAGCGCGGAGGTGACCAGCCGCCAGGCCTGGGCACCGGCCGCGCCGCGGCGGACGAAGAAGACGACGACCGACAGGGACGCCGCGGCCATCAGGACGATCACGCCGAGGGCGCCGACGTTGCCGAGCCAGGTGAACAGGTGCAGGACGGGCGCGGTCGGGTCGCCGACCGGCTTGTCGTCGGCGATCGCGAAGGCGATCACGACCACCACGGCCACGACGGTCTGCAGCAGCGAACCGGTGCCGGGGGCGCCGCTGCTGCCGCTGGTGCGGCCGAAGGCGGCGGGCAGCAGACCCTCGCGGCCCATGGCGAAGGCGTACCGGGCGACGACGTTGTGGAAGCTGAGCAGCGCGGCGAACATGCCGGTGACGAACAGGACGTGCAGGACGTCCGTGAAGGTGGCACCCAGGCGGGACTCGGTGAGGAAGAACAGCAGCCCGGCGCTCTGCTTCCGCGCCGAGCCGACGATCTCCGCGGGGCCGGTGGCGACGGTCAGGGCCCAGCTGCTCAGCGCGAAGAAGACGGCGACCCCGCCGACGGCGAGGAACATCACGCGCGGCACCAGCACGTGCGGGCGGCTGGTCTCCTCGGCGTAGACCGGGGCCTGCTCGAAGCCGAGGAACGCGGCGATGCAGAAGCACAGCGCGGTGCCGACGCCCGCGCCGGTGAGGGTGTCGGGGTCGAAGGCGTGCAGCGACAGGCCCTGCGGACCGGGGTCGGCCAGGGCCGCGACGTCGAAGATCACCACGAGGAGCACCTCGACGGCCAGCAGGACACCCAGCACCCGGGCGTTGACGTCGATCTTCAGCCAGCCCAGCAGTCCGACGGCGAGCGCGGCCACGAGGGCCGGTATCCACCAGGCGATCTCGATCTCGGCGTAGGTGGCGAGGAGCCCGGAGACCTCGAAACCGAGGATGCCGTAGATGCCGATCTGCAGCGCGTTGTAGGCGACGAGGGCGACCAGGGCGGCGCCCGCTCCGGCGGTGCCGCCGAGGCCGCGGGAGATGTAGGCGTAGAAGGCGCCCGCGTTGTGGACGTGGCGGCTCATCTCGGCGTAGCCGATGCTGAACAGGATCAGGACGACGCCGAGGACCACGAAGAGCAGGGGCTGGCCGACGATGCCCATCACCGCGAATGTCGTGGGCATGACACCCGCGACCACCATGAGCGGGGCGGTCGCGGCGAGCACGGAGAGCAGCAGGCCGCCGGTGCCGAGCCGGTCGGCGCGCAGAGCCCGCTCCTGCCCCTTGAACGTACTGATGCCGCCGCCGGGGGCGGAGGTGCTCGTGCTCGAACTGTCCGTGGTCATCGGGCGGGCGTCCTCACTGGTGGGATACGGGGGGTCAAGCCGTGCCGAGCGCGCCGGCGCGGGCGGCGGCGAAGGCGGTGTGCGGGTCGCGGTCCGGGTACGACCAGGGCGCCGGGGTGGCGTGGGGGCCGATCCGGTGGAACAGGGCGGCGGCCTCGGCGCCCCGCCCCTCGCAGAACTTGGCGTGGGCCAGGAAGTTCAGGTCGACCAGCCGCCGCGGATGGCCCTCCAGCTCCCACTCCAGCCACCAGTCGAAGGCGGCCTTCATCACCTGCCGGGCGCGGCGGCCGGTCCAGTGGCCGGAGGCGGCCGGGTCGGGGGACGCGTGCCCGGCGGCGGCCAGCGCGCGGTAGCGCTCGGCGTGGGCGATGACCGGCAGGATCGCGAGCGGGGAGTCGGCGGGAGCCTGCTCGGAGGCCCAGCCGGCGAAGTCGTAGACCTCGTGCAGGGGGTCGGGGCCGGCCTCCGTGCGGCGGCCGGCGAGGCGGGCGACCATCAGGTGGTGGGCGTGGTGGTGGTCGGCGTACCGGGCGCGGACCTGCTCGAAGGTCCGCACGGCGTCCTGGTCGGTGCCGACCGCGCACTCCAGCATGAGCAGCCCGAGCCAGGGCGTGGGATCGGCGGGGTGGCGGCCGGCGGCCTCCTGGCAGGCCTCACGGGCGCGGGCGGGTTTGCCCTTGCCGTGCACGGCGCGCCGGACCTGGGCCACGGCGAGCAGCACCGAGGCGTCGGCGGACTCCGGTTCGGCGAGCAGCCACTCCCGGGCCCACGCGGCCGTGTGGGACTCGGCGGCCAGGACCGTGACGCGGTGGCCGCGGCGGTCCCAGTCGTCTCCGGTGTGGACCAGCAGGGAACGGGCGTTCTGCCAGCGGCCCTGTGCCAGGGCGGCGCGCGCGGTCACCAGATCGGCGTCGTCGAGGGCCTCGTCGAAGGCCTGCGCCGCACGTCTGCGGCCACGGCCGAGGGGAGGCGGGGGTGGGGACACCGCGGGACTTCCTCACGCGCTCTTCTTGTGTTTCGGCTCACGGTGGTCACCGGTGCGCGGGGTGTGCGCACCGCCATGAACTGATCACCCACAGCCAACCCCGCGCCAACGCTTGCCGTCAAGACCCGCCGTCGCGTTACACGCGTCAACTCACGTGGCTCATGGGGTCCTTGTGATCAAAGAGTCCGCTGGTGACGAGGTGACCGGCGGACGATTTATCCGTTTCGCCCTTTGTGACGTACGTCATAGCGCGGGCGGGCAGCGGCCCCCACGATGGGCAGGACGTACGGGCGCGCCGGGCTGAGCCGGCCGGTACAGTCGGCCCCTACGCCATCGTGACCCGACCTGACGATCGAGGTACACCGCGTGTCGGTTCTTGTCCTGGCGCTCGCTCTCGGCGCCGCCTGCTGTCTGGGCTTCGGTTTCGTCCTGCAGCAGAACGCGGCCCAGCGGGCCCCGCTCAGCGACTTCCTCTCCTTCCGCCTGCTGCTCGACCTGGTCAACGTGCCCCGCTGGCTCGGCGGCATCGCACTGATGGTGGTCGGCATGGGTCTGGGCGCCGCCGCCCTCGGGCAGGGCGAGCTGTCGCTGGTGGAGCCGCTGCTGGCCACGAACCTGCTCTTCGCGCTCGCGCTCTCCCGCAAGCAGTCCGGGCAGCCGCTGGGCCGCCAGGGCTGGGCCGGTCTGCTGCTGCTCGCGGGCGGCGTGACGGCGTTCATCGTGGCGGGGCAGCCCGAGGGCGGCACCGCGACCGCCGATCCGGTACGGCAGTGGCTGATCATCGGCGTGATGATCGGGCTCGCCCTGCTCCTCACCGCACGCGGCCGGCGCTCAAGGCTGGGCTCGGGTCCGGTGCTGCTGGCCCTGGCCGCCGGGCTGCTGTACGGGGTGCAGGACGCGCTGACCCGGGTGAGCGGGCAGAAGGCCGCCGAGGGCGGCCTGGCCGAACTGCTGACCGGCTGGCAGCCCTACGCGGTCCTGGCGCTCGGCGTGACCGGGCTGGTGCTCGTGCAGAGCGCCTTCGAGACGGCGTCCCTGCGCAAGTCGCTGCCCGCGCTGACCGCGGCCCAGCCGCTCGCCGGGATCATCTGCGGCGTCGGGTTCCTGGGCGACCGGCTGCGCACCGACGCGGTGGCGCTGACCTGGGAGGCCGGTGGTCTCGCGGCCGTGGTCGCGGGCATCGTGCTGCTGGGGCTGCACCCGGCGATGCCGACGGGGTCGGCGGCGCAGCGCGCCGTCCCCACACCGGCTGTGAGCCCGGCCTCGCCCTGAGCGGCCCCGCCCCGGTTCCCCGTCCGGCCCCTGCTTGGATGAGGGTATGAGCGCTGCTGACGAGATCCTCGACATCGTCGACGAGCACGACCGGGTCGTCGGGCAGTCCGCCCGCGGCGAGGCCTACGCCCGGGGCCTGCGCCACCGCTGCGTGTTCGTCCAGGCCAGGGACGCCGAGGGCCGGATCTTCGTGCACCGGCGGACCCCGACCAAGCTGGTCTTCCCCTCCCTGCACGACATGTTCGTCGGCGGAGTCGTCGGCGCGGGCGAGTCCTACGACACGGCCGCCCTGCGCGAGGCCGAGGAGGAGCTCGGCGTCACCGGCCTGCCGGACCCGCGCTTCCTCTTCAAGTTCCGCTACGACGACGGCCCCGGCCGCAGCTGGTGGTCGGCGGTGTACGAGGTTCGTTGCGAGCTGCCCGTACGGCCGCAGGCCGAGGAGGTCGCCTGGCACGCCTTCCTGCCCGAGGACGAGGTGGAGCGGCGCCTTGCCGACTGGGAGTGGGTGCCGGACGGGCTCGCGGCGTACGAACGGCTCAGGGCGTTCCGGGCGACGGGCCGGCACGGCGGGTGAGGGCGCCCCGGGTAGGGTCGCGCACGTGATCGAGTTCGTACGGAACGTCCGGTTGTGGTTCGCGCCCGCCGAGGTGCGGCGGGACGGCGAGACGCCCGACTACCGGTTCTCGCTGGCGAACGAACGCACCTTCCTCGCCTGGCTGCGCACCGCGCTCGCGCTGATCGGCGGCGGCTTCGCCGTGGACCAGTTCCTGCCGGACCTGCGCTGGGGCTGGCGGGTCGGGCTGGCGCTCGCGCTGCTCGCCGCGGGCGTGCTGTGCTCGCTGCGGGCGGTCAACCACTGGGTGCGCTGCGAGCGGGCCATGCGCCGGGGCGAGGACCTGCCGGTGTCGCGGTTCCCCGCGCTGCTGAGCCTCGTCGTGGCGGTCGTGGCCGTCGCCATGGTCGTCGTCGTGCTCGTGGGATGGGAAGGGTGAGCCCGCCGGCGGTCCGGCGGGATCCCGACCGCGATCCCGGGCTGCAGCCGGAGCGGACCCGGCTCGCGTGGCGGCGCACGACGCTGTCCGGCACGGTCGTCGCCGTGCTCGCCGTGAAGACCACGCTGCACGGCGGGGTGTCGGCGGCCGGGATCGTGGCGTGCGCGCTGTGCTGCGTGCTCTGGCTGGGAGTCCTCGGCCTCGCCCACCGCCGGATCCGCGCGCTCGCGGCGACGCCCGGTCCCGTGGCGTTCGCGCCCCGGCACGCCGCGGCCGCGGTGCTGTGCACGGTGGCGATGGCGGTCTGCGGAGCGGCCCTCGTCCTCTAGGACGGCCCCGCCTCCAGGACGGCCCTCATCCTCCAGGGCGGCCCCTCGTCCTCCAGGACGCCGCGCTCTCCTACTCGCCCTCGCTCTCCCAGTCCACCGTGACGACGATCTTGCCGCGGGTGCGGCCCTCCTGGTTCAGCCGGTGCGCGTCCGCCGCCCGCTCCAGCGGGAACGTCTCGTCGACGTGCACGCTCACCACGCCCTGCTCCGCCAGTTCGGACAGCCGGCGCAGATCCTCGGCGTCGGGGCGGACGAAGTAGTAGCGGCCGCCGTAGGTCACCACCTCGTTGTCGGCGATGGACACCAGCCGGCCCTCGGGGGCCAGCAGGTTCGCGGAGACCTTCAGCGCGTCGCCGCCGACCGTGTCGAAGACCGCGTCCACACCCTCGGGCGCCAGCCCCCGCACCCGCTCCCCCAGACCCTCGCCGTACGTCACCGGCTCCCCGCCCAGGCTCCGCACGAAGTCGTGGTTCGGCTCGCTCGCCGTCCCGATCACCCGCGCCCCGAGGTGGAGAGCGAGCTGCACGGCGACCGAGCCGACGCCGCCGGCCGCGGCGTGCACCAGGACGGTCTCGCCCCGCTTCACCTCCAGCACCTTGCGCAGCACCTGGTAGGCGGTGAGCCCGACCAGGGGCAGTCCGGCCGCCTCCTCCCAGGTGAGGTTGCGCGGCTTGGGCGCTAGGGTGCGCAGCGGCGCGGCCACGTACTCGGCGAAGGTGCCGCGGGAGAGGAAGTCCTCCCGGACGTAGCCGATGACCTCGTCGCCGACGTCGAACTCCGAGACGGCCACCCCGGGCCGCACGACGACGCCCGCGACGTCCCAGCCGGGCACCACGGGGAAGACGGGGGCGAGGATCCCGGCCAGGTAGCCCTCGCGCGCCTTCCAGTCGACGGGGTTCACGGCCGCCGCCCGCACCTTCACCAGCACCGCGTCCGGGCCGACCACCGGGTCGCGCACCTCCCCGAACGCCAGCACCTCGGGTCCGCCGTACCGTGAGTAGCTGATCGCCTTCATGGGTCCGACCCTCAAGGCCCGGCGGGCGGCGCGCAAGCCGGATGGCCTGAACGAAGCGGCTGAAAAGCGCCCGGAGCCCCGTCGGGGTCCACCGTCGGCCTATCGTGGCTCCGATCACGTTTCGGCCCGGGTCTGGACGACATACCGACCGGTCGGCATCATGAGTCGGGAACTGTTCACCTGCCCGTAGGAGCGACGCATGAGCCCCGACCACCCGCCCGGACTCGATCTCGACCGGCTGCGCGGCCTGCTCGACCGGGAGCGTCCCGGCCTGGTCGACGGGCCGCTGTCCGGCCGGCTGATCGAGGGCGGACGGTCGAACCTCACCTACGCGGTGTCCGACGGTACCGCCCGCTGGGTCGTCCGGCGCCCGCCGCTCGGCCACGTCCTGGCCACCGCACACGACATGAAGCGCGAGCACCGGGTGATCAGCGCGCTGCACCCGACCGCCGTGCCGGTGCCGCGGCCGGTGCTGCTGTGCGAGGACGAGGAGGTGCTCGGAGCGCCGTTCTACGTCATGGAGTTCGTCGAGGGCACGCCCTACCGCACGGCCGACCAGCTCCTCCCGCTCGGGCCGGAGCGGACCCGGGGCGCGGTGCTGAACCTGGTCGACACACTGGTGGAGCTGCACGCGGTCGACCCGGCCGAGGTGGGTCTCGCCGACTTCGGGCGGCCCGAGGGCTTCCTGGACCGGCAGCTGCGGCGCTGGGGCAAGCAGCTGGACGCCTCCCGCAACCGCGACCTGGACGGCATCGACGAGCTGCACGCCGCGCTCGGACGGGACCTGCCCCGCTCCCCCGCCCCGGCCGTGGTGCACGGCGACTACCGGCTCGACAACGTGCTGATCGGCGAGGACGACTCGATCCGGGCGATCCTCGACTGGGAGATGTCGACCCTGGGCGACCCGCTCACCGACCTCGGTCTGCTGGTGATGTACAGCATGCCGCTCGGGATGCCCGAGTCGCCCGTCTCCACCACCGCCGAGGCGCCCGGCCACCCGGCGCCGTCCGAACTCATCGAGCGGTACGCCGCGCGCTCGGGGCGCGACGTCTCCGCGGTCTCCTGGTACACGGCCTTCGCCTGGTTCAAGCTCGCCGTGATCCTGGAGGGCATCCACTACCGCTACACGCTCGGCCAGACGGTCGGGCGCGGCTTCGACCGCATCGGCGACCTCGTGCCCGTCTTCGTCCGGCACGGACTGACCACGCTCAACGAAGGCCTCCAGGAGGGCTGATCCGTATGGACTTCGCTTTCGACGCGCGCACCGAAGAGCTGCGCGCCAAACTCCTCGCCTTCATGGACGAGCACGTGTACCCGGCCGAGGCCGTCGCGCACGAGCAGCGCGAGCGGCTCGCCTCCCCGTGGGAGAACGTGCCCGTGGTGGAGGAGCTGAAGGCCGAGGCGCGCAGGCAGGGCCTGTGGAACCTCTTCCTGCCGGACTCCGAGTACGGCGCCGGGCTGACGAACCTGCAGTACGCCCCGCTCGCGGAGATCATGGGCCGCTCGCCGCAGCTGGCGCCGACGGTGACCAACTGCGCGGCGCCCGACACCGGGAACATGGAGGTGCTCACCCAGTTCGGCGACGAGCAGCAGCGCAAGCAGTGGCTGGAGCCGCTGCTGGCCGGTGAGATCCGCTCGGCGTTCGCGATGACCGAGCCGGACGTGGCCTCCTCCGACGCCACGAACATCACGACCCACATCGAGCGGGACGGCGACGAGTACGTCATCACCGGCCGCAAGTGGTACATCTCCGGGGCCATGCACCCCGACTGCAAGATCTTCATCGTGATGGGCAAGACCGACCCGGACGGGGAGGACATCCGGCGCCAGCAGTCCATGGTGCTGGTGCCGCGTGACACCCCGGGCGTCACCATCACGCGGGCCATGCAGGTGTTCGGGTACGAGGACCACTACCACGGCGGGCACGCCGAGGTGATCTTCGACCACGCGCGCGTGCCGGTGTCGAACCTGATCGGCGAGGAGGGCGGCGGCTTCGCGATCGCGCAGGCGCGGCTCGGGCCCGGGCGGATCCACCACTGCATGCGGCTGATCGGCATGGCCGAGCGGGCGATCGAGCTGATGTGCCGGCGGGCGGTGTCCCGGAACGCCTTCGGGAAGGCGCTGGCGCAGCAGGGCGTGGTGCACAACTGGATCGCCGACGCGCGGGTGACGGTGGAGCAGCTGCGGCTGCTGGTGCTGAAGACGGCGTGGCTGATGGACACGGTGGGCAATCGCGGGGCGCACACCGAGATCCAGGCGATCAAGATCGCGACGCCCCGGGCGGTGGTGGAGATCCTCGACCGGGCGATCCAGCTGCACGGGGCGGGCGGCGTGAGCCAGGACTTCCCGCTGGCGGAGCTGTACGCGGGGGCGCGGACGCTGATGATCGCGGACGGGCCGGACGAGGTGCACCAGCGCTCGCTGGCCCGGCGGGAGCTGAAGCGGTACGTGTGAGGGGCGGGTTCAGGGGGCGCCCCCGGGCTGCCCCCTGAACCTCCAACCGGCCGCGGACGGGCGGTTACGGGCGCAGGGCTCTGACCAGCAGGTCGGCCAGGTGGTCGGCGACCTCCTGGGGGCTGAGCGGGCCGTCCGGGCGGTACCAGGTCGACAGGTGGTGGACGGAGCCGAAGTGGTAGTCCACGACCAGGTCCGCCGGGGTCGCCTTGGAGAAGACGCCCGTCTGCTGGCCCTCCTCGATCAGCGCGCGGAAGCGTTCGTGATAGCGGCGGCGCTCCGCGCGCACCTGCTTGTTCTTCTCCGGGCTCAGGTGGTGCATCGACCGCCAGAAGATCATCGCGTCGTCGAGGTTGTCGATCGTCGTCACCACGACGTCCGCCGCCGCGGCCCGCAGCCGCTTCTCGACCGGCTCGTCCGCGCCCGCCACCGCGTCGAGACGCTCCTGCTGGATGCGCAGCACGCGCGCGTACACCTCGTGCAGCAGGTCGTCCTTCGAGCCGAAGTAGTGGTACAGCGCCCCTTTGGTGACACCGGCCGCCTCGACGATCTCCTGCACCGAGGTGCGGTCGTAGCCCTGCTCCGCGAAGAGCCGGGTGGCGGCGGCCAGGAGCCGCTGAGGGACGGGAGCGCCGTCCGGGTCCGTGGTCCTGGGCACTGCCGCCACCTGCCTTTCCGTACTGCTGTCAGTTGTCTTGCGTCCGGGAACGGAGCTCCCGACGGAGGATCTTCCCACTGGCCGTCTTCGGCAAGTCCGGCAGGATCTCCACCTGGCGCGGGTACTTGTAGGCGGCCAGTCTCTCCTTGCAGTGGGCGGCGAGCGCATCCGGGTCCGTCTCGGCGCCCGGGCGCAGGCTGATGTACGCCTTGACGGTCTCCCCTCGGTACCCGTCGGGCACGCCCACCACGGCGGCTTCCCGCACCGCCGGGTGCGTGTAGAGCACGTCCTCCACCTCGCGCGGCCACACCTTGAAGCCGGACGCGTTGATCATGTCCTTCTTGCGGTCGACGACGTACAGCCAGCCCTGCTCGTCCATGAAGCCGATGTCGCCGGTGCGCAGTTCGGCCCCGGGGAAGGTCTCGGCGGTGGCGTCGGGACGGCGCCAGTAGCCGGGCACGACCTGCGGACCGCTCACGACGATCTCGCCCTGCTCGCCGAAGGGCACCTCCTCGCCGGTCTCGTCGACGATCCGGACGACCGTGTCGGGGCCGGGCAGGCCCACCGCGAGGGTGCCGGAGGCCGGGTCGACGGGCGCCTCCAGACCGGGCGGCACGGAGGCGCAGGGCGCGGTGCACTCGGTCAGTCCGTAGCCGTTGCGGATGTACGGGCCGAAGCCCGCCCGGAACTTCTCCACCAGGGCCGGGGGCAGCGGGGCGCCGCCGGAGGAGATCACCCGGAAGGAGGAGAAGTGGTCCCGGGTGACGTCGGGGTGCGCGGCCAGGGCCATGAAGGCCGTGGACGGGCCGACGGTGTAGTGCGGCCGGTGCTCGGCGAAGGCGTCGAGCACGGCACCGGCCTCGAAGCGGTAGGCCAGCACGAGCGTGCCCCCGCTGTTCAGGCAGGCGCCGAACTGGCAGACCATGCCGGTGATGTGGAACAGCGGCGCCAGCGCGAAGTAGACCGGCCGCTCGGGCAGGCCGAGGCCCGTCCGCTGCCGCTCGGCGTTGTACATGATGTTGCGGTGCGTGTTGGTGGCGCCCTTGGGCGTGCCGCTGGTGCCCGAGGTGTAGCTGATCAGCGCGATGCCGGCCGGGTCGGGGTCGCGGTCCTCCGGCGCCGGGTGCCCGGCCCGCGCCACTGCCACCAGGTCGTCGGCGTCCGGGGCCTGCGGCAGCCGCTCGAAGGTCAGCACGCGCGCGTCGCCCCGGGTCTGGAAGTCCAGCTCGCAGGCGGTGAGCACGATCCGCACCGGCGAGTCGGCCGCCGTCTCGCGCAGGTACGACTCCCAGGCCCGGTCCGAGCAGATCAGCGCGGCCACCTCGCCGTCCCGCAGGACGTGGGCCACCTCGCCCGACTTGTACATCGGGTTGACGGGTACGACGACCGCGCCGGCCTTCCAGGCGCCGAGCACGGCGAACACGAAGTGCGGGGAGTTCTGCAGCAGCACCGCGACCCGGTCGCCGCGTTCCAGCCCGCGTGCGGCCAGGTGCCCGGCGACGGAGTCGCTGAGCTCGTCGACGTCCCGGTAGGTGAGCCGGCCGTCGAAGTAGGCCAGGAAGCCGGCGTCCGGCGTCTCGGCCGCCACCCGGCGCAGGGCGTGCACCAGGGAGCCGTCGGGGTCGACCGGGCCCTTCTGCGCGTCGCTGAGCAGGGCGAGCCAGGGCTTGGCGGCGTAGCGGGACCCGGTCACCGGTTGGCCTCCCACTGCTGCTGGATGCGGTTCATGCCGGACAGCCACCGGTCGGGCTCACCGGCCCGGGCCTGATAGTAGGCGGCGACCTCGGGGTGCGGCAGGATCAGGAAGCGGTCCTCCTCGATCCCCTGGAACAGGGCGTCCGCGACGTCCTCCGGCTCGATCGCGGTCGGCTGCAGCACCAGGTCGCCGGCGCTGCCGGTCGCGGCCAGCATGTCGGTGCGCACGCCCTGCGGGCAGATGGCGTGCACCTTCACGCCCCGGTGCCGGTAGGTCAGCGACAGCCACTCGGCGAAGGCGAGGGCGCCGTGCTTGGTGACGGCGTAGGGCGCGGCCCCGATCATGGTGAGCAGTCCGGCGGCGGAGACGGTGGAGACGAACCGTCCGCTGCCGCGCTCCAGCCAGTGGGGCAGCAGGGCGTGGGCGGCCCGGACGTGCGCCATGACGTTCACGTCCCAGGAGGCGGCCCAGGCCGTCTCGTCCAGCGGATCGTCCGCGCCGCCGCCCCCGAAGGCGACACCGGCGTTGGCGCAGTAGACGTCCACGGTCCCGTCGAGCGCGTCCCGGGCGTCGGCCACGATCGCCGAGGCGTCGCCGGCGACGGCGATGCCGCCGATCTCCTCCGCGACGCGCTTGGCGCGCTCGGCGTCCAGGTCGTTGACGACGACCCGGGCCCCTTCGGCGGCGAACCGCCGGGCGAGCGCGGCTCCGATCCCGCCCCCGGCTCCCGTGACAACGACGCCCGACCCCTGAAAGGCTCCCACCATCGGTCTCCTTAAGACGCGGCTCAGCAACAGGCCCAGACTAACCGGTCGGTATGTTTCAAGGAAGGGGGTCGCGCAGCACCCTACGGGCGCGAGGAACTGCGCGACCAGCCACGACGAACCGGAAGAAAACGGATCACGGAGGCCCCTGCATGCGCCCTTCCAGACGAGCCGTCCTCACGGCAGCCACTACGGCCGCCGTCTCGACCGCGCCCGCCGCCGCCGCGGCACCGCCCCGCCACCGGCTGCGCACCGGCTTCGAACGACTCGCCCGTGACGGCTACGCCCTGCTCCAGGGCCGGAAGGTCGGTGTCGTCACCAACCCCACGGGCATCACCCGCGATGCCCGCCACATCGTCGACGTGATGCACGCGGACGACCGCGTCGACCTCACCGCGGTCTTCGGCCCCGAGCACGGCTTCCGCGGCACCGCCCAGGCCGGCGGCTCCGAGGGCCGCCACGACGACCCGGCCACCGGACTGCCCGTGTACGACACCTACCTCAAGAGCGGCCGCCCGCTCGCGGACATCTTCACCGCCTCCGGCGTCGACACGGTCGTCTTCGACATCCAGGACGTCGGCGCGCGCTTCTACACGTACATCTGGACCCTGTACGACTGCATGGAGGCGGCGCAGCTCGCGGGCAAGCGGTTCGTGGTCCTGGACCGGCCCAACCCGGTGACCGGCCGGGCGGCCCTCGGGCCCGTCCTGCACAGGGAGTTCGCGACGTTCGTCGGACGGCAGCCCGTTTCCCAGGCCCACGGCATGACCGTCGCGGAGCTGGCGCTGCTGTTCAACGGGGAGTTCCTGACCGAGCCCGTGCCGCTGGAGACCGTGACGATGTCGGGCTGGCGGCGCTCGGACTTCTACGACGCCTCCGGGCTGCCCTGGGTGCCGCCGAGCCCCAACATGCCGACGCCGGAGACGGCCCTGGTCTACTCCGGGACGTGCCTGTTCGAGGGCACCAACCTGTCGGAGGGGCGCGGCACCACCCGGCCGTTCGAGCTGCTCGGCGCGGAGGGGATCGACCGGCGCTGGGCCGCCGCGGCCGAGGAACTCGGCCTGCCCGGCGTCCACTTCAGGGAGGCGTACTTCGCGCCCACGTTCTCCAAGTTCCAGGGGAAGACCGTTGGCGGGGTGCAGCTGCATGTGCACGACCGGGCGGCCTTCGACCCGGTGCGCACCGGGATCGGGCTGCTGGTCACCGCCAAGCGGGTCTGGAGCGGCTTCGCCTGGCGCCCGGACCACTGGATCGACAAACTCACCGGCAGCGCGCGCGTGCGCACGATGATCGACGCGGGCGCGGACACCGACGAGGTGGTCGCCGGGTGGCAGGAGGAGCTCGCCGCGTTCCGCAGGACCCGGCGGACGTACCTCCGCTACCACTGAGCGCGCGGCCCGTCGCCGCGACGGGCCCGCGACGGATGGGCCCGTGACGTCTGGCCAATCCCGCCCGTTGGCAGGACGATGCGCCCACATCGCGGCGTCACCCGGGGGACGAGGGGGCCTGTCATGGCGGATCCGGCGACGAGTGTGACTCCCTACTGGGAGCTGACGTTCGACGCGGACGGGGACCCGCAGGGCCGTGCGCGCGACCGGCTGCTCGCCGGGGTGCGCGAGCGGAAGGTGCGCGACCTGATCGTCTTCGCGCACGGCTGGAACAACGACCGCTCGGGCGCGACGCGCCTCTACGACCGCTTCCTCGCGCCCGTCCCCCGGCTGGCCCCGGCGGCCCGGATCGGGTACGCCGGGGTGCTGTGGCCGGCGATGCGGTTCTCCGACGAGCCGATCCCGGACTTCCCGCGGGCCGTCGCGGCCGGGGCGCCCCAGCGTCCGGTCCTGGACAAGGACACCCGGCACGCGCTGCTGGAGACCTTCCCGGGCCGGGCGATCCTGGTCGAGCAGATCGCCCGGCTGCTGGAGCAGCAGCCGCCCGAGGAGGCCGAACTGGAGGAGTTCGGGCGGCTGGTGCGGCTGCTGGTGGAGGTGGTGGCGCCCGGGCCGCAGGAGCTGTTCGCCGCCGACACCGTGGCGGAAGGGGTGCCGCAGAGCGAGCCGGAGATGTTCGCCGGTTCCTCGGCCGCGGCCTGTGCGGAGTTCGCCCGGGCGCTGGCGGATCCCGGGTCCGGTGGACAGCGGCGGGACCTGCGGATCCCGAACCCCTGGGACGGCGCCCACGAACTCCTGCGGCAGGCCACGTACTACGCGATGAAGCGGCGCGCGGGCACGGTCGGTGAGCGCGGCCTGGGCCGGGTCGTCGGGCAGCTCGCCGAGACGGCGCCGGGGGTGCGCGTGCACCTCGTGGGCCACAGCTTCGGCGCGCGGCTGGTGTCGTTCGCGCTGCGCGGACTGCCCGAGGGCGTGCGCACGGTGAAGTCGGTGACGCTGCTCCAAGGGGCCTTCTCGCACTACGCGTTCGCGGCCCGGCTGCCGCACGACCCCCGGGCCGGAGGGGTGCTCCAGGGGCAGCAGAACCGCGTCGACGGGCCCCTGGTGTGCTGCCACTCGCGGCACGACACGGCCCTGGGCACGATGTACCCGCTGGCCTCCCGTATGGCCGGCGACAGCCGGTCGGTCGCCGGCTCGGCCGTCCGGCGGGCCCTGGGCGCCAAGTGGGGCGCGATGGGGTACGGCGGGATCGCGGCCGTGCCGGGCACGCGCGCGTACACCCTCGCCGAGGCCCTGCGGGCGGGACTGCCCGCCTCGGGATGCGTGAACGTCGACGCGTCGGCGGTGGTCCGGCGGGGCGGCCCGCCGGCCGGCGCGCACAGCGACATCCTGCACGAGGAGCTGGCCCGGCTGGTCCTGGCGGCGGGCCGCGTCCGCTGACCCGCCGCCGGACCGTACGTCACCCCGTGCCCGGTGTGCTCACCGGTGCGAGGTGAACTCCACGACCTGCTGGTAGGTCGGCCGGTTCTGCCAGCTGATCGGGCCGTGCTTGATGCCGCCGAGGGTGCGGTGGTTGATCGAGTCGGCGCACCACTGGTCGCCCGCCGCGCACACGTCGTCGCCCGGGTAGACCTGGGCCATGGTCGTCCCGGCCGCCTCCTTCAGTGTGCGCACGAGGGTGTCGCGGCAGGCCCCGAGACTGCCGTCGCCGCAGTACGCGCGGGCCAGCGGGCCCTTCACCGGTTCGCCGAGGACGGCCCGGAGGTCCTTGTCGACGTAGCTCCACCAGCCGTACTGGAACGAACTCCCGGCGTGCGCGCCGGTCGGGCCGTGCGCGGCCGACGGTGACTCGTCCACGGGCAGGTTGGCGGTCATGGCCCGGTACAGCTCACTGCCGAGGCCCGGTTCGAACTCGGCCCTGACCAGCAGCGGCCACCAGGCGTCCAGAATGCGGATCGCGTCGGCGTCGGCGTACCTGCGTGAGCCGGCGGAGGTCTCGGTGCGCTTGCCCCCGGCGGCCACCCAGGCCTGCAGCTTGCTCACGGCGGCCGCCGCGGCGGGGTCGGTGACCGGCGCACCGGTGACGACCTTCAGCAGCCTCGGAAGGACGTCCTCGGCGCGCAGGTCGGCGAGCCCGGCGTCCGCCATGGCCTTCACCAGCGAGGCCCGGGTCACCCCGCCCTGCCGGACCAGCTCGCGCACCCGGTCGTCCAGGAGGTTGCCCCGGTGCACGGAGCCGTTGCCCCAGGGCGCGGTGGTGTAGCCCTTGGCCTGCTTGTTGTTCCAGGAGACGTAGTAGTCCTGGTCCACGGAGTGCGGATGCGCGGAGGGCGGGGTGTAGTCGGCGGTGTTGGCCGCCGGGTCCCAGCCGCGCCACTCGTACGCGGGCCGCGCCCACACCGGGAACTCGGCGTCCACGCCGCCGGCGCGGACCGGGTTGTCGCCGCTGTTGTAGTACGCGGTGTGCTCGGAGTCGGCGTAGAACCAGTTGAAGGTGTAGTTGATGTGCCGCACCGCCTCCTGGAAGTCCTCCGGGCCCTTGACGTGGTCCGGGTCGTTCAGCATCTGGAAGCCGATGATGGAGTCGGCCTCGTGCAGGAAGGACGAGCGCAGGGTGGTGTAGGCGACCTTCTTGCCGCCGACCGTGGCGCGGTACTCCACCGGCCCGTACTTCGTGCGCCACACGCGCATCGTGTAGGAACCGGCCGCGGTGCCGTCGGCGACCGTGGGCTTCCAGGCGTTCTTCTGCTCGACCTTCTCCATCGGGGTGCAGGTGCCGCGGTAGAGGTAGTGGTGGTCGTCCTGGCACAGTTCGACGGCGTACGTGTCGATGATGTCCTGGCCCGAGGTCGTGGCGCTCCACGCGTAGTCCTGGCCGCGGCCGAGTTCGACGTAGAAGCTCAGGCCGGCGAAGGAGGCGCCGCGGGCGCTGATGCCGGGGCCCTGGATCTCCTGGAGCAGCAGCAACTGCGGTGCGAAGTAGCCGGTCTGGGGGCCGAACACGGCGACGGGGTGCCCACTGGCGGTGTGCTTCCCGCTCACCACGAGGGCGTTGGACATGCCGCGCCGGGCGGAGGACAGGGCCGTCCTCGCCGCCGCGCCGGACGCGCCGGTGGCGGTGGGCGTCGTGGCGCTGCCGGTGCGGTCGTACACGAGCGGCTCCGCGCGCACCGAGCCGGCGTCGGGCAGGGCGGTGCCCTGCGGGGCGTCGGGCCGGGTGGCGTAGGGGAAGCTGCCGGTCTGCTGGGTGAGGACGGCCTCCGGGTCGTCGCGCATCCGGAAGGACTCCCAGACCCGGGTGCCCTCGGCGACGCCGTACTTCTCCTGGGCGGCCAGGAGGGAGATCGCGTTGTTGACCTCGCCGCCCCCGCCGGAGCCGAACAGGGCGCCGATGACCGAGGCGAGCGCCACCAGGTCGGTGATCTCGAAGTGCTCTATCTTCCCGGCGTTGGTGATTGAGTCCTTGTGCCCGGTGAGCACGTATTCACCGGGGAAGTAGCGGCCGCTGTCGGAGGCGTCGATGTAGGCGTTGATGCCGTCGAGGTAGGCCTTGGCGTCGGCGAGGGCCTGTCGGCCACGTTCGCCGTTCGTGGCCACGGCGTTGTCGATCTGCGCCTGCAGATCGGCCTCGGTGTACGGGGCGTGCCGCCAGAACTGCTGCTCCAGCCCCTGGTTGGAGGGCGCGCCGCCCGCGAAGGAGGTCAGCTGTCCCCGCCCGACGTGCCGGAAGACGTCCATGAGCCACAGACGGTCCTGGGCCGCCGCGTATCCGGCGCCGAACTCGGTGCCGTACCGCGTGGTGCCGGTGATGTGCGGCACCCCGGTCTTCTTGTCCCGGACGATCGTCACGTCTCCGCGCCCGGCGGGCTTGACGGTGGAGGCGACCTGGTCCGCCGGGACGCCGAAGGACGCGTCGTTGAAGAAGGTGTTGATCTTGTCGTTGGTGAGGCCCGGGTAGCCCTTGGCGAGGTTGCTGTAGGGCCCGAGCTGGTCCTCGGCGTGTTCGGGCTGGGTGCCGAAGGCCTGGTTGAGGAGGATCTGGGCCAGGGTGGCGTTGCCGTTCTGGCCGGGCGGGAGGATGTCCGAACACCGGTTCCCGCAGTGGTCGTTCACGGCGGCCGCTGCCTGCGGATTCGCCGTTCCCGCGGCGGCCGCGGGGGCGATCGGCGACAAAAGACCCGCGATCAGGGCGCATACCGATGCGGTCTTCAGGAACCCGTGGATTCCGCGGGGAGTTCTCAGTCTGTCGAGAACGGTGCGTGGGTGACGCCGTGGCATGGGGGCTCCTCCCGACGTGGGGTGGGCGGGATATTACCGCCGGTATCCCCGCCTTTGAAGGTGAACAAGCGTCACTTTCGGAAGTCAGTACAACAGGCACAGGGACCACGGCAGTCGACAAGCGAGCCTCGTCGGACGGCTTATGGAGGGCATTTGAAATCGGATGGAGCCGAATCGCTTGTCGATACGTCTATTCGGCGACGTCCGTACGACGACGCCGAAGTGACCGGATGTACAGGTGCAGGTGTGACGGAGGTGCAGGACGATGGCCGGTTTCCGGAGTCTGGCGAGACAGGTCCGCGATCCGCGGTGCGATCTGGCCTTGCGGCGTTATTCGCTGCGCAAGTGCCTTGAGAGGTTCGCGCCTTACGGACACAGGGCGACCTGGGACCATCTGTGCTCCCGGGCAGGATTCGGTCCCGAGGACCGCTCCCCCGACCCGGTGCGGCTCGTGGCCGCACTGGAGGAGCTGGAGGAGGCGCGCGCGGTCTGGCTGGCCTACGAGGTCGAGTTCGCCGAGCGCCGCAAGAAGGAGAAGCACGACGGGCTGCGCCGCCCGGGCAGCGTGGACGACTGGCACCGGCTGACCTGGGGCGGTTTCGGCGTGGCGTGGTGCGACGATCCGGCGGTCCATCCCCGTGAACCGCTGGCCGAGGTACTGCGCCGGCTGATCGCCGCGCTGGAGCGCGAGCCCGGTTCGAACTGCCCCGTGTGCGACGGGGAACGACTCGCCTGGAGGTACGACCTGGATCACGAGCCCTCGGCGGGTCCGGTCTGCACGGACTGCGGAATCCTGGTGCCGCGTCCCGTGCTCACGCCCGAGGCCCTGGCGGACGCCAGGCGGGCGAGGTTGCTGGTGTCGGCTTGACGGATGCGGGTGCGCGGGGGGTGCGCCGGGGATGCCGCACCCCCACTGTCGGTGGGGACTGGCACCATCGTCGACATGGTGCAGGTGTGTCTGAACGGTCCGCGGACGGCCGCTGACGGTACGGCGGTGCCGCTGACGCCGGAGGCGATGGCCGCCTCCGCCGCGGCCGCCGTAGCGGCCGGGGCCACGGACGTCCATGTCCATCCCAAGACGCCGTGCGGGCGGGACACGTTGTCGCCGCGGGTGCTGGCGGAGACGTTGACGGTGATGCGCTCGCGCGTGCCGGTGCCGGTGGGCGTGACCACCGGGGCGTGGGCCGAACCGGACCCCGCCGCGCGGCTCGACCGGATCCGGGGCTGGACGGTCCTGCCCGACCACGCCTCGGTCAACTGGCACGAGCCCGGGGCGGAGGAGATCGCCGCCACGCTGCTCGATCTCGGGGTGGGCGTGGAGGCGGGCATCTGGTCCGGCACGGACGGGGCACGGCGGTTCGCGTCCTCACGGCTCGGGCCGAGGGTGCTGCGGGTCTTGGCCGAGGTGACGGACACGGACCCTGCCACGGCGGTGGCGTCCGCGCGGGAGTTGCTGTCCGACCTGGGGTCCGCGCACGGCCGGCCCGTGCTGCTGCACGGGGAGGACGGCGGTGCGTGGCCGGTACTGCGGCTGGCGGGCCAACTGGGGCTGGCCACGCGGGTGGGGCTGGAGGACGTCCTGACCCTGCCGGACGGCCGACGGGCACGCTCCAACGCGGAGTTGGTGGCGGCGGGGTTGGCGGAGTACGGCCATTGACGGCCCGGGGCGTCGCTGCCGGGGCCGAGGCGCTGCGCAACCCGGCGAAACGGGGCACCGCCGCGCCCACCCTCCCCCAAGCTCTCGACTTCACTCGAGCAGGGGGGACCCCCATCGCCCCAGCGGCACGCATGCCCGCAGCGGGAGCGGACCGGCAGCCGCCGGACGGCGCAAGGGGACGTGTCGGGGGGCCGCCCGCAGCTCAGCGGGAACGCGCCCGCACCCGCCGGCACACGGAAGGGGACGTGTCGGGGGGTGTCCGCCCGCAGCGGTTGGCGCGTCAACGCACAGTCAGTCGGTTCGCAACCCCATCGCGCCGTTCCGAGGACGGACACCCCCCGGCGCGGCCCCGACCCACACCCGGCATGGGCGAAACCGCCCACCGGCCGGCCGCCACCCGCCGCCTACGCGCCCCCCGCACCCCCACCACCACCATTGCGTTCCACCATCAGGCGGGAGCCGGCGCGGCGTTCGCCGAAGACGTCGCCCGGGTTGGACAGGACGCATGTGTCGAGGGAGAGGCAGCCGCAGCCGATGCAGTCGGTGAGGTGGTCCCGCAGTCGGTTCAGCTGCTTGATGCGTTCGTCCAGCTCCGAGCGCCACGCCTCCGACAGATGCGCCCAGTCCTCCCGGGTCGGCGTCCGCTCCTCCGGCAGCTCCGCCAGCGCCTCGCGGATCGTCGCCAGCGGGATCCCGACCCGCTGCGCGGCCCTGATGAACGCGACCCGCCGCAGCGTGTCCCGGGAGTACCGACGCTGATTGCCCGCCGTACGCCGGCTGCTGATCAGGCCCTTGGACTCGTAGAAGTGCAGGGCGGACACCGCCGCCCCACTGCGCGCCGACAGCTGCCCGACCGTGAGCTCGTGGATCTTCTCTGGAATCTGAGGCACCCCTCGAACCCTACCCAGTCCGTTGACACAACCCCCGCCGGCGACCATGCTAAGCAGTCGCTTAGAGAAGCTCCCGCACGAGAGGTCTGGAAGACATGGCACAGCCGAGGATCTTCACGTCCGTCGACGACCTGAAGTCGGCGGTCGGCGAGCAGCTGGGGTACACCGACTGGCTCGACATCGACCAGAAGCGGATCGACCTCTTCGCGGAGGCCACCGGCGACCACCAGTGGATCCACGTCGACCCGGAGAAGGCCGCCACGGGCCCCTTCGGCACGACCATCGCGCACGGCTATCTGACCCTGTCGCTGCTCCCCCTCTTCGGCCCCCAGCTGATCTCCGTCGAGGGCGTGAAGATGGGCGTCAACTACGGTACGAACAAGGTCCGTTTCCCCGCCCCCGTCCCCGTGAACTCCCGGCTGCGCGCCACCGCGACGATCACCGGCGTCGACGAGGTCCAGGGCGGCGTCCAGGTGACGATCGCCTTCACCGTGGAACGCGAGGGCGGCGACAAGCCGGTCTGCGTCGCCGAGTCCGTCTCGCGCTACTACGTCTGAGGGTCCTCCGGAGCAGCGGGAGCAGCCGGAACCCGATCCGCCGTCGCGGCCGACGCGGCGGCGCCGGCATCCGCCGCCCCCACCATCCGCAGCACGAGGTCGGCGTACAGCGCGCCGACCTCCTCCGGCGTGCGCGGCCCGTCCAGGCTGAACCACCGCGCGACGTCGATGCACAGCGACAGCACCGCCAGCGTCGTCCCGTGCACGTCGATGACCTCGAACTCGCCCGAGCGCACGCCCTCCTCGATGATCCCGCGCACCTCCGCGTCGACCTGCCGCCGCAGGCCGAGGATCTCGGCGCGGGCGTCCGGGCCGAGCGAGTCGAGTTCGTACTGCACCACCCGCGCGGTCGTGCGCCCGCCCGCGTGCCAGCGCACGAAAGAGCTGACCGCGTCGGCGAGCCGCTCGGTCGGGCTGCCCTCGCGGCGGGACGCCGTCCGCAGGATCTCCAGGGCCTTCTCGTGCCCGATCCGGCTGATGCGGTGGAGCAGCTCCTCCTTGGTCTTGTAGTGGATGTAGAGCGCGGCCGGGCTCATACCGGCCCGGCCCGCGATGTCACGGGTCGTCGTGGCGTGGTAGCCGCGCTCGGCGAAGGCCTCCACCGCGGCGATCAGCAACCGCCGCGCCGCGTCGGGCGTGACCTCGCCCCACGCCTGCGCCTCGCCGCCGGCCGTCTCCTCCGCCGTACTCATCACTCGCCCCTCTCCACTGACAGGGGCACCACCATACCGCCGAAGGTGAGCGGGCGCTTAGCGCAGCCGCCGGGGCGGAGCGTCAGCGTTTCTCGAAAGGCGGGTACGGCGACGCCTGCGCGGGCCCGTCCTGCCGGTCCCGGATCACCTTGGCGAGGGTGAAGGAGGAGGTGACGAGGTAGAGGACGGCGATGGCGAGGAAGCCCCGCACCCAGGCGTCGGCGTTCAGCCGGTAGATGCCGATCGCGGTGGCCGCCATGGCGACGGCGAAGGAGGCGACGGCCTGGCCGTAGAAGGCGGCCGTGTTCTGCTGCTTGCCGGGTGTCTCACTCATGGCGACAGCTTCGGCCCTCGTGGCCCGCGCCACATCCGTCGGCGTACTCAGACGCTACTCAGAACGCCGAGACCCCTGTCAGATCCCGTCCGATGACCAGCTTCTGGATCTGGCTCGTGCCCTCGTAGAGGGTCATCACGCGGGCGTCCCGCAGCAGCTTGCCCGCCGGGTACTCGTCGATGTAGCCGTAGCCGCCGAAGACCTGCAGCGCGTTGTTGGCGGCGCGGACGGCGGCCTCCGAGGCGAACAGCTTGGCCTTGGACGACTCGACGGCGAACGGCTGCCCCCGGTCGATCAGATCCGCGACCCGCCAGGTCAGCAGCCGGGCCGCGTCGACGTCCACGGCGATGTCGCTGATCAGTTCCTGGACGAGCTGGTGGTGGGCGATGGGCCGCCCGAACTGCTCGCGCTCGCCCGCGTACCGCACGGCCGCGTCCAGGGCGGCCTGGGCTATGCCGACGCAGCCCGCCGCCACGGACATCCGCCCCTTGGCCAGGGCCGACATGGCCACCGAGAAACCCTTGCCCTCCGGCCCGAGCAGGGCGGAGGCCGGGACGCGCACGCCCTCCAGGACGAGTTCGGCGGTGGCCTGGCCGCGCAGCCCGAGCTTGCCGTGCAGGGTGCGGCGGGTCAGACCGGGGGTGCCGGTGGGGACGAGGAAGGCGGAGACGCCCTTGTGGCCGGGGGCGTCCGTGGAGCGCGCGAAGAGCAGGACGACGTCGGCCCAGGTGCCGTTGGTGATGAACATCTTGGTGCCGTCGATGACGTACTCGTCGCCGTCCCGTACGGCCCGCGTCGTGAGGCTGCCCGCGTCCGAGCCCGTACCCGGCTCGGTCAGCCCGAAGCAGCCCACCATCGCGCCCGAGGTCAGCCCCGGCAGCCAGCGCCGCTTCTGCTCCTCGCTCCCCCAGGCGGCGATCGTCTTGGCGACCAGGCCGAGCGAGACGGAGACGATCCCGCGCACGGAGGAGTCGCCCCGGCCCAGTTCCTCCGTCACCAGGCAGTACGCGAGGTGGTCACCGCCGCAGCCGCCGTACTCCTCGTCGATCGTCAGGCCCAGGAAGCCGACCTCGCCGAGCTTCTTCACGATCGACCGGTCGACCTCCTCGGCGCGGTCCCAGGCGACGGCGTGCGGGGCGATCTCGCGCGCCACGAAGTCCCGGGCGAGCTGCCGTACGGCGGTCTGCTCCTCGCTGAGCTCCAGGTTCACCACAAGCCACCCCTCGAAAACGGCGCGAACTCCGCATTTAAATTAGCACTGCTAGTTTCTGTCGGCAGCCCTACTATGTGCGCCATGGCCCGACCGCGCAAGCCCTTGCTCAGCACCGACCGCATCGTCGAGACGGCCCGCGCGCTCGTGGACGCGGAGGGCCTCGCGGCCGTCTCCACCCGCCGGCTCGCCGCCGAACTGGGGGTCAGCGGGCCCTCGCTCTACAACCACTTCCGCACCAAGGACGAGATCCTGGAGGCGGTCGCCGACTCGGTGAGCGGCCAGGTCGACCTGTCGATGTTCGACGACGGCCGGGACTGGCGGACCGCGCTGCACGACTGGGCGGTCTCCTACCGGGCGGCGCTGCGCGACCATCCGAACATCGTCCCGGTGCTGGCCTCCGGGCCCGGCCGGCGCCCGGCGGGGCTGCGCCTGGCGGACGCCGTCTACGGCGCGATGGTGGCGGCGGGCTGGCCACCGGCGCACGCGACCTCGATCGGCGCGCTGATGCGCTACTTCGTGATGGGCTCCGCGCTCGGCTCCTTCGCGGGCGGCTTCGTGGACGACGCGAGCGCCTACGACCCCGCCGACTATCCGCACCTGCAACAGGCGCACCTGCTCGCCGAGCAGCAGGAGAAGATCGACGAGCGGGCCTTCGAGACCGGTCTGACGGCCCTGCTGGACGGGCTGGCGCGCCAGTACGAGCAGGTGCGCCGGAGCGCGTAGGCCGCCTCCACCGGACACTTCGGCGACGGCCGAAGGGTCCGTGTCCCATGCTGGGGGCATGACGACGAGGGACCCGCGGGCCACGGCGCTGGCCCGGCTCGCCGCGCTGGTCGCCGACGAGACCCGCGCCACGTGCCTGCTCGCGCTGCTCGACAGACGGGCCTGGACGGCGGGCGAGCTGGCACGGCACGCGGGTGTCGCCGCGTCCACACTGAGCGAGCACCTGGGCAGGCTCGTCGCGGGCGGACTGCTCACCGAGGAGCGGCAGGGCCGGCACCGGTACGTCCGGCTGGCCGACGCGCGGGTCGCGCAGCTGGTCGAGGACCTGGCCGCGCAGGTCGCACCGGACCGGGCGGCACGGCCGCGCAACCTGCGCGAGTCGAGCGCCGGTTCGGCGCTGGCCCGGGGCCGTACCTGCTACGACCATCTCGCCGGACGGCTCGGCATCGCGGTGACCGACGCGCTGACGGACCGGGGCCTGCTCGTGCAGGAGACCGGCTTCGCGCTCACCGACGCGGGGCTCGCCTGGTTCGAGGCGGCCGGGATCGGCCTCGACCGGCGGGGACGGCGGCCGCTGGCCCGGGCCTGTCTGGACTGGACCGAACGCCGGCCCCATCTCGCGGGCGTGGCGGGCGCGGCCCTGTGCCGGCACGCCCTGGAGGCGGGGTGGTGCGTGCGCATCGGCTCGGAGCGGGCGGTGAAGGTGACGGCGGCCGGTGAACGGGCCATGTCCGACCTGCTGGGCGTCGCGCCCGCAGCCCTGCGCTGACCCAAGGGCCCCGTGGCACCGGCCGCCCCGTCCGAAATCCGCGAGCTTCCCGACCCGCCTCCCCCTAGCCTCAGGAGCATGATGAGCACCCCGCCCACCGCCTCCCCCCGTCGTGCCGAGATGCTGGCCGCCGCCGCGGCCGCGGTCACCGTCGTGCTGTGGGCCTCCGCCTTCGTCTCGATCCGCAGCGCGGGGGACGCCTACTCGCCGGGCGCGCTGGCGCTCGGGCGGCTGCTGGCGGGCGCGCTGACGCTGGGGGTGATCTGCCTGGTGCGGCGGGAGACGTGGCCGCCGCGCTCGGCCTGGCACGGGATCGCGATATCGGGCGTGCTGTGGTTCGGCTTCTACATGGTCGCCCTGAACTGGGGCGAGCAGCAGGTGGACGCGGGCACGGCCGCCCTGGTGGTGAACACCGGGCCCATCCTGATCGCGCTGCTCGGCTCCCGGCTGCTCGGCGACCCCATGCCGCCGCGGCTGCTGGCGGGCATGGCGGTGTCGTTCGCCGGTGCGGTGACCGTTGGTCTGTCGATGTCCGGCGAGGGCGGTTCCTCGGTGCTCGGGGTGGTGCTGTGCCTGCTGGCGGCGGTCGCGTACGCCGGTGGCGTCGTGGCGCAGAAGCCGGCGCTGGGCTCGGCGAGTCCGCTGCAGGTGACGACGTTCGGCTGCCTGGTCGGCGCGGTGGTGTGCCTGCCGTTCGCGGGGCTGCTGGTCCAGGAGGCCGCGAAGGCGCCGGCCTCCGCCACGCTCAACATGGTCTACCTCGGCGTCTTCCCGACCGCCCTCGCGTTCACCACGTGGGCGTACGCGCTGTCCCGGACGACCGCGAGCCGGATGGGCGCGACGACCTACGCGGCGCCCGCGCTGGTCGTCCTGATGTCCTGGCTGTTCCTCGGCGAGGTGCCGGGGCCGCTCACGCTGGCCGGCGGCGCGCTGTGCCTGGCGGGCGTGGCGGTGTCCCGGTCGCGCTCGCGGGCGGCGGCCCGGGCCGCTGTTCCGGGAGCGGTTCCGGAACAGCGGCCCGAGCAGGCGCCGGACTCGGCTCGCTGACTCAGCTCGCCGACTCGGCCTGGGCGCGGACCTCGGGCGCGGCCTCCGGCTCCGCCGCGCGGGCCCGGCGTGCGAGGACCCGGATCGAGAGCAGGGCGATCACCGACAGCCCGATGATGTAGCCGGAGACGGCCATGGAGGTGCCGGTCGCCTCCAGCAGCAGCACCATCACGAAGGGGGCGAGCCCGCCGCCCGCGACGGCGGCGATCTGGTAGCCGAGGGAGGCGCCGGTGTAGCGCATCTCGGGCGTGAACAGCTCGGCGAACAGCGCCGCCTGGGGGCCGTACATGATGCTCAGGAAGCAGCTGGCGACGAACGTGCCGACGGCGAGCCACAGCAGCGAGCCGGTGTCGATCAGCAGGAACAGCGGTACGGCCCACAGGGCGATGCCGGCCGCGCCCAGGGCGTAGATGCGGAGGCGGCCGATGCGGTCGGAGAGCGCCGCGGCGGCCGGGATCAGCACGAGCTGGATCAGGCTGACGCACAGCGAGACCATGAGGACCGGGCCCTTCTCCATGCCCAGTTCGCGGGTCGTGTAGTCGAGGACGCCCGTGATGATGATGTAGAAGGTCGCGGTGTTCACGGCGAAGGAGCCGCCGGCCAGGAGCACCGTGCCGAGGTGGCCGCGCAGGATGGTGCGCAGCGGGGAGCTCTGCTCGGACTTCTCCTTCTCCGCGAGCGCCCGCTCGGCCTCACGGAACGCCGGGGTCTCCTCGACGCGGGTGTGGATGTACCAGGCGAGGCCGAGCACCAGCAGGCCGACCAGGAACGGCACGCGCCAGCCCCAGGCCGTGAACGCCGAGTCGGTGGTGAGGGCACCGGCCAGCAGGAAGACGGTGTTGGCGGTGACCACGCCGATGGGGACGCCGAGCTGGACGACGCTGCCGTAGACGCCGCGCTTGCCCTCCGGGGCGTACTCGGTGGCCAGGAGCATCGCGCCGCCCCACTGGGCGCCGACGGCGACGCCCTGGGCGACGCGGAACAGCACGAGCAGGATCGGCGCGGCGACGCCGATGGTGTCGTACGTGGGGAGCAGGCCGATGCCGGTGGTGGCCACGCCCATGAGCGTGAGGGCGAGGACCAGCATCGGCTTGCGGCCGCGCCTGTCGCCGAGGTGTCCGGCGACGATGCCGCCGAGGGGGCGGGCCAGGAAGCCGACCGCGAAGGTGGCGAACGAGGCGAGGACGCCCGCGGTGGGACTGCCCGCGGGGAAGTACAGGTCGCCCAGGACCAGGGCGGCGGCGATGCCGAAGACGAAGTAGTCGTACCACTCGACGGCCGAGGCGAGTGCCGCCGCGGTGGCGACCCGGCGGCGGTTGCCGGCGGCGGGCGGGGTGGGGGCGGGCTGAGCGGAAGGTGCCGTGTCCATGCGGTGCGCGCTCCGGGGGGTGCGGGGACGGAACGGGGGGTGGCTCGGGTTCCGGGGAACGTACTGACCGGACGGTATGGACGTCAACGGGTCGTGCACCAGGACTTTTTGCCTGTACGTGGCACTCAGTGGGGCGCGGGCACGGCTGAGGCCCCGGCCTCGCGGGGAGGCCGGGGCGCGGGGCGGGACGGGCTAGAAGACGACCAGGGCCCGGCCGCCCTTGCCCGCCAGCATGTTCTCGAAGGCCGCCGGGATGCCGTCGAGCGAGATGCGTTCCGTCACCAGGGCGCTCAGGTCGAGGCGGCCCGCCCGGACGTGCCCGGCCAGGACCGGGAGGTCCCGGGCGGGGTCGGAGTTGCCGTAGACGCAGCCGGTCAGGGTGCGGCCCCAGTGGAAGATCTCCAGGGCGTTGAAGGTGACCTGCTGGTCCTTGCCGCCGATGCCGACGACCGTGGTGCGGCCGCCGCGCCGGGTGGAGTCCCAGGCCGTGCGGATGGTGACGGCCCGCCCGGCGCACTCGACGGCCACGTCGACGCCCTGCCTGCCGGTGAGGCCGCGGATCTCGCGGGCGGTGGTGTCGGAGGCGACGAGGTAGTCGGTGGCGCCGGCCGTGCGGGCCAGTTCCTCCTTGGCCGGGGAGACGTCCACCGCGATGATCTTCGAGGCGCCGGCGATCCGGGCGGCCTGGATCGCCGCGAGGCCCACTCCCCCGACGCCGAAGACGGCGACCGTCTCGCCCTGCCGGACGCGGGCCGAGTGGTGGACGGCGCCGTAGCCGGTGAGGACCGCGCAGCCCAGCAGGGCGGCGTCGGTGAGCGGGACGCCGTCCGGTGCGGGCAGCACGCAGGAGGCGGGGACGACCGTCTCCTCGGCGAACGCGGCGACGTTCAGGCCGGGGTGGAGGTCGGTGCCCTCGGTGGTGCGGGCGTGGACGGCGGCGGCGCCGCTCAGGGCGTCGGCGCACAGCCACACCTCCCCGAGCGAGCAGGCGTGGCAGGCGCCGCAGGACGGGGCCCAGTTGAGGACGACTCCGTCACCGGGTGCGACATGGGTGACGCCCTCGCCGACGGCGACGACCGTGCCGGCGCCCTCGTGGCCGAGGACGGCCGGGACGGGCAGGCGCATGGTGCCGTTGGACAGGGACAGGTCGGAGTGGCAGACCCCGGCGGCGGCGAGCCGGACGTGGACCTGTCCGGGTCCGGGGTCGGGCAGCTCGATGCCGGTGATCTCCAGCGGGGAGCCGACGGCGGGCAGGACGGCGGCGCGGACAGCCATGACGGAAGGGACTCCCCTGACTAGAACTGGAGGGACTTGGTCTGGAGGTACTCGGCCAGGCCGTGCACGCCCAGTTCGCGGCCGACGCCGGACTGCTTGTAGCCGCCGAAGGGCGCGAGCGGGTTGAAGCGGCCGCCGTTGATGTCGACCTGGCCGGTCTCCATCCGGCGGGCGAAGGCCACGGCCTCGGCCTCGTCGCCGGCCCAGACCGCACCGGCCAGGCCGTAGACCGTGCCGTTGGCGATCCGCAGGGCGTCCTCCTCGTCCTCGTAGCGGAGGATCGACAGGACCGGGCCGAAGATCTCCTCCTGCGCGATGGTCATGTCCTCGGTGACGTCGGCGAAGACGGTCGGGCTGACGAAGTAGCCCGTCTCGCGCGGGGCCTCGGGGCCGCCGGCGACCAGGCGGGCGCCCTCGGCGACGCCCTTCTCGATGTAGCCGCGCACCCGGTCCCGCTGCCGGGCGTTGACGACCGGGCCGATGCGCTCGCCGTACTTGGCGGCGGCCGTGGCGGCGAGGTCCACCGCCTCGTCGTAGCGGTCGCGGTGGACGAGCATCCGGGTCCAGGCGCTGCACGTCTGACCGGAGTTGGACATGACGTTGGCGACGCCGACGTTGACGGCCTTGGCCAGGTCGGCGCTCGGGAGGATCACGTTGGCGGACTTGCCGCCGAGTTCGAGCGCGACCTTCTTGATCTGTCCGGCCGCGATCGCGGCGATCCGGCGGCCGACGGCGGTGGAGCCGGTGAAGGAGACCAGGTCGACGCCGGGGTGCTCGGCGAGGGCCTGCCCGGCGACCGGGCCGAGGCCCGTCACCAGGTTGAAGACGCCCGCCGGCACTCCGGCCTCGTGCACGGCCTCGGCGAACAGCCGGGCCACCAGCGGGGTGTCCTCGGCGGGCTTCACCACGACCGTGCAGCCCGCGGCGAGGGCCGGGGCGACCTTGGCGACGATCTGGTGCAGGGGGTAGTTCCACGGCGTGATCGCGGCCACGACACCGATCGGCTCCTGGTGCACGACCGAGTTGCCGATCCTCTCCTCGAAGGGGTGCGTCGCCGCCAGCTCGGCGTAGGAACCCGCGACCGCGATCGGCACGGCCGCGTGGACGGCCTGTGAGAACTTCAGGGGCGAGCCGAGCTCGGCCGTCACCGTCTCGGCGATCTCGTCGGCCCGGGCCGCCAGGACGTCCCGGAGGGCCGAGAGGCGGGCGGCCCGCTCGGCGGGCGGGGTCGCGGCCCAGCCGGGCAGCGCCTCCCGGGCGGCCCGTACGGCGGCGTCGACGTCCTCGGCGGTACCGGCCGGGACCGTGCCGACGACCTGCTCGTCGGCCGGGTTCACGACCTCGATCACGTCCTGGCCGGCGGCGGGGCGCCAGGCGCCCCCGATGTACATGCCGTCGTGTGCCTTCATCGCGCTTCCTCCGGGGCGGGGGCGTCGTCGTCCGGCACATAAACTAGCGGCGATAGTTTTCCGGCGCCAGACGTCCCGGGATGCCGGGCGCACCCGGTCCCGGTCATCACAGCACGGCCGGGGCCCGCGCCGGGTGTGCGGCTGCTCACTCCGCGCCGCGCAGGCTTCCCGGCCGGGCCCCTCCCTCGTTCGGACCGGGCCGCTCACTCCTCCAGGTCGGGCAGGTGGGCCGGGCTCGGGCAGATGCGGTCGCCGTGCTGGTCGAAGACGAACAGGTGGGCGAGGTCGACCAGGAGCGGCACCTGCATGCCGTGGCGGAGGGCCAGGTCCGGGGTGGTGCGGACGATGAGGTCGCCGGGCAGCCGGGGTTCGGCGGGCGCGGGGCGCGGCTCGGCGTCCCCGGGGTGCTCCAGGGCCACCACGGGCCCGGCCCGGCCGGCCGCCGTGCGCTCCCGCAGGCGGGTGAGGACCGAGCCCTCACGGCGGCGGCGCCGGGCGGGACGGCCGGGACGCGGGCGCGGGGCCTCCAGCTCGGGGACGACGGCGGGACTGGACCCGGTGTCGAAGTGCACGAGGATCTCGTGCCCCTGGAACTCCACGTGCTCGACCAGACCGGTGAGCGGCACCTCACCGGGGCGGGCCGAGCTGTGCTTGGCGATGCGGACGGCCTCCGACCGCAGGCCCACGATGACCTCGCGGCCCTGCTGCACCCGCAGCAGCTGGTGGTCCAGGGACAGCGGCTCGGGCAGGCGCAGGAACTGCTTGCCCAGGCTGATGGTCATCGCCCCGTCGAGCGGGGCACGCACCAGGCCGCGCAGCAGGTTGATGCGCGGGGTGCCGATGAAGGCGGCGACGAAGACGTTGCCGGGCAGTGCGTAGACGGCCCGCGGGCTGTCGACCTGCTGGAGCACACCGCCACGCAGCACCGCGACCCGGTCGCCGAGCGACATGGCCTCGGCCTGGTCGTGGGTGACGTAGATCGTGGTGACGCCCAGCTCCTTGGTCAGCTGGGAGATCTCGGCGCGCAGATGGGTGCGGAGCTTGGCGTCCAGGTTGGACAGCGGCTCGTCCATGAGGAAGGCGGAGGGGTGGCGGGCGATGGCCCGGCCCATGGCGACCCGCTGGCGTTCGCCGCCGGAGAGCTGGCCGGGCAGGCGGTCGAGGAGATCCTCGATGCCCAGCATGCGGGCGGTGGCGTCCACCCGCAGGGAGGGGTCCGCGCCGGGGGACTCGATGCGCAGCGGGAAACCGATGTTGTTGCGGCTGGTCATGTTCGGGTACAGCGCGAAGTTCTGGAAGACCATCGCCATGTCCCGGCCGGACGGTGACAGGTCGTTGGCGTACTCGCCGTCGAGCAGCAGTTCGCCCTCGTCGATCTCCTCCAGTCCGGCGATCATCCTGAGCACGGTCGACTTGCCGCAGCCGGACGGGCCGAGCAGGACGAGGAACTCGCCGGGCGCGATGTCCAGCGACAGCCGGTCCACCACGCGGGCGCCTCGCGTGTAGGCCTTGCTCACGTCGTGCAGGGAGATGGCGCGTGTCATGAGGTGCCCCCGAGGGGTCTTCAGGGCGCTGGTGCTCCGCGGTCGGAAGCCCCGTACGGGCCGTACGGGGCTGTGGGTCACGGAAGTTAACGGAATGTGCCCGGGCGGGGGAAGAGCCGGAACGGGATCGAGTGCGGCATTCCGACTGGCGAGAAGGCGGAATCCCGGATTCGGCGCCCCGGTCCGGGTCCCGGCCCGGGCCCTCGGTCGTCAGCGGATTGCCGGTGTGGTCAACGGATGCCGGTGAGATGGGCGAAGACCACGACGTTCCCGGAGTAGCCCTTCCTGCGGTCGTACGTGCCGCCGCAGGTGATCAGGCGCAGCTCGGGACGGCCGCGGGCTCCGTAGACCTCCTGGCTCGGGAAGTCGGCCTTCTCGTACGACTTGATCCGGTCCACGGTGTAGACGGCGGTCCGGCCGTCGGCCCGGCGGGCCTTGACGATCCGGCCGCGCTTCAGCTCGGTCAGCCCGGCGAAGACGGCGGGCCCGCGGTCGGTGTCCAGGTGCCCGACGGCCACGGCGGTGCCCTGCTCCCCGGGCGAGGCGCCCTGCTGGTACCAGCCGACCAGCTTGGGATCGTCCTCCGGGGGTGCGGTGAGACGGTGCTCGCGGTCGAGTCCCAGCTGCATGACGGGGGCGTCGAGGCGGAGGTAGGGGATCAGGAGGCGGGTGGCGCGGGAGGGAGGCAGGGGGCGCAGGGCCGGACGGGCGGGGCGGGCGGGCCGGGCAGGGTGGCGGGCCGGCGGTCGCTCGGCGACCGGACGCACGGGCGCCTTGGGGGTGACCGGCTTGGCGACCGGCCTCGCGTCCGGCTTGGCGCGTGCCGGGGCTCCGCCGGTGGCGGGTGGGGCTCCGGGCCCTCGGGCGACGGGGCCGGGCGCACGGGAGGCCGGGGCGGCGGGTCCGGACCGGGGGGACGCCGGTTTCGCCGGCGGGGGTGTGTGGGCGCCGGGCTTCCGGGGCGGGGCCGGGCGGGTGGATGCGGGGCGGTGGCCGGGGGTGGTCCGGGCGGGGGTGGCCGGAGTGGCGGTGCGGGGGGCGGGTTCGGCGGGAGGGGTGGGGTCGCCGATGCGTGTGCCGGTGCCTGTGCCCGTGCCTGTGCCTGTGCCTGTGCCTGTGCCTGTGCCGGTCACGGTGGCGGGGTCCGTGGCGCCCGGCACTGTCGCCGCGACTCCTGCCGACCCGTGGGGAAGGGCGGTGACGGTGTCACTGGGCTTCTCACCCCGGTCCCAGCAGAGGCACCCCACCAGCAGGGAGACGGCCAGCACGATCGTCCGCGCCAGCCGGTAGGCCCGCCTCCGGCGCCAGGGCCTGCGCACGCGGGCCGCCCCCGCTCCACCGCCGCCGGCCCCACCGCCACGCCGCCCCGCCCCGCCGTGCGGGCCCGCGCCGCCCAGCCGAACCACCGGCTCGGATCCAGAACCGGTCGCACGGTGAGCCCCGGAGGAGCCGAAGCCCCTGGAACGACCCACAGAGCCCCCGAGCCCCCGGTAGGCGGCACCCCACCGCGCATCGCCCTCCGGGAATCCCCCTGGCCCGCCGCCACGCCGAGGCGCCGAGCCGTCGGCCCGTCCGGCCCCGGACACCCGCCGGCCCGGCGAATCGCCGACCCTGTCCGCTCCGGGCCCACGCCACTCGGCCGCAGCCGCACGAGGCCCCGGCCCACGCCACTCCTCCGGAACCACGCGAGCCCCCGGCCCACGCTGCTCCACCGAAGCCACGCGAGACCCCGGCCCACGCCACTCCACCGAAGCCACGCGAGCCCCCGACTCCCGCCGCTCCACCGAAGCCACGCGAGACCCCGGCCCACGCCACTCCTCCGGAACCGCGCGAGACCTGGGCCCACGCCCGCCCCTCGCGCCGCCGCTCGGGTCGGCCCAATTCGTCGGCCCGGCGTCGGAGACGGTCCCGGTGTCGTCCGTGCCCGCCCCGCCCCCGCCCCGCCCTGGGTGGGCGGGGCGATCCGCGGAACGTGTCCTACGCGGCGCCATCGGGGCGGCGGCGGAGCCGGAACCAGACCGTTCCCGCGACGGCCGCGAGGCCGACGGCGGCGGCGCCCGCGACCGGCGTGAACGCCTCGCCGCGGGCGATGCCGCCACCACCCGCCGGCGGGCCGCCGACCGGCGTCGTCGGCTTGGAGGTCGGGCAGTCGACCTTGAACACCTTGAACTTGCCCGCCCCGTGGGCCTGGTCGGTCAGCCACGTGAGCTTGTACTGCCCGTTGGGCAGGTCCACGGCCTTGGTGCGGCCGGCGCCGCTCGCGTCGGCCGTGAACGTACCGGTGCGGGTGGCGCCGCCCGGGACCTCGGGCTGGGTCTGGATGGTCCAGTTGACCTTCTCCCCCGCGTCGAAGTTGAACGCGGCGAGGTAGAAGTCGCAGACCTTCGGGTCGTTGCGCTGGTCGTCGGCCCGGGTCGTGGCGGCGTGGACCTTGACGTCTCCGTTGTCCCCCGGGACAGGAGCGGCGAAGGCGGGCACACCGCTCAGGGTGGTCCCTGCGAGGGTGAGGGCGGCGAGGACGGCGGTACGGGTGCCGGCACGGCGCGCGAGGGGTACGACGGGCATGAATATGCCTCCAAGTCAGACGATTTTCATACAAACTCCTCGTCACCTGACTCTGTGTCACCTCACCGTCGAAAGGGGTGCAGCACCGCCCGACGACGCGTCAGATATCGCTCTTACGGCGCAGCGACACCCGCCGCCGGCCCGACTTCGCCCCCTCGCCGCCCGGCTTCGCCACATCCCCGCCGGGTTTCGCCGCCTCCCCGCCGGGTTTCGCCGCCTCCCCGCCGGGCTCCGCCGCCTCCCGGCCCGCCGTCCCCACTTCCCGGCCCGGCTCCGGCGGGCCGCTGCCCCGGGACCGCAGCGCCACCCCGGCGGAGACCAGCAGCAGCACCCCCAGCATCACGAACGGCGCCGCCACCCCCGCGACCCCGGCGATCAGACCGGCGGAGGCGGGCGCGGCGACCTGGCCGAGCCGGTTGCCCGTCAGCCGCAGCGCGAGGGCCGTCGACCGCGCGTCCTCCGGCGAGGCCTGGACGACCGTCGTCATGGACAGCGGCTGCCCGACGCCGAGGCAGAAGCCGAGCAGCACCAGCAGCAGGCCGAGCGCCCACACCGGCACCGGCAGGGCGATGCCCGCGCACAGCAGGGCCGCCAGCAGACAGGTCACGGTGAGCAGCAGGGTGCGGCCGAGCAGCCGCAGCAGGGGCGTGAGCACCAGCCGGCAGGCGATGGTGGCCGCCGCGCGCAGGCTGAGCAGGAGGCCGACGACCGACGGTGCGATGCCCCGGTGCTCGCCGACGACCGGGAGGTAGGCGGTGAGGATGTCGGTCGCGGACAGCACGGCGAGGCTGATGAAGATGCCGGCGGGCACGCCCCGGGTGCGCAGGATGCCCCGCACGGGCACACGGTCGCCCTTGCCCGCGCGGGAGGCGGACGCCGTACCGCGGTGCTCGATGCGCCAGAGCGAGGTGAAGGAGACCGCCGCCGTCGCGCCCGCCGCGACCAGGGCCAGCGCGCTGGTGCCGGCCATGTCCGCGCCGCCGATCAGCGCGCCCGCGGCGATGGGTCCGATCAACTGGCCGAGGGCCGCGCCGATGGTGAAGTGACCGAAGTTGCGGTCCTGTTCGTGCGGTGCGGACTGCCGGGCGACGAGGGACTGCGAGCCGATCACGAAGCAGAGGTGGCCGAGCCCCATCACCCCGCTCCACAGCGCCATCGTCCACAGGGATCCGGCCACGCCGCTGAGGGCGCAGCCGCCGGCTATCAGGACCACCCCGAAGGGCAGCAGGGGTGCGCAGCGGCCGTGGTCGGTGCGGCGGCCCAGGGGGACGGCCGCGAACAGGGGCAGCAGCGCGTACACGCCGGCGATGACGCCGACCGCCCGCTCGTCCGCGCCCAGCGCGAGGGCCCGGTAGGAGACGGCGGGCCGGGCCATCGACACCGCCCCCTGCGTGAAGGAGAAGGCGATGACGAGGCGGAGCAGCCAGCCGCGGTTCCCACCGGGCCTCACGATGTCCTCCACGGGGAGAGTCGTTCGAACGGTCAGATGATGCCGAAGAGCATGCCCGCCGCGAGGATGACCAGGCAGGTGAGGGCGGCCCACTTCACGACGAACCTGGTGTGGTCGCCGAACTCGACCTTGGCCATGCCGACCAGGACGTAGACGGCGGGGACGAGCGGGCTGGACATGTGCAGCGGCTGGCCGACGAGGGAGGCGCGGGCCATCTCCAGCGGGGAGACGCCGTGCGCGGCACCGGCCTCGGCGAGGACGGGCAGGACTCCGAAGTAGAAGCCGTCGTTCGACATGAAGTACGTCAGCGGCAGGCTCAGGATGCCGGTGACGAGGGCCATGTGCGGGCCCATGCTGCCGGGGATGACGTCCACCATCCACTTGGCCATGTGGTCGACCATGCCGGTGCCCTGGAGGACGCCGGTGAAGACGGCGGCGGCGAAGACCATGCCGGAGACGTTCAGGACGTTGTCGGCGTGGGCGGCGATGCGGGCCTTCTGGTCGGGGATGTGCGGGAAGTTGACGGAGAGGGCGAGCGCGGCGCCGAGCAGGAACAGCACCGGGATCGGCAGCCACTCCATGATCATGGCGGTGAGCAGGACGACCGTGAGCAGCGCGTTGAACCAGTAGAGCTTGGGACGCAGGGTGTCCCGGTCCGGGTCGAGGCCCTGGAAGCCGTCGTCCTGCGCGGAGTCGCCCGGGCCGCCGCCGGCCTCGGGGGCGTCCGCGCCGGGGCCCGCTCCCGCGGTGCCGCCCTTGCGCATGGAGACCTTGCCGTCGCCGGAGCCGCCGGCGCCGACGAGGACCGTCTCGGTCTCCTTCTCCTCCTCCAGCACCTCGTCCAGCGTCAGCACGCCCAGCCTCCGGCGCTCGCGCACACCGAGGACGTAGGAGAGGCCGAAGACGAAGAGCAGGCCGACCAGGAGCGCCGGGATCATCGGGACGAAGATGTCGCTGGCGTCGAGCTTGAGCGCGGTCGCGGCACGGGCCGTCGGGCCGCCCCAGGGGAGGGTGTTCATCACGCCGTTGGCCATGGCGGCGACACCGGTCATCACGACCAGGCTCATCTTCAGGCGCTTGTACAGCGGGTACATCGCCGAGACGGTGATCATGAAGGTGGTGGAGCCGTCGCCGTCCAGTGACACGATCGCGGCGAGCACGGCCGTGCCGACGACGATCCGCATCGGGTCGGCTTTGCAGAACTTGAGGATGCCGCGGACGATCGGGTCGAAGAGACCGACGTCGATCATCACGCCGAAGTAGACGATCGCGAACATCAGCATCGCCGCGGTGGGGGCGAGGCTGGTCACGCCGTCGATGACGTAGTCGCCGAGCTGGGCGCCCTTGCCGACGAACACGCAGAACAGCGCGGGGATCAGCACGAGCGCCGCGATCGGCGACATCTTCTTCATCATGATCAGGACCAGGAAGGTCGCGATCATGGCGAAGCCGAGGATGGTCAGCATGAGTGGATACCTAACGTTCGCCCTTGAACATCCCACCAGGGCCGGCGGTGTCCGAGACGTTAGGTGCGGTCAAGCAGCGTTAACAAGACGTTGACGTGCGAGCAATAAGCGCAAAACTGCTGGTCACAGCTTTGCTCAGGTCAGGGCGGTGTGCTTTTCGGTCAGCGCGGGACCTCCCGGGGCGGTCGCCGGAGCGACGTCGACGGGCACTCCGTTGAGGACGGCGTTGCCCGACAGCGGGTCGAGCGCCCGGCCGTCGAGGAGCTGGTTGACGTTGACGCCGGGGTCGGCCGAGGCATGGCTCAGACGGGTTCCGGGGCGGTCGTGGCCCCAGCCGTGGGGCAGGCTGACCACGCCGCGCCGGATGGCGTCCGTGACCTCGGCGGGTGCGGTGACCTCTCCCCCGGCTCCCCTCACCCGCACCGGCGCACCGTCCTCGACGCCGAGGCGCTCGGCGTCCTCGGGGTTGATGTGCAGGGTGCAGCGGTTCGAACCGCCGGTGAGGGCGGGCACGTTGTGCATCCAGCTGTTGTTCGAGCGCAGGTGCCGGCGGCCGACCAGGACGAGCCCTTCGGGGCTTTCGGCCAGGGCCGCGCGCAGGCGGGGCAGGTCGGCGGCGATCGGGCCGGGCAGCAGCTCGACCCGGCCGCTCCTGGTCTTCAGCGGCTGCGGCAGGCGGGGCCGCAGCGGGCCGAGGTCGATGCCGTGCGGGTGCGCGAGGAGCTTCTCCAGGGTCAGCCCGTCCGGCGTCGCGCCGAAGCCGTCGCCGTAGGGGCCGAGGCGGAGCATCAGGTCCAGGCGTCGTTCGGGTCCGTCGACGCCGGTGAGCAGGGCGGCCAGTTCGCGGGGGTCGCGGCCGTGCACGGGCGAGTGGGCTTCGGTGACCGCCTTGCCGAGGGTCTGGCCGATGACCATGTCGTCGACGGCTCCCGGGTCGGCCCCGTGCATGCCCGTCACGGCGAGGATCAGCCGGGCCAGGATCTCCGTCTCGGCCATGCGGCCCGGCTCCAGTGGGACGGCGGGCCGGGTGTAGCGGACCTGGTTGCGCACGGCGAGGGTGTTGAAGGCGAAGTCGTGGTGCGGGCTCTGGGCGGGCGGGGGCGGGGGCAGGACCACGTGGGCGTGGCGCGAGGTCTCGTTGAGGTACGGGTCGACGCTGACCATGAAGTCGAGCGAGGCGAGCGCCTTGTCGAGCCGGTCGCCGTCGGGCGCGGACAGCACCGGGTTGGCGGCGACGGCGATCAGCGCGCGCACCGGCTCGCCCTCCTCGGTGGCCGTGTCGATCTCCTCCGCGAGGGCCGACAGGGGCAGCTCGCCCTTGGCCTCGGGGTGCCGGCTCACCCGGGAGTGCCAGCGCCCGAGGGCGAAGCCGCGGCCGGGTCCGGCGGGGCGCGGGGTCCGGTCGGTGGCGGCCTGCGGGAAGAGGGCGCCGCCGGGGCGGTCGAGGTTGCCGGTGAGGATGTTCAGTACGTCCACGAGCCAGCTGGCGAGGGTGCCGTGCGGGACGGTGCAGCTGCCGATCCGGCCGTAGACGGCGGCGGTGGGGGCGGCGGCGAGGTCGCGGGCGAGGGTGCGGATGAGTCCGGCGTCGACGTCACAGGCACCGGCGACGGCCTCCGGGGTGAAGTCGCGCAGGGCCGCGGACAGTTCCTCGACGCCCTCGACGTGCGGGGTGGGCTCGATCAGGCCCTCGTCGAAGAGGACCCGGGCCATCGCCGCGAGCAGCAGGGCGTCGGTGCCGGGCCGCACCGCGATGTGCCGGTCGGCGAGCCTGGCCGTGCGGGTGCGCCGCGGGTCGATCACGACGAGGGTGCCGCCCCGGGCCTTCAGGGCCTTGAGCTTGCCGGGGAAGTCGGGGGCGGTGCACAGGCTGCCGTTGGACTCCAGCGGGTTGGCGCCGATGAGCAGCAGGTGGTCGGTGCGGTCCAGGTCGGGCACGGGGATGGCGTTGGCGTCCCCGTAGAGCAGGCCGCTGGAGACGTGCTTGGGCATCTGGTCGACCGTGGAGGCGGTGAAGACGCTGCGGGTGCCGAGCCCGGCGAGCAGGAGCGGCGGATAGAGGCCGCCGGCCATGGTGTGCACGTTGGGGTTGCCGAGGACGACACCGACGGCGTGCGGGCCGTGCCGCTCGACGACCGGCCGGATGCCGGCGGCGACCGCGTCGAAGGCCTCCTCCCAGGTGGCCTCGCGCAGCTCGCCGTCCCGGCGCACGAGCGGGGTGCGCAGCCGGTCGGGGTCGGAGTCGACGGCGCCGAAGGAGGCGCCCTTGGGGCAGATGAACCCCTTGCTGAAGACGTCGTCGCGGTCACCCCGGGCGTGGGTGACGCGCGTGCCCTCGATGGTGAGGGTCAGGCCGCAGGTGGCCTCACACAGGGGACAGATGCGCAGGGCGGAGCGGGACACGGGTCCTCCTGGGGCGGCGGCTGCGGTGACGCGCTGACGCGCTGAGCATACCGACCGGTATGCATGGAGGGGAGCCCTTGCGGGGAACGGATGTGCCGCGGCAGCCCGGGCGTCAGTCGAGCGCGCGGGCCAGATAGGAGCGGAGCAGTTCCCGGGCCTCGTCGATGATCTTCTGGTCCCCCTCGGGCGCGACCCGGAAGGCCAGGTGGACGAGGGTGTCGGCGGTCTCCACGGCGATCAGGAACACCCGGCGCAGATCCTCGTCCGGCTCGCGGTCGAGGTAGCCGGAGAGGAGCTCGGTGAGACGCTCGGCGACGCGGTGGTTCGGTTCGGCGTGACGGGCGCCGACCGGGATCTGGTTGCCGAAGTCGACCAGGGAGAAGCCGGGCGCCGTGCGCTTCATCTCCAGGTACTCGTCGAGCACGGCGTCCATGGCCGTGCGCCAGCCGCCGCCGTCACCGGCCTCGCGCAGGCGCTCGGTGACGCGCTCGGAGTACCGCTCCAGGTTGCGCTGGGCCAGCGCGTCGGCCATCTGGCGCTTGTTGCCGAAGAAGCGGTAGACCGATCCGATGGGGACGCCGGCGCGCTCGGCGACCGCGCGGGTGCTCAGGGCGTCGTAGCCGACCTCGTCGAGGAGGTCGGCGCAGGCGTCGAGGATCCTGGTCAGGCGTTCGGCACTGCGCCGCTGCACGGGCGCACGACGGAGCGATGTCGCGTGGGGCACGGACTTCATGATGCCCTTCCGGCCCGACCGGGTGAACCTCGCCCCGGGGCGGACCGCGCGGCGCCCGTCACGCCGGCCGCCCCGGGACGACGCCCCGGCCCGAGTCGGCCCGGCCCGAGTCGGCCAGGCCCGAGTCGGCCCGGCCGGGGACCACCGCGACACCCGCCGCGCCCGCCGCACCGGTGGCACTGGGGGCACTGGGGGCACCGGGGGTACCGGGGGTACCGGCAGCACCAGCCACACCCGCCGCACCGGCGACATCAGCCACACCGGCCGCCGTATCCGCCGCTCCCACCACTCCCGTCCGTGCCCACCGCCGGCCGGTCGCGTCCGGTGTCGGGTCCGGGCCCGGTTGTGAGGCCGTGACGTCGGCCGTGGTCTCCACCGGGTCGCCGTCCACCGCCCACACCGTGCCGTCGTCGGCGTAGAGGCGGGCCGTCACCTGGTGCGTGCCGCGCGGGACGAGGCGGGCGGGCAGCCGGTACTCGGGGGTGCGCAGCCGGGCGACCAGGCGGCCGTCGACGTAGAGGTGGGCGAGGCCGCGCCCGGCCACCGCCCGGGCCGCCGACCCGGCCGGCGAGAAGCGGAAGTTGCGCAGGGTCAGGCGCACGTCCCAGCCGCCGCCCGCGTCGGGCTGCACCTCGACGCCGACTTGGGGGGCGCCCGCGCGCTCCACCTCTCGATAGGGCCGCCCCTCCTTGTCCCGGTCCTCCAGGACTGTGCCCACGGGTGCGGACGACGCCCCGCTCTCCGGTGCGCCGCCGGAGCCGCAGCCCGCGGATCCGGCCAGGGAGAGGACACAGACCGCGAGCACGGCGAGGGGTCCGCGTGTCCACGACATGCCGGGGAGCCTAGAACACACGTCCGGCACGGCGGATCGTCCTCAAGTCGGGTTCGGGTCATCCGTCGAGAGGAGGGCCGCGTCCCTCTTGCGCCGGGGAAAACGCAATCCTACGGTGCTCCATAGGAATCGGATCGCAAGGGAGCTGCAACCATGGGCGCGGACGCGCGGAAGACCGCCGAAGGGCTGACCTACCTCTCCGGCTTCGGCAACGAGCACAGCTCCGAGGCCGTCCCGGGCGCACTGCCCGAGGGCCGCAACTCGCCCCAGCGGGCCCCGCTCGGGCTGTACGCGGAGCAGCTGAGCGGCACGGCCTTCACCGAGCCGCGGGCCCACAACCGCCGCTCGTGGCTGTACCGGATCCGCCCGTCGGCGGCGCACCCGGCGTTCACCCGGACCCACAACGGCACGATCCGCACCGCCCCCTTCACCCAGACCGTGCCCGACCCCAACCGCCTGCGCTGGAACCCCCTGCCCGACCCGGGGCCCGAGACGGACTTCCTCACGGGCCTGTGGACGCTCGGCGGCAACGGCGACGCCACCCAGCGCACGGGCATGGCCATCCACCTCTACACCGCCAACGCCTCCATGCAGCGGGTGTTCAGCGACTCGGACGGCGAGCTGCTGATCGTCCCGGAGCGCGGCGGACTGCTGCTGCGCACGGAGTTCGGTCTGCTCCATGTGGAGCCGGGACATGTGGCGCTGATTCCGCGTGGTGTCCGCTTCCGTGTGGAGCTGCTCGACGATTCCGCCCGCGGCTATGTGTGCGAGAACTACGGCGCACCCTTCCGCCTCCCCGACCTGGGGCCGATCGGCGCCAACGGCCTCGCCAACCCACGGGACTTCCGCGCCCCGGTCGCCGCCTACGAGGACGTCGAGGGCCCGGTGGAGGTGGTGAACAAGTTCTGCGGCAACCTCTGGACCGCCACCTACGACCACTCCCCGCTCGATGTCGTGGCCTGGCACGGCAACCATGTGCCCTACGTCTATGACCTGCGCCGGTTCAATGTGATCGGCACCATCACCTACGACCACCCGGACCCGTCGATCTTCACGGTGCTCACCTCCCCCTCGGACACCCCCGGCCTGGCCGGAGTCGACTTCGTGGTGTTCGCGCCGCGCTGGCTGGTGGGCGAGGACACCTTCCGGCCGCCGTACTTCCACCGGAACGTGATGAGCGAGTACATGGGCCTGATCGAGGGCGCGTACGACGCCAAGGCCGAGGGCTTCGTGCCGGGCGGCGGTTCACTGCACAACATGATGTCGGCGCACGGCCCGGACCGGGAGACCTTCGACCGGGCGAGCGCCGCCGAGCTGAGGCCGCAGAAGATCGACGACGGCCTGGCCTTCATGTTCGAGACCCGCTGGCCGGTGACCCTCACCCCGCACGCGGCCCGCGCGGAACACCTCCAGGAGCGCTACGACGACGTCTGGCAGGGCCTGGAGCGGCACTTCAACCCCTTGCACTGATCATTTCCTACCGGTACGGATGGCCCGTGACCTCCTTCGCCCCGGACTCGATCGTCCTGAACCGCAAGCTGCCGCTCTGGTACCAGGTGTCGCAGTCGCTGCGCGCCTCGATCCTCGGCCGCTCGCCCCAGGACCCGCTGCGGCTGCCCACGGAGGAGCAGCTGGCCGGGCACTACGGGGTGAGCGTGCTGACCATGCGGCAGGCGCTGAAGGAGCTGGAGGACGAGGGGCTGATCTCGCGCCACCGGCGCCGGGGCACCTTCATCGAGCCGGACGCGCGCCGGGGCGCGCCGGTGCGGCTGCTCGGCTCGGTGGACGCGATCGTGGCCCAGCAGTCCGGCATGACGACCCGGCTGCTGGAGCACGGCATGGCCCCCGTGCCGGGCGAACTCGCCGAGTTCTTCCCGGAGGTGGCGCAGGTCGCGACGTACCACCGGCTGCGCAGCGACGAGAAGACGGGTGAGCCGACCAACCACGCCCGCAACTACGTGCGTCCCGAACTGGCCGCGCGGATCGACCTGGACGATCTGGTGCGCTGGCCGATGACCAAGGTGCTGCGGGACGTGGTGGGCGTGGACATCAGCCGCATCACGGACACCGTGGAGGCGCGGCTGGCCGATCCGGAGACGGCCCGGCTGCTGCAAGTCCCCCTGCTGAGCCCGATCCTGCACTACACGGGCGTCACGTACGACACCGAGGGGCGCCCCTTGGACGTGGCCGTCATCCACTACCGCGGTGACCGGTTCTCCTTCACGGTGACCCTGGAGGCCACGTGAGCGCCGCGGGCCGGCGAGCGCCGCTCGCGCCGTTCCCCGCGCCCCTGGGGAGCGCGGGACACGTCGTACGATGCGGGGCGTGACGCACGACGACGCTCCGCTGCTGGCGGACCTCATGCCGTGGTCCGTCGCACCGCCGCGGCTCGGCCGGGGCTGGCCGGCGGGACCCGACGCGGCGTCCCTGAAGGCCCGCTGGGACGCCCTGGTGAAGGCCGAGGGGCCCGACCGTGAGGCCCTGTTCGAGCCGAGCCGCTCGCGCACGCTGCACACCGCGGTCGGTCAGCTGCCCGGCCGCGCGGACAGCGGCACGGAGAAGCTGGTCCGCGCCTCGGGTCCGTGCCCGGAGCCGGTGCGGGTGCTGTACGCGCCCTTCGACGAGCAGTGGCTGATCCCCGACCAGCGGCTGATCGACGCCGCCCGGCCGGAGCTGTGGCGGGTCGTGGACGAGCGGCAGGTCTTCCTGACGGAGACGCCGGAGGCCGTCCTGGTCACCTCGCTGCTCCCGCTGCTGCGCCCCGGCCGCGTCCGCCCGCTGTTCCGGCGGCCCGGCGGCCTGGAGCCGAACCTGGCTCCGGGACTCCTGGAGCACCTGGGCAGCCGTCTGGGGTCCGTCCCCGCACCGCTGGACGTCGTGGCCTGGATCACGGCGACGGTCCGCCCCGACCTCACCGTCCCGCTCACCGGGGACGCCGACGCGTGGCAGCGGGGTCTGGAGCACGGCCACCGGCTGGTGTGGCTGATGCGCCGCGACGGCGAGCGCCCGAAGCTCCCGGGCGGCCGCCGCCCCTACGTCCGCGCCCCGCTGCCCTCCCGGCCCGTGGCCCTGCGCTACGACCGGGACGAGGAGGCGCTGCTGCTGGACGAGGGCCGCATCTCCCCGGTGCCGCCGGAGGCCTGGGACTACGAGGTGGGTGGTGTGCGCGTCCTGGAGCAGTGGTTCGCGGCCCGGGTCACCGCTCCCGAGCCGGGCACGCTGGCGGCGATCCGCCCGGCGACCTGGCCGCAGACCTGGACGTCGGAGCTCCTGGAGCTGATCACGGTCCTGGCGCTGCTGGCCGAGCTGCGCCCGCCGGCGGAGACGCCGGTCCCCGACCCGGTCACGGCGGCGGAGCTGCGCGCGGCGGGCGTGCTCCCCGTGCCGGCGGCGGCCCGCCGTCCCGCCTCGGTCCTGGGCGGCCCGGAGGAAGGCCCCGAGGGGCAGCTCGCGCTGCTCTAGTCCCGGACCGCGTCCCGCTACCGGGCGACGAACGCGGTGGGGCCGTCGAGCAGCATGGCGCTGCCCTCTTCGGCCATGTCGCGCTCCTCGGCGGTGTCACAGGCCCGGTGCAGCACGATCCGTGCGCGGTCGCCGTCCTCCGGGTGCAGTTCCATGGTCATGGCGGCCGGCTCCGGCCTGCCGGGCACGTCCCTGCCGATCACCGGGCGCCGACGGTCCGTCGAGCCGCTGCCGCCGCCCCCTTCGCCTCCGGGAGCGGAGAACTCATCGGTGCCGTCGGGGTCAGCGCCGTTCCGGGTCGAAGGCGTCGAGGACGCGTTCGAGCGCCCGGCGGAAGACCTCCTCCAGATCGACCGGCCCGCTCTGCTCGGCGAAGGCCGCGGCCAGCCGCGGGTAGGCGCCGGTGGCCACCTGTCTGCCCAGGTAGGCCATGCGGACGGCGTTCTCCTCCTCCACGGACCACGGCACGGAGCGGGTGCGCTCGACGGTCGCGATGTCGTTCGCGGTGTAGGTCGTCACGACGCCGTTGAGCAGGGCGATCAGCTCGGTCTTCGTGCCGGCCGGGACGTCGAGCGGTTCGAGGCAGGCCAGGCAGTGCTCCAGGTAGCGCAGGGTGTTGGGGCTGAAGCCGAGAACGCCGGCCATCAGCCGCGGCACCCAGGTGTGGCGGCGCATGATGGCCCGGGTCTCCGCCGCGTTGCGGAGCATGTCGGCGCGCCAGTCGCCCGTGGGCTCGAAGAGCTCGTGCTCGGCGCCGACCGCGTCGAGCATGAGCTCGTACAGGTCCTCCTTGCGGGGGACGTGGTTGTACAGCGACATCGTGCCGCAGCCCAGCTCCGCGGCGATGTGCCGCATCGACACCGCGTCCAGCCCCCGCTCGTCCGCGATCCGCACCGCCGCCGCCGCGATGTCGGCGCGGGTGAACGCCGGCTTCGGCCCACGGCCGGTGCGCTCGGGGCGCGCCCAGATCACTTCGGGTACGGCCGCTCGGCCCGCCATCGGTCATCACCTCGGCCACCATCCTAGTTACGTACACCGTACGTAGTGCGCTATGGTCACGCCATGACTTCTACGTACGCTGTACTTAGTGAGGGTCTCGAAAAGCGGTTCGGGGAAGTCCACGCCCTGCGCGGGCTGGACCTGGCGGTGGCCGAGGGGACGGTGTGCGGGGTCCTCGGACCGAACGGAGCGGGCAAGACCACGGCCGTGCGGCTGCTGACCACGCTGCTGCGGCCGGACGCCGGTTCCGCCCGGGTGGCCGGGCACGACCTCGTCCGCGAGGCCGCCGCGGTCCGCCGCCGGATCGCCGTCACCGGTCAGGAGACCTCGATCGACGTCGACCTCACCGGCCGCCAGAACCTCCGGCTGTTCGGCCGGCTGCACCGGGTGCGCGGTCCGGCCGGACGGACCGAGGAGCTCCTCGACCGCTTCGGCCTGACGGAGGCCGCCGACCGGCCCGCCGCCACCTACTCGGGCGGCATGCGCCGCCGCCTGGACCTGGCCGCGAGTCTGATCCGCCGCCCCGACGTGCTGTTCCTGGACGAGCCGACGACCGGTCTCGACCCGGCCAGCCGCACCGCCATCCGGCACGTGGTGCGCGGCCTGGCCGACGAGGGCACCACCGTGCTGCTCACCACGCAGTACCTGGAGGAGGCCGACCGGCTCGCCGACGACATCGCCCTGGTGGACCGCGGCCGGGTCGCGCACACCGGGTCCCCGGCACAGCTGAAGGCGCTCGTCGGGGCGCACGCCGAGGTCGTCGTGACGGACGCGGACGTGCTCGCCGCGGCCGCGGGCGTACTCGACCGGCTGACGGGCGCGCAGCCGTCGTTCGACCGCGAGCGCAACGCCGTGGGCGCGGTCAGCACGGACCCGACGCTCACCCTGCCCGTGCTGGTGCGCGCCCTGGACGCGGCGGGCGTGCCCCTGCTCGACGTGAGCCTGCGGCCCCCGACGCTCGACGACGTGTTCCTGCGCCTCACCGAGACCGGCGGAACCGAGACCACCGAGACCGAGACCACCGCGGCCGGGACCGCCGGCGAAGTGAAGGAGCGTGCCGCATGAGCATGCTGGCGTACGACGGGACCGCGATGCTGGGCCGCCAGTTGCTGCGGATGCGGAACAACCCGGGCCTGCTGATCCTCACCCAGACGATGCCGGTCAGCATGCTGCTGTTCTTCGGCTACGTCTTCGGCAGCGCGCTGGCGATGCCGGGCGAGGCCTACCGGTCGTTCCTGGTGCCGGGCCTGCTGGTGGCGACCGCCGCGGGCGGGGTCATGACCGGCATGTTCCAGGCGGCGCAGGACACGCACCGGGGCGTCGCGAACCGCTTGCGCACGCTGCCGATGAGCCGGGCGGCCGTACCGCTGGGGCAGGCCGCCGCCGACGTGGTGGTGACGGCCGCCGGCACGGTGCCGTTCCTGCTGGTGGGGCTGGCGGTGGGCTGGCGCGTGGAGGGCGGGCCGCTGCGCGCGGCGGGGGCCTTGGGCCTGCTGCTGCTGTTCCGGTTCGCGTGCACGTGGGCGGGGATGTATCTCGGCCTGCTCACCCGGAACGAGGAGGCGGCCGGTCAGCTCGGCGGGGCGACGTTCCTGCTGCCGCTGCTGTCCAGCGCGTACATCCCGGCCGGCGGACTGCCGGGCTGGCTGCGGACGGTCGCCGAGTGGAATCCGATCAGCGCGGTGGCGACGGCCCTGCGGGACCTCTTCGGCAACGCCCCGGTGCCCGACGGGGCGGCCTGGCCGGTGGCCCACCCCGTCGCGGGGTCACTGCTGTGGTGTGCGGTGCTGCTCGGGGTGTTCGTGCCGCTGGCCGTGCGCCGGTACGCGCACGGGGAGCGGTGAGCGGGCGGCACTGAGAGCCGGGCCGCGCGGAGCCCCCGTCACTGCCGGGTGGGTCGGGACACCGACGGGGGGAGTACCGCGCTCGGGAACACACCTGGCGCCGCTGCGTGCCGCGGGGATGACGGACGACGAGTGCGCAGCGTGCGCCGGGGGGCGGTGTGACCGCCCGAGCGCGGGCCCCTACCTGCTGCCGAAGAGCGAACGGCGCAGCCGGCGCAGCGGCGCGAACAGCGAGACGCGACGCACGCGCGCGCCCCTGCCGCTGCGGTCGTGCGGCTGACGCGCGGTCAGTTCACGCATCAGCGAGGTCGCCTCGACCGTCTCCCGCTGCGGGACGGCGGGACCGCCGAGCACCGAGAGGTGGCGGTCGAGGCGCGAACTGGTCGCGCTGCTCCCGCAGGTGATCGCAGGGACCCTCGCCCTGCTGCGCACTGTTATCTGTTCCATGTCACTCCCCACCCGTACGAGTCCACCCGGCCCGGGCAGGTTAACCCTATCTCCCCGTCCGGGCACACGTGTATCGCGGTCACAGGATTCACCTTCCCCGTAAGGGGGTTGACGATGTATCCCCGATCACTCTCCGAATCCGACAGATTTCAGGGCGAGTTGGACGATCGGCTGCGTAGTGGGCTGCGGCGATCCCCCGGCGGGCTCGACGGTCACGGCCAGTGACGTCGCGGAGGTGCCGAGACCCGTCGCGACCAGCGGCGTGTCGCTCCGGAAGACGCCCAGGGAGCGTGGTTGCGCGCCCGGGCGCATGAGCCACAACTGGTGCACGCGGCCGCCCGGCGGGGCGCCGTATCCGCCGAGGGTGACCACCGCACTCCCCTCCGTGGCGGAAGCGATCACTCCGATCGTGCGGCCCCGGGCGTCCCGTCCGCTGCTCGCCCGGGCGTCCGGAGCTGCGAGAACGTGGGCGATCTCACGTGACCGGTCGCGCTCGGCGGTCAGTTCGTCCTGGGTCCGGTTCGCCTGCACGGCGAACAGCGAGGCGACGACCAGAGCCGCGGCGGCGGTGGCCGTGGCGAAGGGCACGAACAGCGGGAGGCGGCGCCGCGCCCGCTGCCGGGGCGGCGGCTGGGCGCCCCACACGTGCGGCGGCAACTGCGGCGCACGCGCGCGTGCCGTCTCGCGCGCCTCCTGCGGCGCGGGGTCCTGCGGCGTCGTCCGGACGGCGGCCATCACCCGGTCGCGCAGCGCGGCCGGGGCCGGGGCGGCGGTGGACCAGGCGAGCCGGACGGCGTCCTCGGACAGGGCGCGCACCTCGGCGGCGCAGCGGTCGCAGCCCTTCAGGTGCTTCTCGAAGCGGACCCGCTCGGGCGGTTCGAGGGCGTCGAGCGCGTAGGGCGCGGCGAGCGAGTGCAGGTCCTCGCGGCGGAACAGGCTCATGCCACGCCTCCCAGGCATTCGCGCATCCGGGTCAGCCCGTCGCGCATCCGGGTCTTGACCGTGCCGAGCGGCAGGGAGAGCTGCTCGGCCACCTCGCGGTAGGTGTAGCCCTCGTAGTAGGCGAGGGTGACGGACTGGCGCTGCAGGACCGTGAGCCGGTCCAGGCAGCGGCGCACCCACTCGCGTTCCAGGCCCGCCTCGACCTCCTCGGTGACGTGGTCGAAGGCCGGCTGCCCGGAGCGCAGGGCCTCACGCTGCTCACGCTCCCCGGCCGCGCGGGCGCTGCGCACCCGGTCGACGGCCCGGCGGTGGGCCAGGGTGAGGATCCAGGACATGGCGCTGCCGCGCCCCGGATCGAACTTCGCGGCGGACCGCCACAGTTCGAGCAGCACCTCCTGAGCCACCTCTTCCGACTGGGCGGGGTCGCGCACCACACGCCGTACGAGCCCGAACACCGGGCCGGACACCAGTCCGTACAGATCCTCGAACGCCTTCTGGTCCCCGCTCGCCACGAGCAGCAGCAGTTCGTCCGCCTCCACTCGGTCCCCCTCTCCGAGGCCGCACCGGGCCTGTCCCCTCATACGAGGCATTCGCAACGCACACACCTCCGGATGGGGTTACGGATCAGCGCGCCGAAAACGCGGGTCGCCGACGATGAAACAACTTTTCAGACGCGCCGTAAGAACGTTTGAGATTCGACCAATCCGCTTCGCCGGCCGCTCCGAAGGGTGTGTGTCAGGCAAGTTGGCACGGAGGACGGACGGCATGACACCTATCTCCAGGACCGGTGCGGGACGCGGCAGCATCGCGACCGCGATCTGTGGTGCGCTGGCCGCCGGCGGGCTCACGGCCGCCGGCGTGACCGCGCTGGAACCTGAGGCGGCCTCCGCCTCCAGTCACCGGGAGGCCCCGCTGATCTCGGGGACCCCGCAGTACGACAACACGGACGTGTACGCGTTCGTCAGCCCGGACAAGCCGGACACGACGACCATCATCGCCAACTGGATCCCCTTCGAGGAACCGGCCGGCGGGCCCAACTTCTTCACCTTCGCCGAGGACGCGCAGTACGACCTGCGCATCGACAGCGACGGGGACGCGCAGGAAGACCTGCTGTTCCGCTACACGTTCAAGACGCACACGAAGAACGACAAGACGTTCCTCTACAACACCGGCCCGGTCGAGAGCCTCGACGACCCGGACCTCAACATCACGCAGACGTACGACGTCGAACTGATCAAGCTGCGCCACCTGAAGGCGGTGTCGAAGACCAAGATCGCCGACGACGTGCCGGTGGCTCCCTCGAACGTCGGCAAGGCGTCGATGCCGGACTACAACACCCTGCGCAAGCAGGCGGTGCACAAGCTCGCCGGGGGCGCGCAGACGTTCGCCGGTCAGGCCGACGACCCGTTCTTCCTGGACCTGCGCGTCTTCGACCTGCTGTACGGCGGGAACCTCTCCGAGGTCGGCAACGACACGCTCAAGGGCTACAACGTCAACTCCATAGCCCTGCAGGTCCCGAGCAGCTTCCTCACCACGTCCCACGACCAGCCGGTCGTCGGCATCTGGTCCACGACCCAGCGCAAGAACGCGCGCGGCTACTTCTCGCAGGTCTCGCGCCTGGGCAACCCGCTGGTCAACGAGGTCGTCAACCCGATCAAGGACAAGGACAAGTTCAACGCGTCCGCGCCCCGGGACGACGCCCAGTTCCTGAAGAACGTCACCAACCCGGAGCTGCCGAAGCTCATCGAGGCGATCTACAAGATCCCGGCTCCGGACGAGCCGCGCAACGACCTGGTCGACGTCTTCCTCAAGGGCGTCAAGGACCTCAACCAGCCGCCGCACGTGACGCCGTCGGAGCAGCTGCGGCTCAACACGTCGATCAAGCCTGCCGCCAAGCCCAAGCGGCTGGGCGTCCTGGACGGGGACACCGCGGGCTTCCCGAACGGCCGCCGCCTCACCGACGACGTGATCGACGCCTCGCTCCAGGTCGTCGAGGGTGAGCTGCTGGGCGCGAAGAACGACCTGGGTGACGCGGTCGACAAGAACGACAAGGCGTTCGAGAAGTCCTTCCCGTACGTCGCGCTGCCGACGGAGGGTTCGCGCGGTCCGCTCGCCAAGGGCGTGGACGGCGGCAACGACGTCCGCAGCCAGCTGGGCGACGCGCTCCAGCCGGCCGGTGCGCAGGGCTCGGACGACATGCGCCTGATCGCCGCGTCCGCCGGCGCCGGGGCGGGCGGCATCGTCCTGATCGGCGCGGCCCTGATGTGGTGGCGCCGCATGCGGAACCGGGCGTACTGACCGTACCGGCCCCTTCCGCTCCCGACTGGCGCGGTCCGTCCCCCACCCCCCACGGCACGGGCCGCGCCGCCGGCTCCCGCATCACCACCCGCAGATCCGACCGAGGAGAGGTCATGCCTCCGCGTACGACCGACAGCACACCGGGCAGGCCCGGCGACGGGCCTCCGTCCCCGGATCCCGAAGCCGGGACCGACGGACCGCCGTCCAGGGAACGCCCCGGGGATGCGGCTGACGGAACCCCGGGCGGGGCTGCCGGAACGCCGGACTTGGCTTACGCAACGCCGGGCGCCGAGGCGGAGAGGGGCGGCACCGAGGACGTGCCCGGAACCGAAGACACCGACGGCACCGACGGCACCGGGGCCGACGCCGGCCGGCGCGTGGAGGTGGTGCGGCGGGCCGCCGAGCGGGGGCGGCGTTGGCGGGCCGCTCATCTGGCCGGGTGTGCCGCGCTGCTCGCCGTCGCGCTGACCGGAGGAGCCGTGGCTTTCGGAGGCGCCGGGGGCGAGGGCGGCGGGGCCGCTCCCGTGTCCGCCGCCGGGGCCCTGTCGCCCGGCGATCTCGCCCGGGGCGATCTCGACGCGGGCATCGCGTCGTTGCAGCGGCACCTGCGCGCCCAGCCGCGGGACTTCGGCAGCTGGGCCACCCTCGGCGTCGCCTACGTCGAGCAGGCCCGCACCAAGGGCGACCCCTCGCGCTATCCGCAGGCCGAACGCGCGCTCCGGCGCTCCCTGTCCCTGCGGCCCGGCAACGACCAGGCCCTCGCCGGCCGGGCCGCCCTCGCCGCCGCCCGGCACGACTTCCCCGGCGCCCTGGCCCAGGCCGCCCGCGCCCTGAGGCAGAACCCCTACAACGAACGCGCCCTGTGCACCCGTATCGACGCGCTCGTCGAACTCGGCCGCTACGACGACGCCGCCGAGGCCGCCCGGGCCGCCGACGACAAGCGCCCCGGGGTGCCGGTCTTCACGCGCTACGCGTACGTGCACGAACTGCGCGGCGACGTCCGTACGGCCCGCGAGGTGCTCCGGCGCGCCCTCGACGCCGCGAGCGCCCCCGCCGACATCGCCTACGTGGCCACGGCCCTCGGCCAACTGGACTGGAACCAGGGCGAGTACGACTCCGCCCTCGGCCACTACGCCCGCGCCCTCGCCGCCGACGACGAGTACCTCCCCGCGCTGGAGGGCCGCGCCCGCGCCCAGGCCGCGCGGGGCGACCGGGCAGCCGCCGTACGGGGCCTCGAACAGGTCGTCGCACGCTCCCCGCTACCCGGTCCGCTCGTCGCGCTCGGCGAGCTGTACGAGGACCGCGGCGGCGACGGCGACCGGGCCAGGGCCGGTGACCAGTACGCCCTCGTGGACGCCTGGACGTCCCTGGCCCGGGCGGGCGGTGTCAACGCCGACCTCGACGCGGCCCTGGCCGCCGCCGACCACGGCGACCGTGAGGCCGCCCTGCGCGCCGCCCGCGCCGAGTGGGACCGCCGCCACAGCGTGCACACCGCCGACGCCCTCGCCTGGGCCCTGCACGTGAACGGCCGGGACGAGGAGGCCCTGCCGTACGCCCGCCGGGCCACCGCCACCGGCTACCGCAACGCGGCCTTCCTGTACCACCGCGGGATCATCGAGCGCGCCACCGGCAACGAGGGCGCGGCCCGCACCCACCTGAAGGCCGCGCTCGACCTGAACCCCGGCTTCTCGCCGCTCGGCGCGCGCGAGGCCCGCACCGCACTCGACGACCTGGAGGGGAACCGGTGACCGTGCGCCGGCTGTTCGCGTCCGGCGCCGCCGTCCTCACGGCCGCCTGCGCGCTCACCCTGCTGCCCGCCGCCACGGCGAGCGCCCACCCGCTGGGCAACTTCACCGTCAACCGCTACGACGGCCTGGTCGCGGCGCCGGGCGAACTCCGGATCCGGCACGTCGAGGACCTCGCCGAGATCCCCGCGACCCAGGCCAAGCCGGACATCGAGCGCCTCGGCATGGCGATGTGGGCCCGCCAGCGGTGTGCCACGGCCGCCGAGGACAGCCGCGTCACCGTGGACGGCCGCGCGGTCGCCCTGACCGCCGAGCGCGGCCACGCGCGCGTGCGGCCCGGGCAGGCGGGGCTCGACACCCTGCGGGTGGAGTGCGCGCTGACCGCTCCCCTCCCCCCGGACCGGGAGTCGGTCTCGCTCGGTTTCCGCGGCGCGGGCGCCTCGTCCGGGCCGGGCTGGCGGGAGATCACGGCCCGCGGCGACCGTATGACGCTCACCGCGTCGGACGTGCCGAAGGCGTCGGTCTCCGGCGAACTGACCCGCTATCCGGAGGAGTTGCTGTCCTCCCCGGCCGACACGGCCTCCGCCGCGCTGCGGGTGCGCCCGGGCGGTCCCGCCCTGGCCGGCGAGGAGTCGGACGCCCCCGCCGCCTCGGTGCTGCCGCGCGGCGCCGACCGCTGGACACGCGCCCTGGACGAGCTGGTCGCCCGGCACGACCTCACCGCGGGCTTCGCCGCGCTGGCCCTCGGCATCGCCGTGGTCCTCGGTGCGATGCACGCGCTCGCCCCGGGCCACGGCAAGACCATCATGGCCGCGACGGCGGCGGCCCGGGGCGGCCGGGCCCGGATGAAGGACGTCCTGCCCATGGCCGCCTCGGTGACGGTCACCCACACCCTCGGCGTGGTCGCCCTGGGCCTCCTCGTCACGGCCGGCTCGGCGGCGGCCCCCTCGGTGATCGCCTGGCTCGGCGTCGCCAGCGGCATCCTGGTGACCCTGGCGGGCGCGAGCCTGGTCCGCCGCGCCCTGCGCAACCGCCCACACCCCCACACGCACGCCCCGGGCCACGAACACGGTCACGAACACGGGGACGGGCACGGGCACGGGCACGGGCACAAGCAGGAGCCCGGCGGTCACCATCACGGCCACGACCACAGCCACGATCACGACCACAGCCACCACCACGACGACCACAGCCACCCGCACGACCACACGCACCCACACCCCCATCCCCACGCGGTCGAGCACACCCACGGCGGGTTCACCCACAGCCACCCCGTCGCCCCGACCCTGCGCGGCACGATCCTCATGGGTTTCGCCGGCGGGCTCGTGCCCAGCCCCTCCGCCGTGGTCGTGCTGGTCGGCGCCGCGGCGCTCGGGCAGGCCTGGTTCGGCCTGCTGCTCGTCGTGGCCTACGGCGTGGGCCTGGCGCTCACCCTCACCGCCGCCGGATACGCCGTCGTCAAGGCCGGCAGCGGCATGACCCGGCTGCTGGAGCGGCGCCCCCGCTGGACGGCGGGCCCGCTGGCGGCCCTGGTGCGCCGGACCGCCCCCCTCGGCTCGGCCTTCGCCGTCGTCGTTCTCGGGGCCGGACTCGTGTTCAAGGGGGCGGCATCCGCACTGGGCTGAGTTACGTTCGTGAGGAAGGCCGACGTCCTGGGGAAGACAGACCTCAGAGAGATTCCGCCCGGCTGCGAATGGGGGCGCCGTGTCCGAAGAACCGGGCCATGAGCGGGTGATCGCGGGCCGCTACCGGCTCCTGGCACCGCTCGGCGAGGGCGGCATGGGCACGGTCTGGCGCGCCCGCGACGAACTGCTGCACCGCGAGGTGGCCGTCAAGGAGGTGCGCGCCCCGGCCGGGCTCGGGGGCGACGACGTCCAGCGGATGTACGCCCGGCTGGAGCGGGAGGCGTGGGCGGCGGCCCGGATCACCAACCGGAACGTGGTCACCGTGTACGACGTGGCGACGGACGAGGGCCGGCCCTGGGTGGTCATGGAGCTGGTCCGGGGCCTGTCCCTGGCCGAGGTCCTGGACGCCGAGGGGCCGTTGCCGCCGCAGCGGGCCGCGCACATCGGTGCCGAGGTGCTGGCCGCGCTGCGGGCCGCGCACGAGGCCGGGGTGCTGCACCGGGACGTGAAGCCGGCCAACGTGCTGATCGCCAACGACGGCCGGATCGTGCTCACCGACTTCGGCATCGCCATGGTGGAGGGCAGTTCGGCACTGACCATGACCGGGGAGGTGATCGGCTCGCCCGAGTTCCTCGCCCCGGAGCGCGCGCTCGGCCGCACGCCCGGCCCCGAGTCCGATCTGTGGTCGCTCGGTGTGCTGCTGTACGCGGCGGTGGAGGGCCACTCCCCCTTCCGCCACGACACCCCGCTGAGCACGCTGCGCGCGATCGTGGACGAGGAGCTGCCGCCGCCGTACCGGGCCGGTCCGCTCGCCCCGGTGATCGAGGGGCTGTTGCGCAAGGACCCCGAGCAGCGGCTGCCGGCCGAACGGGCCGAGCAGGAGCTGCGGGTGATCGGCGCGGGCGGCTCACCCCGGGCGGACACCGTGCGGGCGGTCCCCTTCCCGCCGACGGTGGCGGGCCACCCGGAGCCCTCCCCGACGCCGCCGATGGCCTTCCCGGGACAGCCGGCGGCCTCGGGCTCGGCCTCGGGCTCGGGCGCGACGGCGCCGGTGGCCCGCCAGGAGCGCGACCGGCGGACCGGGCGGGTGCTGGTCGCGGGCGTGATCGCGCTGGCGCTCGCGGTGGGCGGGCTGACGTACGCGCTGCTGAACAACGGGGGCGGCGACGGGGACGGCGACCGGGGCGCGGGCGCGAGCACGCCCGCCGGGACGGAGGATCCGCCGCGGAACACGGGGAGCGGGAAGTCGAGTCCTTCGCCGACGCCGAGCGAGAGCGAGAGCGAGCGGAGCAGTCCGCCGCCGCAGTCGGTGCGGGTCGCGCTGACGGGCTCGCGCACGCATTACACGGGCCCGTGCCCGCCGCAGGAGGCGCGGGCGCCGAGGTTCACGGCGACGCTCACGGTGGGACGGCTGCCGGCCGAGGTGCGCTACCGCTGGGTGACGCAGGACGGCTCGGTGCTGGACGGGGGCTGGAAGACGGCGTCGTTCCCCGAGGGCGGCGGCCGGACGAAGCAGGACGCCGTGACGGTCACGACCGAGGCGCGCTCCGGCACGTTCGAGAACGAGATCGCCGTCGAGGTGCGGGAGCCGGTGCGTACGACGTCCGCGTCGGTGCCGTTCTCGATCACGTGTGAGACGGAGACCCCGACGGGCGGGGCCTCCCCTTCTCCTTCGGACACGGAGCCGGGCGCCGGGCCGGGCACGGAGGAGGACCCGGACGGCGGGTCCGGGTCCGGTTGAGCGGTCAGTCGTTGGCGGTGAGCACGGGCAGGTAGCCGCCCGACTGGCCGGGGGCCTTCGGGTGGTAGGACTCGCCGATGCTGAGCCAGTTGACGCTGTGCAGCCAGGAGTCGCCGGAGCAGATCTCGTGGCCGGTGAAGGTGGGGCGGACGTCGCCGAAGACGAAGCCGTGGCCGGCGGCGCGCTTGCCGATGGCGGTGTTCAGGTGGTCGGAGGCGTCGTTGATGGCCTTGCGCTTGGCCTCGGACAGCCCGAGGCAGGTGGCGCCGAGCTTGTAGAAGCGGGGGTAGCCGAGGACGACGACCCGGGCGTTCGGGGCCTTGGAGCGGATCGCCGAGTACACGCTGTCGAGCTTGCCGGGCAGCGTGGAGTCGACGTACGCGCGGGCGGTGTCGATGCGGGAGATGCAGGCGCTGTCGGACTGGGTCACACAGGTCGTCATGACGTCGGCGAACCCGGCGTCGTTGCCGCCGACGCTGACGGTGACGAGGGTCGTGGCGGTGCTGAGCGGGCCGAGCTGTCCGGAGAGAACATCACCCGTTCGGGCGCCGGAACAGGCCGTGAAGTCGAAGGTCGAGGGTGAGTTCGCGGCGGCCCAGAGGTAGGGATACGCCTTCGTGCTGCGCTTGCAGTCGCCGCTGGAGCTGATGTAGCTGCCCGCTCCGACTCCGGATGAGTAGGAGTCACCGAGGGCCACGTAGCCGCCAGTTGCGGCGAGTGAGGACGCCTGCGCCGTGGCTGCCCCAGTCAGGGCGGTACCGACGGCGAGGAGGAGCGAGCTCACGAGGACGACAAATCGGGAACGTCTCATGGAACCTCCCTTTAGCAGGATCTCTGCCACAACCGTCGTAGCAGCTACGCGTGTTGACAGGAAGTGTTCATGCCAAGTCTGGGGGCCCGATTCACGGCACGTGGCGCGTTCACCACGCTCCTTGTCCGGTATTCAACCTCGCCTGTTGCGTGCTCATGACAGATTTGTTGATGGCTGTTCAACTCCCTTGTTCTACGCCGGTAGATGGTCGACGCTTTACTCCGGCCGGGAGCGGAACGCGACGCTCCCCGGCCGTGTGCGCGAGCACGCGCACATCCCCCACATGACGCGCGCCCCACCCAGGCGCGCGCCGCCTAGAGGAGGACTCCCTCGTAATGGCACAACTGCGCAGCAAGAGACTCGGAACCGCCGCCGTCACCCTGTCGGCGACCGCCGCCCTCGTCGGCGGCCTCACCGCCCTGCCCGCCCAGGCCGCTCCCGCCGAGGGCCGGGTGCTCGCCGCGGACTCCCCGGCGGCGATCAAGGACAGCTACATCGTCACGCTCAAGAAGAGCGCGGGCCTGAAGGCGTCCTCGGCCGCGGGCAAGGGCCTCGTCAAGGAGTACGGCGGCACGGTCGAGAAGACGTTCGGCGCGGCGCTGAACGGCTACTCCGCCGAGCTCTCCGCCACCGAGGCCCGGCGGCTGGCCGCCGACCCGGCGGTGGCCTCCGTCGAGCAGAACCAGCGCGTCACGCTCGCCGCCACCCAGACCAACGCCCCCTGGGGCCTGGACCGCATCGACCAGGCCTCGCTCCCGCTCTCCGGCACCTACACCTACCCGGACAGCGCGGGCAGCGGTGTGACGGTCTATGTGATCGACACCGGTGTGCGCATCACCCACCAGCAGATCAGCGGCCGTGCGGCCCACGGCTACGACGCCGTCGACGGCGACACCGACGCCTCCGACGGCAACGGCCACGGCACCCATGTGGCCACCACGATCGCGGGCTCGACCTACGGCGTCGCCAAGAAGGCGAAGATCGTGGGCGTGCGCGTGCTGAACAACAGCGGCTCCGGCACCACCGCCGGCGTGATCGCGGGCGTCGACTGGGTGACGCGGAACCACTCCGGTCCCTCGGTGGCCAACATGTCGCTCGGCGGCGGCGCCTCCACCAGCCTCGACACGGCCGTCCGCAACTCCATAGCCAGCGGCGTCACCTACGCCGTCGCCGCGGGCAACAGCAGCACCACCGCCTCCTCGTCCTCCCCCGCCCGGGTGGCCGAGGCGATCACGGTGGGCGCCACCACCAGCACGGACGCCAAGGCGAGCTACTCCAACTACGGCTCGGCCCTGGACATCTTCGCGCCCGGCTCCTCGATCACGGCCGGCTGGCACACCAGCGACACCGCCACCAACACCATCTCCGGCACCTCGATGGCGACCCCGCACGTCGCGGGCGCCGCGGCGGTCTACCTGGCCGGGCACACCGCCTCCACCCCGGCCCAGGTCGCCTCGGCCCTGGTGGGCGGCGCCGTCACCGGCAAGGTCACGAGCGCGGGTTCGGGTTCGCCGAACCGGCTGCTGCAGCTCGTCCCGTAAGCACGAACACCTGAACGACCGTTCCCCGGCAGGCATGACACGCCTGCCGGGGAACGGCCGTTTATGGGACGGGAACCTTTCAACTTGCGTCCCGTAAAGCGCCTCCCGCAACGAACAAACCAACAAAAACGTGAGGGGCCGTTCCAGGTCTTGCCATACGGGTTCAATCGTCAATACCGTCATACATCTCACCCGCATCGGTCCGTCAGTACGCGGCTCTAGGGGAGGGCTCAAGGACCGCGACGTACCGGCGCGGGGCGCGGTAGGGGGGTGCCGTGCTCGGTGACCGCAACGGTCTCCGGGCCGTGCCGCGCGGTCGGCTGCCGTTTTCCGGGGGCCGTCCAGCTTTGCCAGCTCACCCGGCGTGCCGAAGGTCCATCTCGGCCTGCCCCGGGTGAGAACCCCCCTTTCGAACCGGACTGGATCCGGACTGCCCTGGGGGGGCGGTCCACCGGACGAGAGGGACCAGACTCATGAGCTCAGTTCTGCAGCCGGCCGTGACGGAAGAGCATCCGCCGACCGCAGCCAAGTACCGGCCCGTCTCCTCGCATCTGGCGATAGCCCCGCCGGTGAGCGTGGTCATCCCGGCCATGAACGAGGCGGAGAACCTTCCGTACGTCTTCAAGACCCTGCCCGACTGGATCCACGAGGTGGTCCTGGTCGACGGCAACTCCACCGACGGCACCGTCGAGGTGGCCCGCGAACTGTGGCCCGAGGTCAAGGTGGTGGAGCAGCGCGGCAAGGGCAAGGGCGACGCCCTGATCACCGGCTTCCAGGCCTGCACCGGCGACATCATCGTGATGGTCGACGCCGACGGTTCGGCCGACGGCGGCGAGATCCTCTCCTACGTCTCCGCCCTGGTCTCGGGCGCCGACTTCGCCAAGGGCTCCCGCTTCGCCAACGGCGGCGGCACCGACGACATGACCTTCATCCGCAAGATGGGCAACTGGGCGCTGTGCACGGTCGTCAACCGCAAGTTCGGCGCCCGGTACACCGACCTGTGCTACGGCTACAACGCCTTCTGGCGGCACTGCCTCGACAAGATCGACCTCGACTGCACCGGCTTCGAGGTGGAGACCCTGATGAACATCCGGGTCGTCAAGGCCGGCCTCAAGGTGCAGGAGATCCCGAGCCACGAGTACCTGCGCATCCACGGCACCAGCAATCTGCGGGCCGTGCGCGACGGGCTGCGCGTGCTCCGGGTGATCCTTCAGGAGCGCTCCAACCGCCGGGCGCTGCGCCGCCGTTCGGCGCAGTCGCCGATGCTCGACGCCGTCCGGGGAGAGGCGCGTTGAGCGGTCCCGACGTCTCCGTCGTGATCTGCGCCTACACCGAGGACCGCTGGGAGGACATCCTCGCGGCGGTCTCCTCGGTGCGGGCGCAGTCCCGGCCGGCCCTGGAGACGCTGCTGGTCGTCGACCACAACCAGGCGCTGCTGGACCGTCTCGGCAAGGAGTACAAGGAAGCCGACGAGGTGCGGGTGCTCGCCAACGCGGGCCCCCGCGGCCTGTCCGCCGGCCGCAACACCGGCATCGCCGCAGCGCGCGGCGAGATCGTGGCGTTCCTCGACGACGACGCCGTGGCCGAGCGCGACTGGCTGCGGCACTTCGCCGAGGCGTACGAGGACCCCCGGGTACTCGCGGTCGGCGGGCGCACGGTGCCGGTGTGGGCGTCGGGGCGGCGCCCGGACTGGTTCCCGGAGGAGTTCGACTGGGTGGTGGGCTGCACCTACCGGGGCCTGCCGCGCGGCCGGGTCCGGGTGCGCAACGTGCTGGGCGGCAACGCCTCGTTCCGGCGCAGCGCCTTCGACGCGGCGGGCGGCTTCGCCACCGGCATCGGCAGGGACGGCGACAAACGCCCCCTGGGCTGCGAGGAGACGGAACTGTGCATCCGGCTCAGCCGCGCCTGGCCCGACGCGGTGCTGCTGATCGACGACCGTGCGGTCATCCACCACCGGGTGCCCGAGGTCCGCGAGCACTTCCGCTACTTCCGCACGCGCACCTACGCCGAGGGCCTGTCCAAGGCCCTGGTGGCCCGCAGCGTCGGCGCGGACAAGGGCCTGGAGTCCGAACGCCGGTACACCACCCGGGTGCTGCCGGCCGGGGTGGCCCGGGGACTGCGGGACGCCCTGCTGGCCCGGCGCGGCGGCGCGGGGCGTGCGGGCGCGATCGTGGCCGGGGTGCTGACGGCGGCGGGCGGCTACGTCGTCGGCAGCGTCCGGGCACGCCGCGGCGGCACCACGTTCCAGGTGCCCCGGGTGGAGGTGGCGGCCCGTGAGTGACGACGCCCGGGTGCCGATCCTCATGTACCACGCGGTCGCCACCGACCCGAACGAGGCGACCCGCGCCCTGTCCGTGACCCCGGAGGCGTTCGCCGGGCAGATGGCGGTGCTCGCCGACCGGGGCCTGACCCCGCTCACCACCGCCGATCTCGCGGCCCGCTGGCGCTCGGGCCGCCCGCTGCCGCAGCGGCCGGTCCTCGTCACCTTCGACGACGGCTACGAGGGCGTCCACCGGCACGCGCTGCCCGCCCTCGCCAAACACGGCTTCCCGGCCACCCTGTTCGTCTCGACCGGGTGGCTCAGGGGGCCGTACGACACCGGTGGCGGCCTGGACACCATGCTCGACTGGGACCAGGTGCGCGAACTCGCGGCGGCGGGCGTGGAGATCGGCGGGCACAGCCACAGCCACCCGCAGCTCGACCAGGTCTCCGACGCCACCCTGCGCTTCGAGCTGATCCACTGCAAGGAGATCGTCTCGGACCAACTGGGCACCGTCCCGGCCTCGTTCGCCTACCCGTACGGCTACTCCAGCCGCCGGGTCCGGCAGGCGGTGCGCGAGACGGGGTACGCCCAGGCCCTCGCCGTCGGCAACGGCCTCGCGCGCCGGGCGCAGGGGCCGTACGCCCTGCGGCGGGTGACGGTGCGGCGCGGCACGGGCATCGAGGAGTTCGAGCGGCTGGTCGAGGGCCGGGCGATCACCCGGACGTTCGCCCGGGACCGGGCCCTGACCAAGGGGTACGCCATGGTCCGCAGGACCCGGCAGGCGCGCCGGCTGCTCGCCCGCCCGGGCGGCTGACCTGCGCGCGGGCGACCTGCCGCGGGCACCCGGAAACGGAAACCGGGTGCACGCGGCGCGCCCGTGCCGGATCATGGCGGCATGTCTGACAACCCGCACGAGGCGCTGCCGATCCGGCTCAACGTCGACGACTCCGACTCCCCGTCCGATGTCGTCGACGCGCTGTTCCTCGGCCGCTTCGCGACGGGCGAGCAGCCGTACTCCCACGCGGCGAACATCGACCGGGTCCGCTCCGGCGCGACGCTGATGCCGTCCGGCGCCCGGGTGCTGCGCGTCGCCCGGGACGACGACCGCAGCGCGACGCTCGCGGAGGGCGACGGCTGGACGCTGCTGGTCTCGCGCTGGAACCGGGGCGCCGACGTCACGGTGACGGCGACCAGCGAGGACCTGGCGAAGAAGATCCTCGACCAGGCCACGGACGGCGCGGCGGACGAGCCCGAACCGCAGCCGGAGAACGTCACGATGGGCTTCTGGTACGTCTCGCCGCGCCGCGGCCCGCACCGCACGACCCGCCAGATCGCCGCGGGCACCTGGGACGAGGTCCGGCCCAACTACACCGCGCCCGTGGCGGACGCCATGGACCGGCTGATGAAGACGACCCCCGAGGACATCGCGGGCCGGCTGCTGTTGCTGCACGGCCCGCCGGGCACCGGCAAGACCTCGGCGCTGCGCACGCTCGCCCGGTCCTGGCGCGACTGGTGCCAGGTCGACTGCGTCCTGGACCCCGAGCGGCTGTTCTCCGACGTCGGCTACCTCATGGACATCGCCATCGGCGAGGAGGACGCGACGGGCAAGGGCCGCTGGCGGCTGCTGCTCCTGGAGGACTGCGACGAGCTGATCCGGGGCGAGGCCAAGCACACGGCGGGCCAGGCCCTGTCGCGGCTGCTCAACCTGACCGACGGGCTGCTCGGCCAGGGCCGCAACGTCCTGGTCGGTGTCACCACCAACGAGGACCTGGAGCGCCTGCACCCCGCGGTCGTCCGTCCCGGCCGCTGTCTCGCCCGGATCGAGGTGGGGCCGCTGACCCGCGCCGAGGCGGTGGGCTGGCTGGGCCGCGAGGAGGGCGTCGGCCGCGAGGGCGCCACCCTGGCGGAGCTGTACGCGCTGCGCCGCGGCACGTCCCCGACCGCCCTGCCGGAGCCGCGCGGGGGCGTGGACGCGGGCCTGTATCTGTAGGAGGTCGCCGCCCGCCGGTGTTTTCATGGGGCTATGACCCTGTTCGTCGGCACGTCCGGATGGCAGTACAAGGACTGGCGGGACGTCCTCTACCCGTCCGGGCTGCCGATGCGGCTCTGGCTGGAGGAGTACGCGGGGCACTTCGCCACCGTCGAGATCAACAACGCCTTCTACCGGCTGCCGTCCCGGGAGACCTTCGAGGGCTGGCGCGGCCGGGTGCCGCCGGACTTCGTCGTGGCGGTCAAGGCGAGCCGCTATCTGACCCACATCAAGCGGCTCAAGGAGCCCGAGGAGCCGGTGCACCGGCTGATGTCCCACGCGGAGGGCCTCGGCGACCGCCTCGGCCCGGTCCTCCTGCAGCTCCCGCCCAACCTGCGCGCCGACCCCGGTCTGCTCGACGTCTGCCTGGCCTGCTTCCCTGCCTCGACGCGGGTCGCGGTCGAGCCCCGCCACGACTCCTGGTGGACGCCTGAGGTCCGCGCGGTCCTGGAGTCCCGGCGCGCCGCCCTGTGCTGGGCCGACGTCCTGGCCCGCCCGGCGACGCCGCTGTGGCGCACGGCCGACTGGGGCTACGTCCGCTTCCACCAGGGCCGCGCCCAGCCGTGGCCCCGCTACGGCCGCCGCTCCCTGGCCACCTGGCTCGACCGCATCGACACGACCTGGCACGAGGGCGAGGACGTCTACGCGTACTTCAACAACGACCCGGGCGGCGCGGCCGTGGCGGACGCGATGGCGTTCGCGCGGGCGGGAAGGTCGGCGGGCCTGGAGATCACCCGCACGCCGGAGCACCTGGTCCCCACGTGACAGACACCGGTCACCCCGACCCGCCGGGACGCACCTGAGCGCGTCGCCCGCGTCCCGCCAGGGCGTTTCAGAGCACACCTGAACACGTCGCCCGCGTCCCGCCAGGGCGTTTCAGAGCGCACCTGAACGCGTCGCCCGCGTCCCGCCGGGGCGCACCTGAGCGCACCTGAACACGTCGCCCCCGTCCCGCCGGGGCGTCCCCGAGCACTCCTGAGCGCGTTGCCCTATCCCCCGTAAGCCGCCCGCAGGGCGTCCCGTACCGCGGCGAGGGCCGCGTCCTCGCCCTGTCCCAGGCGGCGGGCCCGCTCGACGTACGCCTGGGCGGCGGCCGCCAGCTCCCGCTCCGCCGCCGCACCGGCGGCGGCCACGAACGTGCCGTTGCGGCCCCGCGTCTCGATCACCCCGTCCGCCTCCAGCGCGCGGTACGCCTTCGCCACCGTGTTCGCCGCGAGGCCCAGCGACTCGGCCAGCCCGCGCACGGTCGGCAGCCGGTACCCCACCGGCAGTTCGCCCGACCGTGCCTGCTCGGAGATCCGCGCCCGCACCTGCTCGTACGGCGGGGCGCTGTCGTCGATGTCGATCTTCAAGGTCACAGGGCCGATTGTCCCGCACGGGACGGAAAATGAGAGGCACCCGGGGCCTGCCCCCACGTAGCGTGCGCCTCCATGACCGTGATCGTGCGCGACCTGCGACCCGATGTCCGAGCCGACGCCGAGGGGTTCTCCACCACCCGCCGCCTCGCCCTCCCCTACATGCTCTCCACGCCCGAGTCCGTGGTGCACACCCTGACCCACGCCCACCCGGACGCCCACTTCACCCAGCTCGTCGCCGAGGAGGACGGGGAGATCATCGGCACGGCCCAGGTCGGTGTCGCCCACGAGAGCACGGAACCCGGCCAGGGTTCCGCCAACATCTACGTGCGTCCCGACCGCAGGCACCGCGGCGCCGGTTCGCTCCTGCTGCGCACCGCCGAGGAACGCCTCGCCGCGCTGGGCGTCACCAAGCTGTTCGCCTGGGTGCTGGACGAGCCGGAGAACCGCGCCTTCGCCGAACGGCGCGGCTTCCGGGCCAGCCGGTCGGCCTACTTCCTCCGCCTGGACCTGACGGCCGGCGGCCTGCCGCCCCGCCAGGACCCGCCGCCCGGCGTGGAGCTGCGCACCGCCGCCGACTTCGCGGACGACCCGCGCCCGCTGTTCGAGCTGGACGCGGAGGTGGTGGGCGACGAACCCGGCGACATCGACGTCGAGTTCACCGACTACGAGGCGTGGCTGGCGGAGAACTGGAGGCACCCGCTGCTCAACCGCGACCTGACCGTGGTCGCCGTCGTCGACGGCCGGCCGGCCGCCTTCAGCGTGGCCCACACCGACGGCACCCGCTACGGCACGGCCATGACCGGCACCGCCCGGGAGTTCCGCGGCCGGGGCCTGGCCAAGCTCGCCAAGAACGACTCCCTGCACCGGGCGCGCGCCGCGGGGTACACGGAGGCGTTCACCGGCAACGACACGGGCAACGAGCCGATGATCGCCATCAACAAGTGGTTCGGCTACGAGGTCGCTGCGACGGAGGTGCGCCATGTCCGCGAACTCGGCTGACCGTCCCGCCCGGCTGGACGTCGTGCTCGTCAAGGCGGGCCGCACGAAGATCCGTTACACGGGTGAGCTCCTGGCGGACGACGGCAACCGGATCGCCGTCCGTGCCCCGTGGGCGGGCTCCGGGGTCCGCGACTTCGGCTTCGTCCGCTTCGAGCCGGGGGACGTCTTCACCGAGTACTACTGGCGCGACCGCTGGTACGCGGTCAAAGAGGTCCGCTCCGCCGCGGGCACGCTGAAGGGCTGGTACTGCGACGTGACGCGGCCGGCCCTGCGCTCCGGTGCCGAGCTGGTCGTGGAAGACCTCGACCTGGACCTGTGGCGCTCGGCCGACGGCACGGACGTACGGCGGCTGGACGAGGACGAGTTCGCGGCGAGCGGCCTCGCCGAGGCGGACCCCGAGGCGGCCCGGGCCGCCCTGGCCGCGCTCGACGAGCTGGAGGCCCTGGCCCGCGACGGCGGCTTCACCACGCTGCCGGCCTGACCGCGGCTCACCGCGCCGGCGGCGAGCGTCCCGCGTCCGCCCCTCAAGGCACCGGCGCGACGAGCACCCCGCGACCGCCGGCGGGGCACCGGTCAGGGCGCCGGCGCGACCACCGCGTACCGCTCGTCCGTCACCTCGCCGCCCCACAGCAGCGCGTCGCCCGACAGCCGCTCCACGCGCACCCGTCCGGCGATCGGGGCGAGGAGGCCGGTGAGCCGCTCGGCCGGTATGCCCACCGGATCCACGCTCCCCCACACGCCCTCGACCAGCACCAGCCGCCCGCCCGGCCGCAGCAGCCCGTACCAGTGGCGCAGGACGCGGGCCGGGTCGGGCAGGGTCCACAGGACATGCCGGACCAGCACGGCGTCGAAGCGCTGCTCACCGACCGGCGGTGCCGCCGCGTCACCGATGAGGAACACCGCGTCACGGCCGGCCAGTTTCTCCCGGGCGAGGCGCACCATCGCCGGGGAGAGGTCCACGCCCGTCACCCGGTGTCCCTGCTCGGCGGCGAGCAGTGACAGGCTGCCCGTGCCGCAGCCGACGTCGAGGACGTCACCCGGGCGCCGGGGCAGCCAGTCGCGCAGCCGCTCCGCCCAGGCGCCGCGCACCGCCGGGTCGCGCAGCCCGTGGTCCGGCTCCTCGTCGAAGACGGCGGCCTGCGCGTCCCAGTCCACGGCGCCGCCGGTGTCCGCCGAGGTCATGCCGTCACTGTCGTTCGTCATGGGCCCAAGAGTGACACCCGCCACTGACACTCGATTCGTGACTGCGGCCACAGACAGACCGGGAGCGATGAGGAACTCTCCCCCGAAAGGTCTACCTCCGTGAGAACGCGGAACCCGGGAGACCCGAAGGAGGCAGCCATGCGCCGTGTGACCGTGCAGAAGCCCCTGAAGAGGACCGACCTCCGCCGGATCCGCGAGGAGGCCGACCACCAGCGCCCCGCCGGGCGCCCTGAGGTCCGCAAGGACGTCGCGCGCACCTGGTGGCCGGACGGCTGACCGGCCGGCGCCGTCATGAGACGTGTCAGAGCAGTCGCTTGCGGTAGTGGATACGGTCGTAGGGACCGTCGGCGCGGCGCTCCACCGGCTCGTAGCCGAATTTCGGGTAGAGCCGCTGGTTCTCCCACATCAGCGCGTTCGTACAGAGCCTGACCTCGGGCAGGCCCAGCGCACGCGCGCGTGCGTCCACGAAACGCAGCAGCCGCCGCCCCACTCCCCTGCCGTGCGCGGTGGGGTGGACGGCGATGGTGTCGAGGAAGAGGTGGTCCTCGCGCGCCTCGACGACCACGAGACCGAGCACCGGATCCCCGGTCACGAACACCCTGCCCGCGGCCACGTTCGCCGCGTGGTCCTCCCGCATGGGCTGCGGCACTTGGCCGATGCGCTCGATGTAGGGGCGGAAGGCCGCGTCGATCACCTCCGCGACGGCCGGTACGTCGGCGGCGCCGGCCGGCCGGATCTCCTCGTCTGCCATGCCGTGACGGTACCTACCTGATGCCAGTCTGAGCACTCCCTTAACGCGACCATAAGGATCTCCTCCACCCGCCCCCAGCAGGCGATTTCCCGCTCCTCGGGGGCTAGCTTCGGAGCACCCCACGGGATTCGGCCCGTTCGGGCCCGGTCCAGATCCACGCACCGTTTCGAGGAGTTCCCGCATGCCCGCACGCCGCACGGCAGCCAGCGTCGCCACCCTCGGCGCCCTCCCGCTCGCCCTCACCGCGCTGTCCGCCGGCCCGGCGGCCGCGCACGGTTCGATGGGCGACCCGGTCAGCCGGGTCTCGCAGTGCTACGCCGAGGGCCCCGAGAGCCCGAAGTCGGCCGCCTGCAAGGCGGCGGTGGCGGCGGGCGGCACCCAGGCCCTCTACGACTGGAACGGCATCCGCATCGGCGACGCGGGCGGACGCCACCAGCAGCTCATACCGGACGGCAAGCTGTGCAGCGCGAACAACGAGCAGTTCAAGGGGCTCGACCTGGCCCGCGCCGACTGGCCCGCGACCACCGTCAAGAGCGGCGCGCACACCTTCAAGTACCGGGTGACGGCCCCTCACAAGGGCACCTTCAAGGTGTACATCACCAAGTCCGGGTACGACCCGGCGAAGCCGCTCGCCTGGGGCGACCTGGATCTGCAGAACCCGGTGGCGACGTCCACCGACCCGGCGGCCACGGGCGGTTTCTACACCTTCTCCGGCAGCCTGCCCGAGCGCTCCGGCAAGCACGTGCTGTACGCGGTCTGGCAGCGCTCGGACAGCCCTGAGGCGTTCTACTCCTGCTCCGACGTCAGCTTCGGCGGCGGTGCAGCGGCCGGTGACGGCGCGGCGGCCGGTGACGGCGGGTCCGCCGGCGGTGGCGCCGCTCCGGCTCCGTCCGCCTCCGCCCCCTCCGAGGAGCAGATCGAGCAGGGCAACGACAAGTCGACGATCGAGCACGGCGGACACGGCGACGACGACCCCAGCACCTCGGCGGAGCCCGCCGCGGCCCCGCGGGACACCACCGAGGACGAGCCGAAGGCGGCCGCCGCCGCCCCGAACGAGCCGAAGGCCGCCGGTGCCACCGCGGGCCTCGCCGAGACGGGCGGTGACGGCAGCACCCCGTACGTCGCGATCGGCGGCGCGGCCGCGCTGGCGCTCGGTGCGTCGGCCCTGTTCCTGTCGGCCCGGCGCCGGGCGGTGAGCGGCGGCCGGCACGGCCGCTGACCCGGGACTCGGGGCCTGTCCGGCGGCTCAGGCCGGACAGGCCCCGAAACGTTTCCCTGACACGTGTCACTCGAATGCCGAGGCGCAGGTGGTGGGCGTGGCACGGCCCGGGTCGAGGGCGTTGGCCACCTCGTGGAAGGCGATCCGGTCGAACAGCCCGACGGCCACGTGCTCGGACAGGTCCAGCGGGCACAGGTCCTGCAGCAGGACGTTGCGCACGTCCGGCCCGCTCAGGTACTGGCTGCGCCACGGTGTGACGACCTCGTCGTACTTGGTGGCGATGACGGTGTAGCGCACACCGGGGACGGTGTCGCCGCCGGCGTTGAGCTTCGTGAGGAAGCCGGAGCCGGCGACCTGGTCGGCGAGGGCGGGCGTGTTCTTCGAGAGCAGGTCGGCGGCGCCCGGGAAGTAGGGCAGCAGGTGGGTGAAGCCGTTGAGGTCGGTGCCGTGGTTGCTGGGCGCGATGCCGACGAGGGCGTTCACCTTGGCGGCCCCGCCGAGGAAGCGCAGGTACCAGCGGGGCATCATGCCGCCCTGTGAGTGGCCGACGAGGTCGGTCTCGGCGGCGCCGGTCGCGGCGAGCACCCGGTCGACGAAGTCCCTCAGCTGCGCGGCCGACTTCTCGACGGGCCCGAGGCCGTGGAAGAAGGGGACGCCTTCCAGCTGCCCGTAGTCGAGGGAGAAGACGCAGTAGCCGCGGACCTTGAGGTAGGGGGCGAGGCCCAGCCAGTTGTCGACGGAGTTGCCGAGGGTGCCGTGGACCAGGACGACGGGGCGGGGGTGGGCGGCGGACGGCTTGCAGGAATAGTCGTTCCAGCCGGAGCTCGAAGCGCCGGCGGCCTGGGCGGTGGTGGCGGGGACGGTGACGGCCGCGGCGGTCAGCAGCAGCGCGGCCAGGGGTCTGAGCACTCGTTTCCAGGGCAGCATCGGGTGATCTCCTTGCGGCTCAAGGGAGGTGCGACGGCACGATGCCCTGTGATCCGGATCACGGGATGCTGTTCACTCGTCAAGTTACGGGCGAGTAGTCAAACTGGGAAGTTACGCGTCAGTAAAAACACGCGCGGTGACCACCGGCACCGCCCGGCACCCCTCATCAGGAGGGCAGCGCCTCGCCACCCGGGTGCGCCCCACCCGCGGCGGGCCGGCTCGTCGCCCGCTCGGCCATGTCGCCGAAGCAAGGCGATGAACCTGACGAACTGGACGCGGATCGGTTGCCGCCGACAGTTCGGCATCACGATGCTTTTGGCTATTCCCCGGCACCGGGCTTCCCGTTCCCCATGCTCGCTTGTCGAATGCGGCAGCCTTGCCCTTTCAGCACGGACACCCACCCGGAAGGGATTCCTTGCATGCACGGCAACTTCGAGGTGTGCATTGTCGGCGCCGGCCCGCGCGGGCTTTCGGTGCTGGAGCGGCTCCTGGCCAACGAGCGCAATTCACCGACGCATTCGGCCGTGACCGTGCATGTGGTGGATCCGGCTGCCCCGGGTGCGGGTGCCGTATGGCGCCCCGAGCAGTCCCAGCACCTGCTGATGAACACGGTGGCTTCGCAGATCACGGTCTTCACCGACGACAGCACGCACATCGACGGGCCCATCGAGCCGGGTCCCACCCTGTACGAGTGGGCCACATCCGTCGCGCTGCTGGGCGACCCGGCCGAGTTCGGCGCGGAGGTCATGGAAGAGGCACGCAGGCTGGGACCCGACTCCTACCCGACGCGCGCCTTCTACGGCCACTATCTCAGCGGCTGCTTCGAGCGGATCGTGGCCTCGGCCCCGCCCCATGTCACGGTACGGGTGCACCGTTCCCGCGCGGTGGCCGCCGCCGACACCCATGGCGTGCCCGGTGGACCGCAGGGTGTGCGGCTGCAGGACGGCACCCGGCTGGACACACTGGACGCGATCGTGCTGGCCCAGGGGCACCTCCCGGCGCGGCTGTCGGCGCGTGAAGCGCGTACGGCGAGCCTGTCCCGCATCCACCACCTGACCTACATCACCCCCGCCAACCCCGCCGACCTGGACCTCAGCGGCATCAAGGCGGGCGAGAACGTGCTGCTGCGAGGGCTGGGGCTGAACTTCTTCGATCACATGGCGTTGTTCACGGTGGGTCGCGGCGGCCGATTCGTACGAGACGGGGAGCGGTTGGTGTACCGGCCCTCGGGCCACGAGCCGCGTCTGTTCGCGTTCTCCCGTCGCGGCGTGCCCTACCACGCGCGCGGCGAGAACGAGAAGGGCGCCACCGGCCGCTATTTCCCCCGCGTATTGACCGCGCAGTACATCGCCGGTCTACGGGAACGCGCTGCAGCCGGACAGCCCGTCAACTTCACGACCGATCTGTGGCCGTTGATCTCGCTCGAGGTGCGAAGCGTTTACTACAGCACGTTGTTGGCCTCGCGCGGAGACGCCGACTCGCGGGAGGAATTCACCCGGGCGTTCCTCACCGCGGAGGACGAACGGGAGCGGCTGGAACTGCTGGACGAGTACGGTATCCCGACCGATCAGCGCTGGGATTGGGAACGGCTGTCGCGGCCGTACGGTGAGCGCGAGTTCACCGACCGGCAGGATTTCTCCGACTGGTTGCTGGATTACCTGCGACGCGATGTCGCCGAGGCCCGGCGCGGCAATGTCAGCGGTCCTCTGAAAGCCGCCCTGGACGTGTTGCGGGACCTGCGCAACGAGATCCGTCTCGCCGTCGACCACGGAGGTCTGGAGGGGAACTCCCACCGAGACGACCTCGAGGGCTGGTACACGCCGCTGAACGCGTTCCTGTCGATCGGGCCGCCCGCGTCCCGCATCGAGGAGATGATCGCGCTCATCGAAGCGGGTGTGCTGACCGTGACGGGTCCGGGCACTCAGGTGCGGATCGACACCACCGCCCAGCTGTACGTGGCGCACTCGACGGCTGTGCCCGGTGAACCGGTGCGTGCGCGCGTCCTGATAGAGGCGCGGCTGCCCGAGCCCGATCTGCGCCGCACCGAGGACCCCCTGCTGAAGCACCTGCTGGACACGGACCAGGCGGCGCCGTACCGGATCACGACGACCGACGGTACCGGCTACGTGACGGGAGGGCTCGCGGTCACCGAACGGCCCTACCGGCTGCTGGACGGGCGAGGCCGCCCTCACCCTCGCCGGTTCGCGTACGGCGTGCCGACGGAAGCGGTGCACTGGGTGACGGCAGCAGGCATCCGGCCCGGGGTGGACTCGGTGACGCTCGGCGACTCCGACGCGATCGCCCGGGCCGTCCTCGCCCTGCCGCAGGTGGCCCATGTGCCGGCGGAGGTCCGTCGGGTGGACGCCGACGGGGAGCTGTCCGGGGTGATCGTGTGACCCTCGTGCAGGCGACTGTGGCCACCGCGACGCATCTGACGGATGCCGGCCTGCTCGCACCGGTGCGCGCGGGTACCCGGGTGGAGGCCGTCACCAGTGACCGGGCCTGGGTACAGGCCATGCTGGATGCGGAAGCGGCGCTCGCCCGCGCACAGGCGACGGTGGGCACGCTCCCTGCTTCGGCCGCCGAGGTGATCACGCGAGTGGCTCACGCCGGCCGGCTCGACGTCAGAGCCCTCGCGCTGGCGGCGCGGGAGACGGCCAACCCGGTGGTCGGCCTGGTGCAGGCGTTCACCGCAGTCGTCGCGGCCGAGGACTCCGAGGCAGCCGAGTACGTGCACCGGGGCTCGACCAGCCAGGACGTGCTCGACACCGGCACGATGCTCGTCGCGAGGAAGACGCTCGATCTGATCCGCGCCGATCTGCGGCGTACGGCCGATGCGCTGACCAGGCTGGCGTCGGCTCACCGGCACACTCCAGCCGTCGCGCGCACCCTGGCGCTGCACGCCGTACCGACCACGTTCGGGCTGCGCGCCGCCGGCTGGCGGGAGCTGGTGCTGGACGCAGAGGAGCGCGTCGCCCGCGTACAGCGCAGCCTCCCTGTCTCCCTGGGCGGAGCAGCGGGCACGCTGGCTGGATACCTGGAGTACGCGGCACTCGCCGAGGGCGGCACCCTGGCCGACCCGGACGGCTACGTGACGCGGCTCGTGGACGCCTATGCCGGCGAGACGGGACTGGCCAGGCCGGCGCTGCCCTGGCACGCGCTGCGCACACCCGTGGCCGACCTGGCCGCCGCACTGGCCTTCACCGCCGGGGCGCTCGGCAAGATCGCCGTGGACGTCCAGGCGTTGACCCGTACCGAGGTGGGTGAGGTCACCGAACCCACCGTGGCCGGACGCGGTGCCTCTTCGGCCATGCCCCACAAGCGCAACCCCGTGCTCGCGACGCTCGTCCGCAGTGCCGCGCTGCAAGTGCCCGCTCTGTCGGCGGCACTGGCACAGTGCCTGGTCACCGAGGACGAACGGTCCGCCGGGGTGTGGCACGCGGAGTGGCCACTGCTCCGGGACTGTCTGCGACTGACCGGCGGCGCCGCACAAACGGCTGCGGAACTGGTCGAAGGGCTGGAGGTGCGGCCGGACCGCATGCGCGCCAACCTGGACATGACGGACAGTCAGGTGGTGTCCGAGCGGCTGGTCGCCCACTTGGCACCGGCCTTGGGCAAAGCCCCTGCCAAAGCGCTGCTGACGCGCGCGGCGCAGGAGGCGCAGACCACGCGGCAGCCCTTGGCCACGGTACTCGCCGACATGCCGGAGGTACCCCGTTCGCTCGCGGACCGGCTGGTCGCGCTGTGCGACCCGGCCGACTACACGGGCGCTGCGGCGGTGCTGGTGGAGCAGGCCCTGCGGCGTGATCCGAACGGCAGCCTGCGGTAGTGCCGGCCGCAGACCGCCCGGAACCCGACCGAGGCGCTGTCACGCCGCCAGGCCGCCCAGCCCCCCGGGCATCACCGCCCGCGGCCCGAACTTCGCCCGCGCGCGGTCCGCGACCTCCTCGATACGGCGGACCTTCTCGTCCACCGGGTCGAAGGTCAGCTGGTGGGAGGACTGGTCCGCGGGGTCGAGCCCCTCGGCGCGCAGGGCGATCGCCCGGACCCGGGCCCGTTGCAGCCCGAGCGCCTCGTACAGGCCGTACGCGGCCCTGGTCAGAGCCGGGGAGTGCGCGGTCGGTTCGGTCAGGGTGCGGCTGCGCGTGGTGGCGCTGCGGTCGGCGTAGCGCACGGTCAGGGTGAGCGTGCGGCAGACCTTCTCCAGGGCGCGCAGCCGGGCGCCGATCTCCTCGGCGGCCGACAGCAGCGCGCGGCGGTGCCGGTCCGGGTCCAGTTCGTCGCGCCCGAAGGGGCGTTCCGCGGCCAGGGACCGGGAGACGGCGTTCGGCACGACCCGGCCGCGGTCGACGCCGCTCGCCTTCTCGCGCAGCTCACGGCCCGCCTTCGCGCCGATCAGCCGCTGGAGCGTGGACAGCGGTGCGGCGGCGACCCGGCCGAGGGTGTCGAGGCCGTAGTCGGTCAGGGTGCGCGAGGTCGCGGCGCCCACGCCGGGCAGCGCGGTGACGGGCTGGGCCGCGAGGAACTCCGCGACGGCGTCCGGCTCCGCGGGCACCGCGCACGTCACTCCGGGCGCGGCGTGGCGCAGCGCCACCCGGGCCAGCATCGGTCCGGGCCCCGCGCCGATCACGCAGTCCACGCCGTACAGGGCGAGCGCGCGCACCCGGATCACCGAGGCCAGTTCGACGGCGTCCCGCCCGAAGTACCGCTCGGCGCCCCGCAGGTCGGCCAGCGCCCCGTCCGGTGGCAGGGCCTGGACGACGGGGGTGAACTCCTCCAGCATCCCGAGCAGCCGGGGCAGATCGGCCTCGCTCGTCGCAGGCGGCTGGAAACGTACGCAGAGGATGGTCATCCCGCACTCCCCGGACTCTGGTGCCACAACTTCCTTCCCACCGCGGGCCCTTCACCCGCGGGGCGCAGATCGGCCCAGGGGTGCATCTCGTACCCCGTGGGCATGCGGATCTTCCGCCGCTCCATCGCGTCCACGGCCGCGGAACCCGCCGGCGCGGGCGTGCCCTCCGACCCGGCGAGCCGCCGGCGCGCCGCCCCCTCGCCGTCGTCACCGGTGTCTCCGGCGCCGTCGGGTTGCCCGGTCCCGGCCAGCCGGGCCGCGACCCCCTCCAGACCTTCCTCCCGGCGCACGTCGAGCAGGTCCGCGAGGTTCCAGACGGCGGAGCCGACCACGCTGAAGCTGCGCGGGCCGCGGCGCTGCACCACCCCGCGCACCAGCAGCAGCCAGGAGTGGAAGACGGTGTGGGCGCAGGCGTCGTGGGAGTCGTCGAAGAAGGCGAGGTCGACCAGGCCCGTGCCGTCGTCCAGGGTGGAGAAGATGACCCGCCTGCCGGACCGGATCGGCGGCGTCTGGGTGGCCGCCTTGGCGCCCGCGACCAGCACCGTCTCCCCGTGCCGGGCCTCGCGCAGCCGGCGCGCCGACACCACGCCCAGCTCGTCGAGGAACTGCCGGTGGTCGTCCATCAGATGGCGCGAGGCGTCCATGGACAGCACCCCCAGCTCGGCGCTGAGCCGCTCCGAGGAGGTGAGGTCGGGCAGTCCGGCCGGGGCCGTCTTCCGCCCGCCGGCCAACGGCAGCTGGCCACCGCCCCCGCCCCGCGCGCCCCGGTGCAGTTCGGTCAGATGCAGTTGCAGGTCCCGGCGGTTGGCACCGAACGCGTCCAGCGCGCCCACCTGTGCGAGCCGCTGGGCCAGCGGGCGGCTGGGCCGGCCCCGCTCCCAGAAGTCGACGAGCGAGGCGTACGGCTGCCCTGCGGCGATCCGCGCCGCCTCGGCCTCGCTGATGCCGTGCACATCGGAGAGCGCCAGCCGCAGACCCCACTTACCGGACACCAGTTCGATACGGTGTGCGACGCCCGACTTGTTCACGTCCAACGGCAGCACGGGCACCCCGCGCCGCCGCGCGTCCGCCAGCAGCAGCCGCTTCGGGTACATCCCGGGGTCGTGCGTGAGCAGGCCCGCGTAGAAGGCCGCGGGGTGATGCGCCTTCAGCCACGCCGACTGGTACGTCGGTACGGCGAAGGCGACCGCGTGCGCCTTGCAGAAGCCGTACGACCCGAAGGCCTCGACGATCTCCCAGGTCCGCTGAATCGTTTCCGCGTCGTAGCCGTTCGCCGCCGCGTGCTGGGCGAACCACACCTTGATCCGCCCCTGCGACTCGGGGTCGGACAGCCCGCGCCGCACCCGGTCGGCCTCGCCGCGCCCGCAGCCGGTCATGATGTCGACGATGTCGATGATCTGCTCGTGGAAGACGACGACCCCGTACGTCTCCTTCAGCGGCCCTTCCAGATCCGGGTGCGGATAGCGGATGGGCGCCCGCCCGTGCCGGGCCTCGATGAACGGCCGCACCATGTCGGCGGCGACCGGCCCGGGCCGGAACAGCGAGATGTCGACGACCAGGTCGTGGAAGGTGTCCGGCTGCAGCCGCCCGACCAGGTCCCGCTGCCCGGGCGACTCGATCTGGAAGCAGCCGAGCGTCTCGGTGGACCGGATCAGCCGGTAGGTCTCCGCGTCCCCCGCGGGCAGGGCGTCCAGGTCGACCCGCTCCCCCGTGGCCCGCTCCACTTCCCCCACCGCGTGCGCCATGGCCGACTGCATCCGCACGCCCAGCACGTCCAGCTTCAGCAGCCCGAGGTCCTCGACGTCGTCCTTGTCGAACTGCGACATCGGGAAGCCCTCGCCGCTGGTCGGCATGACCGGCGTACGCGCGAGCAGGGAGGCGTCGGACAGCAGCACCCCGCACGGGTGCATGGCGACCCCGCGCGGCAGGGCGTCCAGCGCCTCGACCAGCTCCCACAGCCTGCCGTACTTCGCCTTCTCGCCCGCCAGCGCGCGCAGCTCGGGCAGTTCCTCCAGCGCGGCCCGGGCGTCGCGCGCCCTGATGTGCGGAAAGGACTTGGCGACCCGGTCGATCTCGGCCGGGTCCATGGACAGGGCGGCCCCCACGTCCCGGATCGCGTGCCGTACGCGGTACGTCTCCGGCATCGCGACCGTGGCGACCCGCTCGGCACCGAACCGGTCGATGATCCTGCGGTAGACCTCCAGCCGGCGCGCGGACTCCACGTCGATGTCGATGTCGGGCAGCACGACCCGCTCCTTGGACAGGAACCGCTCCATCAGCAGCCGGTGCTCGACGGGGTCGGCGTGCGCGATGCCGAGCAGGTGGTTGACCAGCGACCCGGCCCCGGACCCCCGGGCGGCCACCCGGATGCCCATCTCCCGGACGTCGTCGACCACCTGGGCGACGGTGAGGAAGTAGGAGGCGAACCCGTGGTGGGCGATGATGTCCAGCTCGTGGTGCATCCGCTCCCAGTACTCCCGCCGCCGGTCGTACCCGCGCAGCACCATGCCCGCAGCGGCCCGTGAGGCCAGGGCCCGCTGGGCGGTGCGGCGCCCGGCGCCGACCAGATGCGGCTCGGGGAAGCGGACCGTGCCGATCCCGAGATCGTCCTCGGGGTCGACCAGGCACGCGGCGGCGGTGGCCGCGGTCTGCTCCAGCAGCCGGTGCGCGAGCTCCCGCCGGAACCCGGCGGCCTCCACGATCCGCTCGGCCGCGTGCGCCATGGACCCCGGGTCCTTGAGCCAGGCCTCACCGGAGTCCAGCTCCTTGGTGGGGTCGATGGGCACCAGGCGCCGGGCGGCGTCCAGGACGTCGGCGACCGGCCCCAGCCCGGGGTCGGCGTACCGCACGGCATTGGTGAGCACGGGCCGGACGCCCTGCTCGGCGGCGAAGCCGACGGTACGGGCGGCCAGCCGCAGCGATCCGGGGCCCGTCCCGTTCCGGCCGTGCCAGACGGCCTCCAGCCGCAGGTCGTCGCCGTAGACCTCCCGCCAGGGCGCCAGCAGCCGGGCCGCCCGGTCGGGACGTCCCGCGGCCAGGGCGCGCCCCACGTCGGAGTCGGGCCCGAGCAGCACGGTCAGCCCCTCGGCACGGTTGCGCTCCCAGGGCAGCAGGGGCGTCGCCCCCTCCCCCTCGTGCGCCGCCGAGACCAGCCGGCACAGCGCGGCCCATCCCCGGGCACCGTCCCGGGCGAGGAAGACCGCGCGGGGAGCCGACTCGTCGACGAAGGCACCTCCCCGCACCGGGGTCCGGCGCCGCTCCTGCTTCCCGGCCCCGAGTCCGACCGCCAGATCCGCCCCGAACAGCGGACGGATCCCGTGCCTGGCACAAGCCTTGGCGAACCGGACCGCACCGGCGACCGTGTCGCGGTCGGTGAGGGCCAGGGCCTCCATGCCCCGTTCGGAGGCACGCTCGGCCAGCCGCTCCGGGTGCGAGGCTCCATGGCGCAACGAGAATCCGGAGACGGTGTGCAGATGCGTGAACCCCGGCACACGCACCTCCCGCACTCGTGAGCGACCTGCTCTCGAACATCTGTTCCCAGCTACCTCACCCCCACCATACCCTCATCCTCGAATGTATGTGCGACATCCGTTCGGCCCCGCCCCACCTGCGGAAACACCCGGTCACGCCCGACCGTGGAGGAATGCCCCACCGCTCGTTCCGCGCCGAGGTGACCGACGCCGTCACCCCCCGGGCCACCCTGCTCATCCTCGGCGTGGTCGCGCTCCAGCTCCTCTTCATCGCCTCCTACGTCGGAGCGCTGCACGACCCGAGACCCAAGGACGTGCCCTTCGGCGTGGTGGCCCCCGGGGCGGCGGCCCAGCAGACGACGACCCGCCTGGAACGGCTCCCCGGCACCCCCCTGGACCCCCGCGCCCTGCCGGACGAGGCGACGGCCCGGCAGCGGATCCGCGAGCGCGACATCGACGCCGCCCTGATCGTCGACCCGTCCGGCACCACCGACACGCTCCTGGTCGCCTCCGGCGGCGGCCGGGTCCTGTCCACCACGCTGACGGCCCTCGTCACGGACCTGGAGAAGTCCGAGCGGCGCACCCTGCGCACCGTCGACGTGGTCCCCTCCGCGCCCCACGACCCCAACGGCCTGTCGTCCTTCTACCTGGTGATCGGCTGGTGCGTGGGCGGCTACCTGGGCGCCGCGGCCCTGGCCGTCAGCGCCGGCGCCAAGCCCTCCGATCCCGCCCGCGCCGCCATCCGCCTGGCGGTGACGGCCCTGATCGCGGTCGTGGGCGGCCTCGGCGGAGCCCTCATCGCGGGCCCGGTCCTCGACGCCCTCCCCGGCGGCACGGCCGCCCTCTGGGGCCTGGGCGCCTTGATCATCTTCGCCGTGGGCGCGGCCACACTCGCCCTGCAGGGCCTCTTCGGCACGATCGGCATCGGCCTGGTCATCCTGCTGGTGGTGATCCTCGGCAACCCGAGCGCGGGCGGCGCCCTGCCCCCGCCCCTCCTCCCCCCGTTCTGGAAGGCGATCGGCCCGGCCCTGCCCCCGGGCGCCGGCACCTGGTCGACCCGCTCGATCGCCTACTTCGACCACCACGCGATGACCGGCCCCCTCCTGATCCTGGCGGCCTGGGCGGTGATCGGCACGGCCGTCACGATGGCGGCGGCGACGCGCCGCAGAACGCCGTGACCCGAGCCCCGCACACGAAAGCCCCGCCCCCCACGAGAAGGGGGCGGGGCTCAGCAGCGCGCGATCAGCCGATCTGCGTCCCCGTGGCGGACAGCGCCTCGGTCACCGGCTGGAAGAACGTCTCCCCGCCGGAGGTGCAGTCGCCGCTGCCACCGGAGGTGAGCCCGATCGCCTTGTCACCCGAGAACAGCGACCCGCCGCTGTCCCCCGGCTCCGCGCACACGTCGGTCTGGATCAGCCCGTTCACGATGTCGCCGTTGCCGTAGTTCACGGTGGCGTCCAGGCCCGTGACCTTCCCGTCGTGCACCTGCGTGGTCGATCCGCTCCGGGTGACCTGCATGCCGACGGTCGCCTCCGCTGCGCCGGAGATCTTCTGGCTGGACCCGTCGTAGAGGTTCACCTCGCTCGGGTGGGCCACGTCCGCGGTGTACTTGACCAGCCCGTAGTCGTTGCCCGGGAAGCTGGAGTCCGCGTTGGTCCCGATCTGGTTGCCGCTGGAGTCGGACCAGGTGGAGATGCCCTCGGTGCAGTGCCCGGCGGTCAGGAAGAACGGCTCGCCGCCCTTGACCACGTTGAAGCCCAGCGAGCAGCGGCCGCTGCCCCCGGTGATCGCGTCGCCGCCGGCGATGAAGGGCTTGTACTCCCCCTGGGTCCGCTTCAGTTCGGCCTTCGCCCCGAGTCCGTCCACGACCTTCGTCAGCGTCGCCCACTCGGCCTTGGAGACCGTGCGGTCGGCGGTCACCACGACCTTGTTCGTCGTCGGGTCGGTCACCCAGGACGTGCCGGGGATCGTCGCGTCCTGCTTCAGCGTGCTGCGGGCGCTCTTGAGTTCGGCGAGGGAGTTCGCCACGACTCTCGCCTTGGCGCCGGCCTTCTCGACGGCCTGCGCGGCGGCCTCGTCGAGCACGTTCACCACGAGCGTCCTGCTCTTGGTGTCGTAGTACGTCCCGGCCGAGTCGGCGCCCAGGTCCTCCGCCAGCGACGAGGCGAGCTTTCCGGCCGCCGTGAGGGACAGCGCGCGCGGTGCGGACGCCTCAGGGGTCTCACTGGCGTTCGCGGTCTGGAACGTCACTCCCGCGGCGACGAGTGCGGCGATGCCCGCACCGGCCACGGCTGCCCGCCGCCTGGGTATGCGTCGGTGCTTCAACTTCTGTCCTCCTGTGGGGGGTCGGCCCGGGAGGTTGTGGGGACCTCGCCGGACCGGAAGGCTTCGTTGACGAGCGCCCACTATTCCGACGACAACGGGGAGCACACAAGGGTGAGTTCGAGACGCGCGTAGACAGCGCTGCGCACGCCCCCTCACCTTGACCGTCCATGGTCAAATCGGACCCAATCAACTCCCGTCCCCACTGCAAATATTACGCGTGAGTAATATGTGCACACTCTGTGAGGTCTACACCTGGCTGATTTTCGCCCCTGCCGTATCGCGGAAAAGCCCCCGCGCGCCGAAGCGCACGGGGGCCCAGGATGCTGCGAACTGCGAGCCGAACCGGCCTAGTAGACGCTGACGCCGTAGGCGCTCAGGGCCTCGGTGACCGGCTGGAAGAACGTCGTGCCGCCGGAGGAGCAGTTGCCGCTGCCGCCGGAGGTCAGACCGTACGCGGTGCCGTTGCTGCCGTAGAGCGGACCGCCGGAGTCACCGGGCTCGGCGCAGACCGTGGTCTGGATCAGGCCGGAGACGATGTCGCCGCCGCCGTAGTTGACGGTGGCGTTGAGAGCGGTGACCCGGCCGCTGTGCGTACCGGTCGTGGAGCCGTCGCGGATGACGGTGGTGCCCACACTCGGCGTGGCCGCGCGCGTGATGTCCACGCCGTTGGCGGTGCCGGGCCGGCTGACGGAGCCGCTGTAGCGGACGATGCCGTAGTCGTTGCCCGGGAAGCTGGAGCCGGTCGTCGAGCCGATGACCGTGGTGCGGCCGGAGTTGGAGTACCAGGTACCCGCGCCGTCCGTGCAGTGGCCTGCGGTCAGGAAGAACTGCTGACCGCTGCTGTTCTGGACGTTGAAGCCGAGGGAGCAGCGCCAGCTGCTCGCGTAGATGGCGTCGCCGCCCTGGATCAGCTTGTTGAACTTGCCGGGCGTGCGCTTGATCGTGAGCGCGTCGGCGTTGCCGCCGGCCTGCTGCTTGATCTTCGCGATCTCGGCCTGGCTGACCGTGCTGTCGACCGTGACGAGCACGCGGTTGGTCTTGCTGTCGACGGCCCAGGCGGTGCCCGGGATGTCGGCCTTCAGTATGGAGCCGCTGGCGCTCTTGAGCTCGGCGGCGCTGAAGGTGCTGGGGGTGTCGGACGCGTTCGCGCTGGGGATCGCGATCGCGGCAGCGGCGACGAGGCCGGTGGAAACGGCGATCAGCCGGGTCCGTCTCGAAATACCGCTACGGGGGGTAGTGCGCTTGATCCTCACTTTTCGTTCCTCCACAAAGGAAGTCGGGGGCCCTCGTGGGGTTGTGGGCCCGTGAGGCGCAGTCCGGGACCGGCTGTCCGGATTCCGAACACACCGTGTCCCTGACAAGCGCTGAGGGGGAGTATTCGGCCGAACGGCCGGTCGGCGCAAGGGTGCCTTTCGGCCGTCAACCTTTGAACGATCTTTGCGTTCAGCCCCTCGGAACCCACCCGTCACTCAAGTGTGCGCTCCCCCGCGGCAATTGCGACATCCAGGGCGTTCCCCGGCGGCGGGAACGGGCAGAAGAAGTGATCGGCGAAGGCGCACGGCGGCAGCAGCGCGCGGTTGAAATCGACCGTCGTGCGCCCCTCGGCGTCCGGTGCGCCGGGCTTGAGGAACCGGAAGCGGTAACTGCCGTTCCCGCTGGTGGCATCGGCGAACACGGCCCACAGCAACCCGTCCTGCCGGACCGTCACCTGAAGGCTCAGCTCCCGGCCGCCCAGCTCGAAGGAGAGCTCCCCGCCGAGCCCGAGCCCCCGCTCCCGCCCGTCGGCGTTCGGCACCCGAACGGTGCGGTCGCCGGTGCCGTAGGGCGTGAAGCGCCCCGGCACCGCCCAGCGAGGGTCGTACGGCGTGGCGCGCAGACCGCGGAACGCCCGGCGCGCGGGGGACTGCGGGTCGTAGTCCCGCACGCCCCACACCCCCTCGCGCACCAGCACCACCAGCCGTCGCGCCCCGTACGCCACGCGCGCCCGGTCGGCCGGCCCCGGGTCGGCCGTGAGCCGCACCTCGCCGCCGAACGGCCGTTCGTCCACCGTGAGGCCGTCCGTTTCGGCGGCGATCAGCACGACTCCGTCACCGTCGGTCCGCCACACCCCCGGGATGTCCGGAAGTCGACCGTCCGGATAGTCGGAAATCCAGTGCGTCCCGACGAGGGCGAGCGGCCCTGCCCTACGGGACGGGGTCAGCAGCCGTCGCAGGGGCAGCAGCAGTCGCACCCGTCGCAGTCGCAGTCCCGGCAGCAGCCCTCACGCTTCTTCCGGGACCACGGCCCCTCGTACTCCTTGGCGCAGCACAGCTTGCAGGTGCAGCACAGCAGCCAGAACATCCCGCAGCCGGCCCAGAACCCGCGCCGCGGCGGCCGGGACGCCGGTGCCCCCTCCCCGAAACCGCCCCCGCCGAAGCCACCGCCCCCGCCGTACGCTCCTCCCCCGCCGGCGTACGGGTTCCCGCCGCCGCCCGCGTACGGATGCTGCGGGGAGCCGTACGCCCCCTGCTGCCCGTACGGTCCCTGCTGTCCATAGGGCCCTTGCTGTCCGTGGGTTCCCTGGGGCGGCTGCTGTCCGTACGGCCCGGCGCCCTGGTGCGAGGCGCACACCGGCACCGTGCCGAACGCCCGGTCCACCGAACGCCGCAGCTCGTGCACGAGCAGCAGGTGCACCAGCTTCGCGTCGGCGAACTCGACGTCGCGCAGGGCGAGCCGCACCCCGTGGACCGCGTCCTCGGCGAGCCGCCGGACCTCCGTCAGGGGCGTGCCCGTCGCGGCGATCGGGTTCCACGCGCCGGACGCGGCGTCGGCGTGCAGATCCTCCACGGCGTCCAGGAGATGGGCCAGGCGCCCGAAGAGACGGCCGGCCTCGGCGAGCGGCCCGGCGTTGTGCGGCCGGCCGGCGAGGACGGCCGTGTGCGCGAAGGCGGCGGCGGTCGCGGTCTCGGTCGGCTCGGTGACCGTCAGCAGCGGCGTCCCGGGCCCGGCGAGCGCCTCGATGCCGCCCTGCCGGTCCACGGCGTCGACCAGGACGGCCGTGTCGAACCCGACGGCGGAGCCGGAGCGCGCCCCGGCGCGGTCCCAGCCCGCCGCGACCCGGCGCGCGGCGCGCGCGACCGGCGCGCGGGCCAGCAGCCCGTCACCGTCGACGACGTGGTCGCGCACCTTGGCGGAGGCCAGCACCAGGGAGACGGCCGCGGCGAGCCGCGCGCCCTCGCCGTGCGCGACGGAGGCGGTGCGCATCCCGCGCAGCGGGCACGGTCCGGCGGTGCGACGCCCGGCGCCGGGCAGCTCGGCCTGAGCCTCCGTCAAAACCGATAGGAGAAGCCCGTCGTAGTTCGTCACGATGCGCGCGAACTGTCCGTGATCTCCGCGCAGTGCGAGACACAGTCCGCACAAATGCGCCATCCACTGACTGGTGAGATTCTCCCCGAGACGGTGTCTGCAGGGCCTGACGATTCCGAACACGGCGCTCCCCCGAGCCTCGTTGCGACGCTGAGCTGCCGCATCGTATCGGCCCCGCGCATTCACCCGTACGCCCCGGCCGTCACCCGGACGCCGAGAAGAATCATATTTCACTCACAGTCAGCAGCCGTTTGGGAAACGACCCTTGGGACACACGGACTCTCGACGGATTCGCTGTGCACCAGTACCGTCACAAACCCCCCGCGCGGCGTCTATCCACTTGGCGCGCCATCCGCATCATGGACGACCATAGGGATGCGGAAAGCAGAAAGACCGCTGTGAGAGGAGGCGTCCATGGGATCGGTACGCAAGGCAAGTGCCTGGCTTGGCCTCGTCGACGACAACGAAGACGAGCGTTACTACGACGACGACTACTCCGACGGGACCGAGCCCGGGGATGCCTGGGTCACCGACCCCCGGGTCAAGGTGGCCTCGGACGTCGCCGAGGAGAAAGGCCGCCGCATCGGCACGGTGACCCCGGACAGCTTCCGGGACGCCCGCGCCATCGGCGAGCTGTTCCGCGAGGGGGTGCCCGTCATCATGAACCTCACGGCCATGGAGGCCGCCGACGCCAAGCGCGTGGTCGACTTCGCGGCCGGGCTCATCTTCGGCCTGCGCGGTTCGATCGAGAGAGTGTCGACCCGGGTGTTCCTGCTGACCCCCGCCCACACGGAGATCGTGAACGGCGACCCGGCCGCGCACCGCGCGGACGGCTTCTTCAACCAGAGCTAGGGCAGGGCCGCTCACCGGCCCTGCCCCGCCGCAGGGTGTACCGGACCGGTCTACCGGAAGGCGTCGAGTCCGGTGAGCGCCTTGCCCAGCACGAGCTGGTGCATCTCGACGGTGCCCTCGTAGGTGAGCACCGACTCCAGGTTCGTCGCGTGCCGCATCACGGGGTACTCCAGGGAGATCCCGTTGGCCCCGAGGATCGTGCGGGCCGTGCGGCAGATCTCGATCGCCTCGCGCACGTTGTTGAGCTTGCCGAAGCTGACCTGCTCGGGACGCAGGCGCCCGGCATCCATCCGCCGCCCCAGATGATGGGCGAGCAGAATCCCCTTGTGCAGTTCCACCGCCATGTCGGCGAGTTTGGCCTGGGTGAGCTGGAAGCCGCCGATGGGCCGGCCGAACTGCTCCCGTGACTTCGCGTAGTCGACCGCGGCCTCGAAACAGCTGCGGGCCGCGCCCATGGCGCCCCAGACGATCCCGTACCGGGCGTGCGACAGACAGCTGAGCGGTCCGCGCAGGCCGGTGACCTCCGGCAGCACGGCGTCGGCGGGCAGCCGGACGTCGTCCATGACCAGCTCACTGGTGACGGAGGCGCGCAGGGACCACTTGTGCTTGATCTCCGGCGCGGAGAAGCCGCGACTGTCGGTGGGGACGGCGAACCCGCGGATCCCGTCCTCGGTCTGCGCCCACACGACGGCGACGCCGGCGACCGAGCCGTTGGTGATCCACATCTTGCGGCCGTTGAGGATCCAGTCCGTGCCGTCGCGCTTGGCGTACGTGCGCATGGAGGCGGGGTCGGAGCCGTGGTCGGGCTCGGTGAGCCCGAAGCAGCCGATGACCTCGCCGGCGGCCATGCGGGGCAGCCAGTGCCGCTTCTGCTCCTCGCTGCCGAAGCGGTGGATGGCGTACATGGCGAGGGAGCCCTGTACGGAGACGAGGGAGCGGATGCCGGAGTCGGCGGCCTCCAGTTCCAGGCAGGCGAGGCCGTACTGGACGGCGCTCGCACCGGCGCAGCCGTAGCCCTCCAGGGACATGCCGAGGGCTCCGATGCCCCCGAGCTCCCTGGCCAGCTCCCTGATGCCCGGCAGCTCGCCCGTCTCGTACCACTCGGCGACGTACGGCAGCACCCGGTCCGCGGCCCAGGACCGCACGGTGTCCCTGATCCCGAGGTCCTCCGGCTCCAGCAGGTCGTCAAGACCGAGGGGGTCGGCGGGATCGAAGGGAGGCAGCTTGGACGAACCGGACATGATCGACATCCCTCCGAGACTCTTTAACTAGCACCGCTAGCCAAGACGCTACGACGTCCCCCCACCCCCGCACCACCCACACCGACAAGCCACCGACGACGAGCACCGCAAGCCGCCGGCGACGAGCAACCCCCACGGGCGTGGGGCAAGGGTCACACCGAGACGCGCGACTCCGTCGGCTCCCGCGGCGCTGGCACCTCCACCGGCCCCGCCTCACACTGCATGCCCCGCGGCAACCGCAACGCCATCGCCGCCCCCAGCAGCAACAACCCCGCGCTCACCAGCAACGTCACATGCAGCCCGTGCACGAACGCGTCCCGCGCGGCATGCCGCAGCGCGAGCCCGGCCGCCCCGCCCAGCTGCGCGGCGACCTCGTACGCCTCCCCCAGCGAATGCCCCGCCGCGGACGACGCCTCGTCCGGAACACCCGGCACGCCCGACAGCCCCGGCGTGTACGCCGCGTTCATCACCGTGCCCAGCAGGGCGATCCCGATCCCCGCCCCCAGCTGGTACGACGTCTCCCCGATCGCCGCCGCCCCACCGGCCTGCTCGGGCGGCGCCTCGCTCAGCATCGACTCGTACGCCCCGAACAGCGTCGTCTCCAGCCCGAAGCCGAGCAGCACGAACCCGCTCACCATCAGCGCGCACTGGTCGGTCCGCCCCAGAGCCGTGAGCAGCACCACCGCGAACGCCGTCAGACAGAACCCGGCGCACACCATCCGCCGCGGCCCGAACCGCCGCAGCATCCGCGCCCCGGCCAGCCCGGCCGCCATCGCCGCGAACGTCAGCGGCAGCAGCCGCAGTCCCGTCTCCAGCGGCGACAGCCCGAGCACCAGCTGCAGGTACTGCGCCGCGATCAGCTCCAAGCCCACCAGCGCGAGCATGGCCAGCACGATGCAGCCGACGGACGTGCTGAAGGCCGGCCGCGCGAACATCCGCAGGTCGACCAGCGGATGCGTCCGCCGCCGCTGCCGCCGTACGAAGGCGATCAGCAGCGCCGCGCCCACCACCAGCGGCAGCACGGTGGCCAGGCTCCCGACCGACTCCCCGCTGCCGAGCCGCTTGACGCCCAGGACCACGCCGAACAGACCGGCCGCCGCCATCAGCGCGCCGACCACGTCCCAGGGCCCGTCGCGCTCGCCCTTCGACTCGGGCAGCAGCAGACGGCCCACCGGGAGGCTGACCAGCATCAGCGGGATGTTGACGAGGAAGACCGAGCCCCACCAGAAGTGCTCCAGCAGGAAGCCGCCGAGCAGCGGCCCGACCGCCGCGCCGACCGCGGCCACCGCGCTCCAGACGCCTATCGCGAGCGCCCGCTCGCGCCGGTCGGGAAAGACCTGCCGCAGGATCGACAGCGTCGCCGGCATGATCATCGCGCCGCCGACGCCGAGCAGCGCCCGCGCCACGATCAGCACCTGGGCGCTGTCGGCCAGCGCGGCGAGACCGGACGCCACGCCGAACAGCGCGTAGCCGAGGAGCAGGATCCGCCTGCGGCCGACGCGGTCGCCCAGCGTGCCGAAGAGGATCAGCAGTGAGGCGCAGACGAGTGGGTAGACGTCGACGATCCAGAGCAGCTCGATCCCGCCGGGCCTGAGGTCCTCGGTGACGGCGGGGACCGCCACGTGCAGCACGGTGGCGTCGACGGCGACCAGCAGCAGGCTGACGCAGAGGACGACCAGAACCACCCAGCGGTTGGCACCGGCCCCGGCCGCCCGACGGCGCAGCGCAGCGGCGGCCGTGGTCGTCCCGGACATGTACGTACCTCCAAGATGTTCCTCGCGATCGGCGGGCTCACGGGGTGGGGGACGCCCCCGCGACTCGGCCGGAGAGGAGCGGTGGTCTCCGGCCCGCGCATACGAAAAGCGAGTGACACGTCAGCGTACGCGAGTCCGCGCCGGTGCCTAGTGGCGGACCTCTCACACATCCGGCGGAAGGATGTGGCGTACGCCACTGTCCTCTCCGTCGAGCACGTCCCCGCCCGGCCGGCCGGTTCCCGCTCCGGTCGATAATCGGGCCCGTGACCGATCTTCAGACGCGCGCGGCCCCGCCCCGCGCCGGGGCGCTGCGCCGGGCGGCTCCGGCGCTCCTCGGGTACGCGGCCGTCCGCGCCCTGGGTCTGCTCGTCCTGTTCGTGTGGAGCGCGGCACGGGACAAGAGCGCGTACACCCTGCTTACCGCCCGCTGGGACGCGCTCTGGTACGTCCGGGTCGCCGAGCTGGGGTACGGCTACGAGGTGCGGCTGCCCAACGGGGACGTCCATTCGAACCTGGCGTTCTTCCCGTTGCTGCCCTGGCTGGAGCGGCTGGTGGCGGCGGTGTCGCCGCTGTCGTACGCCGACGGCGGGTTCCTCGTCGCCCTGTCGGCCTCGCTCGCCGCGGCCTGGGGGATCTTCGCGGTGGCGGACCGGGTGTACGGCCGCCGGGCGGGGGTGTGCGCGGTGCTGCTGTGGGCCGTGCTGCCGATCGGGATCGTGCAGTCGATGGCGTACAGCGAGTCGCTGTTCACCGCGCTGGCGGCGTGGTCGCTGTACGCGGTGCTGACCGGCCGCTGGGTGACGGCGGGCGCGCTGGCGTCGCTGGCCGGGCTGACCCGGCCGGTGGGGGCGGCGGTGGTCGCGGCGGTGTGGGCGGCGGCGATCGCCTCCTTCCTGGCGGAGCGGCGTGCGGCCGCCACGGAAGGGGACGGTCGCGCGAGCGCCGCCGACGAGGGGCGCGGGTCCGAGGCGGGCGGTCGGATGGTCCCGGCGGCGGCCTCCCGGACCCGGCGCGTCCTCGGCATGCTCCTCGCCCCCCTCGGCACCGCCGGCTTCGTGCTCTGGGTCGGTCACCGCACCGGCCGGGGCCCGCTCGGCTATCTCGACGTGCAGGCGGGGTGGCGCAACGGCTTCGACGGCGGTTACGCCTTCGCCCGGTTCGTCGCCGAGAAGTTCACGTCGTTCCCCTCGGCGCTGGCCGGTGCGGGGCTGATCGTCGGGGTCGTGTCAGTCGTCTGGCTGTACGGGGTCGGGGTACGTCAGCGGCAGCCGCTTCCGCTGCTGGTCTACACCGGGATCGTCACCGCGCTCGCCCTGTGCGCGTCGAGTTACTTCGGCTCGAAACCGCGGCTGCTGATGCCCGCCTTCCCCCTGCTGCTGCCCCTCGCCCTGGCCCTGGCGAGGCAGCGTATGCGCAGGTCGGCATGGGTGCTGGGGGCTGTCGCCGTCATCTGTTCGGGGTACGGGGCGTTCTGGCTGAACGGCTCCGGTCCGCCCTGACCCGCTGTGAGCGCCGGGAGAATTCCGCGCCATCCTGCGGTGAACGAATTCAAAAGCGCAATAAAACCCGCGTCCGGAATGATCAAAGGAATTGAAGGCCACCGCGCCCGGCGATTGTGGATTCGCTGGAAATAAACCTGCTCCTGAGAGGAATCCCACATCACATCGTCATCACAAAGCCGTTGATTCGCCCGGGATCCGAGCTCACTCGCTGTAACGTCGATTGGGTGCGTACCGAACCGAAGCTCACCCGTCTGGACCGGGTGTTCGCCCGGCTGGACCGTGAGCCGGAACGACCGGCCCACATCGATGTGCCGAGGATGAGCAGACACCGCATCGTGCTCCTCGCGGCGACGCTCGCCTTCTACGGCGCCATCGTGTGGGCCGTGGTGATCACGTCCTGGCTGGTCCGGCTCGACTGGCAGGTGATGTTCTTCCGGCCGTACCAGCAGTGGTCGGAGATCCACTGGTTCGTCGACTACTACGTCGTCCTCGGCCAGCGCGGCCCGACCGCCGTGATGGTCGCGGCCTGGCTGGGCTGGCGCTCCTGGCGGCAGCACACCCTGCGCCCGCTGCTCGCCCTGGGCGTCTCGCTGCTGCTGCTGAACGTCACGGTCGGCGCCGCGAAGTACGGCATGGGCCGCCTGGGCCCGCACTACGCGACCGTGATCGGCTCGAACGAGATGTGGCGCGGCGGCGATATATTTCCGAGCGGTCACACCGCCAACGCCGTGGTGACCTGGGGAATCCTGGCCTACATGGCCTCCACCCCGAGAGCGCGCCGCTGGCTGTCCGCCGTGTCCGCCGTGACCTCGCTCGGCGTCGGCATGGCCACCGTCTACCTCGGTACGCACTGGCTGAGCGATGTGCTGCTCGGCTGGGCCGCCGGCCTGCTGATCCTGCTGGCCCTGCCGTGGTTCGAGCCGCTGATCGCCCGTGCCGAGGCCCGGATCTTCGCGCTGCGCGACCGCCTGCGGGACCGCCGCGGCCGTGCCGCGACCGCCCCGGTCAGCGCGCCGCCCGTGGTGGTCACGCCGCTGCCCGTCGACCTGGACGACGTCCCCGCCCGCTCCGGCCGGGCTCCGGTCTACCTGGCGCCGGGCCCGCACACGGCCCGCTCGGAGCGCACGCCCACCACCCCCGCGGGCAGTCGCCGTCCACCCCACCCGGAGCGGCATCCGCGCGGCTCCGCCTCCTCGGCCCGCCCCGTGACGGGCGGCTGAGCCCGGGCCGGTGCGCACCCCGGCGGGCAGCACGAAGGCCCCGGTTCCGCGCGGAACCGGGGCCTTCGCCGGGTCTCAGCCCTTCCAGGCCTTGGCGACCCGGCCGCCCTTGACCTCGAAGTTCAGCCGGCCCACCCGGTACTCCATGGTGATGATCGCCCCCGGCGGCAGCGAACGCACCGTGGGCCAGCCGCGCTCGCGCGCGAGGCGTTCGGCCCGGCCGGCCTCCAGGCCGACATAGGCGTCCGGGCTGTCTTCGGGTTCCGCGGAAGGTGTCGGTGCCATGCCGCCACGCTATGTCCTGCCCGCCGGGCACGGAAGTGCGGACCCGCACCGGCGGTCACTGTCCGCTCCCGGTCACGCTTCTGTCACAAGATCACGACAGGCGTTTCGGGCGCCGCCGGTCACACGGACGAGCGGTTCCCTAGGCCTTCCGCAGGCATTCGATCGTAATTCCCGCGCGTTCCGTGAGCTCCTGGAAAAGGCCGGCGGAATGCACCGGGAGAAGGGCTCCCCGGGCCCGCCTCCATTCCGGTGACGGACCGGCCGGTGCGGGCCGGCCCGCACGGGAAATGCAGGGCTCCGGCACGGAAGAGGCCGGTACGCCCCCTGTCCGGGCGCACGGTGACGCGAGCATCATGGCGTGAGCTCGCGGGTACGTGAGGCGCGGGCTGTGGCGGGCCCGGCACGCGAGGAGCGAAGGGGCGAGCGAGCGATGGGGACGCAGACCGTACAGGCAGCGGTGCCGCCCGAGCAGCGGACACGGCACGGCCGGGTGGTGGTCGACTGGCTCACGACCACGGACCACAAGAAGATCGGCCACCTCTACCTGATCACGGCGTTCGGGTTCTTCCTGGTCGCCGGCGTGATGGCGCTGCTGATGCGCGCCGAACTGGCCCGGCCCGGGCTCCAGGTCATCGACAACCAGCAGTTCAACCAGCTGTTCACGATGCACGGCACGATCATGCTGCTGCTGTTCGCCACCCCGACCTTCGCGGGCTTCGCGAACGAGCTGATGCCGTTGCAGATCGGCGCGCCCGACGTCGCCTTCCCGCGGCTGAACATGTTCTCGTACTGGCTGTTCCTGTTCGGCGGGCTGATCGTGCTCGGGTCCCTGCTGGTGCCCTCCGGGCCGGCGGACTTCGGCTGGACCGCCTACGCCCCGCTCAACAGCGCGGAGCGCACGCCGGGCATCGGGGCCGACCTGTGGATCATGGGGCTGGCGCTGTCGGGCTTCGGCACGATCCTCGGCGCGGTCAACTTCATCACCACGATCATCGGGATGCGCGCCCCGGGCATGACGATGTTCCGGATGCCGATCTTCACCTGGAACACGCTGTTCACGTCGATCCTGATCCTGATGGCGTTCCCGGTGCTGGCGGCGGCGCTGCTGGTGCTGGAGGCCGACCGGAGGTTCGGCTCGCAGGTCTTCGACGCGGCCAACGGCGGGGCGATCCTGTGGCAGCACCTGTTCTGGTTCTTCGGCCACCCCGAGGTGTACATCATCGCGCTGCCGTTCTTCGGCATCATCACGGAGATCATCCCGGTCTTCAGCCGCAAGCCGCTGTTCGGCTATCTGACGCTGGTCGGGGCGACGATGGCGATCACCGGCCTGTCGATGATCGTGTGGGCGCACCACATGTTCGCCACCGGCGCGGTGCTGCTGCCCTTCTTCTCCTTCATGAGCTTCCTGATCGCGGTGCCGACGGGCGTGAAGATCTTCAACTGGACCGGCACCATGCTGAAGGGCTCGCTGTCGTTCGAGACGCCGATGCTGTGGGCGACGGGCTTCCTGGTGACGTTCCTGTTCGGCGGGCTGACCGGGGTGATCCTGGCGTCGCCGCCGCTGGACTTCCATGTGACGGACACGTACTTCGTGGTCGCGCACTTCCACTACGTCGTCTTCGGCACGGTCGTCTTCGCGATCTTCGCCGGCTTCTACTTCTGGTGGCCCAAGTTCACCGGGAAGATGCTCGACGAGCGGCTCGGGAAGATCCACTTCTGGACGCTGTTCGTCGGCTTCCACACCACGTTCCTGGTGCAGCACTGGCTGGGCGCCGAGGGCATGCCCCGCCGGTACGCCGACTACCTCGCGGCGGACGGCTTCACGGCGCTCAACACGGTGTCGACGGTCGGCGCGTTCCTGCTCGGCATGTCGACGCTGCCGTTCCTCTACAACGTGTGGAAGACGGCCAGGTACGGCGAGCGGGTCGAGGTCGACGACCCCTGGGGCTTCGGCCGATCCCTGGAGTGGGCGACCTCCTGCCCGCCGCCGCGGCACAACTTCACGACGCTGCCCCGGATCCGGTCGGAGTCGCCGGCGTTCGACCTGCACCATCCGCAGTACGCGGCGGTGACTGCGCAGCCCGAGCCAAAGCCCCATCAAGCCGGTTCCTAGTCCTCCTGACCGCGTCGACCAGCTCGGCCGGCTCCAGCACCTCGAACTCGAAGCCCAGCATGACGACGTGGATGACCATCACGTCGAGGCTGCCCGCGCCGCAGCGCAGCAGGCAGGTGTCCGGCCCCTCGGCCTCCAGCACTCCCGCGGAGGGCGAGATGTGCGCGGCGGCCTCCTCCAGGGGGGCCAGCAGCCGGACGACGGCGTGGGTGGCGTAGACGCGGGTGGAGACGCCCTGGGAGACGTAGGCGGCCAGGTCCTCGGCGGGCGGGTCACGGGGGACGAAGCGCGGGCCGTGCGGAGGCTTCGGGGTGATGCGGTCGACGCGGAAGGTGCGCCAGTCCTCCCGGTCGAGGTCCCAGGCGACCAGGTACCAGCGGCGTTCGGTGCACACCAGCCGGTGCGGTTCGACGCTGCGGCGCGACTCGGTGCCGTCGTGGCCCCGGTACGCGAAGCGGAGCCGTTCGGCGTCCCGGCACAGGTGGGCGAGCTCGGTGAGCACGGCCGGGTCGACGGAGGAGGGCAGGGAGCTCCGGAGCATGGGCACGGTGACGGCGTTGAGAGCGCCCACGCGGCGGCGCAGCCGGTCGGGCAGCACCTGCTCCAGCTTGGCCAGGGCCCGTACCGAGGTCTCGCCGATGCCCTCGATGCCCTGGCCGGCGGCGGTGCGCAGGCCGACCGCCACGGCGACGGCCTCGTCGTCGTCGAGGAGCAGCGGCGGGAGCTGGGCGCCGGCGCCCAGCTGGTAGCCGCCGCCCGTGCCGGGGCTGGCGTTGACCGGGTAGCCCAGCTCGCGCAGCCGGTCGACGTCCCGGCGCAGGGTGCGGGCGCTGACGCCGAGCCGGCCGGCCAGGTCGGCGCCGGACCACTCGCGGTGGGCCTGGAGCAGGGACAGCAGGCGCAGCAGGCGTGCCGAGGTCTCCAACATGGGGGCGAGTCTGCCAGCCCTTGCGGACAGCTACTGTCCTCAAGGTGTGGAGGCCAGGACAGCCACCGTCCTCAAGGTGTGGAGGCCAGGACAGCCACTGTCCTCAAGGCGTGTAGGCCAGTTGCGGGACGGTGAAGCAGGTGCGGTTCATGTCGCCCTGCGCGACCCAGCCCTTCCCGTCCCGCCAGCGGGCCACGGACAGGCAGGTGTCCCTGGTTCTCGGCGGGTCGGGCAGCCGGGCGAAGCCGACCGGCAGGAGCAGTCCCCCGGCGGTGTAATTGCGGCTGCGGTCCATCCAGGCGTCCACGCACGCGCGCGTGATGCCCGTCCTCGCGCAGGACCGGGCGGCGTCGGTGAACCAGCGCGCGGCCGCCCACCCCTCCAGCTGCCACTGCGAGTGCGTCTTCAGGTCCTTCGTCGCCTCGCGGAACTCCCGTACGGCCGGGTGGCCGGTGTCCTCGAAGTTGCGGCTGGCGCCGGTCGCCCAGAGGGCGTTGCGGCAGCGCGGGGCGTCCTCGTAGGTGTCGGCGACGGCGGAGGTCCAGTTCTGCACGTTGGTCACCTTGGCGGTGACGTCGGCGCCGACCTCGTCCATGGCCCGGCACAGGCGGGCGTTGCCGTGCCCGTCGATGGCGTCGAACACCAGGTCGGCGCCCTGCTCCTTCAGATCGGCCGCGACGGCGCGGAAGTTGGGCAGGGCGAAGTCGACCTGCTCGGTGACGACCCGGTAGCCCTCGGCGCGCAGGCCCCGCTCGACGAGCCGGGCGTAGGCGGCGGAGGCGGCCTGGTTGTAGGAGACGACGGCGGCGGTGCGGGCGCCGTGCTCGCGCTTGAAGTAGCGGTAGACCTCGGTGCCGCCGTACAGCTCGCCGTCCCAGCCCGGGGTGCCGTCGCGGGGCGCGAGGCTGCCGTAGATGCCGTAGAGGTGGGGGTAGGTGTCGTAGGCGGCGCCGATGGGCTGGCCGCCGATGTCGGGCACCCGCGCGCGGGAGACGCGGGAGGCGCCCGCGTAGTCCAGGGCGGTGGTGGCGACCAGGGCGACGACCTTGCGCTGCTCGACGAGCTGGTCGACGCACTCGTTGTTGCCGACGCCGCTGCCGCCGTCGTCGCACAGGCGCACCTCGACCCGGCGCCCGTCGATGCCGCCGCGTGCGTTGAGCCGGTCGAAGAAGGCCGTGGCCCCGTCGCGCGGGCCGGTGAAGGCGCTGCCGCCGACCGGGCTGGTGGCGCTGGTGATGATGCCGACCTCCAGGGGCGCGGCCTCGCGGGACGGTACGGACGTGCGGTCGTCGCGCGTGAAGTCGCTCTCCGGAAGCCGGCTGCCGCAGGCCGCGCTCAGCGCGAGCAGCAGCACCGCGGCGATCGCCTCAGCAGCCCGGGACGGGCGACCCATTGCCGCTCATCTGGACCAGCGAGCACAGGGTCTTGACGGACACCTTCCAGGTGCCCTCCTGCTCGACGGCCGTGCCGGAGGCGTCCGGCAGGGCGGTGGCGCCCTTCAGGGTGAGCGTGTACGTCACGGTCGCCTCGGTCGCCGAGGTGAACTCGACCTTGGTGACCCGCGCCTGGACCTGTCCGCCGCGCTCGTCACCGCTGAAGGCCTGCAGCACGGGGCCCATCCGGTCGCCGTTCTCCAGGACGGCCTGCTTGTCCTCGGCCGAGGTCTTCGGGTCGAAGAACTTCTGCCAGTTCTGCCTGATCTCCGCTTCCGCCGCGGCCCGGTCGGCCGGCGCGGTGGCCGGGGCGCTGGTGGTCCGCTCCGCCGTGGGTGTGGGGGGCGTGGACCCGCTGCCTCCGCCGTCGTCGTCGCTGCAGGCCGCCAGGGCCGGGGCGAGGGCCAGGACCAGGGCGGCCGCGATCGCCGTGCCCCGTCCCGCCGTGCGTGGACCCCCCGTCGCGTTCCCCCGCTTGAGGTCGCTGCCGAGAACCATCTGGCTCACCACCGGGTGTCGGTCCGGGCCATGTGCGCCCGGTGCTTTCAGGGTCAGCTTCCACAGGGCATAGTGCAAGCGATCGGCGTACTTGAACAGGCAGCCAGACACGTGCACAGCCGGAACCGACGTGTGGGAGCCAGTGATCCGAGTGATGCGTACCAGCCGACTGCGGACCGTGCATCCCCTGCTGTGGGCCGGCTGGGCCGCGCTGGCCGCCGGCGCGGTGCTGTGCGTCGTCGGCTGGTACGGGATCTCCGGCGAGCGCTACGCCGAACGGCAGCTGCCCTACCTGGCCTCCTGCACGATCCCGGGGGCCGCGCTGCTCGTCGCCGGGGCGGTGCTGCTGGCCCACGGCCGGGGCGCGATCGCCGCCGCGCGCGTGGAGGAGCTGTACGGCCTGCTGGTGGCGGCCGGACCGGACGAGGAGCGGGCGGGGGCCGGGACCGGCCGGGCCGCGTCCGCGCCGCTCGCGGTCAGCGGTGAGCTGCTGAGGGTGCCGGGCGGCACGCTGTGGCACCGCGCGGACTGCCCGCTGGTCGCGGGGAAGGCCGAGGCGGTGCCGGTGGACTCCGGACTGCTCGCGAGCGGTGAGCTGAGCCCCTGCCCGGTCTGCGAGCCGGCCGAAGCAACCGACTGATGTCCTCGCTGACGTACGACCTCGCCCTGGCCGGCCTCTCGGTCGGCAGCGCGGCGGCGCTCACCGGGATCGGCCTGATCGTGACCTACCGCGCGACCGGGGTGCTCAACTTCGCGCACGGCGCGATCGCGATGGTGTGCGCCTACGCGCTGCGCCAGTGCGTGGTCGAGTGGGGCTGGCCGCTGTGGCTGGGGGCCGCGGTGACCCTGCTGGTGCTGGCGCCGGGGCTGGGGGTGGCGCTGGAACGGTTCGTCTTCCGGCCGCTGTCGGTCCTGGGCGCGGACCCGGCGCAGACGCTGGTGGCGTCCATCGGGGTGTTCGTGCTGCTGGTGGGCGGGGCGGCGCTGCTGTGGGGGCAGGGGGCGCGGGACGACGCGCCGGAGCTGGTGCCGGACGAGCCGTGGGGGCAGCTGGCGGTGGTGCTGGTGCTGGCCGCCGGGGTCGCCGTGGTGGTGCGCCGGACGCGGTTCGGGCGGGAGCTGCGGGCGGTGGTGGACGACCGGCGGCTCGCCGTGCTGGGCGGCATCGACGCGGACCGGGTCGCGGCGGCGGGCTGGGCGTTCGGCTCGTTCACGGCGGGTCTGACGGGCGTGCTGCTCGCGCCGTACGTGCGGCTCGATCCGTACGGGCTGCCGCTGCTCGTGATGGAGGTCGTGGCGGTCGCGGTGGCCGCGCGGATGCGGAGCCTGCCGGTGGCGGTGGTGGTGGCGCTGGGCATCGGGGTGGCGCAGAGCCAGCTGACGCGCCTGCATCCGTCGGGCTGGGCCGGGCCGCTGGTCCAGGCGGTGGCCACGAACCTGTTCGTCGTGGCGCTGCTCGTCGCGGCGCTGGTGCTGCCCGGTGTCGGGGCGCGGGACGCGCTGCCGCGCCCGGCGAGCGCGCGGGTGCCGACGCCGCCCGGTGCGTGGATCGTCGCGGGCGTGCTGTTCCTGCTGCCGCTCGGCCTGGCCGGCCGCGATCTGCACACCTCGGTGCAGGTGCCGGCGCTGGCCGTGATCCTGCTGTCCCTGGTGGTGGTGACCGGGCGGGGCGGCCAGATCTCGCTGGGGCAGGCGGCGTACGCGGGTCTGGGCGCGCTGTTCACCGCCCTGCTGGCGGCCGGCCGCTTCCCGGCGCTGCCGCGCCTGCCGGAGCTGGCGGCCCTCGCGGTGGCGGTCGTGCTGGTGGCGCCGCTGGGTCTGCTCACCGGCTGGCCGGCGATCGGCCGCCGTGGGCTGGCGCTGGCGCTGGCGACGTTCGCGGTCGGGGTGGGAGTGAGCCGGTTCGTCTTCGCCCAGCCGTACGCCACGTCGGGCCTGACGCTCGGCCGCCCGGCGGGCTTCGCCGGGGACCGCGCCTACTACGTCCTCGAACTGCTGCTGCTGGCGGGCGCGCTGCTGGCGGTGCACGCGCTGCGCCGGGGCCGCACCGGCCGGGCCCTCGCGGCCATGCGGGACCACGAGGCGGGCGCGCAGGCGGCGGGCGTGCGGGTGCCTTCGCTGAAGCTGCTGGCCTTCGTCGCGGGCGCCGCGCTCGCCGCGCTGGGCGGCGGCATGCTCGGCATGGGCCTGCGCGCCTTCGACGCCGCCGCGTACGACCCGGTGCGGGGCCTGCTGTGGTTCGCCGCGGTGGTGGTGCTGGGCGCCGACAGCGCGCTCGGCGCCCTCGCCGCCGCGGCCCTGCTGGTCGGCTTGGACGCGGGCACCCGCGGTGGGGTCGCGGCAGCCCTGATCGGCGTCCTGGCGGTCCTCGTGGGCCGCTTCCCCGGCGGCCCGTACGAGGCCCTGCGCAGCACGGCCCAACGCCTCCGCCCGCACCCCACCCCGACCCTGACCCCACGCGGCACGGCGGCACGCGCCCTGCTGCGCCCGCCCCGGGCCGAGCCGCGACAGCCCCGGGGAGGGCCGGTACCGACCGGGGCTACGGGAGTGTCGCGGGCAGACGGGGCGCCGGGCGTGCCGGAGCCCGGCGGGGCGGCGAAGAGGGTGGAGCCCGCCGGGGCGACGAAGGGGGCGGAGCCCGGCGGGGCGACAGGAGTGTCGAGGCCCACCGGGGCGCCGGACGTGCCGGAGCCAGGCGGGGCGGCGAAGAGGGTGGAGCCCGCCGGGGCGACGAAGAGGGCGGAGCCCGGCGGGGCGACAGGAGTGTCGAGGCCCACCGGGGCGCCGGACGTGCCGGAGCCAGGCGAGGCCATGCCTCCCTCACGCCCCGGGACCGCTCCCCCGGCCGAGACCCGCCCCGAGGCGACGCCCGGCCACCGGGAACCGGGCCTCGCGCACCCGGCCCCGCCCGCGCACCCGACCCCGTCCTCGCACCCCACCCGGTCTCCCGCCCCCACCCCGCCCCTCCTCATCGCCCGCCGCCTGCACGCGCGCTACGGCGGGTTCACCGCTCTGGACGGGGTCGATCTGGAGCTGTTCCCGGGGCGGGTCACGGCGGTCGTCGGGCCCAATGGGGCCGGGAAGAGCACCCTGTTCCACTGTCTGGCCGGGACGCTGCGGCCCGACCGAGGGGCGGTGCTGCTCGGTGGGCGGGACATCACCGCGCTGCCGCCCCACGCCCGTACCCGGCTCGGTGTCGCACGCAGCTTCCAGCAACTGGCCGTCTTCCCCTCACTGACGGTGGCCGAGAACGTCCGGGTGGGCGCCGAGCAGGGCCGGGAGCCCGATCCGGCCGCCATGGAGCGGACCCTCAGGCTGCTGGGCCTGGACGGGCCGGTACGGGCACGGCCCGCCGCCGGGCTGCCCACCGGCACGCTGCGCCGCGTCGAACTCGCCCGGATCCTCGCGGGCGGCCCCCGCGTGCTGCTGCTCGACGAACCCGCCGCCGGTCTGGACACCGCGGAGGTCGACGCCCTGGCCCGGGTGCTCAGGGCACTGGCCGCCGACGGCACGGCCCTCCTCGTCGTCGAGCACGACCTGGACCTGGTCGCGGGCCTCGCCGACGTCGTGCACGTGATGACGGCGGGCCGGATCGTCGCCTCGGGCCCGCCCGGGCGCGTCCTGGACGCCCAGGGAAGGGAGGCCGGCCGATGACCACCGTCTCCCTGCGCCACGCGCGCGTGCGCTACGGCCCCCTGGAGGCCCTGCACGGCATCACGCTCGCCGCCCCGGGCCCGGGCCTGACCGTGCTGCTGGGCCGCAACGGCTCCGGCCGCACGACCGCGCTGCGCGCACTGGCCGGGACGGTGCCGCTGACCGGCGGGGCGGTGGTGTGGGACGGCGCCGACGTGACCCGGGTACCGGCGTACGAGCGGGCCCGGCGCGGAATGTGCCTGGTGCCCGAGCGGCAGGCGGTGTTCGGCTCGCTCACCGTCCGCGAGAACCTCGACCTGGTCGCCCGCGACCACGGCCCGGCCCTCGACGCCTACCCCCAGTTGCGTCCCCTGCTGGAGCGGCGCGCCGGCACCCTCTCCGGCGGCGAGCAGCGCATGCTCGCCCTGTCGCGTGCGCTGCTGGCCCGCGCGCGCGTGGTGCTCGTCGACGAGCCCGCCCAGGGCATGTCGCCCGCGGTGGCGGCCCGCACCTACGAGGTACTGACCGCGCTGGACGCGTGTGTCGTGGTCGCCGAACAGCGGCTGCCGACCGCCCTGCGGGACCGGGCCGGTGAAAGTCCGCCCGCGCTCGTCTACGAACTGCGCCGCGGCACCGTCGCGTTCGCCGGCGAGGCGGGCGAGCTCACGCGCTGACCGGCACGCCGCGGCCCCGTCCGGTCGGCCGACCGGACGGGGCCCGTGCCCCGGCGAGGGGGAGCAGCGGCTCAGACGTCGAGGCGCAGGCCGGGCACGATCATGTCGGGATCACCGCCGATGGCGGCCTTGTTGGCGGCGTACAGGCGCTGCCAGGTGGTCCCGTGCCGGGCGGCCACGGCGCTCAGCGTGTCGCCCGCGCGGACGGTGTAGTCGCCGCGGGAGGCGCCGCGGTCCGGGTGTGCCGTGGGTCGCGCCGGGGTCTTCGCGGGCTTCTCCGGTGCGGACCCGGTGTGCACCGGGCCGGCGGCGGGTGCGCTGCCGCTCGCCCCGGCGCGTGCCGAGCAGACGGGCCAGGCGCCCCAGCCCTGGGACTGCTGGACCTTGGTGGCGACGGCGATCTGCTGGGACCTGCTCGCCCGGTCGGCGGTGGGCGCGTAGGCCGTGCCGCCGTAGGCACGCCAGGTGGAGGGGGCGAACTGGAGTCCGCCGTAGTAGCCGTTGCCGGTGTTGATGTGCCAGTTGCCGCCGCTCTCGCACTGGGCGATGCGGTCCCACACCCCGCTGTCGGCCGCCGCGGCGTTCCCGGTCGCGGCGAGCAGTCCGAGGGGCGCGAGCAGTGCCGCCCCGGCGAGGACCGCCGTCGTACGCACCTGGTTCTTCCGGGCGTTGTCGCGAGCGCTATGGGCACATTCGGACATGCGTTTCCCTCTCGACGCACTCGGGGTCCCCCAAGGCGGCACGCCACGCCCCGCGCCATGGGGCGCGGAGGTCGCGCTCGCCCCGTCCGCCGGTGGTGGCGCTGTGCGCGGTTCCCGAGGGAGCCGTGCGGCCGGCGGACGTACCCGAGCGGTGCTCGATGCACACGGCCGAGGAATCTAAGGAGGTCGACGGTCCGGCATCAACCAGTCGCCCGTTGTGGCAGGCCAGTTCATCGATACCCGGGGTAACGGCAATTTCCGGACACCCACTTCATTCGCGGATTTCCGGATTTGTCGACCCACCCCCACCGCGATCTGTGACCCACTTCACCAACCCAACACCCTTTACAGACACGCCAGTTGACGGTGAGTGCGCGATTCCGCGCGCACGGTGACCCTGCGCGGCGGTTGGTTCGATTCCGTTCGCTCCGGGGCGTGACTCCCGCCACAGATCACCCGTTGTCTTCTTCATGAGCCGGGGCCGACCCGGACCACGGGCCGGGAGCCACCCGGCCTCGCCACGCACCGCATCCCAGGGAGCCACCCGTGCCGCGCATGCTCGACGTCAGCGACGAGGTACGCGCCGAGATCGGCGACGAAGAAGCCGACCGCCTGCTCGCCGGAGAGACCGCCCCGGGCAGTTACGACTGCACGTCGTGCCGCACTCCGGGCGACTCCGACCAGGAGCGCACCAGCACCGTCCTGTTCATCGGGGACGAGACCGCCGTCCTCGCCTTCGCCCACGCCGGCTGTCTGCCCTCGCAGGTCGTGCAGGTCACCGAGGAGCAGCTCCGGGGCGCCGTGAAGTCGATCACCGGTGACCGGGCCGAACTGGAGCCCGACAAGGTGGTGCCCGAGCAGGCGGTGCTCGGGGTGACCAGCGGACTCGTGCTGATCGGCGGCGAGTTGCACCCTGCCCTGGTGGTGGAGCCGACCGCGCCCATCGCCCGGCCCGGGACGACCGGCGCGGGCGACGACTTCCTGCCGCTGCTGATCGAGCAGGGCTTCATGCCGCTGACCGAGCTGTCGGCCGTGCCGCCGGTGCTGCACGGCTGGTCCGTGCTGCTCGCGGTGGGACAGCTGCACGCGGTGCTCCAGCCCTCCGCCAACGGCGGCCAGCCGGTGGCCTGGTGGCAGGCACACCAGCCGCTGCAGGTCACCGACGCCTGGCGGTCGGCCGCCAACAAGCACCAGCAGGTGCTGATGTTCGCCGCGCCCGTCGGCTCGATCGGCCGCCAGCCGCGCGAGGACCTGCTGCGGGACGCCCTGGACAAGGCGGCGGCCAACGGCAAGCTCGTCGCCGCTGCCCTGCCGCTGGCCGGCACCTGAGCGGACGTCACCCGCGCGGGCCGTACCCCTGCGAAAGCCGTAACCGCAGCCGCATCCCTTGACCCGCGGGGTCGTTTGGACATACGTGCACGCATACGAGGTTCCCCGCCGCCAGTCCTTCTCGTCGATCCCCTCCGCGCGGTCGGCTCAGGACTCCCAGGGCGGCCCATCGGCCACGCCGATCTACGACGCGCTCTACGCCGAGTACGTCAAGTCCTTCCGCGCGCTGCCCGGCGACCGCAGCGGCGAGGAGCAGCTGGGCTTCACCGCCTTCGGGAACATTCCGCACAGTACGGGCTCGTACGGCAGTTCACACGGCAGCTCGTACAGTGCCTACAGCGCGGGCGCCCAGAGCGCCCGGTACGCCGCCGCGCAGCAGCCGCAGTGGCAGCGCGTCGGGACCATCGGCTCGCACGGCGCGCCGATGCACCACGTGCCGGCCGCGCTGCCGCCGGGGCGGCGCAGCGGCGTCTGAGCGGGCACCGGAGCAACAGGTGAGGGGCGGCCCGAGCGGGCCGCCCCTCACCTGTGTGTGGCGCTACTTCTTTTTGCCGCGCTTCTCGCGCACCCGCACCGAGATGTGGATGGGCGTCCCCTCGAAGCCGAACTCCTCGCGCAGACGGCGCTCGATGAAGCGCCGGTAGCCCGCCTCGATGAAGCCGGAGGCGAAGAGCACGAACCGCGGCGGCTTGGTGCCCGCCTGCGTGCCGAACAGGATGCGCGGCTGCTTGCCGCCCCGGATCGGGTGCGGGTGGGCGGCGACCAGCTCGCCGAGGAAGGCGTTGAGCCGGCCCGTCGGCACGCGGGTCTCCCAGCCGGCCAGGGCCGTCTCGATCGCCGGGACCAGCTTCTCCATGTGCCGGCCGGTGCGGGCCGAGACGTTCACGCGCGGCGCCCAGGCGACCTGGCCGAGCTCGGTCTCGATCTCCCGCTCCAGGTAGTAGCGGCGCTCCTCGTCGAGGGTGTCCCACTTGTTGAACGCCAGGACGACCGCGCGGCCCGCCTCGACGGCCATCGTGACGATGCGCTGGTCCTGCACGGAGATGGACTCGGAGGCGTCGATCAGGATGACCGCGACCTCCGCCTTCTCGACGGCGGCGGCGGTGCGCAGCGAGGCGTAGTAGTCGGCGCCCTGCTGGAGGTGCACGCGCTTGCGGATACCGGCGGTGTCGACGAACTTCCAGGTGACGCCGCCGAGTTCGATCAGCTCGTCGACCGGGTCGCGGGTGGTGCCCGCCAGCTCGTTGACGACGACGCGCTCCTCGCCCGCCACCTTGTTCAGCAGGGAGGACTTGCCGACGTTGGGGCGGCCGATCAGGGCGATGCGGCGCGGGCCGCCGATGCCGCCCCCGCCGAACGACTCGCGGGGCGCCTCGGGCAGCGCCTCCAGGACCTGGTCGAGCATGTCGCCCGTGCCGCGGCCGTGCAGCGCGGAGACCGGGTAGGGCTCCCCCAGGCCGAGCGACCACAGGTAGGCCGCGTCGGCCTCGCCGCTCGGGCCGTCCACCTTGTTGGCGCACAGCACGACCGGCTTGCCGGCCTTGCGCAGCAGCCGTACCACGGCCTCGTCGGTGTCCGTGGCGCCGACCTTGGCGTCCACGACGAACACGACGGCGTCGGCGGCCTCGATCGCGTACTCGGCCTGGGCGGCCACGGAGGCGTCGATGCCGAGGACGTCCTGCTCCCAGCCGCCGGTGTCGACGACCTTGAAGCGGCGGCCCGCCCACTCGGCCTCGTAGGTGACGCGGTCGCGGGTGACGCCGGGCTTGTCCTCGACGACGGCCTCGCGGCGTCCGATGATGCGGTTGACCAGGGTCGACTTGCCGACATTGGGGCGGCCGACGACGGCGAGCACGGGCAGCGGGCCGTGGCCCGCCGCCTCGATCGCGCCCTCGACGTCCTCGAGGTCGAAGCCCTCCTCCGCGGCGAGCTCCATGAACTCCGCGTACTCGGCGTCGCCGAGCGCCCCGTGGTCGTGCTCGTGCGCGCCCTCGGGCTGGATGTGGTCGTTCATGAAGTCCGTACCTCGTCGTTCATCGTGGTGGTCGGTGGAGAGCCCGCCGTGTGCGGGCCGGTCCACTACTCAGTGTCGCCTAGCGCCTGGTGAGGCGCCTGGCGTTTTCCAGGTGGGCGGCCAGCTGCTTCTGTATGCGGCCGGTCGCCTCGTCGAGTGCCTTGCGCGTGCGGCGGCCGGTGCCGTCGCCGGCCTCGAAGGGCTCGCCGAAGACGACGTCGACGCGCGAGCGCAGCGGGGGCAGCGCCTTTATCAACCGTCCGGGCCGCTCGGAACTTCCCAGCACGGCGACCGGCACGATCGGGGCGCCGCTGCGCACCGCGAAGTACGCGAGCCCGGCGCGCAGCGAGGCGAAGTCGCCCTCGCCTCGGGTGCCCTCCGGGAAGATGCCGAGCACGCCGCCGTCGTCCAGCACGCCGAGCGCGCGGGTGATCGCCGTGCGGTCGGTGGTGTCACGGTCCACCTTCAGCTGGCCGATGCCGGTCAGGAAGGGGTCGAGCGGGCCGACGAACGCCTCCTTCTTGATCAGGAAGTGCGTCGGCCGGGGCGCCACGCCCATGACCATCGGGCCGTCGATGTTGTGGGAGTGGTTGACCGCGAGGATCACCGGGCCGCTCGCGGGCACCTTCCAGGCGCCGAGCACGCGCGGCTTCCACAGCCCGTACATCAGGCCGACGCCGATGCGCCGCCCGACCTCGGCGCCCCGCGCCGAAGGCAGCTCGGTCACTTCCCGGCCCGCTTCTCCTCGACGAGGGTGACGACGCACTCGATGACCTGGGCCAGCGTGAGCTCGGTGGTGTCCACCTCGACGGCGTCGTCCGCCTTGGCGAGCGGGGAGGTCTTGCGGCTGGAGTCGGCGGCGTCGCGCTTGATCAGGGCCTCGCGCGTGGACTGCACGTCGGCGCCCTTCAGCTCACCGCTGCGACGGGCGGCGCGGGCCTCCGCGGAGGCGGTGAGGAAGATCTTCAGGTCGGCGTCCGGCAGCACGGTCGTGCCGATGTCGCGGCCCTCGACGACGATGCCGTGCTCCGCGGAGGCCGCGATGGAGCGCTGCAGCTCGGTGATCCGGGCCCGCACCTCGGGCACCGCGCTGACCGCGCTGACCTTGGAGGAGACCTCCTGGGTCCGGATCGGGCCGGCCACGTCCACGCCGTCGACGGTGATCGTCGGCCCCTCCGGGTCGGTGCCGGAGACGATCTCGGGCTTGCCCGCCGCGGCGGCGATGGCGGACGGGTCGTCGATGTCGATGCCGTTGTTCACCATCCACCAGGTGATCGCCCGGTACTGGGCGCCGGTGTCCAGGTAGCTCAGCCCGAGCTGGGCCGCCACGGCCTTCGACGTGCTCGACTTGCCGGTGCCGGCGGGGCCGTCGATGGCGACAATCACTGGCGTGGCGCTTTCCACTGTGGGGACCTTCCTGAACCGGGCTGGCGGGGTGAGGGCGCGACTGCCCCGCACAAGGTTACTGGGTGCGGGTCACTCGTCCGGCCGCGCGTCGACGGCGACGGCGCCCGGCCGCCCCGGCCCGCCCGCCGGCCGGTAGGGCTACTGCCGGATCGCCCAGCCCCGCTCGCGCAGCGCGGCGGACAGCACCGGCGCGGCCTTCGGCTCCACCATCAGCTGCACGAGACCGGCCTGCTGCCCCGTCGCGTGCTCGATCCGCACGTCCTCGATGTTGACCCCGGCCATGCCCGCGTCCGCGAAGATCCGGGCCAGCTGCCCCGGCTGGTCGTCGATGAGCACGGCCACGACCTCGTAGACCCGCGGGGCGGACCCGTGCTTGCCGGGGACGCGGACCTGGCCCGCGTTGCCGCGCCGCAGCACGTCCTCGATCCCGCCGGCCCCCTCGCGCCGCTTGTGGTCGTCGGACGACTGCAGCGCGCGCAGCGCCCGCACGGTCTCCTCCAGGTCCGCGGCGACGTCCGTGAGCAGGTCGGCGACCGGCCCGGGGTTGGCGGAGAGGATGTCGATCCACATCCGGGGGTCGGAGGCGGCGATCCTCGTCACGTCCCGGATGCCCTGCCCGCACAGCCGTACGGCGGCCTCCTCGGCGTGCTCCAGCCGCGCGGCGACCAGACTGGAGACCAGGTGGGGCATGTGGGAGACGAGTGCGACGGCCCGGTCGTGGGCGTCGGCGTCCATCACCACCGGCACCGCACGGCAGTGCGAGACCAGCTCCAGGGCGAGGTTCAGCACCTCGGTGTCGGTGTCCCGGGTCGGGGTGAGCACCCAGGGGCGGCCCTCGAAGAGGTCGCCGGTCGCGGCGAGCGGGCCGGACTTCTCCCGGCCCGACATGGGGTGCGTGCCGATGTAGGCGGCGAGGTCGAGGCCGCGGGCCTCCAGCTCGCGGCGGGGCCCGCCCTTGACGCTGGCCACGTCGAGGTAGCCGCGCGCCGCACCTCGGCTCATCGCGTCGGCGAGCACGTCGGCGACGTACGCGGGCGGGGCGGCGACGACGGCCAGGTCGACGGGCCCGTCCGGCGCCTCGTCCGTCCCGGCGCCGAGCGCGGCCGCCGTACGGGCCTGCTCCGGGTCGGGGTCGGCGAGGTGCACGGTGACGCCCCGCTGGGACAGGGCGAGGGCGGCGGACGTGCCGATGAGGCCGGTGCCGATGACGAGTGCGGTTCTCACTGGGCGATGTCCTTGCGCAGGGCGGCGGCGGCGCCGAGGTAGACGTGGGCGATCCCGGCACGGGGCCGGTCGGACTCGATGTGTGCGAGGACCCGGACGACACGCGGCATGGCGCCCTCGACGTCCAGCTCCTGGGCGCAGATCAGGGGTACGTCGACGATGCCCAGCTTCCGGGCGGCGGCCGCGGGGAAGTCGCTGTGCAGGTCGGGCGTGGCCGTGAACCAGATGCTGATCAGGTCGTCGGGCACCAGGCCGTTGCGCTCCAGGATGGCCGAGAGCAGGGCGCCGACCTGCTCGTCCATGTGTCCGGCCTCGTCCCGCTCCAGTTGGACGGCGCCCCGGACCGCTCGTACCGCCACGGCGATGCTCCTCGTTGACGTGCGTGTCGCTCTGCGTCCGTCCAGCCTAGTCAGCCCGCGCGGACCGGGTGCGCGGCGCCCGCCCGGTGAGACGCCGGGATTGCCGTTCCTTGGGTATTTTCAAAGTCGATATGCAGCTACGCCCCTTTCCTCCTTCTTCATGACACCTTCGGAGTGACGACATGACCCACGAGACCACGCGTCGCACGGTCCTCCTCGCCACGGGCGCGACGGGCGCGGTGGCACTCGTCGCGGCCTGCGGCGGTGGCGGCGACGACAACGGCTCCGCGGCGACGGACTCCCCCACCGGCGAGAACGCCACGAGCGCCCCTGCGGGCCAGGGCGAGGAACTGGCCTCCACCGGCGAGATCCCGGTCGGCGGCGGCAAGATCTTCAAGGACGAGAAGGTCGTGGTGACCCAGCCGGAGCAGGGGCAGTTCAAGGCCTTCTCGGCGATCTGCACGCACCAGCACTGCCTGGTGGGGTCGGTCTCCGACGGCACGATCAACTGCCCGTGTCACGGCAGCAGGTTCCGCATCGGGGACGGTTCGGTGGCCAACGGCCCGGCGACGAGCCCGCTGCCCGCCGAGAAGATCACCGTGGAGGGCGGCTCGGTCCGCCTGGTGTGACGGTCAGGCGTCCCAGAGCGCCCCGAGGGTCAGCAGATCGGTCCGGTACTCGACACGGTCGGCCCACTCGGCCGGCCAGGCCTCCGCGCCCAGGTACGCGCCGGCGAAGGCCCCGGTGAGACAGGCGATCGAGTCCGAGTCGCCGGCGGTGCAGGCCGCCCGGCGCAGCGCCGTGACCGGTTCGTCGACGAAGAGCAGGAAGCACAGCAGCCCGGTCGCCAGCGCCTCCTCGGCGATCCAGCCCTCCCCGGTGGCCAGGCACGGGTCGGTCTCCGGCGAGACGGTCCGTACGGCGTGCCGGAGCCGGTCGAGTATCGCCAGGCACTCGTCCCAGCCGCGGGCGATGAACTGCCCGGGCCCCGGGTCCCCGGCCCGCCTCCACAGGTCCCCGAGCCAGCGCTCGTGGTACCGGCCGCGGTTCTCCAGGGCGTACGACCGCAGCAGCCCGACCAGCCCGGTCGGCTCGGCTCCCTGCGCGAGCAGGCGTACGGCGTGTGCGGTGAGGTCGGAGGCGGCCAGCGCGGTCGGATGCCCGTGGGTGAGCGCGGCCTGCAACTGGGCGGCGCCCGCGCGCTGTTCGTCGCTCAGCCCGGGGACCAGACCCAGGGGCGCGACGCGCATGTTGGCTCCGCAGCCCTTGGATTCGATCTGACTGGCGTCCTGCCAGGGGCGCGACTCGTCCTTCAGCAGGTAGCAGGCCTTCATGCAGGTGCGGCCGGGTGCCCGGTTGTTGTCAGGGGACTGGTACCAGTCCACGAACTCCTCCCGCAGGGGCCGGGTCAGCCGTAGCGGGGTGAGCAGCCCCCGGTCCATCGCCGTGCGCACCGCCCGGCCGAGCGCCAGCGTCATCTGGGTGTCGTCCGAGACGCGGGCGCGCTTCGGCAGCTCCATCTCCCGCCACGGCCCGCACTCGGCGAGGATCGACGGAACGTCGTTGAACTCGGTCGGGAAACCCAGCGCATCCCCGAGGGCCAGGCCCGTGAGCGCCCCGGTGGCGGCTTGCTTGTGGACGAGGGTGGTCATGCGGGGCGTCCTTCCGGGGTCGGCCTCAGAAGCGGCGGGTGGAGGGTGGTGGCGTTCCCGGCGCGGTACAGCGCGGCCGGTTTGCCGCGGCCGCCGGTCAGCCGCGCGGCGCCGGGGACGGGTTCGACGAAGCCGGGGGTGGCGAGGACCTTGCGCCGGAAGTTGGGCCGGTCGACCGGGGTGCCCCACACGGCCTCGTAGACCTGCTGGAGCTCGCCGAGGGTGAACTCGGGCGGGCAGAAGGCGGTGGCGAGGCAGGTGTACTCCAGCTTGGCGCCGACCCGCTCGTGGGCGTCGGCCAGGATGCGGTCGTGGTCGAAGGCGAGCGGCCCCGCCGTGCCGTACGGGACCCAGTCGGCCCGTGCGGCGTCGCTGCCGCCGTGCGCCTCGGGCGCGTCGGGCAGCAGCGCGGCGAAGGCGACCGACACAACCCGCATCCGGGGGTCGCGGCCGGGTTCGCTGTACGTCCGCAGCTGCTCCAGGTGCAGCCCCGAGACGTCCGACAGGCCCGTCTCCTCGGCGAGTTCACGCCGGGCGGCCGTCTCCGCGGACTCGTCGGGCTGCACGAACCCGCCGGGCAACGCCCGGTGCCCCGCGTACGGCTCCTGCCCGCGCTCGACGAGCAGCACGTGCAGAGCGCCTTCCCTCAGGGTGAACACGGCGAGGTCCACGGTGACGGCGAAGGGCTCGTGGGCGTACTTGTCGTAGCCGTCCATGGCGAGCATCGAACACCCCCTTTAATAGTCAGCTCGACTATAAAAGGGGGTGCCGGTGACCACAAGGTCTAGAGGTCGACCTCCTGCATCAGCATGCCGACCTCCGTGTTGGACAGCCGCCGCAGCCAGCCCGACTTCTGGTCGCCCAGGGTGATCGGGCCGAAGGCGACCCGCACCAGCTTGTCGACGGGGAAGCCGGCCTCGGCCAGCATGCGGCGCACGATGTGCTTGCGGCCCTCGTGGAGGGTGACCTCGACGAGGTAGTTCTTGCCGGTCTGCTCGACGACCCGGAAGTGGTCCGCGCGGGCGTAGCCGTCCTCCAGCTGGATGCCGTCCTTGAGCCTCTTGCCCAGGTCGCGCGGGATGGGGCCGACGATGTGCGCGAGGTAGGTCTTCTTCACGCCGTACTTCGGGTGGGTCAGCCGGTGGGCCAGCTCGCCGTGGTTGGTGAGCAGGATGACGCCCTCGGTCTCGGTGTCGAGCCGGCCGACGTGGAAGAGACGGGTCTCACGGTTGGTGACGTAGTCCCCGAGGCACTGCCGGCCCTCCGGGTCCTCCATCGTGGACACCACCCCGGCGGGCTTGTTCAGCGAGAAGAACTGGTAGCGCTGGGTGGCGACGGTCAGGCCGTCGACCTTGATCTCGTCCTTCTCCGGGTCGACCCGCTTGCCCTGCTCCAGGACGATCTCGCCGTTGACCTCGACCCGGGCCTCGTCGATCAGCTCCTCGCAGGCGCGCCGGGAGCCGAAGCCCGCCCGGGCGAGGACCTTCTGCAGCCGCTCGCCCTCCTGCTCGGCGCCGGGGAAGGTCTTGGGGAGCTTGACCTCCTTCTTGCCGGCGTACCGGTCGCGGTTGCGCTCCTCGATCTGCGCCTCGTACTCGCGGGGGCGCGCCGGGGCCGTGCGACCCTGCCTCTGGGGCTGCCTGGGCCCGCCCTTCGCGCCACCCCGGGCGGCTCCTCCGCGCCCGGCCTTGGGGCCGTCCTTGGTCGCCCCGGGGCCCACGTCGTAGCGACGCTCCTCCGGGCGCGGCTTCTTGGGACGGCCGCTGCCCTGCTTGTCGTCGCGGTTGTTGCCGGCGCCGCGGAAGTTGCCGCGACCACCACCACTCCCGCCGCGGCCGCCGCTGTTGCCACCACGGCTCCCGCCGTTGTTTCCGCTGCTGTTCCTGCCGCTGCTGCTTCGCATCAAAGTTCCGTCTGGTCGTCTTCGTCGTCGGTCCCCGGGTCCACCGGGCGGCCCGGCGCGTCGTCGTCGGGCGCGTCCGGGTCGAACGACGGTACGCCCTCCTGGGTCTCGGCCTCGATCGCCTCCGCCTCCGGGAGGAAGGGCGCGAGCTCCGGGAGCTCGTCCAGACCGCGCAGGCCCATCCGCTCCAGGAAGTAGTTCGTCGTCCTGTACAGGATCGCACCTGTTTCGGGTTCCGTGCCCGCCTCCTCTATCAGCCCGCGCTGCAGGAGGGTGCGCATGACACCGTCGCAGTTCACTCCGCGTACGGCCGAGACCCGGCTGCGGCTGACCGGCTGGCGGTAGGCGACGACGGCCAGGGTCTCCAGCGCGGCCTGCGTGAGCCGGGCCTGCTGGCCGTCCAGCACGAAGCGCTCGACGGCGGGCGCGTAGGCGGCCCGGGTGTAGAACCGCCAGCCGTTCGCGACGAACCGCAGCTCGAAGCCGCGGCCCTGGACGGTGTACTCGTCGGCCAGCTCGCGCAGCGCGTCGGCGATCTGGCGCCGGGGCCGCTCCAGGATCTTCGCGAGGTGCTCCTCGGTCGCGGGTTCGTCCACGACCATGAGTACGGCCTCCAGGGCGGGCTTGAGGTCGAGGCCGGCGACGTCGCGCAGCCCGGCCGGGATCTCGGTGGCTTGTCGGCTCACGGCTTCTTCTCCTCCTCCGGCGGCTCGGGCGGCCGGTCGAACTCGTCCGTGACGGTCGGTGTCTCGTCGCCGTCCCCGCCGGTCCACCGCACGAGCAAGTCCCCGAGGGGGGCCTCCTGCTCCAGGGCGACGGCCTTCTCGCGGTACAGCTCCAGCAGGGCGAGGAAGCGCGCCACGACGGTCAGGGTGTCCTCGGTGTCGGCCACCAGCGCCCGGAAGCTGGCCTCGCCGAGCTCCCGCAGCCGGGCCACCACGATCCGCGCCTGCTCCTGCACGCTGACCAGCGGGGCGTGGATGTGGTCGACGTACACCTGCGGCCTGGGCCTGGGCTGCATCGCCTTCACGGCGAGCTTGGCGAATCCTTCCGCCCCGACGCTGATGACGACCTCGGGCAGCAGCTCGGCGTGGTGCGGCTCCAGCCCGACGGTACGGGGGTAGCGCCGGGCCTCGTCGTCGAGCCGCCCGCTGAAGATGTCGGCGACCTGCTTGTACGCGCGGTACTGCAGCAGCCGCGCGAACAGCAGGTCCCGGGCCTCCAGCAGCGCGAGGTCGGCCTCGTCCTCCACCTCGGCGGCCGGCAGCAGCCGGGCCGCCTTCAGGTCGAGCAGGGTCGCCGCGACGACCAGGAACTCGGTCGTCTCGTCCAGGTCCCAGTCCGGCCCGAGGGCCCGGATGTACGCCATGAACTCGTCGGTCACCTTGGACAGCGCGACCTCGGTGACGTCCAGCTTGTGCCTGGAGATCAACTGCAACAGCAGATCGAACGGCCCCTCGAAGTTGGCGAGCCGGACCTTGAAGACCCCGTCGTCGCCACCGGCCTCCACGCCCGAGGACCCCACGGCGTCCCCCGCCTCCGGCACCTGCGCCCCGAGGACCGCACCGGCCCCGGGTTCGGTGCCGGCAGGGGGAGCCACGGGGAGCGTCTCGCGCTGGGCCCCGGCAGACCCGGGCGACGGCTGTCGCTCCTCGGCGTCGGCCGGGGCGGACGGCACGCCCGGGCCGGCGATCCCGGCCCCGCCGGGCGGTGCGGCCGGCCCGGCGGTGTCCTCACGCGGCCCAGCGGGCCGGTCCGGGTCCGCCGGCCGGTGAGGCGCACTCGGCTCGGCGACGGGCGGCTGCTCGGCAGGCTCCTCGGGAGGTCCGGGCGGGGCGGGGCGCGGCGCGCCCGGTCCCCTCCCCAGCGCGCGCCGGCGGCCGGCCGGGCCGCCGGGGGGTGGTGGGGAAGCGTTCGAGGTCATGGCCCTCGCAGGCTACCGCTACCGCCCCCGCAGTCGTCGTACGAGGATGCTGGCGTCCCCGCGGGTCTCCAGGTCGGCGAGGACCACCGCGACCGCCTCGCGGACGATGCGGCCGCGGTCCACGGCCAGGCCGTGCTCGCCGCGGAGCACGAGACGGGCGTGCTCCAGGTCCATGAGCTCCTCGGCCGACACGTACACCGTGATCTTCTCGTCGTGCCGCTCACGGCCGCTGGGACGGCGCGCCGCGGCCCGCCCGCGCTTGCGGGGTGCCGCCGCGGCACCCGCGGCGGCAGAACCTTCCTGCGCCGCCGGCCGGCGGCCGGAGCGGCTGCGGGACTCCCCGGCCTCGGCCGCGTCGGCGTCCGCCGCGACATGCTCCGCGCCCTCGCCGTCGCCGCCCTGCGCGGGCACCGACTGCGGTGCGTCGTCCGCTGCCGCTGCCGCCGCGTCGCCCTCGCCCGCCGGAGCGGGCACCCGGGCGTCGCCGTTGGCCGGACGCCTGGGCGAGGACGACTGCAGTCCCATCCCCCCTGTCGTACGGAAGAGTTCGTCGGCCCCCGGCAGACTCACTCGGCGTGACACCGGGCGAGCACCTCCCTGGCGAGCTGGCGGTAGGCGGCGGCACCGACGGAGTTGGAGGCGTACGTGGTGATCGGCTCACCGGCGACCGTGGTCTCCGGGAAGCGGACCGTGCGCCCGATGACCGTGTGGTAGACGTGGTCGTCGAACGCCTCGACGACACGCGCGAGCACCTCACGGCTGTGCACCGTGCGCGAGTCGTACATCGTGGCGAGGATCCCGTCGAGCTCCAGGTCGGGGTTGAGCCGCTCCTGGACCTTCTCGATGGTCTCCGTCAGCAGCGCCACGCCCCGGAGGGCGAAGAACTCGCACTCCAGCGGCACGATCACCTTGTGCGCGGCCGTCAGGGCGTTGACCGTGAGCAGGCCGAGCGAGGGCTGGCAGTCGATGACGATGAAGTCGTAGTCGTCCAGCAGCGGCTTCAGGGCGCGCTGCAGGGTCGACTCGCGGGCGACCTCGGAGACGAGCTGGACCTCGGCCGCCGACAGGTCGATGTTGCTGGGCAGCAGGTCCATGTTCGGGACCGCCGTCTTCAGCAGCACCTCGTCGGCCGCCATCCCCCGCTCCATGAGCAGGTTGTAGACGGTGAGGTCGAGCTCCATCGGGTTGACGCCGAGTCCGACCGACAGCGCGCCCTGCGGGTCGAAGTCCACGAGCAGGACACGGCGTCCGTACTCCGCGAGCGCGGCACCCAGGTTGATGGTCGACGTGGTCTTGCCGACGCCGCCCTTCTGGTTGCACATCGCGATGATCTTCGCGGGTCCGTGGTCGGTCAGCGGGCCCGGGATCGGGAAGTACGGCAGCGGACGCCCGGTCGGGCCGATGCGCTCCCGGCGCTGTCTGGCAGCGTCGGGCGCGAGAGTGGCCGCGTACTCGGGGTCGGGCTCGTACTCCGCGTCGGGGTCGTAGAAGTGCCCCTCGGGCAGTTCGTCGTAGTCGGCGAAGTGGTTGTGGGGCGCGCCACTTCCGTCGCCGGCCATGGCGTTCACGTGATGGCCATCCATCTTCTGGTGTGCTGTGTGAGTCGCCTGCTGACTCTGGTGGGCTGCGAAGGTGCGCACAGCGACGGAGCCGACAGCCGCGAACCCCGCGGGCCCCTGGTCCCGTGCAGGCATTCCTGGTTGACCACCCCCGGGAGTAAATGTCGACTCATTCACAAGTCGTCTTACCTCCTTGGTGACCAGGAAACTTCTAGACAGGTCAGCGTGGCACCATGCCGACGGTTGGCGACTCTATGGCGTGTCGGGCGTCCGCAGCAACACAATCCGCCGGACCCGGCCCGATGTGTCGGCAATGAAACATCCCGCTGTCAAGGGCGTACGGCCGTCGCACGGCAGGTTTCACCGGTGTGCGAATCGGTTGAAGGGTTACGTTCGAGGCGAGTTGCCCGAGAATCGCGAAGTGACCATACACACATCCGGCCGGACCTTGTCGGGCAAGGTCCGGCCGGGTGCGCGGCGTTGACGACACGTGTTGACGTATCGCCTTTGCCGTCGGGTGACTTAGCCGATTTACCGGCCGTCGCGTGCGGGTCGGGGGCTCAGCCGAGCAGCGAGGACAGCTCGACGTGCTCCACGCCGTGCGCCTCCGCGACCTCGCGGTAAACGACCTTGCCGTCATGCGTGTTGAGGCCCTTGGCCAGCGCCGGGTCGCGGCGCAGCGCGTCCACCCAGCCGTGGTTGGCCAGTTCCACGATGTACGGCAGCGTGGCGTTGGTCAGCGCGTAGGTGGAGGTGTTGGGCACCGCGCCGGGCATGTTGGCGACGCAGTAGAAGACCGACTCGTGGACCGGGAAGGTCGGCTCGGCGTGGGTGGTCGGGCGGGAGTCCTCGAAGCAGCCGCCCTGGTCGATCGCGATGTCGACAAGGACACTTCCGGGCTTCATCCGCGAGACGAGCTCGTTGGTGACCAGCTTCGGGGCCTTGGCGCCGGGGATCAGCACCGCGCCGATGACGAGGTCGGCCTCCAGGCAGGCCTTCTCCAGCTCGAAGGCGTTGGAGACGACGGTCTGGATCTTCGTGCCGAAGATCTTGTCGGCCTCGCGGAGCTTGTTGATGTCCTTGTCGAGCAGGGTCACGTGGAAGCCCATGCCGATGGCGATCTGCGCGGCGTTCCAGCCGGAGACGCCGCCGCCGATCACGACGGCACGGCCGGCCAGCACGCCCGGGACACCGCCGGGCAGCACACCGCGGCCGCCGTTGGCGCGCATCAGGTGGTAGGCGCCGACCTGCGGGGCCAGCCGGCCCGCGACCTCGGACATCGGAGCGAGCAGCGGCAGCGCGCGGCTGGGCAGCTCGACGGTCTCGTAGGCGATGGCGGTGGTGCCGGACTCCAGCAGGGCGTCCGTGCACTCCTTGGACGCGGCCAGGTGCAGGTAGGTGAAGAGCGTCTGGTCCTTGCGGAGGCGGTGGTACTCCTCGGCGATGGGCTCCTTGACCTTCAGCAGGAGGTCGGCGGTGGCCCACACCTCGTCGGCGGTGTCCAGGATCCGCGCACCGGCGGCGACGTACTCCTCGTTCGTGATCGAGGAGCCGACACCGGCGTCGCGCTCGATGACGACCTGGTGGCCGTGGCGCACCAGCTCGTGCACGCCGGCGGGGGTGATGGCCACCCGGAACTCGTTGTTCTTGACCTCGCGGGGGATGCCGACCTTCACGTCGATCACGGTCCTTGGCTCAGAGGGTATGGGGGGTATTTCTTAGACATACCCGGGCACGCACGGGCACACCGGGAGAGACCGCAGGAGAACGTGCGGCAGAGCCAGTCTAATGAAGGTGTTCCCGCTGTCTAGCCTTCCATTGCATCAATCTTCAGCGGATGCGGTACGGATTTCGCAGGCGTCGGGTTCGGTTTGAAGGTTTGAGTCGCCGAGAATCCGCTCGGCGGCGCCCCGGTGCAGCCCGGCCGAGGCGGGATCGCCGAGGTGTTCGAGGGTGTCGGCGACCCGCAGGTGCAGCGCGGCCTGCAGCCGGGTGTCCTCCGCGCGCCGGGCCCATTCGACGGCCTCGCGGCAGGTGCGCAGCGACTCCTCGGGCCGGCCCGCGTACTCCTGGACCCGCGCCAGTTCGCTCAACGCCCGCGCCTGGGCGGCCACGTCGCCGTTCTTGCGGTGCCCGGCGATCGCCGAACGCCAGTTGCGCAGCGCCTCGCCGTAGCGGCCCGCGAAGGTGTGTGCGGCGGCGATACGCCCGTACAGCCGGGCGGCGTCGGCGCGCTCGTCCCGGGCGAGCCGCTCGGTCAGGGCCCGGCCGAACCAGTCGGCGGCCCGGTCGAAGTCCCCGAGCTCCAGGTGCGCGCCCCCCACGGATTCCATCGCGCGGCCGGTCGCGTAGGTGTCGTTCACCTCACGTCCGGCGTCCAGGGCGGCCCGGTAGCGGGCCAGGGCGTCGGCCGTGCGGCCGGTGCGGGCGTCGAGGTCGCCGAGGTTCAGCAGGGCGGCGGCCTTCTCCCGGGGCAGGTCCCGGCGCTCGGCGATGTCGAGGACCAGGCTGTGCACGACGTACAGGTCGGGGGCGGCCGCCCGGGTCCCGACATGCGCCACCATGGCCCTGACCAGCTGCGACATCAGCCGCCTCGCCAGGGTGTCCAGCTCCCCGTCGGCGACCGCGAGCCGGGCCGCGGCGAGCAGCGCGGGCCGGGTCAGGCGCAGCCACTCGGCGGCCGCCCGCGGGGTGGGGAAACGCAGCGCCCGCGGCATGTCGAGGAGTTTCTGGCGTGCCTGGGCGCTGTCGGTCTCGGTGATCGCCCGGCAGGCCTGCAGCAGCCGTACGGTCCGCTCCAGCATGCGGGCGCGGGCCAGCTGGAGCTCGGCCGGGCGCTCGTGGTGCCGGACGAGGAGGCGGAGCTGGTCGTGCAGGCAGCCGGGCACCTCGTACTGGGGCAGCGGTGAGTCGACCGCGTGCAGGAAACCGAGGGCGACGAGGTCGTCGAGGGTGGTGCGGGCGGTGCCCACCGAGCAGCCGGCGAGGGCGGAGGCGACCTGCGGGTCGACCAGGCCGGCCGGGGCGAGGGCGAGCAGGCGCAGCATCCGGGCGGCCGAGGCGGGCAGGGCGGCGTACGCGAGCCGGAAGACCCGGGTGAGGGCGGTGCCCTCGGGCTCCTCGGCACGCAGCTGCTTGGCCAGGTCGGAGACGGCCGCCTTGGGCCGGGCCGCGAGCCAGCCGCCCGCCAGCATCAGCGCGGCGGGCTGCCCCTGGCACTCCTCGGCGAGGCCCTCGGCGGCCCGGGGGTCGACGGTGATGCGGACGGAGCCGGTGTGCCGCGAGAGCAGCTCCACCCCGGACTTGGCGTCCAGGCCGCCCAGGGTGCAGGGGCGGACGTCCGGGATGCCGGTGAGCGGGCCCCGGGAGACCGCGACGACCAGGCAGTCCGGCGTGTCGGGCAGCAGCGCGTCGACCTGCTCGGCGTCGGCGGCGTCGTCCAGCAGGAGCAGCACGCGCCGGTCGGCGAGGGCGGTGCGCAGGGCGTCGGTCAGGTCGTCCTCGCCGGCTCCGGCCGGGGCCTGCTCCTCCAGGGCGGCGAGCAGGTCGCGGGCGGCGCGCTCGACGGGTACGGGGGTGCCGTCGGGGTCGGTGAGGCGGGCGCGCAGCACCCCGTCCGGGTAGCGGTCCGCGACCTGCCGTGCGAGTTCCCCGGCGAGTGCGGTGCGGCCCGAGCCGGGGCGGCCGGCGATGAGCAGCACGCGCGCTCGGGGTGCCTTGCGGCCCGCCAGGGTGTCCAGTCCGGCGCGCTCGATGTCGGCGCGCAGCTCCTTCAACTCCCGTGTGCGGCCCAGGAACTGGTGCTCCGCGGCAGCGCGCCCGGCCGGCCGCACGTCGCCTGTCTCCACGACCTGATCCGTCACGGGCCACACTCCCGTCCACCGCACCTGCGAGCCCGCCGGGACTCCGGTGCGGGCGTGCTCAGAGCCTAGTTCACGCTCTGCAACGTCCCCGGAGGAGCAGGGCGGGCACATCCCCCGATCGGATCAGCAGATCGTAGGACTGACGGTGCCGGGCCCGAAGGGCGCGGGGAACGGCGCGACCGACCACGACGGCGCCGCACCGCCCCGACGGCCGCGACACCCTCCTCGCCCGTGGAGCGGCTACGCCTCGAAGGGACGCGCCGGCCAGGGAGCCTGCGCCGGACGCAGCGCGTCGAGCCCGTCACCGGCCCGCGCGGCGACCAGCGACAGGACGCCCACCACCAGGCAGTTGTTGTGGAGGTCGCCGCCCAGCACGCCCCGGACCAGCTCCTCGACCGGCACCCGGTCGAGCTCCATGTCGGCCTCCTCCTCCTCGACCGCGAAGCGCTCCCCCTCGGCCTCGGACAGATCGCGCGCGAGGAAGATCCGCACGGCCTCGTCGCAGCCGCCGGGGGTGGTGTAGACGTCGGTCAGCACCCGCCAGTCCTCGGCCTTGACGTGCGCCTCCTCGTACAGCTCGCGCTGCGCGGCGTGCAGCGGGTTCTCGCCGGGGACGTCGAGCAGCCCGGCCGGGATCTCCCACAGCTTGTGGCGCACGGGGTGGCGGTACTGGCGCAGGACCAGGACGCGGTCGGCCTCGTCGAGGGCGAGGACGGCGACGGAGCCGGGGTGGACCTGGTAGTCACGGCCGACCACGGTGCCGTCGGGCATGACCACGTCGTCGGTCCGGACGGAGGTCTTGTTGCCCACGAAGGGCGTGTCCGTCGCCCGGATCTCCCACTCCTCCGGGGTGTCCTTGATCGTCATGCCTGTCCTTCCACGTGCCTGCACGACCTGCCGAAACAAAACCGGGGTGCACACCCTTTGAAGGGATGCACCCCGGCCACCGTACAACTGGTGTGTTACTTCGAAGTCTTCCGCTCGACCGCGGCCTTGACGAGCCCGGCGAACAGCGGGTGCGGGCGCGTCGGGCGCGAGCGCAGCTCCGGGTGCGCCTGCGTGGCGACCAGGTAGGGGTGGACGTCGCGCGGGTACTCGACGTATTCGACGAGCTTGCCGTCCGGCGAGGTGCCGGAGAACAGGATGCCCGCCCTCTTCTCCAGCTCGGCGCGGTAGGCGTTGTTCACCTCGTAGCGGTGACGGTGCCGCTCCTCGACGTACTCCTTGCCGTCGTACACCTCGCGCACGATCGAGCCCTCGGCGAGCTTGGCCGGGTACATGCCGAGCCGCATGGTGCCGCCCATGTCACCCTCACCGGCGACGATGTCCATCTGCTCGGCCATGGTGGAGATGACCGGGTGGCCGGTGGCGGGGTCGAACTCGGTGGAGTTGGCGTCGGAGATCTCGGCCAGGTTGCGCGCGGCCTCGATCACGATGCACTGCAGGCCGAGGCAGAGGCCGAGCAGCGGCACCTTGTTCTCGCGGGCGTAGCGGATGGCGCCGACCTTGCCGTTCACCCCGCGCTCGCCGAAGCCGCCGGGGATGCAGATGCCGTCGACGTCGCCGAGCTGGGCCGCGGCGCCGGCCGGGGTCTTGCAGTCGTCGGAGGTGACCCACTTGATCTTCACGCGGGCCCGGTTGGCGAAGCCGCCGGCGCGCAGCGCCTCGGTGACCGACAGGTAGGCGTCGGGCAGGTCGATGTACTTGCCGACCAGGGCGAGGGTGATCTCGTGGTCGGGGTTGTGGACGCGGTCGAGCAGGTCGTCCCAGGTCGTCCAGTCCACGTCGCGGAAGGGCAGGTCCAGCTTGCGGACGACGTAGGCGTCCAGGCCCTCGCCGTGCACGGTCTTGGGAATGTCGTAGATCGAGCGGGCGTCGGGGCAGGCGACGACGGCGGCCTCGTCGACGTCGCACATCAGCGAGATCTTCCGCTTGATCGCGGTGGGCACCTCGCGGTCGCAGCGCAGCACGATCGCGTCCGGCTGGATACCGATGTTGCGCAGGGCCGCAACCGAGTGCTGGGTGGGCTTCGTCTTCAGCTCACCCGAGGGGCCGATGTACGGCAGGAGCGAGATATGGACGACGAAGACGTTGTCACGGCCGACCTCGTGACGGACCTGGCGGACGGTCTCCAGGAACGGCAGCGACTCGATGTCGCCGACCGTGCCGCCGACCTCGGTGATCACGACGTCGACCTCGTCCGTCGCCATGCGGCGGATGCGGTGCTTGATCTCGTTGGTGATGTGCGGGATGACCTGCACGGTGTCGCCCAGGTACTCGCCTCGCCGCTCCTTGGCGATCACGGTGTTGTACACCTGGCCGGTGGTGACGTTGGCCGAGCCGTCCAGGTCACGGTCGAGGAAGCGCTCGTAGTGGCCGATGTCCAGGTCGGTCTCGGCGCCGTCGTTGGTGACGAACACCTCGCCGTGCTGGAACGGGTTCATCGTGCCGGGGTCGACGTTCAGGTACGGGTCGAGCTTCTGCATCACGACGCGCAGGCCGCGGGCCTTGAGCAGCATGCCGAGGCTGGAGGCCGTCAGGCCCTTGCCGAGCGAGGAGGCGACACCCCCGGTGACGAAGATGTGCTTGGTCGTCGTGGAATTGGGCATGGCCAAGAGGGGGCTCCCGTGGTCGCGATCTGGGGGTGCGGTTCGGGGGTCAGACGCCCACCGGTCCACGGGCTACCAGCGTATCAGCGCCGCGAGGTGATGGCTTCCGGCCACGCTCCGCACACATTCCGACACGGGGCGATCATCGTCACCGGCCCCTCACCCGCTGCTCACTCGTTCGGCGTACCCGCCTTGCCGCGACGGGCACCCGGAACATCCGCGTGCGTCGTATCCTGCTCGGACACTCGCTGCCGAGCCCGTCCGGCCCAACGGCACCACCCCCCGCCCGTAAGCACCGGAACAACGTGAGCTCGTCAGTTCGTTGAGCGACAATTGGCGCTTTGCGTCACGGCCGAGTGAACTGTTTTGCTTCATCGCTCAACGACGCATTGCAAGACCTGCTGAAAACCCCCCTTGACCGCACTAGCGACAGCCCCCTCGCGGGGTGACGTGGCCGTTCGACTGGAGTTGCACGTGGCCGGGCGCATCGAAGACTACGCACTCATCGGAGACATGCAGACCGCTGCCCTGGTCTGCCGGGACGGGACAGTCGACTGGCTGTGCCTGCCCCGCTTCGACTCGCACGCCATCTTCGCCGGCCTGCTGGGCACCGAGGAGCACGGCTTCTGGCGGCTCGGCCCGGCGCACGCCTCCGACCAGGAGCCGCCCACCGCGGCCCGGCGCAGCTACCGCGGCGACTCGCTGATCCTGGAGTCCGAGTGGGACACCCAGCGGGGCACGGTCCGGGTGACGGATTTCATGCCGCCGCGTGACGGCGCCCCGCAGCTGATCCGGATCGTCGAGGGCGTCTCGGGCCGGGTGCCGATGCGCTCGGCGCTGCGGATGCGGTTCTCCTACGGGCGGGTGGTGCCGTGGGTGCACAAGCACGAGGGGCGCACGGTGGCCGTCGCGGGCCCCGACTCCGTGTGGTTCGACACATCCGTCGAGACGTACGGCAAGTCGCTGACGACCTACTCGGACTTCACGGTCGCGCCGGGCGAGCGGATCGCGTTCACGATCTCCTGGGAGCCCTCGCACAAGGAGCCGCCGCCGCTGCCCGAGCCGGAGCAGTCACTGGAGGCGACGGAGGACTTCTGGCGCGAGTGGGTCGACCACTGTACGTACCACGGCCCCTACCGTGAGGCCGTGGTCCGCTCGCTGATCACGCTGAAGGCCCTGACGTACGCCCCGACCGGCGGCATCGTCGCCGCGCCGACCACCTCCCTGCCGGAGGACATCGGCGGCGTGCGCAACTGGGACTACCGCTACACCTGGCTGCGCGACGCGGCCATCACCCTGTCCTCGCTGCTGCGCACCGGCTACCGCGAGGAGGCCCGCGCCTGGCGCGAGTGGCTGCTGCGCGCGGTGGCGGGCGACCCGGAGAACCTGCAGATCATGTACGGCATCGCCGGTGAGCGCGAGCTCGGCGAGGCCGAGCTGGACTGGCTGCCGGGCTACGAGAACTCCGCCCCGGTCCGGGTCGGCAACGGCGCCGCGCACCAGCTCCAGCTGGACGTGTACGGCGAGGTCACCGAGGCCCTGCACCTGGCCCACATGACCGGCCTCGCGCGCAACGACTACGCCTCGCTGCTCCAGCTGAAGCTGATCCGCTACCTGGAGGACCACTGGCAGGAGCCGGACGAGGGCATCTGGGAGGTGCGCGGCCCGCGCCGGCACTTCGTGCACTCCAAGGTGATGGCCTGGGTCGCCGTCGACCGCACGATCAAGCTGATCGAGTCCGGTGACGCCGACGGCCCGCTGGAGCGCTGGAAGGAACTGCGCGACGACATCCACCGGGACGTGTGCGAGCGCGGCTACGACAAGGAGCGCAACACCTTCACGCAGTCGTACGGCTCCAAGGAGCTGGACGCGTCGCTGCTGCTGATCCCGCAGATGGGCTTCCTGCCCCCGGACGACAAGCGCGTCATCGGCACCATCGAGGCGATCCAGCGGGAGCTGTCCACGCCGGACGGCTTCATCCTGCGCTACCCGACCTCGGGCGGCGACGAGGGCGTGGACGGCCTGCCCGGCGACGAGGGCGCGTTCCTCGCCTGCTCGTTCTGGATGGCCGACGACCTGGCGATGATCGGCCGCGTGGACGAGGCCCGCAAGCTGTTCGAGAAGCTGCTGTCCCTGCGCAACGACCTCGGTCTGCTGGCCGAGGAGTGGGACCCACGCCTGCAGCGCCAGGTGGGCAACTTCCCGCAGGCCTTCAGCCACGTGCCGCTCATCGACACGGCGCTGCGGCTGACGGCCTCGGGCGCGTACGGGGGCTGAGCGGGGCCCCGGGGAGCGTCACTTGGGCCTGAGGGCGGTGAGCGTGCGCTCCCCGGCCGGGTCGCCCGCCGTGGCCGGGACCAGGGCGATCTCGTCCAGGCCGGCCTCGGCGTAGGCGGCGACGCGGGCCCGGACGGTGGCGGCGTCACCCACGAGGGCGACCGTGCCGGCGGCCTCGGGCGGCAGGGCCCGCAGCAGGGTGTCCCGGTCGGCGCCCTTGGCGGCCAGCTCGACGACCTCGGCGAACCCGGCGTCGACGAACATGTCGCTGTAGCCCGGCACGGGCAGATAGCCGACGACGCTGCGCAGGATCTGGGTGAACGACTCCGGCTCCGGGGCGACGGCGGCGGGCAGCCAGGCGGCCAGCCGCGGCGGGGTGCGCCCGGCCTTCTCGGCGGCCGCCAGCATCCGCGCCCGCAGCATGCGCACCTGCCCGGGCGAGACGAGGTCGAAGAGCATCCGGTCGGCGTGCCCGACGGCCGTGGCGACCGCGCGCTCGCCGAACGCCGCGACGGTGAGCATCCCGCCGGGCGGCGGCAGCCGCCGCGCGAAGCCGCTGCCGGGCACGACCGGTTCGCCCGGCACGCTGTCCATCAGCGCCCGTACGGCCGCGGCCGTCTCCTCCAGGGTCGTGGCGGGCCGGGTCCGCGGGCGGCCGTGCACGCCCTCGACGACCCGCTTGCTGGAGGTGCCGAGGGCGACGCCGACGGGCCGGCCGGTGACGGCCGCGGTGGAGGCGGCGCCCCGCACGACGGTCAGCGGATCGCGCACGTTCACCGGCACCGGTCCGGCGGTCAGCGCGACCCGCTCGGTGGCCGCGCCGATCGCCGTCGCCAGGACGAACGAGTCCCAGGTCGGCCCCTCGCCCGCCCACACCTCCCGGTACCCGAGCCGGTCGGCGAGGACCGTGACCCGCAACGGCTCCTCGACCGGACTGTCGTCCTCCCGCCCCACCGCGACCACGCTCATGTCCATGACGGCGCCGGTACCCGGTCGTCCCGGCCGTAATCCGGGGCGAGATCCGCCGCGGAACCCGGGTGTGATCGTCCCGCTGCCCGTCCGGAGATGTCCCAGGGGCATCCGCCCGGGTAGCGTCCGGCCCATGGAGAGCGGGACGGACAGCGGCTACGGCACCCAGGGCGCCGGGATCACCGTGCAGCGGGCACTGGAGCTGCCGGGGTTGCGGGGCGGACTGCCCGAGGTGCTGGCGGGCGCAGACCGGCTCGGGCGGACCGTGCGCTGGGTGCACGCCGGCGAGGTGCCGCACATCGCCTCCCTGCTCAAGGGCGGCGAACTCCTGCTGACCACGGGCTACGGGCTCGGCACCCGCCCGGCCGAGCAGCGGGCGTTCGTGCGCACGCTGGCCGAGCGCGGCATCGCGGCCCTGGTGGTGGAGCTCGGCCCGCGGTTCACCCGGCTGCCCGCGGCCCTGGTCGACACGGCCCGCTCGGCCGGGCTGCCGCTGGTGCAGCTGCACCGCGAGGTGCCGTTCGTCACCGTGACGGAGGAGATCCACACCGAGATCGTCAACGGCCATTACGCGCTGCTCCAGCGGGCCGAGGAGGTGCACCGCCGCTGTACACGGGCCGTGCTGAGCGGCGGCGGGGTGCCCCAGGTGCTGGGCATCCTGGCCGACTTCGCCGCCAACCCGGTCTTCCTGGAGACGGCGGAGGGGCAGTTGCTGTACGCCGCCGGGGCCGGCCCCGAGGGCGCCGACCCGCTCCAGGTGTGGGAGGGGCTGCGCGGCCAGCACAAGGACGAACCGCCGCTCGCGGGCTCGCTGTTCGTGGACGTGCCCGGCGGCGGCCCCGGCAGCGGGGGCGTCCGGGCGCGTCTGGTGCTGCTCCCCGTACGGACGTCCCTGGATCCGGTGCACCGCATGGCCGCCGAGCGGGCCGCGGGCATCCTGGCCGTGGTGCTGATGCAGGCACGCCAGGAGGAGGAGCTGGCCGCGCGCGGGCGCGGCGACTTCCTCACCGACCTCGCCGAGGGCCGGGTCACGGCCGAGGACGCCCCGGCGCAGGCCCGCGTGCTGGGCTTCCGGCCGGGCGAGGGGCCGCTGCTGCCGGTCGTCATGCGGCTGGGCGACGCGCTGTCCCCCGGGGGCGGCTGGGCGGTGCTGGCCCGGGCGGTCTCGGAGGAACTGGCGGCGGTGGGTGTGCCGGTGCTGCTGGGGGTGCGGCCGGTGGAGGGGCGGGTGCTGGTGCTGCTCGGGCTGCGCGCGGAGGCGGAGCGGGCGACGGTCGCGGACCGGGTGGCGGCGGCGCTGCGGGCCGGGGTGGGCCGGGCCGGGATGCCGCGGCCGGGCGGGCAGCCGCCCGTGGTGGTGGTCGGGGTGGCCGGCGGCTGGACGGCGGCGGCGTCGGGCCTGCGGCACGCGGCCGAGACGGCCACGGCGGCCCAGGGGCTGCCGGACCGGCCCTGGTTCGACGCCCGCCGGCTGGACATCGACCTGCTGCTGTGGCGGCTGCGCGACGATCCGGACCTGGCGGCCTTCGTCGACCGGGCGCTCGGACCGCTCCTGGAGCACGACCGCCGGTCCCGGCCGCCGCTGCTGCCCACGCTGACGACCTACCTCGCCCACGCGGGACGCAAGGCGGAGACGGCCCGGGAGCTCCACCTCAACCGGCAGACGCTGTACAACCGGCTGGCGCGCATCGGGGAGTTGCTGGGCACGGACCTCGACGATCCGCAGACGGTGCTGGCCCTGAGCCTGGCCCTGCGGGCCCGCCGCCACGTGCCGCGGGGCGCCCGGGCCGGGGGCGGCGCCCTCTAGGCGAGGGCAGAAGCAGGGGACTGCGCCGTCTAGGCGAGGGGCAGGGGGCGGGTCAACTCGTCGTAGACGCTGAGCACCTGGGCGACGGTCTCGTCCTCGGTCGGCCAGGTCGCCGCCTGCCGGGCGCCCTTGTCCTGCAGCAGGGCCCGGCGCTCGGGGTCGCCGAGCAGCCGTACGACGGACGCGGCGAGGGCCCGGGCGTCCCCGGCGGGGACGAGTTCGGCCGCGTCGCCGACGAGTTCGGGGATGCCGCCCACGTCGGTCGCGACGAGCGGCACGCGCGCGTGGAGGGCCTCCTGGGCGAGGACCGAGCGCGCCTCCCAGCGGCTGGGCAGCAGGGCGAGGTCGGCGGCGGCGAGCAGGTCGGCGATGTCGTCGCGGCGGCCGATGAGCCGGACCGGCAGCCCTTCGCCCTCGATCCGCTCCTGGAGTTCGCAGCGCAGCGGCCCCTCCCCGGCGATCACGACCAGCGGAACGGGGTCGAGGCGGCGCCACACCCGCGCGGCGTCCAGCAGCACGTCGTATCCCCGGTGCCGCTCCAGGGAGCCGACGGCCATGAGCAACGGCCGTCCGATCGCGCCGAGTTCGGCGCGCACCTTGGGCCGCAGCCGGTCGGGGTCGTCGGGCTCCACGGGCCGGCGGGGGCCGGGCAGCGCCACGGCGGCGAGCCGCGCGTCCCGGGCGCCCGTCAGCCGGGCCCGGTCCACGAGCGCCGAGGTCGTGCCCAGCACCACCGTGGCCGCCTTGACGACCCGGCGTTCCAGGACGCGCAGCAGATGGGCACGCGCACCGTCGGCGTGCGCCCGGTCGTGCCACGTCACGACCAGCGGGGTCCGCACGCGCCGCCCGCTGAGCGCGAGCACGGTGCGGAACGAGGCGTGCAGCCCGTGGGCGTGCACCAGATCGGCGTCGGCGCAGGCCGCCCGCAGGGCCGCCACCGACACGGGGTCGCTGCTGCGCGGCACGTGCACATGGTCGGCCCCGACCCCGCTGAAGTCATAGGCGCGATCCGCCTCGAAGGGGGCGCACACCGTGACTCTCACGCCCCTGGCGACGAGCCCCGCCGTCAGCGAGCGCACATGCGCACTGCTGGCGGCATTGCCCCCGCCCAGCACCTGCACGGTGCGCAGCGGCGACTGGCCAGGCGGTGAGTGGCTGCTCACGGGGGTCACGTGGCCGGGCTCCTGGTTCGAATCGGGCGGTCACGACGCGGTTTCCCACGCGTACACCGCCAAGGATGCCAGGACATACGGGGGTTCCGGGAACGCCGGAACCCGGGCGGCGCGACCGCAGGGCGGCGGCAGCGGGGGAATGCGCCGGGCCGGGTCACCCACACGAGTGAAATCAGGCGACCCGCCCGGCCCCGGTCCGCTCGGCCCGGTCCGCCTTCCCCCGGCTGCTCGGCCCGGTCCGCCCTCCCCCGGCTGCAGGACCGCTACAGATCCGCCCGCGCCGTCGCCAGCAGCTCCTCCGCGTGCGCCCGGGCCGTCTCCGAGTCCTCCTGGCCGGCGAGCATGCGGGACAGCTCGCGGACCCGCTCCTCCCCTTCCAGGACCTTGACGCCGGAGCGGGTCACGGACCCGTCGTTCGTCTTCTCGACCAGCAGCTGCCGGTCGGCGAAGGCGGCCACCTGCGGCAGATGCGTCACGACCACGACCTGCGCGGTCTTCGCCAGGCGTGCCAGGCGCCGGCCGATCTCGACCGCCGCCTTGCCGCCGACCCCGGCGTCGACCTCGTCGAAGAGGTACGTCGGGACCGGATCCGTCCCGGCGAACACCACCTCCACGGCCAGCATCACGCGGGACAGCTCACCACCGGAGGCGCCCTTGGCGATCGGCCGGGGCGGCGCGCCCGGGTGCGGAGCGAGCAGCAGCTCGACCTCGTCGGCACCGGCGGGCCCGTAGGCGACGGGCCGCCCGCCGACCTCGACGCCCTCGGGGTCCTCGGTCTGCCGGATGTCGAAGGACACGCGCGCGTGCGGCATGGCGAGGGAGGCCAGTTCGGCGGTCACGGCGGCGGCGAACCGCTCGGCGGCCTCCGTCCGCGCGTCCGTCAACGCCTGCGCGAGTCCGCCCAGTTCGGCGCGGAGCGCGTCCCGCTCGGCGGTCAGCTCCCCGATCCGCTCGTCGTCGCCGTCGAGTTCGGTCAGCCGGGCGGCGCCGTTCTCCGCCCAGGCCAGCACGGCGGCGATGTCCTCGCCGTACTTCCGGGTCAGCCCGGTCAGCGCGGCCCGCCGCTCCTCCACGGCCGCCAGCCGCAGCGGGTCGGCGTCCAGGTCGTCGGCGTACCCGGCGAGGTCCCCGGCCGCGTCGCGCAGCAGGATCCCGATCTCGCCGATGCGGTCGGCGAGCGCGGCCAGCGCCGGGTCGTGCGACCGCACCGCGTCCAGGGCCCGCTGGGCGCCCGCGACGAGCGTCCCCGCGTCCACGCCCTCGGGGTCCTCCGGATTGCCCGCGAGCGCCGCGTGAGCGGCCGCCGCCGCGGACGCCAGCGCCTCGGCGTGCCCCAGCCGCTCGGCCTCCTCGGCCAGCTCCACGTCCTCGCCGGCCCGGGGCTCGACGGCGGCGATCTCGTCGAGCCCGTAGCGCAGCATGTCGGCCTCCTGGGCCCGTTCCCGCGCGCGCGTGGTGATCTCGTCGAGCTCGGCGGAGACGGCCCGCAGCCGCTTGTACGCCTCGCCGTACTTGGCCAGCGGGACGGCGACCGCGTCGCCGGCGTACCGGTCGAGCGCCTGCCGCTGCCGGGACAGCTTGAGCAGCCCCTGCTGGTCGGTCTGCCCGTGCACGGCCACCAGTTCGTCGGCGAGCTCCGCCAGCACGCCCACGGGCACGCTGCGGCCGCCCAGGTGCGCCCGGGAGCGCCCCTCGGCCGAAACGGTACGGCTGATCAGCAGGGCGCCGTCGTCCAGCTCGGCCCCGGCCTCCTCGGCGCGTACGGCGACGGCGGCGTGCTCGGGCACGGTGATCCGCCCCTCCACCACCGCCTTGCCGGCCCCGATCCGCACGAGCGCCGGGTCGGCCCGGCCGCCCAGCAGCAATCCCAGGCTGGTGACCACCATGGTCTTGCCCGCACCCGTCTCACCGGTGACCGCGGTGAACCCCGGCGACAGCTCGACGACAGCGTCGTCGATCACACCGAGCGACCGTATCCGCATCTCCTCCAACACGGACACGACCTTACGAGGTCCGGGCCAGGGATTGCGACCGGCCTGCCCTTGTCACCCGTTAGTGCGGAGCGCCCCGCCAGCCGGACACGGGCAGCGCGAACTTCGCCACCAGCCGGTCCGTGAACGAGGCGTGGTGCAGCCGGGCCAGCCGGACCGGCACCGCACCCCGGCGCACCTCCACCCGCGCCCCGGCGGGCAGCTCCACCGTCCGCCGCCCGTCGCACCACAGCACACCCGGCGGGATGTGCGGCAGCACCTCCACGGCGAGCACGGAATCCGGCGATGTCACCAGCGGCTTGGCGAACAGCGCGTGCGCGGAGATCGGCACCATCAGCAGCGCCTCGACCTCCGGCCACACCACCGGCCCGCCCGCCGAGAAGGCGTACGCGGTCGATCCGGTGGGCGTGGCGCACACGATCCCGTCGCAGCCGAACCCGGTGACCGGCCGCCCGTCGATCTCCAGGACGACCTCCAGCATCCGCTCGGCGGACACCTTCTGCACGGCCGCCTCGTTCAGCGCCCAGTCCGTGTGCACGATGTCGCCGTTCTGGTGCACCACGACGTCGACGGTCATCCGCTCCTCGACCTCGTACGCCTTGGTCACCACGCGGTCGACAACCTTGTCGAGGTCGTCGCGCTCGGCCTCGGCGAGGAAGCCGACCCGCCCGAGGTTGACGCCGAGCATCGGCACCCCGGACGCCCGCGCGAACTCCGCGCCGCGCAGCAGCGTCCCGTCACCGCCCAGCACGATGAGCAGCTCGCACCCGTCGAGGCACTGCGGGGTCGCCTCCTTGACCAGCACCACCTCGTCCGGCAGCGGCAGGTCCCGGGCCTCGTCCTCCAGGACCCGCACGCCCAGGCCGGAGCGCAGCAGCCCCTTCACCACGAGCTCGGCACTGCGCACGGCCGCGGGCCGTCCCGTGTGGGCGAGCAGGAAAACAGTACGAGCTCGGTTCTCGGTCAACGCGGCCCCTCCGCCACTGCTCGGTCAACGTCGGCCGGGTCCAGTTCCGGTGCCCCGGCCCGCAGCCACAAGAAGTATTCGACATTCCCCGACGGCCCGGGCAGCGGACTGGCGGTCACGCCCCGCGCCCCGAGCCCCAGTCCCCAGGCCTTCTCGGCCACCCCCCGGACCGCCTCGGCCCGCAGCTGGGGGCTGCGTACGACTCCCCCGCTGCCCAGCCGCTCCTTCCCCACCTCGAACTGCGGCTTGACCATCATCACCAGGTCGGCGTCCGGCTTCACGCACCGCACCAGGGCGGGCAGGACCAGCCCGAGCGGGATGAAGGACAGATCCCCCACGACAAGATCCACAGGCTCCCCATCGATCGCTTCAAGCGTCAACTCGCGTACGTTCGTACGGTCCTTGACGGTGACGCGTTCATCGTTCTGCAGGGACCACGCGAGTTGTCCGTATCCGACGTCCACGGCGACGACGTGGGCGGCTCCCGCCCGCAGCAGGACGTCGGTGAAGCCCCCGGTCGACGCGCCGGCGTCGAGCGCCCTGCGGCCCTCGACGGCCAGGCCCTGCGGCACGAACGCCGCCAGCGCGCCGGCGAGCTTGTGGCCGCCCCGGGAGACGTAGTCGGGGTCGTTCGCGTCGGCCGCGACGACGATCGCGGCGGCGGTCTCCACCTGCGTGGCCGGTTTCGTCGCGACGGTCTTGCCGACGGAGACCCGTCCGGCGGCGATCAGCTGGCCGGCGTGCTCACGCGAGCGCGCGAGCTTGCGGCGGACCAGCTCCGCGTCCAGACGGCGTCGTGCGACTCCTGCCACGTTCGGTTCAGCTCCTCGGTGAAGGCGGCGACGGGGGCGCCGGAGGTCCCGGGCGTACGTCGAGCGCGGTGAGCGCGTCGCGCAGCCCCCGGTGTACATCCTCGTACACCTCGATGTGCCCGTCCGTGGCGAGGTGGTCCGCGTCGCCGAGCCGGGTCAGGGCCGCGTCCACGCCGGCGTCGCCGGTGGGCGTGCGGGGCACGTTCAGGGGAGCGGGGGCGGCCGGATCGGGCCCGGGCTCCGCCTGCCGCGCCTCCTGCGGGAGATCCGCCGGGGGGCCCGCGGGGCCTGCGGGGAGGTCCGCCGGGCGGCCTGCGGGGAAGCCCTCTGGAAGGCCCGCCGGGGGCCCCTCGGGAAGGCCCGCGGGGAGGTCCGCCGAGTGGTCCGCCGGGGGTACTGCGTCGTCCATGCCCCGACGCTACCGCGAACCCCTGCGGTACCGTCGATCGCGATGGCCACGATCGAGGAGTGCCGCAGCGCACTCGACAAGCTCTCGGACAGCATGCAGCGCGCCGAAGGGGACGTCCGCGAGGCCGCGGCCCTGGACCGCTCGGTGAGCTGCCACATCACCGACCTGGACGTCACCTTCGTGGGCCGGATGCGGGGCGGCCGGATCGAGGTGCGCGACACGGTGCCCGGGCCGCCGCCGGACAAGGCCGCGATCAGACTGGCCATGACCGGCGACGACCTGGTGGCCCTGGTCGACGGCGAGCTGAACTTCGCCACGGCCTGGGGCTCGGGCCGGGTGAAGCTGCACGCGGGGCTGCGGGACCTGCTCCGCCTCAGGAAGCTTCTGTAGCGGCGACCTTCTCCGACCCGGTCTCCACCCCGGCCCGCGTCCCGGCCGTGTCCCGCACGCGTGCCTTCCGCGCGGCCGGCACGACCAGCGGCGTGCCCGTCTCCGGGTCGTCGATGACCTGGCAGCGAAGCCCGAAGACCTCCTCGACCAGCTCGGCCGTGACGATGTCGTTCGGCGCGCCCTCGGCGATGACCGTGCCCTGGCGCAGGGCGATGAGGTGCGTGGCGTAGCGGGCGGCGTGGTTCAGGTCGTGCAGCACGGCCACCAGCGTGCGCCCCTGCTCCTCGTGCAGCTGGGCGCACAGGTCGAGGACGTCGATCTGGTGCTGGATGTCCAGGTACGTCGTCGGCTCGTCGAGCAGCAGCAGCGGCGTCTGCTGGGCCAGCGCCATGGCGATCCACACGCGCTGCCGCTGGCCGCCGGAGAGCTCGTCGACGTAGCGGTCGGCGAGTTCGGCGACGCCGGTCTGCCGCATCGACTCCTGCACGACCCGCTCGTCCTCGGTGGACCACTGGCGCAGGATGCCCTGGTGCGGGTAGCGGCCCCGGCCGACCAGGTCGGCGACGGTGATGCCGTCGGGCGCGATGGACGACTGGGGCAGCAGGCCGAGGGTGCGCGCGACCTTCTTCGCGGGCAGGGACTGGATGACCTGCCCGTCGAGCAGCACCCGGCCCGCGCTGGGCTTGAGCATCCGCGACAGCGCCCGCAGCAGCGTCGACTTGCCGCAGGCGTTGGGTCCGACGATCACGGTGAAGGAGTGGTCGGGTATCTCCACCGACAGCTGCTCGGCGATGACCCGCTGGTCGTAGGCGAGGGTGACGTTCTCGGCGGACAGACGGTTCACGGTGCTCCTTCGGTTGTTCAGCCCGCTGCTGTTGCTGCTCGGGGCACGCGTGCCCGCGGAGGTTCCGGTGCTCATATCCGCCCCGCCTTGCGTTCGGTGACCAGCAGCCACAGCAGGTAGACACCGCCCAGCACGCCGGTGACCACGCCCACGGGCAGCTGCTCGGCGCCGAACGCCCGCTGCGAGGCCAGGTCGGCGACGACCAGCAGGGCGGCGCCCATGCACAGCGAGGCCGGCAGATTCGGGCCGGGCGAGCGGGTCAGCCGGCGGGCCAGCTGCGGCGCGGTGAGCGCCACGAAGCTGACGGGACCGGCCGCGGCGGTCGCGGACGCGGTGAGCAGCACCGCCGCGATCATCAGCAGCAGCCGGACGCGCTCCACCCGCACCCCGAGGGCGTACGCCACGTCGTCGCCCATCTCCATCATCCGCAGCCCGCGCCCATTGACCAGCACGAGCGGCACGAGCACCGCGCACAGGCCGAGCAGCGGCCACACCTGGGCCCAGTCACGGCCGTCGAGGGAGCCCGTCATCCACACCACCGCACGGGCCGCGTCCACGATGTCGGACTTGGTGAGCAGATAGCCGTTGACCGCGGTGACGATCGCGGAGACGCCGATGCCCACCAGGACGAGCCGGTAGCCGTGCACGCCCCGCTTCCAGGCCAGCACGTAGATCGCGAACCCGGTCGCCAGGCCCCCCGCGAGGGCGCCGAGCGCGACCTGGTCGGCGCTGCCGGAGAACAGCACGATCACCGTGAGCGCGCCGGCCGTCGCGCCCTGGCCGAGGCCGAGCACGTCCGGACTGCCGAGCGGGTTGCGGGAGATGGACTGGAACAGCGCGCCACCCAGCCCCAGCGAGGCACCCACCAGCAGCCCCACCAGGACCCGCGGCAGCCGCAGCTCGTTGACGATGAACTCCTGGCCCGCGTTGCCCTCGCCGACCAGTGTGCGCAGCACGTCCGCGGCCGGGATGGGGAAGTCGCCGGTGCCGATGAGCACCACGCTCGCCGCGAGCGCCGCGGCCAGCAGCAGGACCACGACGGTGAAGGCCCGCGCGTCCAGGCGTACGGAGAGCCCGCCGGGGGCCCGCACGACCCGGGCGGTCTTCCCGACCCCGGTGTTCTTCCCGGCACGGTTGATGGTCTTCACAGCTGCGCCGTCCTCCGCCGTCGTACCAGGAAGATGAACACCGGCCCGCCCAGGATCGCGGTGACGATGCCCACCTGGAGCTCCGCGGGCCGGGCCACGATCCGGCCGATGACGTCCGCGCCGAGCAGCAGCACCGGCGAGAGGATCGCCGCGTACGGCAGGATCCAGCGCAGGTCCGGCCCGGTGAAGGAGCGCACCACGTGCGGCACCATCAGCCCGACGAACACGATCGGCCCGCACGCGGCGGTCGCCGCCCCGCACAGCACGGTCGCGGCCAGCATCGACAGCGCCCGCGTCCGGTTCAGGTTGGCGCCGAGCGCCTTGGCCGTGTCGTCGCCCATGGCCATGGCGTTGAGCGGCCGGGCCAGGGCCAGCGCGAGGACCGTGCCGGTGAGCAGGAACGGCAGGACCTGCTCGATGGTCGAGTCGGTCGCCGCGGAGAGCGAACCGAGCGTCCAGAAACGCATCTTGCCGAGCGCCGCGTCGTCCATGATCATCACGGCCTGGAGGTAGCCGAACAGCGCGGCGCTGATCGCCGTACCCGCGAGGGCCAGCCGCACCGGTGTCGCGCCCCGGCTGCCGCCGAGGAACCACACCAGGGCCCCGACCGCGGCGGCGCCGAAGAACGCGAACCACACATAGCCGCTGAGCGAGGTGACGCCCAGGAAGGTGATGGCGGTGACGACCGCGGCGGACGCGCCGGCGTTGATGCCGAGCAGTCCGGGGTCGGCCAGCGGGTTGCGTGTGAGCGCCTGCAGGACCGCTCCGGCCAGCCCCAGGGCCGCTCCGGCGAGCAGCCCCAGCACGGTCCGCGACAGCCGCTCCGCGACGACCACGTCGCCGTAGCTGCCCGAGTCCTCGAACAGACCGTGCCAAACCTGCCCCCACGACAGCTCTTTCGCGCCGATCGCGATACTCGCCAGCGCGATGAGCACCAGGATCGCGACGGACAGGAGCAGCCCAAAGGCACGCGCCGCACGTCGGGTTGGGGGCGCGGGGGCGGTCTCCGCGCGCGGTTCGGGGGGACTCTCGACCAACACGCAGTTAGGTTAGCCTACCCTCGCAATCGATCACGATTCGAGAGCCGGGCCGCCCCTTGCACACCCGCGTGGATCCTGCCCGGGCTCGACGCTCCCCAACCGGCACTCACATCCCCAGCCGCGCCAGCGCCTTCCCGCCGTCCAGGCCGCATGTCCCGGCACCGGCGGCCGACCACGCGGCGGCGCACAAGGCCCGCAGTCCGTCCAGCGCCTCGCCCTCGCCGTCGAGCTCCAGCCGCTCCGCGCCGGTCCTCGCCGTCCAGCCGCCGCACCGGAACGCACCCTCGCCCGCCCCGACGACGTCCGGCTGCCCGCCCAGCATCCCGCGCAGGTCGGCGTCCACGTACGTCGGCCGGTGCTGGGGCGGAGCGGCCAGCAGCTGCGCCCCGTCCGTCACGCCGGTCAGGACGAGCAGCGAGTCGACCTCGCCGTTGAACGCGCCCTCGATGTCCGTGTCCAGCCGGTCCCCGACGACCAGCGGCCGCTGCGCCCCCGTCCGCAGGATCGTCTCCCGGTGCATCGGCGGCAGCGGCTTGCCCGCGACCTGCGGCTCGGCGCCCGTGGCGATCCGGACGACCTCCACCGCCGCCCCGTTGCCCGGCGCGATGCCCCGCCCGCTCGGAATCGTCAGGTCGGTGTTCGACGCGAACCACGGCACCCCCCGGGCCACCGCGTAGGACGCCTCGGCGAACCGCCCCCACGGCAGATCGGGACCGCCGTATCCCTGCACGACCGCCACCGGATCGTCGTCCGCCGACTCGACGGGCTCCAGCCCCCGCTCCCGCAGCGCCACCCGCAGCCCCTCACCGCCGATCACCAGTACCCGCGCACCCCGCGGCACCTGCTCGCTGATCAGCCGCGCGACCGCCTGCGCGGACGTGATGACGTCCTCAGCGCCCGTCGGTATCCCCAGCTCCGTCAGATGCCCGGCCACCGTGTCCGGGGTCCGCAGCGCGTTGTTGGTGACGTACGCCAGACGCATCCCGCCCTCGCGGGCCGCCGCCAGCGACTCGACCGCGTGCTCGATGGCGCTCCCGCCCGCGTACACGACCCCGTCCAGATCGAGCAGGGCCGTGTCGTACGCCTCGCTCAGGGCCTGCCCACTGCCCTCGGGCCTCGTCCTGACGCTCCGGCTCATCCCGCATCGCTCCTCGGTTCGGCGGCTTTCCCCCGATCATCCCCCATGCCACCGACACCCGTACGATGCCGGGATGAACACAGCAGGTCACTCGGAGGCAACGGCGCACCGAGGCCTGGAACTCACCCCGTTCCGAGGCCTTCGATACGACCCCGACCGGGTCGGCAGCCTTGCCGCCGTCACATCTCCGCCGTACGACGTCGTGGTGCGCCCCGACGGCCTGCACCACCTCGAATCCTCCGACCCGCACAACATCGTCCGCCTGATCCTCCCCCAGGCCGCCACCGCCGGCGCCCGCAACGAACAGGCCGCCGAGACCCTGCGCCGCTGGCTCGCCGAGGGCATCCTCACCGCCGACCCGGAACCCTGCCTCTACGTCTACGAGCAGCGCGACGGCAACGGCATGCTGCAGCGCGGCGTCATCGGCGCCCTGCGCGTGTCGGACCCGGCCGAGCAGGTGGTGCTGCCGCACGAGGACGTCATGCCGCACGTCGTCGCCGACCGCGCGGCCCTGATGCGGGCCACCTCGGCGAACCTCGAACCCCTGCTGCTGACGTACCGCGGTGACGACTCGTCGGCCGCGACGGCGGACCTGATCGAGCGCGTCGCCGACCGGCCCCCGCTCCTCGCGACCACCACGGAGGACGGCTTCCGCCACCGCCTGTGGGCCATCACCGACCCCGCCGAGCTCACCACCGTCCAGCGCGACCTGGCCCGCCACCAGGCCCTGATCGCCGACGGCCACCACCGCTGGGCGACCTACCGCCGCCTGCGCACGGAACACCCCTCGCCCAGCCCGTGGGACCACGGCCTGGTCCTCCTGGTCGACACGGCCCGCTACCCCCTCCGGGTCCGCGCCATCCACCGCCTCCTGCACGGCCTGCCCGTGGAGGAGGCCGTGACCGCCCTGGACGGCCGCTTCCGGGTACGCCGCCTCGACGTGCCGCTCACCGAGGCCCTGGAGGTGCTGGCGGACGCGGCCTGCGCGGGCAACGCGTTCCTGCTCGCCGGCGACGGGTCCTTCCACCTCGTCGACCGCCCCGACCCGGACCTGCTGGCCCGCACGATCCCGGCCGACCGGCCCGCCGCCTGGCGCACCCTGGACGCGACGGTGCTGCACGCCACGCTCCTGGAGCACGTGTGGCGCATCCCCGAGGACTCCCCCGACCGCATCGCCTACATCCACGACACGGCCGCCACGGTCGCGAAGGCCGAGCGCGACGGCGGTACGGCCGTCCTGATGCACCCGGTGCGCGAGGAGGTCGTCCGCGACCTGGCCCGGCAGGGCGTGACCATGCCGCGCAAGTCGACGTCGTTCGGCCCGAAGCCGGCGACGGGCCTGGTCCTGCGGGCGCTGGACCTCTGACCCACGCCTCCGCGACACGGGCCTGGAGCGACACACGAAGGGGGCGGATCCCGGTGGGATCCGCCCCCTTCACTCATGTGCGGACGTCAGTCCTTCTGCTCCGGCTCCTCGGCAGCGGCGTCGCCGTCCGCGCCGCGGACCTCATCGGCGCTCTCGTCGTCGTCCTCGTCGTCGGAGAGGACGTCCAGGAACTCCACGCCGTCCAGCTCGGCGAGCCGGTCCGAGGCGTCCGTGCTGCCGTCCCGGTCGGCCTCGACGGCCTTCGCGAACCACTCCCGCGCCTCGTCCTCGCGCCCGGCGGCCAGCAGCGCGTCCGCGTAGGCGTATCGCAGGCGCGCGGTCCAGGGCTGCACGGAGCTGGCGGCCAGCTCAGGGCTCTGCAGCGTCACGATGGCCGCGTCCAGCTGCCCCATGTCCCGCCGCGCACCGGCCGCGACGAGCCGCATCTCGACCTGACCGGCCTTGTCGAGCTTGTGCACCTCGGGCGCACCGGCCATGTCCAGCGCCTTCTCCGGCCGCCCGAGCCCACGCTCGCAGTCGGCCATGACGGGCCACAGGTCGGTGTTCCCGGTCATCCGCTTGGCAGCCCGGAACTCGGCCAGCGCCTCGCCGTACTTCTGGTTGGCGTACGCGGCGAACCCGGCCGCCTCCCGTACGGCGGCGACGCGCGAGGCCAGCCGCAGCGCGATCCTGGAGTAGGCGTACGCGCCCTCGGGGTCCTCGTCGAGGAGCCGCGCGACCATCACGAGGTTCCTGGCGACGTCGTCCGCGAGCGTCTTCGGCAGACTCTGCAGCTCCTGCCGAACGTCCTTGTCGATCTCGTCGCCCGTGACGTCCTCGGGGATCGGCAGCCGCTTGATCGGCTCCCTGTCCCGATCCCGCTCGTCGCGGAAACGGCCGCCACCGCCGCCACGCCGGTCGTCCCGCCCGCCCCGGAAGCCGCCGGGACGCCCACCACGGTCGTCGCGGCGGGGCCCGCGGCCACCACGGTCGTCACGACCACCACGGAACCCACCGCGATCGCCGTCCCGCCGGTCGTCCCGACGGTCATCGCGCCGATCGTCCCGACGGTCGTCCCGACGGAACTCGCTGCGGTCACCACGGTCGCCGCGCGGGCCGTCCTCGCGACGGAAGCCGGGACGCCCGCCACGGCCGGCGTCGTCGCGGTCGCGGCGCTGGAAACCGCCGCGGTCCCCGCGCTCGTCACGGCCACGGAAGCCCCCACGGTCGTCCCGCCGGAAGCCCCGGTCGCGGTCGTCACCGCGGGGCCCACGGTCACGGTCGTCGCTGCGGAAGCCGCGGTCGCGGTCGTCACTGCGGAAGCCGCGGTCGCGGAAGTCGCGGCGCTCGCCACGGTCGTCGCGCCGGACGAACCCACCACGGTCGCCCTCACGCCGGTCGTCCCGCCGGTCGTCACGGCGATCATCCCGGCGGTCGTCACGGCGGTCATCGCGGCGGTCGTCCCGTCGGAAGCCGCCACGCGGTCCGCGGTCGTCGCGGCGCTGGAAACCGCCCCGGTCGTCACGCCGGCCGTAGCCGCCGCCCCGGTTGTCGTCACGACGGCTGTCATCCCGGCGGCTGTCATCACGCCGGTTGTCGTCCCGCCGGAAGCCGCCGCGGTCCCCACGGTCCCCACGGTCGCCGCGGTCGTCACGGCGGAAGGAGGGACGGTCGCCACGGTCGTCGCGGCGGAAACCACCCCGGTCCCGGTCGTCACGGCGCGGGCCCCGGTCACGGTCGTCACGCCGGCCGTAACCACCGCCACGGTTGTCCTCACGACGACTGTCATCCCGGCGGTTGTCGTCCCGCCGGAAGCCACCGCGCTCGCCGCGGTCACCGCGGTCACCGCGGTCGTCACGGCGCTCGCCGCGGTCGTTCCGGCGGAAGCCTCCACGGTCGCCACGGTCCCCGCGCTGACCGCCGCGGTCGCTCCGGTCGCCCTCCCGTCGCCGCTGGTCGCGCTCCGGTCGGTCGTCGGGAGAGTTGGTGGACATGGTGACTCCTGTCTTCGGTACCGCAAGTCATTCTCGCGCAGCCGGGTGCCCAGCGCGCAGTGCAAAAACAAAAAGGACCCCTGGTCCCAGCTGAACGCTGGTGACCAGGGGTCCTTCCAAAGATTGTTCGGCGGCGTCCTACTCTCCCACAGGGTCCCCCCTGCAGTACCATCGGCGCTGTAAGGCTTAGCTTCCGGGTTCGGAATGTAACCGGGCGTTTCCCCTACGCTATAACCACCGAAACCCTAATGGTTTCGAGCGAACAAGCACACTCTTCAATTGTTTGTTCTACTCAAAGCCGACAACTGTTCGTTGTCTCAGAACTAACACAGTGGACGCGAGCAACTGAGGACAAGCCCTCGGCCTATTAGTACCGGTCAACTCCACCAGTTACCTGGCTTCCATATCCGGCCTATCAAC
>NZ_NOKT01000019.1 GCF_002237655.1 Streptomyces sp. XY006
GGGCGGGCTCGGCGAAACCGCCGGCGGCCCGGCGCACGACCCGGCGGCGGCGCCGCGGGGCGGCGTCCTCGACGGACTCGGCCGGCTCGGCGGCGGGGGCGGCCTGGGTGGCGGCTTCGGCGGTGCTCTCGGACGCGGCGGGGGCCTGGTCGGCGGCCTGCGCGGAGTCGGCGGCGGCCTCGGACGCGGGGGTCGGCTCGGCGGCGGCCTCGGAGCGGGAGCGGGTCCTGGACCTGCGGGCCGGCTCGGCGGGGTTGTCGGTCACGGGGGCCTCCGCCTCCTCAGGCGATGCGGCGGGCGCCTCGGCGGACGCGGCGGTGGAGCCGGACGGGCCGGCGTCGGCACCGGAGTCGGCCGCTTCGGCGGGCGCGGAGACGCGCCGGGAAGCACGCCGGCGGGTGCGGCGCGGAGGGGCGTCGTCCGCCTCGGCACCGGCGGTACCGGCCTCGGTGGTCTCAGTGGTCTCGGTGGCCTCGGCGGCGGCCGGTGCCGCGTCGACCGGCGCGCTCTGCGCGGGCCGGCCGTTCTGCGCGGCCTGGCCGGTCCGGGCCGGCGTGTCCGTCTCGGCGGCAGCGGGGGCGGGCGAGGTGACGCTGCGGGTCGCGCGGCGACGGGTGCGCCGGGGAGCGGCGTCCTCGGCGGGGGCGGGCACCTCGGCGGAGGCTTCGGCCTGCTCCGGCGCCTCGGAGGCAGCGGGAGCGGCGGCGGTCGCGGGCACCACGGTCTCGGCGGCGGCCTCGGAGGCCGGAGCCCCGGCCGGCGCGGAGGCGCGGCGCACCACACGGCGCCGCTTGCGCCCGGCGGACGCGGTGTCCTCCCCCGGTGCGGCCCCGGCGGCCTCGCCGGACTGCGCGGCGTCGGCGGCCGCAGCGGACTCCGTCGCGGCGGCGGTCTCCGCGGACGCCGTCACGTCGAGGGCGGCCTCGTCGGTCTCCTCGGCGTCGGCCGCGAGTTCGCCGGCCTCGGCGGCCGGTATGGCCGGCGCGACGGTCTCGGCCGGCGCGTCGGCGGCACCGGCGGGCGGACCCGCCGGGCGGGAGGCGGCACGCCGCCGCCGGCGGGGCGGCAGGGTGTCGCTGGGGGTGTTCTGTTCGGAGCCCTGCGAGGACTCTGCGGGTTCGGTCGGTTCGAGCATGCGGGCTTTTCTCCCGTCAGGCTCCCGGGCGCCGCGCCTGGTCCGGCGATGCCGGTGACGTCCGCGGCTCGCGCTGTGCGCGTCGCCGCCGTCCGGGGCGCGGGCGCCGCACGGGAGCTCTCCGTGTCCTGTCTCGCCGGTTCCGTACGCCGAATGCGTACGGCCTGGCGAAAGTCTTCTGATCGGTACGCTGCCCGACCCAGGTGGCTCCCGAGTCCGAGGGCGGCGCTACGACGTCCGTCCCTACGCGGGACCTTCCTTACGCCGGCGCCGTCGCGGCGGCAGGCGGTTCGGCCGTTGAGTGGGCCTGCGCTGCCTCGCGGTCGGGCGCGAGCGGGTCGGTCACCGTGCCGGTCTCTTCATCGAACAGCCCCTGCGCCAGCCTGGTCACCGCTGCGGGGACCGGCGGCGCCAGGTCGGCCACGGCGCGGAGACCGGACAGGACGTCGTCGGGTCGTACGGCAGGCGTCACGTGCCGAACAACCAGCCGCAGTATCGCACAGGGCTGGTCGGTCGGCCTATCAGCCTGCGAACTCTGCGTTTCCGCGAGATCGCGGCTCTCCAGGCTCACGACGGCGGAGCGGGCGTCGAAGGTACGGACCCCGTTCTTGGCGAGGCGCTGGACCTCGACGGTCTCGGCCGCGGTGAAGGCGTCCGCCGCCCGGCGGGCCTCCTCCGGCGACACGCCGTCCAGCCGCAGCTCCCACACGGAAGCGGTCAGCCGGTCGGCGAGGCCCGAGGTGCGGGCCTCGACCGCCTCGACGATGTCGAGCCCGGCGGGCATCGACGCGTCGAGAAGGACCCTGAGCTGCTCCGGGTCGCGGGGCGCGGTGAGCGCGATCTCCAGGTACTCCGCCTCACTGCCCGTGCCGGTGGGTGCGGCATTGGCGTACGACACCTTCGGGTGCGGCGTGAACCCGGCCGAGTAGGCCATCGGCACCTCGGCACGGCGCAACGCACGCTCGAAGGCGCGCTGGAAGTCACGGTGGCTGGTGAACCGGAGGCGGCCGCGCTTGGTGTAGCGCAGTCGGATGCGCTGCACCGCGGGTGCGGGCGGCGGGCCTTCGGGCTGTCGCTTGCCCAGTGTCGTTCAGTCCTTCGTGAGAGCGGTCGTACTGCCACCAAGAGTACGTGCCTCGCGGCCGGAAGGTTCCCTCCGGGCGACCGGAGCGGGCTGCCGCGGCTCGCCGAAGAGCATCCGGCGCACGTCGGCGCGGGCCTGCCGTACGGTCTCGCGGGCGGCGGCCAGCGCCTGCCGGGTGGCCCGTCCGACGCCGCGGGCGGCCTCGGCGGCGGGGCGCAGGACGTGGTCGCGCACGGCGTGCCCGACCGGCGTGAGCACGCTGCGGTACACCCACCGGACCGGCTCCACGAAGATCCACCGCAGGAGCGTGCCGAGGAACCGGCCGACGGCGAGCGAGATGTGCCCGGCGATGCGCCAGGCGTGACCGAGGGCGTCGGACACCTCCCGTCCGACGACGGCGAGAACGCGGCCGACGGGAGCGAGGACCCAGCGCCAGAGGGCGAGCGCGGGCAGCACGAACAGGATCCGCGCGATCCAGTACAGGGCCGTGCCGACGCCGGTGACGATGGTGCGCACCAGCCACACGAGCCCCTTGCCGCACCACAGCAGGGCGCGTCCCACGGGGGCTAGCACCCAGGTGTACAGCCACCGGGCCGGTACGACGACCAGGTACCGGACGAGCCACGCCACGGCCGTGTACACCCCGAACCCGAGCGCGGCGAGCACGGCGCCGATGCCCTTCAGGACCCACATCACGGCATGCCCGGCGGGGGTCAGCAGATGCGCGTACACCCAGCCGAGCCCGGCGCCGACGCCCCGACCGGCCCAGGCGATCGCATGTCCCACCGGCGTCAGCACGTACCGGTACAGCCAGACGAGCGGTACGACGACGAGGACCTTCCCGAGCCAGGCGAGGGCCCGGCCGAGCGGCACCGCGACGTACCGCCACAGCCCCACGAACGGCCAGACGAACACCGCCCGTGCCAGCCACAGCAGGGCCCGTCCGAGCGGCCGGAGCAGGGTGTCGTTCAGGAAGCGGCCGGTGACGACGAGCGCGTCCCAGAGCATCCGTACGGGGACGACCAGCACGAGCACGACGATCCGCACGGGAATCCGGATCGCGACGGCGAGGCACCCCTCGGGCGCCCTGGGCACCCCGGACGCCTCGGGCGCCTTGGACGCCCCGGACGCCCCGGGCTGCCGCCGGACGGGCGGCCCGGCCGGGCTCTCGCGCGGATCGACCCGCGGCTCGGTGCTCTCGCGGGGCGGTTTCTGCAGATCCATACCGTCAAGGACGCCTCAGCGTCCCGTCCGGATCCCGTACCGCACCATCCCGCCCCGTTTCTCCCGCGGTCCTCCACCCGCAGTCGTGATCACGCGGTGCTCAGGGCATGGCCGCGGGGGCGTCCCCGTCCGTCTCGAAGCGCAGCAGATCTCCCGGCTGGCACTCCAGCACCTCGCACAGCGCGGCGAGGGTGGAGAAGCGGACCGCCTTGGCGCGGCCGTTCTTGAGGACGGCCAGATTGGCCGGGGTGATGCCGACGCGTTCGGCGAGCTCGCCCACGGACATCTTCCGCTTGGCCAGCATCACGTCGATGTCGACGGCGATCGGCATCAGATGACCTCTTCCAGCTCGGCCTGCATCCGGGCCGCCTCGATGTCGCGGGCGACGGCCTGCGCCAGCAGCATCCGCAGCACCAGCACGACCAGCGCGACCCCCAGCACCGCGAGGCCGGCCCCGCCCAGCAGCAGCACCACCCCGGGGGCGACGGCCTCGCCCGGCGCGAGCACCACCCCGAGCGCGAACACCAGGCAGGCGGCCGCCACGAACGCGCCGATCACCAGGTGCACGTACCGGAAGGCATCCGTGGAGAACACCGTCCCGCGCCGGACCATCGTCACCAGCCGCCACACGCACACCAGCACCACCTGGGCCGTCACGACACCCAGCACCAGGATCACCAGGATCGGCGTCCGCAGATGGGCGTACTCGGGCTTGAGCCCGTTCATGTCGGCGGCCAGCAGCGGGACCATCACGCACTGCACGAACAACGACCCGGCGAGCAGCGCCACGAGCACCGCCCGCAGGGCGGCCACGGCCAGCTTTCCCATCCCACTCCCCATCCATATCCATCGAACCGATCGAACCGATCGAACTACGATGGAAACCTATCGAGAATCGATAGATGCGGCAAGTGGTCGTACCCGCGAAGGAGTGCGACCCGTGACACCGTGGCAAGAGGCACCCAAGGCCGGCACCCGGAGCGAGGAGGACGACGGTGGACTGGCGCGTGTTCGCACGGGAGATGGCCTCCATGGCGCGGGACCTGCTCGCCCAGGACTCGGTCGAGACCACGCTGGGACACATCACCCACGCGGCCGTCGAGCTGGTCTCCGGGTGCGACGCGGCCGGCATCCTGCTGCTGCACGGCAAGAAGGTCGAGTCGCTCGCGCCGACCCACGACCTGGTGGTGGAGAGCGACCGGCTCCAGGAGCAACTCGGCGAGGGCCCCTGCTTCGACGCGGCCCGCACCAGCACCGGCGAGCGCGTGTTCCGCATCGGCGACCTCACCGCCGGACGGTCCCGCTGGCGTGCCTACGCCGCACGGGCCGAGGAGCTGGGCATCGGCAGCATCATGGGCTTCCTGCTGTACACCGAGGACGAGGACCTCGGCGCGCTCAACCTGTACTCCCACCGCCCCGGGGCCTTCTCCGAGGACAGCGAGACGGCCGGCTGGCTGCTGGCCTCGCACGCCGCCGTCGCCTTCTCCAGCGCCCGCAGTCACGCCCAGCTGGAGCAGGCCATCGCCACCCGGCATGTGATCGGCGAGGCGATGGGCATCCTCATGGGCAGCCACCACCTCACCGAGGAGCAGGCCTTCGGTGTCCTGCGCCGCTACTCCCAGGAGAAGAACGTCAAGCTCCGGGAGGTCGCACGCCGGGTCTGCGAACACGGCGGACTGACTTGACGGCTCCCCCAGCACACATTCTGAACTGGGGGAACCTGACGGCGCCGGCCCCCCGGGGGAGCGTCACCTACGCCGCCTCTTCAGCGGGTCCCCCAGGACCGCTGTCTCACCCCTTTCCGGCCCGCCCGCACAGCGGCCGCTAGCGCGCGACCACCGACCCGTCGTACACGTGGTCCGGCGTGACGACCGACGTGATCGCGCGGGCGAGCAGCGTGGACGGCTCCTGCCCCCCGACCACGACATCCGTGTTGATCATGATGACCAGGGTGGCCTTCCGTTCCGGCAGATACACCGTCACGGTCTCGTAGCCCGGGATCGAGCCGTTGTGCCCGAGCCACCCGTTGGTCTCGAAGATGCCGAGACCGTACGTCGTACCGGGGTGGCCGGTCGGCAGCGTCCTGAGCCGCTGCGCCTGGGTCTCGGGGCTGAGCAGCCGGCCCGTGGCGAGGATCCCGGCCCAGCGGCGCAGATCGTGGAGGTTGGAGATCATCGCCCCGGCCGCCCAGGCCCAGCTGGGGTTCCAGTCGGTGACGTCCTCGACCTCGCCGCTCAGCGTCTGGTCGGTGTAGCCGCGCGGGTGCGGCCGGGGGAACTCGCCGCCCCGGGGGAACAGGGTGTGGCGCAGTCCGGCCGGGCGGAGCACGCGCGCGTGGAGGAAGTCGGCGAGCCGCCGGCCGCCCACCTTCTCGATCACCAGGCCGAGCAGGGCGAGATTGGTGTTGGAGTACTGGAACTCCCGCCCCGGGGCGAAGGTGTTCGCGTGCCGGAAGCCGTACGCGAGGACCCCGCGCGGGGTGAAGGACCGCTGCGGGCGGCTCAGCAGGTCGTGGATGAAGTCCGGGTCGGCGGTGTACGGGAAGAGCCCGCTGCGCATCTCGGCGAGGTGCCGCAGCGTGATCCGGTGCCCGCCGGGCACGCCCTCGACGTACCGGGAGACCGGATCGTCCAGCCCGACCAGGCCGTCGTCCACGAGCTTCAGCAGCGCGGTGACGGTGAACGTCTTGGTCTCACTGCCGATCCGGACGTACGAGTCGGCCGCCATCGGCTCACCCGTGCGGGTGTCGGCCACCCCGGAGGCACGGACGTAGCTGCCCCGGCCCGGCAACCACAGCCCGACGACGGCCCCGGGGATGCCGGCCTGTCGGCGGACGTCCTCGACCGTCTCGTCCAGCCGGGCGGTCAGCTCACGCCCGAGCCCGTGCGGCGGACAGTCGCCCGAGTCGTGCCGGCCGAGACCAGCGGCGTGGCCGGCAGCGGCGGGCGTCGCCGCCAGGGCGACCAGCCCCGCGGCGAACATCCGGCGGGAGGGAACACGTCGAACATGTCGCATGGCAGACGCCTCTTTCGGGGGACGGCGAACGCGAGGATCATCACCACCCACCCCACCCCCGGCACCCCCGCCCGACCGCCCCGGAACGAAGTCCACTCGTACGGAGGCAGCAGCGAGCCCTTCCGTGTCACTCCACTTCGATGCCGTAGTCCCGGACGAGCTGCTCCAGTCCTCCGGTGTATCCCTTGCCGCCCAGCACGAAGTCCCAGTCGCCATTGGCCCTGCGCCGGAAGGAGCCGAGCACCAACGCGGTCTCTCCGGCGCGCCCGTCGGAGACCTCGAGCCGCCCGAGCTCGGTCAGCGCCGGGTCCAGCAGCCGGATGCAGGCGTCGGTGAACCCCGACAGGTCGGCCTCCGGGTTCACCTCCGGATCCACGGCGGCCACGATCACGAACCGGTCGGCTGCCTCCGGCAGTCCGTCGAAGGCGACACGCATGGCTGCCTTGTCGGGACCCGCAGCCGGTACGGCGCACACCGAACCGTCAGGCGTCCGCGGGTTGTTGAAGAACACGAAGTGATCCTCGCTGAGGACTCGGCTGCCACGGCAGACGAGCGCGCACACGTCGAGTGCGACGTTGCCGGACCACGTCATGCCCAGCACGTTGTGGTCGTCGGGCGGAGCCGCGGGACCGGCCCCCGTCGGCTGGGCCGGGGCCGCCGTGCGCGTCTCTCCCAGGCGCCCGCGCAGCCCATGCCGGTGCAGGAGGTCGACCAGTTCTCCGCCCGAGATCAGCTCCAGCGGCTTTCCCCGGGCGAAGGTGTGCGAGCCCGGACCGAATCCGGACGTCGTCACCAGGACGCCCTTGTTGGCGCCGACGTCCTGGACCGTGCCGTAGAGGTCGCGCACCGCTGTGGGCGGCACCGTGTTGCGGTAGCGCTTGACCTGCACCACGATCTTGCCGCCGCGGATCGGTGCCGGGTCCGTCGCGTCGACGTCCACGCCACCATCGTTCGAGCGCTGAGTCGTCACGGCCTGCATGCCCATGGCGCGGAACAGATCGGCGACCAGGGACTCGAAGGCGATCGGATCCATGTCGTACAGGTTCGGCTCGTGATCGCCACCATGGGTGGCCACGGGGCTGCCGACGTCCTGGGGCTGCCGGCCCGGCCGCACGGAAGCGAGCTGGTCGGGTCGGGTCGAGATCTGTCCCCTCAGCGCGTCGGTCAGGCAGCTGACCGGATCCACCTGCCCCAGATGCAGATCCGTGAAAGCCGCCCGGGAGGCCATGACGGTCGCCAGGAAGATCTGCGTCCGGCGTCCTGTCGCCGGATCGGGGGCATCCACGAAGCCGTTCAGCGCTATCGAGTCGAGGACGCCGTACTCGTCCGCCGCGAACAGCTGATGCAGCACCAGCAGCAGGCTCTGCCCCAGCACCTCGCGGTACAGCGCCCGGCGCTGACTCACGGGGCGTGCCGCTTCCTTGAACTGGTCCTCACGGAGCTGGTACCTGACGGACTTCGCTTCGGGAACCACGTCGTACGGGGGCAGTTCCCAGTCCAGCACCAGTTGCCGTCCCGCTACGTCGTAGGCCGCCGCCACCTGCCGGGGAAAGCCCTCCGGCCAGGCCGTCGACGCGTACAGCGCGGCGGAGAAGTACTCGACCACGGAATCCGGATCGCCCCGCCTGACCCCCTCGGTCACCGCCGCGACCCCGGCGTTGTGCCGACGCACCTCGGCCCGCTGGGACTCCGTCCGCTGCTCGTAGTCCCGCTGCAAGGCCGCTAACCGCTGCTGCCGCTGCCCTTCGGCGACCTGGGCGGCATGCCAGTCCTGCTCGAACCGGGCCCGCGCCTCGGCCTGTGCCCGCGCCCGCTGACCGGCGGTCCAGCCGCTCTGCGCCTGGTACTGGTTCGGGTCGGGCATCCGCACCGGCCAGGCGAGCGGACCCGGGTCGAACGGCGGGATGTCCTCCGCACGCATCAGGTCCGAGGCCCGGAAGCCCGGCGCCCGGCAGCCCGTGGTCAGCAGACCCTGCAGGGCCGCGACCCGGGCCTCCAGTTCCTCCGTACGCCGTCTGGCCTCCGCCTGGCAGTACTCCCGGTGTCCTTGCTCAGCCCGCCGCTGATACGCCCGGGCCTGCTGCGCCTCGTACCGCCGTCGACGTGCCTCGGCTTCCATCTGACGTTGCTGCTGCCGCTGGATCTCAGCCCAGGCACCGACAAAACCAGCAGAGCGACGACTCATGCGCTACAGGCCCTCCCCAGGACGTCGGCACAGCCGACCAAGCTCTGGTCGCCCCCGCAACCAGTAGTGACAAAACGACTGTATCCAGCAATCGCCGTCGTGAATATCGCGTTGCCGAAGCGATCGGATCGGATGATTCGAGCAGGTCACCCGGCCGCCGACAGCACTGAGCCCCCTCCGGTCCGGAAGGGGCTCAGTCGGGGCTCGGGTCAGTGCGCGTGACCGCCCGGTGCCGGGGCCGCGTTCTTGACCGTCAGGGGCAGCAGCTTCTTGCCCGTCGGGCCGATCTGGATGTGGGTGTCCATCTGCGGCTATACCCCAACGGCGCCACATTCGCTACGGTGCTGGTCATGGCGAAGCGAACGAGGACACGCACCGCAACTGAACGCGCTCAGTACTCAGTTGAGGCCGAGTGGACGAGGGCGGACTTAGCCCTCCTGGAGGAGCTGAAGAGGGCCGAAGCGCTCTTACCCGACGACGCCCCACGAGCCCTGCTGTCCGTGCGGCTGTCGGTGCTCACCGACGACACGACGTCGCCCGTACGGCAGGAACTCGACCTCCGAAAGCTGGCCGTGGACCGCGGCAGCCGAGTCGTCGGCGTGGCCAGCGACCTGAACGTGTCGGCCACGAAGGTGCCGCCGTGGAAGCGCAAAGAGCTCGGCGACTGGCTGAACAACAGGGCACCAGAGTTCGACGAGATCCTCTTCTGGAAGCTGGACCGCTTCGTGCGGCGGCTCAGTGACCTCAGCACCATGATCGACTGGTGCCTGAAGTACGGGAAGAACCTCGTCTCCAAGAACGACTCGATCGACCTGACCACCACGGCCGGGAAGATCATGGTCACGATCATCGGCGGTATCGCCGAGATCGAGGCGGCCAACACGAGCACGCGCGTCGCGAACCTGTGGGACTACACGAAGACTCAAGGTGAGTGGCTCGTAGGCAAACCCGCTTACGGGTACGAGACGTCGGAAGACGAGGCCGGCCGAGTCGTGCTCGTCATCGACCAGGACGCGTACCGAGCACTGCACTGGTGCCGGAAGGCCACCATGCGTGCCAAACCCGCGTCAGCCCGCCGCATGGTCAAGGTCCTCGTACGAGCCGGTCTCTGTGGACCGGGACTGACAGCCTCAACGCAGCTCCGGCGTCTCAGGAATCCGGCGCTCATGGGCTACCGCGTCGAAGAGGACAAGAACGGAGGCGTGCGCCGGTCGAAGATCGTCCTTGGCAGCGACGCTAAGCCCATCCGTGTGGCCGAGCCGATCTTCACCGAGGAAGAGTTCGAGAGTCTTCAGGAAGCCCTGAACCGCAGATCAAGGAACCAGCCCACACGGCGCCCCGGCGGCGCGACGAAGTTCCTCGGTGTGCTGATCTGCCACGACTGCAGCTCCAACATGACCGTTCAAAGGACTCGGGTCAGTGGACGGTCGTACCTGTACTTGCGGTGCGGCAAATGCAAGGCCGGAGGGCACGGTGCACCGAACCCCGAGGAGATCTACGGCCAGCTCGTAGACGACGTTCTAAGGGTCCTGGGTGACGAGCCGGTCATGACACGCGAGTACCGGCAGGGCGCCGACGCCCGCAAGGAGCTGCAGCGGCTGGAACAGTCCATCAGCTACTACATGACGGGCCTGGAACCCGGAGGCCGGTTCACGAAGACCCGCTTCACCCAGGAGCAGGCCGAGAAGACGCTGGACGACCTCATCAAGCAGTTGGAGGCCATCGACCCCGAGTCCACGAAGGACCGATGGGTAGCCGTGCACAACGGCAAGACGTTCCGGCAGCACTGGGAAGAGGGCGGTATAGAGGCCATGTCCGCCGATCTGCTCAGGGTCGGTGTCAAGTGCGTGATCAAGCGGAGCAAGGTGAAGGGGGTTCGCGCCCCTCACATCCACATGAAGCTGTTGATCCCTAAGGACGTGCGTGACCGGCTGATCATGAAAGAGGACGACTTCGCCGAGGCGTTCTGACTCCTGCTCTCGGTACAGAGCAGAGCCGCCCACCCAAGCGACTGGGTGGGCGGTTTCGCGTCACGAGAACCACGAAGAGGGGTCGAACGGCTCTTCCGTACCGTCATCGTCAACGATCACGATCTCGCTCTGAATCACGGCCGTCCGTCTCTCGTCGGAGGCCTGGAGAAGCGACACACGCTGGGGCTGCTGCGAGACACACTCAGGCAGAGCACTTATCGGCGCCACTCCCCCTCTTTCATCGTGACCAGGGCCAGCCTCCGGGACTCCGCGAGATCGTCTGCGATGCCAGCCGCAATGAGTGCTGCGCCAGGCGTATGGCCGGAGCCGACGTAACGCCAGCGCCGTTCGGTGATCCCGTCCGGCAGGTCGGTGTGGCCCTGGTGAAGGGCACGTTCAGCGCGGAGTGCTGCATAGGTGGTGGAGTAGGCGCGGGACTTGGTGAGAATGTGGCCCCGGTAGCCCAGGGTGTGGGCCCAAGCCCGGAGGCGGAGGGGCCCGTACTCAGGTAGGCCTCCAAGGCGCCAGCAGGTCCGCATAAGAGTGCGCACGTGTTCACTCACGGGCGCCGACTCGATGTCGCCCCAGGACGAGAGCCGGTAGTCAGTGCCGGCGCCGATGTCGCTCGCGCCCTTGGTGACGTACTTGGCGACGTACGCGGCCACCGCGTCATCGTCCGGGCCCTCACCGTCTATCCGCAGGGGCCGTGCATCGATCTGGGCACCCCAACGGAGTCTCAGTTCACCTACGGCAGGGCTGTAGGGCGTACGGACCAGGACCCGTCGGGCGGAGGCGCGTACGGCGTCGATGAGCAGCTCGGACGTCCCCCAGGCCGGGGGTTCGTCTCCGGGACCGGTCGGGCCGTCGAGGCGGACGACGGCATGGACGTGGACGGCCGCCCGCCTCTGGTACTCGGCGACGCGGGCGAAGGACAACCGGGCGTGCTGGGCAAAGCGGGACTGCACCAGGCCGACCGAGGAAGCGAGGCGCCTCCGGACGTCGATGACGAAGCGGTCCCAGAGCTTGGAGGCGTGTGCGTGCCACAGGACGTGGGCGGTGTAGTCGTAGCAGTCCGGGCAGAGCGGTTGGCCGACACTCGGTTCGTCCAACGCGTGGCCGAGACCGCAGCCGAGGGGACGGCCGTGTGCGCAAGTGCCGCCGTCGCGGCGTGGACGGCACTGCTCCGATGACCGGTGGACCGCGCCGAACGACGGAGCGGTGAGGGTGACGAACAGCCGCGGGCGATGGCGGACGGCATCGGGAACGTTCTTGCCGCCGAGGAGGCCGGCGCGGACGAGGTGGTAGGTGTCTCCGGCGTGGATGCGGGAGCAGGCCGGGCAGATACTTGCACGGCGGTTGCGGCAGCGGACGAGGAGACGTTCGCCGGGCTCGTCGCGGGTGTCGTAGTGGCGGAGGATCTCGCCGGTTGTGCCGTCCACTGTGGTGGTGGAGCCGGAGAGGTGGACGGGGTGGGCGCAGCCGCCGGTAGCGGTGATCTGCTCCAGCAGGCGAGGGAGCTTTGGGTCTTGTGCGAGACGGATTGCGTCGCGGTCTGCTTCGGGGAGCTGACGCAGGCGCGCCGCGCGGTCGAGGGCGGCGCGCCGGTCAGCCGGAGTGAAGTCCGGGGTGATGGTGGTGACCTTCCGCAGTCGGCCGCCGAAGCGGCTGGGGCATGAACGGGCTGTAGCGCGGTGTGGGGCATGGGGATCACCTCCTTGTCGGGGGTGGCTAGCGATCAGCGGATGGTTCCGGTGCCCCGGCAGACGCGGCAGCGGCGTGTGCGCCCGGTCCAGGTCTTACGGGCTCCGTCGCCCTTGCAGTGGGGGCACCTCACGCGAGGCATGGGCATGGCTGTGTGTCCCTTCGGGTCAGTGGTGGGCGAAGCCGTTGATAAGCCAGGTCACGAGACCGTGGACGGTGAAGACCACCGGGGTCTGGCCCAGGTAGAGGCCGAAGAGGCCGACGCAGACCGCTTCCCAGGCGCGCACGTCGCGGGAGCGGACGAGGAGGACGGTGATGATCCCGAAGATCACCGAGAACGTGAACGCTGTACCTTCGCTGATCACTTGCTCTCTCCTTCCGGCGCCTCAAGGGCGCGGTTCAGGGCGGGCAGTTCCGGTGCCGTCGCGGCGTACTTCCGCGCCGTCGAGACGGCTTGTTCGGTTGGGGTGAGGTGCGAGCGGGCGCGGCTCCAGCCACCGTCCGGGCCGGTGCAGACGGCCACGCCGCGTTCCTCTGCCGTGATCGATTGCGCGACGGCCACGGCGTCCTTGTTCAGGTCGCCCAAGGTCATCTCGGCCGTGGCGGGATCGTTGACGCGGTGGCAGATCCGGCCGCCGAGTTGAGCACGCAGCGCGGTGACGCCGGGGCCGAGGTCGGAGCCGACGCGTTGGCCGGCGACGACCAGGTGCAGGCCGAGAGCAGCACCGAGCTGCCCGATACGGAGCAGGAGGGTCGAGCACTGCTCGGATTCCGCCTTGCTCTCGCGGGTGCCGTCGGACAGGTACAGCTCAGCGATTTCGTCCACGATCACGACGACCGGCACCGGCCGCACCTTGTCCGGGAGCTCCCAGATCGAGCGGACTCCCGCCGACCGGCAGGCGCCCATCCGGTCCTGCATGTCGCCCACCAGCGCTGAGAGCACGGCGACCGCTTCACGGCGGCAGGTGGCCAGCGCACTGAGCCGGTCGGCGAACAGGCCTAGTTCCATGCCGCCCTTGCAGTCGATGCCCACCAGGGCGATCGGCTGCGGGGCGAGTTGGGTGATCAGCCGGGCCAGCAGCGTGGACTTCCCCGAACGGGTGGCCCCGGCGATGAGCCAGTGCGGGACCATGCGCAGGTTCATCACCCAGGCGCCGCCGCTCTCCAAAACCCCGATGAGCGCCGACAGCAACTCGGCCGGAGCAGACGCTAAGCCCGGCCGCTGAAGCGGGTCGGTGGCCGTCACGGTCAGCAGGACGAGCCCGCGTTCGGGCGAGGTGACCCGGACCGCGTGGACCTTCCACGCATGCACGAACGCGTCCGCCGCCTTCATGAAGGTCGCCGGGGTCTGCCCGGCATGGAGCCGGACCAGCACCGTCAGGCCCATGCGTGTGGCGCGCGGAAAGGAAGTCCGCGGGGCCACCGGCCGCAGCGGGTCGCCCTTGACGACCAGGTCCCCGAGCAGCCCGCGCGGCGGACGCTTGGACACGGCCAGGTCGTTGAGCATCGCGACCTTGCGCCAGGTGAGAACGACCCGGCAGGCGGTGGTCGGGTAGCCGATCAGGTACCAGTGCCAGAGGGGGCGGTGCCGGCGGATTAGGTCACCGACAACGAGCACCCACGCCAGCACGGCCAGACCGAGGGCAAGCAGGATCGGTCCCATCAGGCGTCACCGCCCTTGGCGTGCGCCGGACCGGTCACAGGGGTGATGGCATCGGCGCGGAAGCTGACGCCGTGTCGGTCACCCATCGACCACATGAACGCGGTCAGGCCGGTGACCTTGACGACCTGCCCTTCGTCAATCCCCTTGGGCTGACCGCTCACGGCGATCTCAATGACGGAAATCCGCCGTCGGTCCTGCCGCACGGTGACGGCTACGGTCCACACCGGGTTGCCGTCCCGGTCCCTCTTCACCTCCTGCGTCTCGTGGTTGCTGATCTTCGCTTCGGGGGCGATGGCGCACCGCAGTACGCCCAGCCGCGCCGTGTCCACGGGAATGGACTGCATTTCGTTGGCCTCCTTGGCCAGTCGGGACGTCAGTCACACACACTGACGTCACTTGTCCTTACGAGTGATGACTATGAAGCCCTGTACGGCTCCAGCGCAACTACTTATGCTGACGAGTGATGTCGCGCGTGCGACGTGCCTACGACCTCAACCGGAGATGACCGCATGTCGGAGATCCAGCGCCCAGGAGCCCTCTACCAGCAGGTCGCCGCCGCGATCCGCGAAGCGATCCTGTCCGGCGAGTTCGAGCCCGACTCCCTGCTGCCATCCGAAGCGCAGCTCATGGCCCGGTACGGCGTCTCCCGGCCGACCGTCCGCAACGCCATTGCCGCACTGCGGGCCGAAGGCCTTATCGATGTCCGGCACGGCAAGGGCAGCTTTGTCCGCTCCAGCGGTCAGCCCGTCCTCACCTTGGAACGAGGCGTCAGCCGCACCAGGGACGGCAAGTTCGTGATGCCAAGCGGCGACATCTGGCAGGAGGCCGAGGAGCCGAGCACCTACCGCACCCGCACGACAAAGGCCACGGGCCGACTCCTCGGGCTCGACGTCGAGGAAGCGCTCTTCGGATGTGACCGACTGCTCACCGACCCCAGCACCGGGACGCGCGCCATGCATCGCACCTTGATCCCGTTCGAAGTTGCCGAGGCCGTTCCTCTGCTCGGTCAGGAGCCGTGCAAGCCATCGGCCGCGCTCTACTGGGTGCTCACCCAGGCCGGCCACAAGCTCACCTGGACCGAGACCGTACGCGCACGCATGCCCCTGCCCGACGAACGCACCACGCTCCGACTCCCCGACGCCACACCGATCCTGCACGTCAGCCGGATCGCGCATGGCACCGACGACCGCCCACTGATCCTCGAAGAACTGCGCTTCGGCGCCGACCGGGCCGAACTCGCTTACCGGATCACCGCTGACAGGCAGCCCGCACAACACCCCCGCTCCTGAGCGCCGACAATGATCGGTCGAAACCGCCTTCACTTCCTCAAGGGCGCGCCTGCGGCGCGCCGGGGCGCCCGGCCGCCCCGGCCGGGCGTGCGGCGTGGACGCCGGTCCCGTCCGGTCTGCCGGCACCCCCGCCCGCGGCACGGCCAAGGAGTCGAGGCATCGACCAACCATCGGTGCTCCCGCCCGGACGGTACCGGCCGTGAGGACCAGGAGCACGGAAGCGTGGTTGCTGCCAGTGGGTGGCTGAGCGAGGCACACGCGCGCCGGCTCGTTCGTCGCACGGCATCGTCGTGGCTGACTGTCTGTGGCTGAGGCATCAAGCAGGGCAGTCGTCGACCTCACGCAGACTTCACCAGCGGAAGCGCCCCTCATTCTGCACCGCCATCGCTGGCCGCGCGTGCCTCCAGGAGCTCAGCGAGCCGGTTCACGGCATCCGGCCAACCTGTCAGCCGCACCACCCCGCGCCCGTCCTCGTTCGTGGACGCGACGGCCCGCGCGGCGGACAGTTCCAAGCCCAGTCCGAGGAGTGCGCGGTTCAGCCGGTCGGCAGTCTCACGTGCCTCACGCCAACCGGAGATGTAGTCCACCCCGGACACCCAGAGTCCGGAGTCCGCCCCCGGCAGATCGAGACCATCGTTCAGCCAGCCCTCACCCGAGCCAGTCACCTTGCCCACCTCTGCCCTGATCTAGGTAACGGATCATCAACTTCCTTGGACCAGGGCTGAAACGCAGCACGGCGGCCCCGGTACCATCAGGCACCGGGAGCCGCCGTGTTCCCAGCCGGGCCACCCTTCGCTTTCCAGGGCTGATGGGGTGGCCCGGCCTATATGGGGATGTGAAGCGCGGACTCTCGCTCGGGAGGGGAGCCCCCGGGCCGTCCGAGAGACCGCGCCCCTTCGGCCGGAGTGGTCAGGCTCCGGCCAGTTACCGGGCCGCCTCCCCACTCCCGATCGCGAGGGAGCAGAGCAGGGGTGGCGACCCGGCGCCTGTCAGTCCGAGCGAATGCCCGGCTGGTCAAGGTCGAAGCGGCACCACACGGTCTTGCCGCCACGTTCTTCCGGCGACCACCAGACCGACGTGGCGAGCCGCTGAGCGATGAGCAGCCCACGACCGCTGTCCGGCAGCACCGCTTCCGACAGCTCACCGACCAAAGCGGCAGGGAACGTCTCACCCGCCGGAAGCAGTGGCGGTGTCGAGTCTTCGTCGGAGACACCGATGAAGACCCACTTCGGGTACTTCTTGAAGGTCACGTCGATACGGCGGCAGCTACCGGGTCGAGCGAGGTGCCGATCAGGAACGGTGTGGTTCACGACGTTCGCCACCAGCTCCGAGACGACCAGCCGAGCGTCGTCTACGAGTTCACCCGCACCGGCGCCCACCAGAAACATCGCCGTCGCCTCACGTGCAACCCGCGCAGTGTCGCCGAACTCGGCGAAGAGGGTGACCGCCAGAAAGTGCCCGCCCACAGCCGGATCCGGTGCTACGAACCAGTGAGCGTAGGCGTCCAGCTCCTCGCTCAGATGCCTGGCCTTTGCCGCGTCCATTGCGTCCCTTCCCAGCTCTCATCGCACCGATTGCTTCGCGCAAGTCAGTACACGACGCCAGGCCCACGACCGGGAGCGTTCACCAGGGGGTTCACGTGAACACCAGCAAATGCAGGGGGGTTCATCAATGAACCCCCCACCGCGATACTGCTGTGACACGATGAGCACTCGCCGTAATTCTCGGGTTGGCAGGGGAGCATGAGCCGAGAACCGAACGCCCAGTTGATCGCGGTCATGGACGAAGCGAAGGTCTCCAACAAGGGACTGGCCAAGCGGATGAAAGACGCGGCCGCCCGGCGAGGGACCAGTCTCGGAACCACACACATCGCTGTGCAGCGCTGGCGAGACGGCGCCGGCATCAAGCCGGAGACAGCAGTGATCATGGCCGAGGTTCTGAGCACCAAGCTGGACCGCCGTGTCACGCCGGGTGATCTTGGCTTCTTCGACCAAACCCGGCCCACGACCCCAGAGCCGATCGGCTACCCAAGCACCGTCCCCGAGGCCCTGTCGATGCTGGACGACCTTGCCCAGGAGCGCGCCGACGTCACCGCCTCAGACCCACTGAACATTGCGGACACCGACCTCAGCTCCGCCGTCCTGTCCTGGATGATCGCCCGACCCGACGGCGTCCAAGCCGACAGGCCCGCACACCAGCGAGTCGGCATGCGCGACGTCCGCGCGATCAGGGATGCCGCCTCGATGTTCATGCAACTCGACTTCAAGTACGGCGGCGGCCACGGTCACAAGGCATTACGCCACTACTTCCGCCACGAGGTCCTTCCCCTGCTGAACGCGAGCTACAGCGAGAAGGTGGGCATGGCACTGTTCGGGGCCGCCGCCGAGGTCTCCCAGTTGCTCGCATGGACCGCCTACGACGTCGGCAACCACCGACTTGCCCACCGCTACCTCACGTCCACACTGCGGCTGTCCCAGGTCATCGATGACCGCATGTTCGGGTCGCGCATCCTGGGCAACCTGAGTCATCAGGCCAACTACCTGGACAACCACACCCAAGCCATCCAGCTTGCCCGCGCAGCCGTCGAGGGCGCCAAAGGCCGCGCCACCCCCCGAGCCATGGCCAACTACTGGGCCATGGAAGCCCGCGCCCTCTCCAACGCCGGCGACCGGCCAGGGGCAGCCGAGGCGATGAAGCAAGCAGAAGGACACTTCGAGCGGGCCGACAGCGCCGACGACCCGGCATGGCTGAGCTACTTCGACGACGCTGAACTCTTGGGCGAGTTCTGCCACTGCTTCCGAGACCTCAAGATGCGCCGGGAAGCAGTCGAGCACGCACAGCGCGCCGTCGACAGCACCGATCCGCAGTACGCCCGCACGCTGGGCTTCTGCCGCATGGTCCTCGCCCAGAGCCAGCTACTGAACGGCGAACTGGAAGCCGCCGTCACCACCGCGAGCCTGGCCGTGGACGGCGGCGACTCCCTCCAGTCCTCCCGCTTCCAGCGCTACGTCACCGACTTCCAGGCCGAGGTCAGCGCACACGCCACTCACCCCACCGTCGTTGCCTTCAACGAGCAAGTGAGCGAAGCTCTTGCCCGCCTGGACGACGAGGACGAGTAGCAGCTACCAGGGACGCCAATCACGCGGCGCATCGTCGTTGCGCAAGCCGGCGATGCGCCGACGGTACTCGGCCGCCGTCTCCTCGTTCTCCTGCACGTTCTGCATAAGCCAAGTCGTCATGCCGAACTCCTGAAGCCGCCGGAGCGTGTCGTAGCCGTGCCAGTCGTACAGGTCCCGCCCGTACGCCCTGACAAAGTCGCCGTACTGCTCATCGCTTTGCCACCCAAGGCTGTGATGCTCGACCGCCGTGACCATCAAGTCCCACTCAGGGTGATCGAAGCAGAAGGCCTCGAAGTCGATCAGGATCACCTCATCCCGATCGTTCACCATCAGGTTCTGCACGTGGGCATCACCGTGCACCGGTCCCTTCGGAGTCTCGAACCTCAACTCCTCGAACTGACCACGCAACTCCTGCCAGCGCTTGCGGAGGAAGACCCGGTCATCTTCAGAGATCGGCGCCTTGCTGATCCGCAGCTCTTGCTTGTCGAAGGGGTCGAAGGCAGGCAGCTCAAGGCCCGCGGGCACGCTCATGGAGTGCAGGTCCCTGAGGAGGCCGCCCAGTTCACCGTAGGTGGCCTTGCGGTCGCCCTCCACGATGAGGCGCCAGAAGGTCACCGGGTGGCCGTCGATCAGCAAGGGCTGTTCCAGGCCGTCAATGAGTCGGGACGCCGGGAACCCCTCTGCAGCTAGCCATCTGGCTACAGCCACCTCGACACGAGCCTTCGGCAACCACGGTTCGCCCCTAGCCACTCTAACGATCACGGGCGCCGTGGCCAGTCGGAACAGCGCGTTCTCTCCCAACCGGATCAGCTCAGCGCCTCTATCGTCAAGCCCCGCAGCCCGGCACGCGGCACTCATCACCCGCGTAGCCATGGCCGACGTGAACCCCTCTTCCGATCGAGCAGCGTCAACCGCCATGCCCGTACCAGCTCCCCTAGTCGCACGCGATCAACCGGCACGGCTATGGGTGACCAACCCGGCGCGCACCAGACACACGACCACGACGGTACCCAGGGGCACGGTGGCTCAGCGAGAGCGGGAGCTATCAACCTGGGAAGGAAGCTTGGGTCCTCCACGGCCGACTATTGGGTTGACCTGCGGTGGAACGGCGAAGAGGTCTGTCTGACTAGCTGCCTGGTCCCCACTCTTCCCTGTGGCTCCGCGCCCGATCTGGCACGCGTCTGACACAGGCATGTAGTGAATCGGGGAGCCCAACAGGCTTCCCTGTTCACTGTGCGATTCGTCAGACTGGGTCTGTGGATGACCGACCAACGCCCGGTGCACTGGCACCCAATCGCCACTCCGTCCTGGAAGATGCCTTGGCGCTGTTTGAGGCGGACCTCAACGCGGACGATCCGACTCGCCGTCAGGCGGCGCAGCTCACGAATCTTTGCGTGCAAGTTTTTCAGGAGTACGCCACGCTCATGCAGGAGGCGGACCAGCACCTCCCCAAAGAAGCGCGAGACAGAATCATCCCTGAACACATGGAACGGTCCATTGAGGGGCTTTCCCGCCTCGCGGAAATCTTGGGCGTCGATCTTGATTGAAACCCTACGCTGTATCGGCCCAGGCCATCGCTGGCATCACTTTTCGTGGGCGTCTCCCAGAGCGCGCACATCAGCCACATAGCGACTATTCCGAGACCCTGGTCGTCAACCTCACCTGAGAGTAGCCGTTGCTATAACTCACCCTCAGTCAAGCGTGGCGCCTCTTTCATCGCCGCGTTTCGCAACCGCGCATCCTCGAAATCAGCGTTTCGACCGCTACCAAAGAGCTTCATGAACTCCGCTAGTGCACCTTCGTCACGCAAAGAAGAATTTGATTCCAGCATCAACCTGATTCGATCCGCACCTTGCCGAGCCGTGAGCTTCTCCATCTCACGCTGAGATTCCAGAGTCGCAGCGTCAGCATCTTTGATGCAAGCAGTGGATATGCGCCTCCACAACTCTTCCCCGATTGCCCCAGCCTTCAGCCACGCAAGGACAAGCTCCTGCCACTCTGCGCTGCTCATAATGATTCTGGACTCTTCGAGCGGCTGCGTTGCTGGCGCGTGGGAAGTCGTTGCTACCGGCGCGGGCGTGGCCGCAGTTCTACGTGTCGGCGCGAAGCGGTTGGTCCACGCGACCCCATCCCAGTAGCGCAGCTGTGTCGCATCGAATCTGTCGACGTACCAGCCAGCCGGTGCCGCCGGGGCCGGTTCGAACAACCCCCTTACCCTCGATTTCGATGGGGCGGCACTCTTCCGCTTCGACTTTCTATCGTTCCACCAACTCTTGGCGTGCAGCCGAACCTCATCGATGGCCCTGTCAACAGCCCTCTCAATGACATGAGAAAGCACGTCAGTGGCAATCTGGGTGACTATGGAGGGTTCATTCACGTCATAAATCTTGACCTGCCCCTTGACCCCTTTCGATCCAGGAACATAAAGATTTGGGCTCTGTGCTCCATCATCGTCTCTTGATCGCCCAAGCTGGGCTTCGTCTGGATATGTAATCCAGACCTTTTTTCTAGCCATTCGCCGCCCTGAGCTTGCGGGAGCGGCTTTGGTCGTTCGGTCCTCGTGGCTGGGGCCGGGCCCCTCAATGTTCTCGTTGTCGGTATGAGACATGTGGCGCCCCAAGAGTGCTGTGAGTTCTTTCCATGTTGCGTCAGTAACGCCATAGTCGAGGTGAGGCCACCTCGTCGCCGTCAGCCCCTTCGCCCCCCCCCGAGGAGATCGGGGAGCATGCCTAAGCCACTGGAACGACATTGGGCACTAATTGGTCGGCCCCTCGGAGGGAGGAGTGTGAGTCAGGTTCGGGTCTCCGGATGCGTTCGGTACAGGCATTCCGTTACTCCGCACCTGTTGGAGCGTGTCTGCAATTGCAGCGAACTCCTCCAGGGCGGCCTGGAGGTCTTCGACGATCTCGGCAGCCAGGATCTCCGGCGCGGGGAGGTTGTCGGCGTCGTCGAGGCTCGGGTCACGGAGCCAGGTGATGTCGAGGTTCGCCTTGTCGCGGGCGACCAGTTCCTCGTACGTGAACGCCTTGAAGCGTTCTGACTCCACCCGCTTGGAGCGGTCGTCAGGCTGGAAGCACTGTACGAAGTCTTCGAGGTGGGCCCGCGTGAGCGGGTTCTGCTTGAGCGTGAAGTGCTGGGCCGTACGGAAGTCGTAAACCCACAGCTTCTCCGTCCACGGTTGGTTCGGGCGGGCCGGCTTGCGCTCGAAGAACAGCACGTTGGCCTTGACGCCGCCCGCGTAGAAGATGCCGGTGGGCAGGCGGAGCAGGGTGTGGACGTCGTACTCGTTCAGCAGGCGCCGGCGGATGGTCTCGCCCGCGCCGCCCTCGAAAAGGACATTGTCGGGGACGACGACCGCAGCGCGGCCGTGGATCTCCAGCAGCGAGGCGATGTGCTGCACGAAGTTGAGCTGTTTGTTGGTCGTGGTGACCCAGAAGTCGCGGCGCTCGTAGGCGATCGCCTCGCGGGCGGCGGAACCGTCGTCGCCGTAGACGGTGATGGACGACTTCTTGCCGAAGGGCGGGTTGGCCAGCACCAGACTCGCGCGCTTGTCTGGCGGGGCGGCGAGGGCGTCCCGGGTGCGGACCAGGGCCGGTCCGGTGGGGTGGCCGATACCGTGCAGGAAGAGGTTCATCGCGGCGAGGCGCGCAGTGTTCCGGACCAGCTCAGTGCCCCAGATGCCGCCGCTACTGAGGTGCTTGCGCTGCTCGGGGGTGAGCTGGTTGCCGTACTCGTGGAGGATGTACTCGGCGGCGGCCAGCAGGAAGCCGCCGGTTCCGCAGGCGGGGTCGGTGATCGTGTCGTCTGGGGTCGGACGGACGCAGTCGATGACGGCCTGGATCAGCGCCCGCGGGGTGAAGTACTGGCCCGCGCCGGACTTGATGTCCTCCGCGCCACGGGACAGCAGTTCCTCGTAGGCGTCGCCCTTGATGTCGGTCTTCTGACCCGACCAGCTCTCCTTGTCGATCAGGTCCTTGACCAAGCGCTTGAGCTTGGCGGGGTCGTGGATGCGGTTACGGGCCCCGTTGAAGATCAGGTGGAAGGTGGTGTCCTTGCGCTGGTTGCCGAGGTCTTCGAGGAGTTCGGCGTAGGCGGTTTCGAGGGCGGCACCGTCGTTCTTCAGCAGCTCGGGCCAGCCACGGCCCTCCCAGACCGAGCCCTCGGGCATGATCTGCTCGCGAAACATCGGGGGGCGGGACTGTGCCTCGTGCGCCATCTTGAGGAACACGAGAAGCGTCAACTGCTCGACGTAGTCGATGGTGGATACGCCGTCGTCACGCAGGACGTGGCAGTAGCTCCAGAGCTTGTCGACGAGCCGACGGGCCTCGGTGGTGGTCACGAGGGGATCTCCAGGTCAAGGGTGGGCTGGGTGGCGGTGGCGAGGGCGGGAGCGTCGGCCGGGGGCGGCGGAGGTGCGTCCGGTACGGGTGCGGTGTCCGGCGTGCGCTTGCGCTGGGCGGGCGTCCGGCGAGGGCTTCGGCGCCGGGACTTGGTCGCTCCGGCCGCCTCACGCTCGGCGCGGATGCGGTCGAGCAGGGCGTCGGCGGGCTCGTCGGCGGGGTCCTGGGGGATGAGGCGGCCGGCGAATGCTTCGGCAAGGAGAGTGCGGCGGAGGGCCTCGCCTTTCAGCGAAGCGTCGTCGACTGCACTGGTAAGGCGCCGAACTGATGCGTCGATCTCATCCAGCGCGACAGTGAGCGAACGCTGTTCTTCAAGCGGGGGCAACGGAATCGGCAGCGAGCCCAACTTCTTCAAGTTGAGGTTGTACTGTCCCGCTGTTGAAGCCGCTGCTGACTCGATGAGCTGCCGCCAAGGGCGGGTGGAAAGAATCCTGGAAACCCAATCAGGGAAAGCATCATCCGTCTTGATCTTAAAGCGGATCAAATAAGATGCAAAGGCGTAGTCAGTATCCTCACGCGATACCGCCACGCGTCCGATCAGGTCTCTGCTTCCGTTTGTACGAACAACGAGCAAGTCCCCAGCACTTACCTTGTACGCGTCTAGGTCAAGGTCTGCTTCCAGCGCATACTTCAGGTCTGCGGTGTTGATGGTTCCACTCTGAATATTGGGAATACGCAAAACTGCGCCGCCTGCGCCATCGTAACCGCACTTCGTGGATGTGCCGTAACCGGATGAGTGCGAGATGTCACTGAGCCGCACCATTTGCCATTCGCCTGGAAGCGGCTGCTCTGCCGCACCAGCTTGCGGGGACGGCACAATCTCACGTTCGCGACTCGCCTTGTACGCCAACAATTTACTGCGCACCTGGGCAGCACTACCTGCTGCCGCGTCGAGCCGCGACAGTTGCTCTTCGAGCGCGGCAACGATGCGCCGCTGCTCCTTCAGCGGAGGCACCGGCACCTGCCATGCCGCAAGCCTCGCGGCTCCGATGTGGTGGATGCCCACGCCGCGTGAGTGTTCAACGAAGGCTCCGCGCATCGCCTCGCTGCGCAAAAAATGCAGCAGATACTGCGGATCGACACCGTAGCTCCGGACCCTGATCAGCGTGTTCTGCAAGCAGCAGTTGGGGATTTGATCGTTCCAGATAGCGGGCTTACCGACCTCGGAGGCGCTACCAGATGCCTCACTCAGTACGATGTCCCCCTTCTTCAAACCGTAGACAGCAACCTCGTCATCCGTGAAGTTCATTTCCTTCACGTCGTCAAGCTTGAGCCCATTCCAGTCCACATTCGCAGCCCGCAGATACGGCCGCATTTGCGTGCCGGAGTGATTCTTGGGCGACCGCTGTCGACCGAGCCGCACCTCAGCGACCTCATCCAGCCGAACCCGGACCCACCCCTTCGGAGCCCCCGAATGAATACCGCCCTCGCTCACGCGCCCAACTCCCGTCCCAATTCGTTTAGAATTTCAGCCCCCCGGTCGGCCCCGAAGTCCCGCAGGAATCCGTCCACGCCCCCGCGCTCGATGAAGGGTACGTCCTTCAGGTGCTCGGGCTCGATCGCCGCATCCGTCGCTATCACGTCGACGATCCTGTCGAGCCACCACGCCTGGTCCGGGGTGAACACCGCCCCCGCCTGCTCCTGCCGGGCCCGCCAGGCCGCGTACCGTTCCTCGACCAGCGCCCGATACGGCCGTACCTCCTGGTCCAGCCCCAACTCGAAGCGGAGCAGGCCGATCAGGTCCACCACGCCGGCCGCTCCTCGCGGGTGCCGGGACGCCTTGCCCAGCTGCACGTAAGCGTCGTAAAGCCGGGCCGGGGTCCACTGGAACGGGGGGCGTTCGATCTTCCGTGCCAGGTCGCGCAGGCGCCGGTAGACCTCCTTCGGGTCGCGTCGCTCGCCGAAGGCGAGGCTGAGCGCGGCGATCTCGTCACGGTGGTCCTTTAGGTACTGCTGCCAGGACGACACGCGGCGGATGGCCAGCTCCTCCGCCGTGATGCCGCGCGCCTCCTTCACCTCGTCCACGCTGACCTCGTCGATGACGATGTCGTGGGCGCGGCGCATCGACAGCAGGCGGTCGCGCAGCTCGCCGTTGGAGGCGATCGGCTTCAGCGCGTCGAGCATGTCCTGCCGGACCTGCTTCTCGCCGCCGATGCGCCGGGCCCGCTCCTGCTGGTCGGGGTCAACGGAGCGGACCAGGCCGCCGACGATCTCCCGGAGCGGCTGCCCGGCCAGCTCCTCGACCTCCTCGCGCTCCTCGGGGGTGAGCTGCCGGTCGAGGCGGGCGAGGCGGCCAGCCAGGGTGGCGACCTCGTCCTCCGTCATTGCCAGACCGGCCGTCTTGGCCATCAGCCGCTCCAGCGGGATCTTCCGCTCGGAGACGCGGTTGAGCGGGCGCGCGTCCACGCGGGGCGAGTCCGTGACGCCGACCGCGTCGACGATCACGAACCGTTCCTTGACCTCGGCGTCCGGCGTGACCGCCTGGAACTCCGCCGGGTCCACGGTGCGCGAACCGCGCCCCTTCATCTGCTCGAAGTAGGCCCAGCTCTTGACGTCCCGCAGGAAGAACACGCACTCCAGTGGCGGGATGTCGGTCCCGGTAGCGATCATGTCCACGGTGACCGCGATCCGCAGCTCCGGGCTGTTGCGGAATGCCTTGATCAGTTCCGCCGGCCGCTTCGCCGCGTGTGTGATCTTCATGCAGAAGTCGTCACCCTCGCCGAAGACCTGCCGCACGGTCTGGACGATCTCGTCGGCGTGGTTGTCGTCCACAGCGAAGATCAGGGTCTTAGGCACATGCGTGCGAGCCCGCTGTACGTCGCCCTCCCCGACCGGCGGGAAGATGTCGGTGAACAGGTGCTTGCGGAAGGTCTCAATGACGAGTTTCAGCTGCCCCTTGCTGATGACCTGGCGGCCCAGCTGGGACGCCTTCCACTCCAGGTCCTCCTCAAGCTCCTGGTAACGCTCCCTCCGGGTCTTCCGCTCTCGCATCGGCACGACCGTCTCGGCGGGGATCGTGCTGCCGTTCTCGCCCAGTTCCGTACGGATGCGGAAGACGTCGAAGTCGACGTTGACGCCGTCGGCGACGGCCTGCTCGTAGGGGTACTCGCTCACCAGGTTCTGGAAGAAGAAGCCGAAGGTCTGCTTGACCGGGGTGGCGGTGAGGCCGACCAGGTGGGCGTCGAAGTACTCCAGGACCGCGCGCCACTTGCCGTAGATGGAGCGGTGGCACTCGTCGACGACGATCAGATCGAAGGACTCCGGTGGCAGGGCCGGGTTGTAACTGACCGTCACGGGCTCGTCGACGAGGTCGTAGCGGTCCAGGGCCTCGTTGTCGTCGTCGGCGCTCGGCACCGCCTGGCCCGTCAGGGCTAGCCACAGCCGCTGCACCGTGGACACCACGACGTGCGCGGAGCCGAGGACGGTGTCGCCCGCGAGGCGCTGCACGACGTACAGCTCGGTGAACTTGCGGCCGTCGTCCGGGGTGTCAAAGTTCTCGAACTCGGTGGCAGCCTGGCTGCCGAGGTTGTTGCGGTCGACAAGGAAGAGGACGCGCTTGGCGCTGGCGTGCTTGAGTAGCCGGTAGCTTTCGCTGACCACGGTGTAGGTCTTGCCAGCGCCGGTCGCCATCTGGATCAGGGCACGGGGGTCGTCCTTGGCCAGGGACCGCTCCAAACCCTTGATCGCCGTCACCTGGGCCGGGCGCAGATCCTCCGGATCGAGAAAGGTCTGCGGCAGACGGCGCATCCGGGACCGCAGGGTCGGTGCAGCGGGATCGGCGTCGGCCTCCTCGACCCAGCGCGCGATCGTGTCCGGGCGGTGCACGGCGAAGACGTCACGGGTACGCGGCGAGGGGTCGAGGTCATTGTGGAAGCGGACGGTGTTGCCGTCGGCGACGTACCGAAAGGGCAGGCTGGCGCGCCAGGCGCTGAGCTGCTGGCTGCGGGTAAGCCCGGTGGCGTAGCGGGCGGCCTGCTGCATAGCGGCCTCCAGGTCGGCGCCCTCCCGCTTGGCCTCTATGACGCCGACCAGTCGCTGGTCGACGTAGAGAAGGTAGTCGGCGCGGCCGACGGCAGTGGAGACCTCCCGGACGGCGACGCCACGGCCCGCGAAGAGGTTCTTGGCCTTCTCGTCCTGGACAGTCCAGCCCGCCTTCTCCAGGATGCAGTCGAGCTCGGCACGTACCTGTGCCTCGCTCATGGGCGGACGGGCGGCCTTCTGGGCGTGCGCGATGAACTCGTCACGCTGGGAGGCCCCGTCCAGCGGGCGAGCGGCCGAACGGGACTCCAGGGCCGGAGTCGTCAGTTCGGTGATCTTCTCACTCAGTTCGGCGATCAGGTCGTGCAGCGCGGCCCGCTCGGCCTCCGCACGGGCCAGTTCCGCCTCGGCCTGCTCGCGGGCGGCCCGCTCGCGCTCCAGGCGGCTCTGCTTGCCGTCGTAACGGAGCCGGGCCTCCTCCAGCCGACGGCGGTAGGCGTCAAGCTCGGCGCGCAACTGCTCCAGCTCGTGCTGGTCGGCGATGGTCGCGGGCGCGGGCGCGGCGGAGGGCGGCGCGGGCGCAAGGAAGACCCGGTGGGTGGTGTCGGACTGGTCGAGGGAACGGTGCAGCCAGTCGCCGAGACGGAAGCACATCTCCACGGACTGAAGTGCTTCACGGACGTTGGCGTAGTACTCGTGGACGGCCCGGTTGCCCGTGGTGCGGATCGCCTCGAACCAGGCCCGCACCTGCGGGACAAGGACGCCCGCCCTGGTGAGGGCGTTGATCCGGTCCACCTGCCGGGGCCCCGGCACGGTGATGCCGAGAAGCGTGACCAAGTGCCGGGTCATGACCTCGCCATAGAGACGGGCCTTCACCATGGCGGCGTGGGGATCGGTGTGGACGTATGACTCCGCGGCACAGCCGAGCGTCACCAGCAAGGGCTCGTACCCGATCAGGTGACCGAAGTTGGACGAACGTGCCGCCAGCCAGGCGACCTTCTTTTCATCGTCCTGTCCGGCGTTGGCCATCGACGCCATCATGTAGCTCCCCCCAGGGCCGCGCTTGATGATCAAAGCCTTTCAGGATTCCACTACTTGGGCCCATCCGCAAGTCTTGACGACTCTGCATGAGCGGGCGCCTGCCCCGGGGGCCATCCCGATCCAACGGCGCCCCTGCATGCCACGGCACACCTACGAGCCCTTCCAATGGGTCACATGGGGCCCATAGGGCTTGAGAGTTGAGACGCAGGGCGATTTCAATGGCGCCGTGACCACGACACCGATAGACCGCAAGAGAATCATTGCTGGCCGGGTCTCACTCGACGACGTCATGGCGAAGTTGTGTCGGCACAGGCCGGTCTTCCACTCCGAGGCTGACCTTCAGCACAGTTTCGCCCGGGTGCTCTGTGAGTTGGCGCCAGATGTGCACTCCAGGCTCGAGGTGCCGCAGCGCGGGTTGGGCAGGACCGAGTACCTAGACCTTCAGTGCCTCGGCCCTGGGGACCGCACTGCGATCGAATTCAAGTACTTCACCCGAGCTTGGACAGGCAAGGCCGGCGTTCCGGTCGAGGACTACGCCTTGAAGGCGCATGGCGCCACTGACCTCGCCCGCCTGCACTTTGTTCGGGACATAGCGAGGCTGGAGCGCTTCTGTCGTCAGCCCGGCCAGAACGGCCTTGCCCTCATCCTGACCAACGAGGCGTCCTTGTGGACCCCGCCGGGTCCCAGCCGCCGGCGTACTCGGGATCATGCCTTCCGGATACACCAGGGACGGGAACTCGCCGGGACTCTGCTCTGGGCCGAGGGGACCTACGAACCGAACACATGCAGTCTGCAAGGCACCTACCCCCTCGAATGGGAGATGTACTCCGAGCAGGGCGGAGCAGGCAGTGAGTTCCGCTACCTGGCGGTGTTCGTCGATCCATCGGCTACCGAAGCCGACGACGACACAGACGCGTAATTGGTGAGCGCTGATTCCTCAGACCCACTCCACCTCGGAGACGATTCGCGAGGCGCTCCTTGGGCTCGGCAGCGGAGGCCGGGAGGACGCCAACGGCGCCGACGGGCAAGGGGCCGAAGCGCCGACCGCAGCCAGCGCAGCCGCCACCTCCTCCTCGCTCACCCCCGCCAGCGCCCCCACCACCCGATCGAGTGCCTCGCCCACCTCAGTGCGCATGGCCACCCGAAGCCGGCGTCGGACCACCGTTCTTGACCGTCAGCGGAAGCAACTTCTTGCCGGTCGGACCGATTTGTATGGCCGTATCCATCTGCGGGCAGACGCCACAGTCGAAGCACGGGGTCCAGCGGCAGTCCTCGACCTCCGTCTCGTCGAGGGCGTCCTGCCAGTCCTCCCAGAGCCAGTCCTTGTCCAGGCCCGAGTCGAGGTGGTCCCAGGGCAGGACCTCCTCGTAGGTGCGCTCGCGGGTGGTGTACCAGTCGACGTCCACGCCGAACGGCTGCAGGGCCTTGTCCGCGCACGCCATCCAGCGGTCGTAGGAGAAGTGCTCGCGCCAGCCGTCGAAGCGGCCGCCGTCCTCGTAGACCGCGCGGATGACCGCGCCGATGCGGCGGTCGCCCCGGGAGAGCAGGCCCTCGACGATGCCGGGCTTGCCGTCGTGGTAGCGGAAGCCGATGGAGCGGCCGTACTTCTTGTCGCCGCGGATCTTGTCCCGGAGCTTGGCCAGACGGGCGTCGGTCTCCTCGGCGGACAGCTGCGGGGCCCACTGGAAGGGCGTGTGCGGCTTGGGCACGAAGCCGCCGATGGAGACCGTGCAGCGGATGTCGTTGGAGCGGGAGACCTCGCGGCCCTTGGCGATGACCTTCGTCGCCATGTCGGCGATCTGCAGGACGTCGTCGTCGGTCTCGGTGGGCAGGCCGCACATGAAGTACAGCTTCACCTGCCGCCAGCCGTTGCCGTAGGCGGTGGCGACCGTGCGGATCAGGTCGTCCTCGGAGACCATCTTGTTGATGACCTTGCGGATGCGCTCCGAGCCGCCCTCGGGGGCGAAGGTCAGGCCCGAACGCCGGCCGTTGCGGGTCAGCTCGTTGGCCAGGTCGATGTTGAAGGCGTCCACGCGGGTCGACGGCAGCGACAGGCCGATCTTGTCGTCCTCGTAGCGGTCGGCGAGGCCCTTGGCGATGTCGCCGATCTCGCTGTGGTCCGCGGAGGACAGCGACAGCAGGCCGACCTCCTCGAAGCCGGTCGCCTTCAGGCCCTGCTCGACCATGTCGCCGATGCCCGTGATCGAACGCTCCCGGACCGGACGCGTGATCATGCCGGCCTGGCAGAAGCGGCAGCCCCGCGTGCAGCCGCGGAAGATCTCCACCGACATGCGCTCGTGCACCGTCTCGGCCAGCGGGACCAGCGGCTGCTTGGGGTACGGCCACTCGTCCAGGTCCATGACGGTGTGCTTGGACACCCGCCACGGGACACCGCTGCGCTTGGGCACCACACGGGCGATACGGCCGTCGGGCAGGTACTCGACGTCGTAGAAGCCGGGCACGTACACCCCGCCCGTCTTCGCCAGGCGGAACAGCAGCTCCTCGCGGCCGCCCGGGCGGCCCTCCGCCTTCCAGGCGCGGACGATCGCGGTGATCTCCAGGACGGCCTGCTCGCCGTCACCGATCACGGCGCAGTCGATGAAGTCCGCGATCGGCTCGGGGTTGAACGCGGCGTGGCCGCCGGCCAGGACGATCGGGTCGTCCAGGCCGCGGTCCTTCGACTCCAGCGGGATGCCCGCCAGATCCAGGGCGGCCAGCATGTTCGTGTAGCCGAGCTCGGTGGAGAAGGAGAGGCCGAGCACGTCGAACGCCTTCACCGGCCGGTGGCTGTCGACCGTGAACTGGGGGACGCCGTGCTCGCGCATCAGCTCCTCCAGGTCCGGCCACACGCTGTACGTGCGCTCGGCGAGGACGCCCTGCTGTTCGTTCAGGACCTCGTAGAGGATCTGGACGCCCTGGTTGGGCAGACCGACCTCGTACGCGTCCGGGTACATGAGCGCCCAGCGGACGTCACAGGACTCCCAGTCCTTGACCGTGGAGTTCAGTTCTCCGCCGACGTACTGGATCGGCTTCTGCACATGCGGGAGCAGAGCTTCGAGCTGCGGGAACACCGACGCAGCGACTTCGGCAGGCATGTCGCGCACCTTCGTGAGCTGGACTTAACTGACAGGGGTGACCATCCAGCCTAACGCGGCCGCGGGGCACCTCCGTACGCCCCGGGCCTCACAGGCCCGCCGCGGCGCCCTTGATCTCCTTCCACAGCCCGGGCAGCTCGGCCTCCGTGCGCAGGGCCCGCTGCTCCTCGCGCTGGTGGAGCAGGCCGTAGGTGAACGCGCTCTCCCCGGCCGCGTGGGCGACCGCCGACAGCTCGCGCAGGGTGTGCCGGGCCATCACGCTGTCCTGGTGCTCGCCGAGCAATTTCTGGAGTGACTTCATGGACTTGAGCATGGTCCTGGCGGGCTTGCCCAGGGCCGGCTCGGCCGCCTCCGCGGCGTAGCGGGCGCGCTTGGCCTTCTTGCGGGCCTCGTGCACGGCGACGTCCCGCTCGGTGCCGGGCTCCAGCTCCAGCGCCCGCTCCACCAGCCGGGCCACCTTGCGGAAGTCCTTGTCCACGGCGTCGGCGAGCGGTTTGCCGGGCTTCTTCCCGGCCGCCTTCAGCAGCGGCGGATCGGCGATCAGCGCGTCCAGGGTGTCGAGCAGGGCGAGATGGCGGCGGGAGTCCAGGACCCCGAGCAGCCGGCCGCGGGCCGTGTGGTGCTCGGCGCTCGACCAGTCCCGCAGGCGCCGGCCGACGGGGCCGCGGACCAGGTCGTCGGGCACCTCGCCGAGGGCCGACGTCAGCCGTGCGGCCAGCACCTCGCGGTCGCGGTCCAGGCCCAGCTCCCCGGCCAGCCACTTCAGCTCGTCGGCGACCGGGTCGGTGACGGTCCGGTCGAGGATGTCCCGGAAGGTCCTGAAGGTGCTGCGCAGCCGCCGGGTGGCCACGCGCATGCTGTGCACGGCGTCCTCGGCGTCCCGGCGGACCGCGGGGTCCAGGGCGACGATCGCGTCGCGCTGGACGCGCACGTACGCGAGCACGTGGTCCCCGGCCGTCACCGGCTCCCCCGCCTCCGCGGAGGGGCGCCGCTTGCGGGGCGCCGTCTCCGCCAGGGCCCGCGCCAGCTTGGACGGCGACTTCGAGGGCCGCACGCCGGCCTTGCGCAGCCGCTTCTCCACCTTGTCGAGGAAGGCCGGGTCGCCGCCGTCGGCGAGCTCGACCTCCATCTCGGTCCACTGCGCCTCGCCCCCGCCGGCCGTGAGCCGCTCGGCGTGCACGGCGTCCACGCTGACCTCCGCGAGCAGCCGGCCCTCGGCGTCGACGAGGTGCCGTACGTCCCGCTCGGAGCGCAGCCGGACCAGCGGGAGCAGCTCGCCGTCGCGGACGCGGGAGCGGACGAGCCCGGCGAGTTCACCGGGCAGGGTGTCGGAGAGCGGGGCGTGGATCTCGTCCCGGGTGTCCGGGCCGACCGGGAACTTCAGGTGCCAGCCGGCGTCCGAGCCGCCGGTGCGGCGGCGCAGGGTGACGGATGTCGCCGCGAGGCGCTCGTCGACGGTGTCGTAGTAGGTCGCGTCGAGGTGGGCGACCCCCTTGTCGACCACCTTCGCGACTCCGGGCACACCGGTCAGGTCCGGCAGCCCGCTGTCCTCGGCCTCGTACTTCCGCTCGATCTCACGCTTGGTGTCCGCCATGAACCGAATCTAGTCGGCCCGGACGCGGGGCGGCAGGGGACCACCCCGCTCGTGTCATGCCGACATGGGTCTTTGCACCCGGATCGACTGCAGCAGTCCCACCGCTATCCACACGGCGAACATCGAGGAGCCGCCGTACGACACGAACGGCAGGGGCAGGCCCGTGACCGGCATGATGCCGAGGGTCATGCCGATGTTCTCGAACGTCTGGAAGGCGAACCAGGCGACGATGCCGGCGGCCACGATCGTGCCGTACAGGTCGGTCGTCTCCCGGGCGATACGGCAGGCCCGCCACAGGACGATGCCGAGCAGCAGGATGATCAGGCCGCCGCCGAGGAAGCCCAGCTCCTCCCCCGCCACCGTGAAGACGAAGTCCGTCTGCTGCTCGGGCACGAACTGGCCGGTGGTCTGCGAGCCGTGGAAGAGGCCGGAGCCGGTCAGTCCGCCGGAGCCGATGGCGATGCGGGCCTGGTTGGTGTTGTAGCCGACGCCGGCCGGGTCGAGCTCGGGGTTGGCGAAGGCGGCGAAACGGGCGATCTGGTAGTCGTCGAGCACGCCGAGCTGCCAGACGGTGATCGCGCCGGCGGCGCCCGCGCCCAGCAGGCCGAACACCCACCGGTTGGTGGCGCCGGAGGCGAGCAGGACACCGAGCACGATGATGACCATCACCATGACCGACCCGAGGTCGGGCATGAGCATCACGATCAGCATGGGCACGGCGGCCAGACCGAGGGCCTGCACGACCGTGCGGTGGTCGGGGTACTGCTTGTCGCCCGCGTCGACCCGCGCCGCCAGCAGCATCGCCATGCCCAGGATGATCGTGACCTTCACGAACTCCGAGGGCTGGAGCGAGAAGCCGCCGGGGAGCTTGATCCAGGAGTGGGCGCCGTTGATCGTCGAGCCGAGCGGGGTGAGCACCAGCAGGATCAGCAGCACCGACAGGCCGTACAGGACCGGCACGGCCGTGCGCAGGGCGCGGTGGCCGAGCCAGACCGTGCCGGCCATCAGGGCGAGGCCGATGCCGGTGTTCAGCAGGTGCCGGACGAGGAAGTAGTACGGGTCGCCCTGGTTGAGCTCGGTGCGGTTGCGGGTGGCCGAGTAGACCAGCAGCGTGCCGAGCAGGGACAGGGCCAGCGCCGACAGCAGGATCGGCCAGTCGAGGCGCCGGGCCACCGAGTCCCGGGCCAGCAGCCGGGTCCAGCCGGAGCGCTCGGGTCCGTAGCCGGAGACCTGGAAGCTGTTCACACCGCCGGTCATGTCGGCAACCTCCGGCTTCCCCGCCGGCGCCGGCGCCTTCGGGTGTCACGGTTCTCGGGCGTCGGCGGGGCCGCCGTCGCCGGCTGGAGCGGGTCGGCCGGCGCGTTCGGGTCCTTCTTGTTGGCCTGCTGGTCCTTGGCCGGGTCCTTGGACATCTTCGGGGAGGCGATGGTGCCGTCGACCTTGACCTTCGGCAGGGTCTTCTGGGGCGTGGGCAGCAGGGCCTTCTTCGGGTCGATGTCGCCGTCCGGGGACACGCCGTACAGCGCGTTGTAGATGTTGCGCACGGCCGGACCCGAGGCGCCGGAGCCCGTACCACCCTGGGAGATCGTCATGACGACCGCGTAGTCCTTGGTATACGTGGCGAACCAGGAGGTCGTCTGCTTGCCGTAGACCTCGGCCGTACCCGTCTTGGCGTGCATCGGGATCCGGTCCTGCGGCCAGCCGCCGAACCTCCAGGCGGCCGTACCGCGGGTGGCGACTCCCGCGAGGGCATCGCTTATCTCGTTGCGCGTCTTCTGGCTCATCGGGAGCTTGCCGTGGGCCTTGGGCTTGATCGGCGTGACGGTCTTGCCGTCGGCGCTGATGACGGCCTTGCCGACGGAGGGCGTGTACATCGTGCCGCCGTTGGAGATGGCTGCGTAGATGGTGGCCATCTGGATGGGCGTGACGAGCGTGTCGCCCTGGCCGATGGAGTAGTTGACGGAGTCACCGGCGCGCAGGCGGTTGCCTTCGAGGCAGTTCTCGTAGGCGATCTTCTCGGCGTAGCTGCCGTTGCGCTTGCCGGTGCGGCACCAGGCGTCCTTGTTGGCCTTCCAGTAGTCCAGCTTCCACTGGCGGTCGGGGACGCGGCCGGTGACCTCGTTCGGCAGGTCGATGCCGGTCTCCTCGCCGAGGCCGAACTGGTGGGCGGTCTTGTAGAACCAGTCGTTGGCGTTCTTCTTCGGCTTGGTGCCGCCGTCGCGCTTCCACTCCTCGTGCGAGAGCCGGTAGAAGACCGTGTCGCAGGAGACCTCCAGGGCGCGGCCGAGGCTGATCGCCCCGTAGCCCTTGGACTCGAAGTTCTTGAAGACCTGGCCGCCGATGGAGTAGGAGCTGGAGCACTCGTAGGGGCCGTTGAAGGAGTAGCCGGCGTTGACCGCGGCGGCCGTCGGGATGACCTTGAAGATGGAGCCGGGCGCCGACTGGCCCTGGATGGCGCGGTTGAGCAGCGGGTAGTTGGACTTCTTGCCGGTGAGCCTGGCGTAGTCCTTGGCGGAGATGCCGCCCACCCAGGCGTTCGGGTCGTAGCTCGGGTTCGACGCCATGGCGACGACGCGGCCGGTCTTGGCCTCCATGACGACGACGGCGCCGGAGTCGGCCTTGTAGTTCGTGCCCGTGTTGCGGTCGTGCTCCTTGCGGGCCTGCTTCATGGCCTCGTTCAGCTCGTACTCGGCGATCCGCTGGACGCGGGCGTCGATGCTGGTGACGAGGTTGTCGCCGGGCTGGGTGGGGTCGGCCTCGGCCTGGCCGATGACACGGCCGAGGTTGTCGACCTCGTAGCGCGTGACGCCGGCCTTGCCGCGCAGCTGCTTGTCGTACTGGCGCTCCAGGCCGGAGCGGCCGACCTGGTCGGAGCGCAGGTACGGCGAGTTGGTGTTCTGCGCCTTCTTGATCTCCTCGTCGGTGACCGGGGAGAGGTAGCCGAGGACCTGGGCGGTGTTGGCCTTGCCCGGGCTCGGGTAGCGGCGCACGGCCTGCGGCTCGGCGGTGATGCCGGGGAAGTCCTCGGCGCGCTCGCGGATCTGCAGGGCCTGCTTGGGCGTGGCCTCGTCGGTGATGGGGATGGGCTGGTAGGGCGAGCCGTTCCAGCAGGGCTGGGGCGTCTTGGCGTCGCACAGCCGGACCTTCTCCATGACCTCCTTGGGGGTCATGCCGAGGACATCGGCGAGCTTGGTGAGGACTTCCTTGCCGTCGTCCTTCATCTTCAGCAGGTCGGTGCGGGAGGCGGAGACCACCAGGCGCGTCTCGTTGTCCGCGAGGGCCACCCCGCGGGCGTCCAGGATGGAGCCGCGGACGGCGGGCTGGACGACCTGCTGGACGTGGTTGCCGGAGGCCTCCTTGGCGTAGGCCGCGCCCTCACGGATCTGGAGGTACCACAGGCGTCCGCCGAGGGTGAGCAGGAGGGAGAGGACCAGGACCTGGATGACGACGAGCCGGATCTGGACCCGTGGGTTCCGTCCGGTCTCGGGAATGTTGGTCACTGCGGCTGCCTCCCCCTCTCCGTGCGGGTACGGATGTGCGAGTACGACGGTCTGTCCGCACACGTGTGTGCGGTGACGAGTGATGAACGACGGGCCCACGCGCCGGCGTTCCTACTGGACCGCCCCGTTCGGGTGAACTTCCCCGGTGTCACAGCCGCTTGACCCCCTTGATGCGCCCGGCCCGCGCCATCCGGGCCCGGGCCGCCTTCACCCGCAGCCCGTTGCGCTGGCTGCCGATCCGCAGGCCCGTGCCGCCGGAGAGCCAGCCGGAGGAGATGTCCGTGGCCTTGGCGGCGGCCGACGTGGACTCGGCGAGCGGATCGTTCTCGGCGCGCCGGGCCAGGGCCATCACCCCCGGCACCACGAACGGGGCGAGCAGCAGGTCGTACAGGGCGGCCGTGAACAGCAGGCCGCTCAGGCCCACATGGCGGGCGGCGGTGTCCCCGACGAGGGCCCCGACCCCGGCGTACAGCAGGGTCGAGCCGACCGCGGCGGCGACCACCACGACCATCGGGCCGGTGGCGGACTTCAGCTGGCCGCTCTCGGGCTTCACCAAGCCCGAGAGATAGCCGATGACGCACAGCACCAGGGCGTACCGCCCGGCGGCGTGGTCGGCGGGCGGGGCCAGGTCGGCGAGCAGGCCCGCGCCGAAGCCGACGAGGGCACCCCCGACGTGCCCGTACACCAGCGCGAGGCCCAGGACGGTGAGCAGCAACAGGTCGGGCACGGCGCCCGGCAGGTGGAGCCGGGCGAGGACGCTGACCTGGATCACCAGGGCGACGACGACCAGGGCGGAGGAGAGCAGGATCCGGTTGACGCGCATGAGGTGACAGCTCCTACTGCTCTTGCTGGTTCTGGCCGTCCACGGGGGCCTCGGCGGACGGCGTCACGGTCACCGTCACCGTCGGCCTCGGGGTCGGCTTGGGCTTGGGCGGGAGCACCGTGTCACGCGGATCCTTCTTCGGGGGCTCGACCACGACACCGACGATGTCGAGCTTGGTGAAGGCGGCGTACGGCGTGACGTACAGCGTGCGGGTCAGGCCGCCGCCGGAGGGGTCGACGCGGGAGACCACGCCGACCGGCACGCCGGGCACGAAGGGCCGGTCGGCCTGCGAGCCGAAGGTGACGAGGCGGTCGCCCTTCTTCACCTCGGCCTTGCCGTTGAGGAGTTCCACGCGCAGCGGGCGGTCGCCCTGCCCGGAGGCGAAGCCCAGCTCGTCACCGGACTCCATGCGGGTGCCGACCGTGAAGTCGGGGTCGCTGGCGAGCAGGACCGTGGAGGTGTTCGGCCCGACGGTGGTGACGCGGCCGACCAGCCCGTCCCCGTTCAGGACGGTCATGTCCCGCTTGATGCCGTCGTTGGCGCCGACGTCGATGGTGATGGTCCAGGAGAAGCCCTGCGCCGCGCCGATGGCGATGACCTCGGCGCCCTTGATGCCGTACTGGCCCTGCCCGGCGACCTTCAGCATCGTGTCGAGCTGCTTGAGGCGGCTGCGGGCGCGGTCGTCGCTGCCGAGGCGGGCCTTCAGGGCCGCGTTCTCCTTCTCCAGCGCGGCGAGCCGGTCGTGTCGTTCGCCGGAGTCGCGGATGGCGGAGACCGCGTTGCCGACCGGGTCGACCGCGGACGACACGCCGCTCTCGATCGGGCCGAAGACCGTCGCCGCGGCCTGCCGGGCACCGTCGACGGGCGAGTCCTCCCCACCGCGGATGTCCACCGTGATCAACGCGAACGCGATGGCGATCAGCAGCACCAGGAGCAGCCGGCTCTCTCGTGTGTCCCTCACGTGCGGCGGCCGTGCCCTTCCTCATAGGAATTCGGGAAGCCCCCAGGGAATACCGAGGGGCTGCTTTACGGGAGCTTATGCCTCTATATCAACGATCCGCCGTACGAGAGGAGATCGTCCCGTACGGCGGAATCGAAGAGTTATGTCATCTGCGCGGCTGGGCGTCCAGCACCTGCTGCAGCGCCTCGAACTCCTCGACGCACTTTCCGGATCCGAGCGCCACGCTGTCCAGCGGGTCCTCGGCGATGTGGATCGGCATGCCGGTCTCCCGGCGCAGCCGCTCGTCCAGGCCCCGCAGCAGCGCTCCGCCGCCGGTCAGAACGATTCCTCGGTCCATGATGTCGCCGGACAGCTCCGGCGGGCACTTGTCGAGGGTCGTCTTGACGGCGTCGACGATGGCGTTGACCGGTTCCTCGATCGCCTTGCGGACTTCGGCCGCGGAGATGACGACGGTCTTCGGCAGGCCGGAGACCAGGTCCCGGCCGCGGATTTCGGTGTGCTCGTCGGTGTCGAGGTCGTACGCCGAACCGATCGTGATCTTGATCTGTTCGGCCGTCCGCTCACCCAGCAGGAGCGAGTACTCCTTCTTGATGTGCTGGATGATCGCGTTGTCCAGTTCGTCACCGGCGACACGGATGGACTGGGCGGTGACGATGCCGCCGAGGGAGATGACCGCGACCTCCGTCGTGCCGCCGCCGATGTCGACCACCATGTTGCCCGTGGCCTCGTGGACCGGCAGGCCGGAGCCGATGGCCGCGGCCATGGGCTCCTCGATGATGTGCACCTGGCGGGCGCCGGCCTGGGACGACGCCTCGATGACGGCACGGCGCTCGACGCCCGTGATGCCCGAGGGCACACAGACGACGACCCGCGGACGAGCCAGATACCGCCGCTTGTGGATCTTCAGGATGAAGTAGCGGAGCATCCGCTCGGTGATCTCGAAGTCGGCGATCACGCCGTCCTTCAGCGGACGAACGGCAACGATGTTGCCGGGCGTGCGCCCGATCATCTTCTTCGCTTCGGCGCCGACCGCGAGGATGCCACCGGTGTTGGTGTTGATCGCGACAACGGACGGCTCGTTGAGTACGATCCCGCGACCCCTGACGTACACCAGCGTGTTGGCGGTCCCGAGGTCGACAGCCATGTCACGGCCGATGAACGACATTGAGTTCCCCATCAGGATTCGTCTGGCCTTCCCATGAGCTTTTGAGGGCTTTTCAGGTCGGCAAAGGTGGGTGCTGTGACGTGAAGGCTTCCATGGTAGACGCGCCTTCGCGAACACTGCGGGAGGGTCTCCGCCATTGTCAGCAGATGCTGTGCGGGTTCGCTTGTGGAGACGGGCGTTCGGGGGCGATCGTTCCCTCGTACGCCACGCATATGCCGCAAAGTCCGGGGGCCGACGCCCCCGAACCCGCCGTTTGTGCTGGTGGGGTGCCGAGCCTACGCCCGACCGGGGAAGAAGATCTTCACCTCGCGCTCGGCGGACTCCTCGGAGTCGGAGGCGTGGATCAGGTTCTCCCGGACGATGACGCCGTAGTCGCCGCGGATGGAGCCGGGCGCCGCGGCGATCGGGTCGGTCGGGCCGGCGAGCGCTCGCACGCCCTCGATGACCCGCTCACCCTCGACGATCAGCGCCACGACCGGACCGGAGGCCATGAACGCCACCAGCGGCTCGTAGAAGGGCTTGCCCTTGTGCTCGCCGTAGTGCTGCTCCAGCGTGTCCTGGTCCAGGGTGCGCAGCTCCAGCGCGGTGATCGTCCAGCCCGCCTTGCGCTCGATGCGGCTGATGATCTCGCCGGTCAGGCCACGACGGACGGCGTCGGGCTTGAGGAGGACGAGGGTGCGCTGGGTCACGACGGGGCTCCTTATGCGTCAAGGCTGTGCGGTGAAGCGGTGATGCGGTGGGACGAGATTACCCGGCGTGTCGGGGCGCCTTTTACGCAGCGTCAGGTGTGGAGGAAGCGGCCTGGGCGGCGAATCTCGCCTTGGCCTCGTCCACCTTCCGTCCGTAGTGCACGGACGCCCACCACAGGGCCGCGAAGATCGCGCCGAGGAAGAACATGGTCGGCACGATGAAGCCGGACGCGATCAGCGCGATCTGCAGCGCCCAGCCGAGCGCGACCCCGCCGGGCCGCGTCACCAGGCCGCACAGCAGCACGCACAGGAACATCGCGATGCCGCTGACCGTCCACACGGTGCTCATGGACAGGTCGGGGTCCTTCATGGCGACCAGCCCGGCGAAGCCGATGACGAAGAACTCGCCGATCAGCGTGGAAGAACAGAGCGTACGCATGGGTTCTCAGCCCTTCCCCAGGAGCAGTCGGGCCTCGCCGACGGTGATGACCGAACCGGTGACGAGCACACCGCCGCCCGCGAACTCGCCCTCCTCCTCGGCCAGCGTGATGGCGGCCTCCAGCGCGTCGGGCAGCCGCGGCTCGACCTGGACGCGCTCCTCGCCGAACACCTCGACGGCGATGCCGGCCAGCTCGTCGGCGTCCATCGCGCGGTGGCTGGAGTTCTGCGTGACGACGACCTCGGCGAACACCGGCTCGAAGGCCTCCAGCAGCTCCCGTACGTTCTTGTCGCCGCTCGCGCCGACCACGCCGATGAGGCGGCTGAACTGGAACGCCTCCCCGATCGCCTCGGCCGCGGCCCGGGCGCCCGCCGGGTTGTGGGCGGCGTCCAGGACGACCGTCGGGGAGCGCCGCACGACCTCCAGGCGGCCGGGCGAGGCCACGGCGGCGAACGCCTTGCGGACCGTGTCCAGGTCCAGCGGGTCGGGCCGCTGCGCGCCGACGCCGAAGAACGCCTCGACGGCGGCGAGCGCCACGGCCGCGTTGTGCGCCTGGTGCGCGCCGTGCAGCGGCAGGTACACCTCCCGGTACTCGCCGCCCAGCCCGCGCAGCGTCAGCAGCTGCCCGCCGACGGCCACCTGCCGGTCCACGACACCGAACTCCAGCCCTTCCCGGGCCACCGTCGCGTCCACCTCGACGGCCTTCTTCAGCAGCACCTGCGCGGCCTCGACCGGCTGCTGCGCCAGGATGACGGTGGCGCCCTGCTTGACGATGCCGGCCTTCTCCGTGGCGATCTCGGCGTGCGTGGTGCCGAGGCGGTCGGTGTGGTCGAGGTCGATGGGGGTGACGACGGCGACGTCACCGTCGATCACGTTCGTGGCGTCCCAGGAGCCGCCCATGCCGACCTCGACGACGGCGACGTCCGCGGGGGCGTCGGCGAACGCCGCGTACGCCATGGCCGTGAGCACCTCGAAGAAGGACAGGCGGTAGTCCTGCGAGGCGTCGACCATCTCCACGTACGGCTTGATGTCCCGGTACGTCTCGATGAACCGCTCGGCGGAGATGGGGGCGCCGTCCAGGCTGATGCGCTCGGTGATCGACTGCACGTGCGGCGAGGTGTAGCGGCCGGTGCGCAGCTCGAAGGCGCCCAGCAGGGCCTCGATCATGCGGGCCGTGGACGTCTTGCCGTTGGTGCCCGTGATGTGGATCGACGGGTACGACCGCTGCGGCTCGCCCAGGACGTCCATCAGGGCGGCGATCCGGCTGACCGACGGCTCCAGCTTCGTCTCGCCCCAGCGGGTGGCGAGCTCCGCCTCGACCTCGCGCAGGGCCTTGTCGACCTCGGGGTCGGCGGGCCGGGCCGGGATGTCGGCCTCCGGGGGGCCGCCCTGGGTGCGCAGGGTTCGGCTGCCGGCCTCGATGACCGCGAGATCGGGGTCGCGGGTGGTCTCCTCCGCGATGATCTCGTCGAAGGCGGTGCGGGGGTCGGGCTGGTCGTCGGCGTCGTGGTCTGGAGGGAGCTCGCTCACGGGGCCAGTCTACGGAGCGGCGGTGACATCGGTCGGGGGTGGTTTGTGTCGTCGTGTGTGTGCGGGTTCGTGGTGGCTTGTCGCGCAGTTCCCCGCGTCCCTGAAGTACGTACCCCTAAGCCACGTGAGAGGCCCCGGGACCGATGGCTCCCGGGGCCTCTCACGCCGTACGCACCCTTACGCCTGCGGCAGGCGCTCCAGCTGGGACTGGATGCGGGCGATGTCCTCCTCCGCCTTGGCGAGGCGGGTGCGGATCTTGTCGACGACGTGGTCGGGGGCCTTCGCCAGGAACGCCTCGTTGCCGAGCTTGGCGTTCGCCTGGGCCTTCTCCTTCTCGGCCGCGGCGAGGTCCTTCGCCAGGCGCTTGCGCTCTGCGGCGACGTCGATCGTGCCGGACAGGTCGAGGGCGACCTCGGCACCGGCGACCGGGAGGGTCGCCGTCGCCGTGAAGGACTCGCCCTCCGGCTGCAGGCGCAGCAGCTGGCGGATGGCGGCCTCGTGGGGCGCAAACGGCGTGCCGTCCAGGGTGAGGCGGGCCGGGACGCGCTGGCCCGGCTGCAGGCCCTGGTCGGCGCGGAAGCGGCGGACCTCGGTGATGACCGACTGGAGGGACTCGATCTCACGCTCGGCGTCGGCGTCCCGGAAACCGCTGTCGCTCGGCCAGTCGGCGATGACGACCGACTCGCCGCCGGTGAGCGTGGTCCACAGGGTCTCGGTGACGAAGGGGACCACCGGGTGCAGCAGCCTCAGCGTGACGTCGAGGACCTCGCCGAGGACGCGCTTGGAGACCTCGGCCGCCTCGCCGCCCGCCTGGAACGTCGTCTTGGAGAGCTCGACGTACCAGTCGAAGACCTCGTCCCACGCGAAGTGGAACAGCGAGTCCGACAGTTTCGCGAACTGGAAGTCGTCGTAGTACGCGTCGACTTCGGCCACGACCGAGTTCAGGCGGGACAGGATCCAGCGGTCCGTCGACGACAGCTTCTCCGCCTCCGGCAGCGGGCCGTCCACCGTCGCGCCGTTCATCAGCGCGAAGCGCGTGGCGTTCCAGATCTTGTTGGCGAAGTTGCGCGAGCCCTGGACCCAGTCCTCGCCGATCGGGACGTCGACGCCCGGGTTGGCGCCGCGGGCGAGGGTGAAGCGCAGGGCGTCGGAGCCGTACTTGTCCATCCAGTCCAGCGGGTTGACCGCGTTGCCGAAGGACTTCGACATCTTCTTGCCGAACTGGTCGCGGACCATGCCGTGCAGGGCGATGGTGTGGAACGGCGGGGTGCCGTCCATGGCGTACAGGCCGAACATCATCATCCGGGCGACCCAGAAGAAGAGGATGTCGTAGCCGGTGACCAGGACGGAGTTCGGGTAGAACTTCGCGAGCGACTCGGTCTGCTCGGGCCAGCCGAGCGTGGAGAACGGCCACAGGCCCGAGGAGAACCAGGTGTCGAGGACGTCGGTGTCCTGACGCCAGCCCTCGCCGCTCGGCGGCTCCTCGTCGGGGCCGACGCAGACGACCTCGCCGTCGGGGCCGTACCAGACCGGGATGCGATGGCCCCACCACAGCTGGCGCGAGATGCACCAGTCGTGGAGGTTGTCGACCCAGTCGAAGTAGCGCTTCTCCATCTCCTGCGGGTGGATCTTGACGCGGCCGTCGCGGACGGCGTCACCGGCCGCCTTGGCCAGCGGGCCGACCTTGACCCACCACTGCATGGACAGGCGCGGCTCGATGGTGGTCTTGCAGCGCGAGCAGTGGCCGACGGAGTGGACGTAGGGCCGCTTCTCGGCGACGATCCGGCCCTCGGCGCGCAGCGCGGCGACGATCGCGGAGCGGGCCTCCAGCCGGTCCAGGCCCTGGAAGGGGCCGTGGGCGGTGATGACCGCGTGCTCGTCCATGATCGTGATGGCCGGCAGGCCGTGGCGCTGGCCGATCTCGAAGTCGTTCGGGTCGTGCGCCGGGGTGACCTTGACGGCACCCGTGCCGAACTCGGGGTCGACGTGCTCGTCGGCGACGACCGGGATGGAGCGGTCGGTCAGCGGCAGCTTGATGAGCTTGCCGACCAGGTGCTTGTAGCGGTCGTCCTCGGGGTGGACGGCGACGGCCGTGTCACCGAGCATCGTCTCGGCGCGGGTGGTGGCGACGACGATGGTGTCGTCCCCGTCGCCGTACTTCATGGAGACGAGCTCGCCGTCGTCGTCCTGGTACTCGACCTCGATGTCCGAGATCGCGGTCAGACAGCGCGGGCACCAGTTGATGATGCGCTCGGCGCGGTAGATGAGCTCGTCGTCGTAGAGGCGCTTGAAGATGGTCTGGACGGCCTGGGACAGGCCCTCGTCCATCGTGAAGCGCTCGCGCGACCAGGCGACGCCGTCGCCCAACCGCCGCATCTGGCCGCTGATCTGGCCGCCGGACTCGCCCTTCCACTGCCAGACCCGCTCGACGAAGGCCTCCCGGCCCAGGTCGTGGCGGGACTTGCCCTCCTTGCCGAGTTCGCGCTCGACGACGTTCTGCGTGGCGATGCCGGCGTGGTCCATGCCCGGCTGCCACAGCGTCTCGTAGCCCTGCATCCGCTTACGGCGGGTCAGGGCGTCGATGAGCGTGTGCTCGAAGGCGTGCCCGAGGTGCAGGCTGCCCGTGACGTTCGGCGGCGGGATGACGATGGTGTACGGCGGCTTGTCGCTCTTGGCGTCCGCCTCGAAGTAACCCCGCTCCACCCAGCGCTCGTACAGCGGCCCCTCTACGTCGGCCGGCGCGTACTGGGTCGGCAGGTCGGTGCTGGGCGCTGGTGGCTGCTGCTGAGCGTTCTCGGTCACGGGGGTCAGTTTAGAGGTGTCACGACCCCGTCCCGAAACGCGTTTGTCTTGTAACGGTGCGGGCCCCGCTGCCATGCACACGGCGGGTCTGCGCCAGGATGTCGGAAACACGTAAGCATCTGGAGGGGAACCCAGAACATGAGCTACAACCAGCCGGGCCCGTACGGCGGGCAGCCCCAGCAGCCCGGACCGTACGGCCAGCCGGGTCCGTACGGCCAGCAGCCGCAGGCGCCCCAGCCCGGCTACGGCTACCCCCAGCAGGCCCCTCCGCCCCAGCCCGGCTACGGCTACCCGCAGCAGCCCCCGCAGGGCGTCCCGCCCCAGCAGGCCCCTTACGGCCAGCAGCCCCCGTACGGCCAGCAGCCGCCCTACGGCCAGGCCCCCTACGGCGTGCCCCAGCCCCCGGCCCCGGGCGGCGGCAAGAAGAAGACGGGCATCGTCATCGGCGCGGTCGCCGTGGTCGCGGCGATCGGCGTGGGCGCGTACTTCGTACTCGGCGGTGGCGGCGGCGCGGGCGCCGTGGAGGACGACGGCCCCCACAAGCTGGCGACCCCGGCGAAGGTGCTGAGCGAGTACAACCGCGTCACGAAGGACGGGGCGTCCGCCGGCGATGACTCCACCAAGGAACTGGAGAAAAGCGGCGTCAAGAACGGCACGTCGGTGCTGGGCTCCTACTCGACGGTGGACCCGACCAAGTACGACCCCTCGGACCCGTCCTCGGCCGCAACGCTGGCGACGGCCAAGAGCGTGCAGTTCTTCGGTGTCTACGGAGAGGTCGCCGACCCTGAGGCGTCCCTGGACACCTTCTTCGCCAACTTCAAGAAGTCGGCCGAGGAGGACTCCTCCAGCAGCAGCGGCGCCAAGACCGAGCTGATCGGCGAGCCCGAGGAAGCCGACCTGGACGGCGCGGTCATGAAGTGCCAGGCACTGAAGGGGCAGAACGTGATGACCAAGAAGGAGCAGACCAACTGGTTCTGCGCCTGGGCCGATTACAGCACCATTGCCGTCGTCTCCTCGGGTGATGCCACGAAGGAGACCACTAAGGACGCCGCCATTGACGTCACAACCAAGCTGCGCCCGGAGATCCGCGTCAAGGCCTGACGAGGCTCGTTCAGGTACGAGCGCTACGACTTGTACGGGGAGCCCGACCAGCCGGTTGAGCTCCCCGTCAGCGGCCTTACGGACGCTTGCGAGTCGATGACTCAGGCTCGCTTACAGGCATCAATGGCGTGCTGGTCCTTGACCCCCGCCACGCGCAGACCATGAGTGCAGTCGAAGTCCGGCACGACGCCCAGGGGCGTGTGCAGCGCCGGGTTTGCACATGCGGACTTGACCTTGGGCCCGACGAGGTACCCCTTGTTTGCGAGGTACTTCGTGCAGGCGCCCTGGTCGGCGCTGGCCGGGGTAGCGCTGATCAGCGGAAGGACTCCCGCCGCAGCAACGACGCTTGCCACCGACAGGAGCCTCTTCGTCCTCTGCAGTTTCATACCGACTTCCCCCTCGTATCGAACGAACATTCGGTGCGGTCGGGCCCAGTTGATCACGCACCTGTCGCCGCTCTCAAGAGTTGCCGTGAGCATGGCGCGATTCTTGCGTCTGCGTGCAAAGAAGAGACGTCCGGCACACCCCGTGTACCGGACGCCTCTCAGACAACTGGTCGACAGCTAGGCCGTCTTCTGCTCGCCCGGACCCCGGCCGCGGGCGTCGCGGGGGATCAGGGTCGGGTTGACGTTGGACTGGACGACGTCCGCCGTGATGACGACCCGGGCCACGTCCTTGCGGGACGGGACCTCGTACATCACGCCCTGGAGGACTTCCTCCATGATGGCGCGCAGGCCGCGCGCGCCGGTCTGGCGGAGGATGGCCTGGTCGGCGATGGCCTCCAGCGCCTCGCGCTCGAAGTCCAGCTCCACGCCGTCGAGTTCGAAGAGGCGCTGGTACTGCTTGACGAGCGCGTTGCGCGGCTCGACGAGGATCTGCAGCAGGGCCTCGCGGTCGAGGTTGTGGACCGAGGTGATGACGGGGAGCCGGCCGATGAACTCGGGGATCATGCCGAACTTGACCAGGTCCTCCGGCATGACCTCCTGGAACTGGTCCTTCGACTCCATCTCGCGCTTGGAGCGGATCTGCGCGCCGAAACCGATGCCCTTGGCGCCGGCCCGGGCCTCGATGATCTTCTCCAGGCCGGCGAAGGCACCGCCCACGATGAACAGCACGTTCGTCGTGTCGATCTGGATGAACTCCTGGTGCGGGTGTTTGCGGCCGCCCTGCGGCGGGACCGACGCCGTGGTGCCCTCCAGGATCTTCAGCAGGGCCTGCTGAACGCCCTCGCCCGAGACGTCGCGCGTGATGGAGGGGTTTTCACTCTTCCTCGCGACCTTGTCGATCTCGTCGATGTAGATGATCCCGGTCTCGGCCTTCTTGACGTCGTAGTCGGCGGCCTGGATCAGCTTCAGGAGGATGTTCTCGACGTCCTCGCCGACGTAGCCGGCCTCCGTCAGGGCCGTGGCGTCGGCGATGGCGAAGGGGACGTTCAGCATGCGCGCCAGGGTCTGCGCGAGGAGGGTCTTGCCGGAGCCCGTGGGGCCGAGCAGGAGGATGTTGGACTTCGCCAACTCGATGGCGTCGTCGCGGCCGTTCGCCCCGCCGTTCTCACCGGCCTGGACGCGCTTGTAGTGGTTGTACACCGCCACGGACAGGGCCTTCTTGGCGGCCTCCTGGCCCACCACGTAGCCCTCGAGGAACTCGTAGATCTCGCGCGGCTTCGGGAGTTCCTCCCAGCGGACCTCGCTGGTCTCCGCCAGCTCTTCCTCGATGATCTCGTTGCAGAGATCGATGCACTCGTCGCAGATGTAGACACCGGGCCCTGCGATGAGCTTCTTGACCTGCTTCTGGCTCTTGCCGCAGAACGAGCACTTGAGCAGATCGCCGCCGTCACCGATGCGTGCCACGGTGTGCTTCCCCTTCGCCTGGGAGACTCCTGGACGTCGACGTCCAGCGGACTCCTGGTGCTGCCTTATGTCCGACGGTACCTTGCCGGGCCCCCCGTTCGGGCCCCCCTTGGCGCGGTTCGCTTTGACGTGAACCGGGCCAAACCGTGCCAAGGGGCGGCAGACGTTACAGCCTCGCGCCTCAGCGCAGGCTCGAGTTGTCCATCTTCCGGGTGGTGATGATCTGGTCGATCAGCCCGTAGTTCAGCGCGTCCTCGGCCGTGAGGATCTTGTCGCGCTCGATGTCCTCGCGGATCTTGTCGATCGCCTGGGTGGAGTGCTTGGCCAGCATCTCCTCCAGCTGCGTGCGCATCCGGAGGATCTCGTTCGCGGCGATCTCCAGGTCGGACACCTGGCCGCGGCCCGTCTCGCTGTAGGGCTGGTGGATCAGCACGCGCGCGTTCGGCAGGGCCATGCGCTTGCCCGGCGTGCCGGCGGCCAGCAGGACGGCCGCGGCGGAGGCCGCCTGGCCCATGCAGACCGTCTGGATGTCCGGCTTGACGTACTGCATCGTGTCGTAGATCGCCGTGAGCGCCGTGAAGGAGCCGCCGGGGCTGTTGATGTAGACCGAGATGTCCCGGTCGGGGTCCATCGACTCCAGGCACAGCAGCTGCGCCATGACGTCGTTGGCGGAGGCGTCGTCGATCTGGACGCCGAGGAAGATCACGCGCTCCTCGAAGAGCTTCGCGTACGGGTCGTACTCGCGAATGCCCTGGGAGGTGCGCTCGACGAAGCGCGGGATGACGTAGCGGGACTCGGCCTGCGGGCCGGTGTAGCGGCCCTGCGAGCCGCTCATGTCCTGCACGGCCTGCATACGGTCGTAGATCCCGCTGCCGGGGAATGCGTTCACGGTGTCTCCTGAAAGGGGCTGAGGCGGTCGGCTGGGGCTGCTGGGGCGCCCCGGGCCCTCCGGGGCCCGGGCGGGGTCCTACGGGGCTCGTGGAGCCGCGTGGGACCTGTCAGGCCCCGGTGCCGCCGCCGCCCGGCATGCCGGCGGCCGTGGCGATCACGTCGTCGATGAGGCCGTACTCCTTGGCCTCGAAGGCGTCGAACCAGCGGTCGCGGTCCGAGTCGCGGGTGATCTGCTCGACCGTCTGGCCCGTGTGCTGGGCGGTGAGCTCGGCCATGCGCTTCTTGGTGTGCAGCAGCCGCTCCGCGTGGATCTTGATGTCCGAGGCGGAGCCGGCGAGGCCGGCGGAGGGCTGGTGGATCAGGATCTCGGCGTTCGGCAGCGCGAAGCGCTTGCCGGGGGTGCCCGCGCTGAGCAGGAACTGGCCCATGGACGCCGCGAGACCCATGGCGATCGTCACCACGTCGTTCTTGATGTACTGCATGGTGTCGTAGATCGCCATGCCGGCCGTGATCGAACCGCCGGGGCTGTTGATGTAGAGGTAGATGTCCTTGTCGGGGTCCGAGGCAAGGAGCAGCAGCTGTGCGGTGATCTTGTTCGCGATGTCGTCGTCGACCGGCTGGCCGAGGAAGATGATCCGCTCGTTGAGCAGCCGGTTGTAGACCTGGTCGCCGAGGCCACCACCGATGGAAGGCTCGCCGGCGGCTGAAGGCATCAGATTCGTCACGTATCCACCTGCTCGTCTTACGACGGCGCCGGGCCGTCTCACGTGTTCCCTGCGGGGCGGGAGCCGTATCGGAGACTCCACTGCCCTGGTATTCATGGACCCTAACGCGCGGGTCCCTTCGGGGAATCCCGGAGATGGGAGTGTTCGCCGGGGGCGTAGCGCGGTGGGCTCCGCCGGTGGGGCCGGGGCGTCTCGCCGGGGTGGTCCTGCCGTCGCCGGGCCGCGGGTGCGTCGTGGTTGCCCGCGCAGTTCCCCGCGCCCCTTGGGGACGCTGCCCACCGGCAAGATCAAGAAGGCCCTGGGGTGTGCCCCAGGGCCTTCTCAGTGACTCACGGCGACCGGGGTCAGCCCTCGGTCTTCTCCTCGGCGGACTCGGCCGGGGTCTCCTCGGCGGAGGCCTCGGTGGACTCGGTCTCGTCCTCTTCGTCGTCGAGGTCGACGATCTCGCCGTTGGTGTCCTTGACCGTGGCCTTCTCGACCACGACGGCCAGGGCCTTGCCGCGGGCGACCTCGCCGACCAGCAGCGGAACCTGGCCGCCCTCGACGACCGCCTGGGCGAACTGGTCGGGGGACATGCCGGAGGAGGCCGCGCGGCGCATGAGGTGCTCGGTGAGCTCCTCCTGGTTGACGTTCAGCTTCTCCTGCTTGACCAGCTCGTCGAGGACGAACTGGGTCTTGATGCCCTTGACCGCGGCCTCACGGGTCTCGGTGTCGAACTCCTCCTCGGTCTTGCCCTGGATCTCCAGGTACTTCGCGAGGTCGAGGCCCATCTGGCCGAGCTGGTGGTGCTCCAGGTTGTGCTTGCGGGTGTTGATCTCGTCCTCGAGCAGCTTCTCGGGGACGGGCACCTCGACGAGCTCCAGCAGCTTCTCCAGGACGCGCTCCTGGGCCTGCGTGGCCTGGTCGTACTGCTTCATGTTCTCCAGGCGCTTGCGGCTGTCGGCGCGCAGCTCCTCGAGGGTGTCGAACTCGGAGGCGAGCTGCGCGAACTCGTCGTCCAGCTCGGGCAGTTCGCGCTTGGCGACCTGGGTGACCTTGACGGTGACCTCGGCCTCCTTGCCGGCGGCGGAGCCGCCCTTGAGCTCGGAGGTGAAGGTGGCCTCGCCACCGGCCTCCAGGCCCTTCACGGCGTCGTCGATGCCGTCCAGCAGCTCACCGGAGCCGATGGTGTAGGAGACGCCGTTCGCGACGCCGTCCTCCAGGACCTCGCCGTCGACCTTGGCCTCCAGGTCGATCGTCACGACGTCGCCGTCCTCGGCGGCACGCTCGACCGGGGCGGTGGAGGCGAAGCGCTCGCGCAGCTCCTCTACGGCCTTGTCGACGTCCTCGTCGGTGACCTCGACCGCGTCGACCTCGACCTCGATGCCGGAGTAGTCCGGGATCTCGATGGCCGGGCGGATGTCGACCTCGGCGGTGAAGTTCAGCGTCTCGCCGTCCTTCAGCTCGGTGATGTCGACCTCGGGCTGGCCCAGCGGGCTGAGCTCGGCCTCGTTGACCGCGTCGGTGTAGAACTTGGGAAGCGCGTCGTTGACGGCCTCCTCCAGCACCGCACCGCGGCCGAACCGCTGGTCGATGACCCGGGCCGGGACCTTGCCCTTGCGGAAGCCCTTCACCGTGACCTGCTGGTTGATCTTCTTGTACGCCGCGTCGAGGCTGTCCTTGAGCTCCTCGAAGGGCACCTCGACAGTGAGCCGAACCCGAGTCGGGTTCAGGGTCTCCACGGCGCTCTTCACGGTTCGGTCTCCTTGTGGCTGACTTCTTGGTTTCTGCCGGGGCCAGAACGGCCCGGCGGATTTCGCCGCCCGGAGGACTTCAGACGATGAGACACACGGGCGTGCAGCTTGCATAGTAACGGCAGCGACTACACCGCCCAAAAGGCGATCACGCGAGTGATCAGGAGACGATCACCCGAGGTGGTCGGGTGGCTGGTCGGGGTGGCGGGATTTGAACCCACGGCCTTCCGCTCCCAAAGCGGACGCGCTACCAAGCTGCGCCACACCCCGTCTGGTGCGACACGTAGGGTACATGCCGCCGGGCGCTGCGACCGCCGCATTTCCACAGGGCAGGCGCCGCGTCGGCCGGGGCCGGAAATGCGGTGTGCGTGGGGCGGGCCCGACCCGCTACGATGCCTTCAGTGCCGCGGTCGCTCCGACCTGCGGCGCGTGCTGTGCGGGCGTAGCTCAATGGTAGAGCCCTAGTCTTCCAAACTAGCTACGCGGGTTCGATTCCCGTCGCCCGCTCCATATGGCTCAGGGCCAGGTCAGAGGATAATTCCTCGGCCTGGCCCTGAGTGTTTCCGGGGACTGCGTTCAGTCCGGCGTGTCCCCCGCGTGCCCCTGCGGCTCTGGATCTTGTTTCCGCCGGGGCTTGCGGCCCTTGTCGACCAGGTCGCTCAGCGCGTCGGCGATCAACCGGTCACGGGCGGCACTGGCGTGCTGGTAGATCAGCGCGGCCCGGGCGGTGCTGTGGCCCATGCGCGCCATCAGCTCGCGCGTGCTCGCACCAGTGGAGGCCGCCAGAGTGTTGCCCGTGTGCCGAAGATCGTGAAAGTGCAGGTCCTTGATCCCGGCATCACTGCACGCCTTGCGCCACAGCCGGTTGAAGTGGTTCCGGCGGGGAGTCGCCCCCTTGGCACCGAGGAAGACCCGGCCATCGGCGCCGGCCTCCGCGTAGCGCTCCAGGTGCTCGCGGATGTCCGGGATGATCGCGGCCGGGATCGAGACGGTGCGCTTGCCCGCAGCGCTCTTGGGGGCCTTGATCTCGCGCTGTCCGTTGAACAGCTCGGCGACGGCCCGGCGGACCCTCACGGTGCCGTGGTCCAGGTCAATGTCCCGGCGGTGCAAACCGATCAGCTCGCCCCAGCGCAGGCCGAGGAACCCGGCCATCAGCACCAGCGCCCGGTAGCGGGGCTGCATGGCGTCGGCCAGGTCGTAGACCTCCTGCACGGTGGCGGTCGGCCGCTCCGGGGTGTGCACGGTGCTTGCACCCTTGATCGTGCACGGGTTGCGCCTGATCATCTGGTCGGCAACGGCCGTACCCATGATCGCGCGCAGCAAGGCGTAAGCCTTGGCGACCGTGGTCGGGCCCGTGCCAGAGGCGAGTTTGTCAGCGCGCCAGCGTCGCACGAGCGGGGGCGAGATCTCCGCGACGTTGACGGACCCGAAAGCGGGTTCGAGGTGGTGCCGCAGGAGCGAGCCGTAGAGCTGCCGGGTCGTGCTGGTCAGCTCGCGTTCCTTGACCCAGGCAGCCGCGTACTCGCCGAACGCCACCTTGCCGGCGTCGGGGTCGTGCCAGTCGCCGCGCCGAAGCTCGGTCTGCTTGTCGGCAAGCCAGTCGTCCGCATCCTTCTTGGTGCGGAACGTGTGGGGCGCAGGCCGAAGCTGCCCGTCAGGGCCGAGGTAGCGGGCCTGATAGCGACCGGACGGGAGCTTGCGGACCCGGCCGAAGTGCCGGCGCTTCCCTGCCATCAGGCAGCCACCCCCCGAAGGACCGCACCACGCCGACGCGGCTGCACCGTGTTGGCCTCGATGAACTCGCGAACCGCGCTCTCGGGGATCCGGACGTGACGGCCCACCTTCACGTAAGTGATGCGCCGCTCCTCGATGAGGCGCCGGGGGAAACGCACGGTTGTGCCGAGCAGTTCCGCGACCTGGTCGACGTTGAGGTACCGCTCATTCATGGTCGTGCTCTCCTTCCTGGCGCAGATCGGTAAGCGCCTCACGTGCGGTTTCGCGGTTAAGTTGGATGTCGCGACGAATGTTGGCGGCTAGCCAGGATTCGCCCGGAGTGTGGCCGTGGCCGGCGTAGGTCCAGTGGGCGAGGGTGAGCGTGGTTGCCTCCGGGTTGTCGTCGAGGTGGGGCAGGCCGAGGGCTTCGCGCTGCTGGGCGGCGCGGTAGTCGGCGCGGACCTGGCGCAGGGCGCCGAGAGTGGTCGAGTAGCGGCGGGACTTGGTGGAAAAGTGGCCCCGGAAGCCGAGCATGTGAGCCCACCGCGCAAGGTGGCGGTCGGGGTAGAGCGGCTGGAGGCGGACACATGCGGCCATCAAGCGCCGGGCATGCGGGGGGATCTCCAGGCGGGCGAGGTCTTCGCCCAGTCCGGTGCCCTGGCAGTCGACGCAGCGGGCGAGGGCTGAGCCAGCGCGGTCGTAGCGCGGGGAGCGGCCGGATCCCCGGCAGGTGCGGCAGTGCACCGGGGCATCCGTGGCGCCGGTCGTCTCGGCGGCTTTGGTGGCGTACTTGGCCACGTACGAGGCAACCGCCAGTTCGGTGATCTCGGAGCCGTCGCCGAACGCTTTGATGGGGCGTACGTCGAGCTGTGTGCCCCAGCGCAGGGTGCGGGCAGGCTGGTCACCGCCCGGGGGAACGTCGACCGCGACGCGAGCGGCAGCCGCGCGGATGGAGTCGGTGAGCAGGTCCAGGCTGGCCCAGGCCGGCGGGGGCGAGTCCGGTCCGTCCGGTCCGTCGAAGCGGATCACCGCGTGGAAGTGCACGGCCCCGCGCTTTTGGTACTCAGCGACCTTGCCGAAGGAGACCCGGGACTGTTCGTGCGCGTCCTTCTGGGTGAGCCCGGCCCGCTTGGCGATCTCGCGGCGCAGGTAGATCGTGAAGTAGCGCCACAGCTCGGAGGCATGGTTGTTCCACAGCACCGCCCCGGCGTAGTCGTACGACTCGGGATCGAGCGGCGTACCGAGTTCGGGCGCATCCTCGGCATGCCGCCGACCGCAGCGGCAGGGCCGGGTGCCGGGACGGTTGTGGACGGGGCCGAACGACGGGGCGGTGAGGGTGGCGAAGACGCGGGGGTGCTCGCGGATGGTGCGCGGGGTGCCCTTGTCGGGGTCGCCGACCAGTCCGGCGCGGATGAGGTGGAAGGTGTCGCCGGCGTAGGTCCAGGCGCAGGAGGGGCAGCGCGAGGCGCGGCGGTTGCCGCAAGCTACGCGGAGCATGCCGCCGGGTTCCTGTGCGGTGGTGTAGGCGTGGAGCACGGTGCCGGTGGCCGGGTCGATGGTCTTGGTCTGGCCCACGAGGCGGATCGGGTCGGAACAGCCGCCGGTGCGCTTGATCTGTTCTTGCCAGCGGTCGAAGTCGGCCGAGCCGGCCACCCTCAGCACATCAGCGAGGGTGGCCGGGTCGAGCCCCGCCATGGTGGCGGCGTCGGTCACGTCGTCACCTCCTGCCGTGGGCAGGGCCGTGGTTGGCGGTGTAGCCGTCGACCAGCGCCTTGACCTGGGCGTCACCGGTCGCCCTGGCGGAGGCACCGCAGTGGCAGACCGCCGACGCGGTAGCGGGGGCGGACGGGGACGGCTTGCTGACGCGGAGGCCGGGACGATCCGGGGTCGGGGTCAGGTCAGCCACGGCCGGTCACCTCCCGGTCCGGGCCAGGACGGAGGCGGCGAGAACGTGGCCGGTGCCCTGGCAGGCGTGGCAGACGACGCGGAGCAGGACGCGGGAGCCGTCGCGGTGGCGGTCGCCGGTGGTGATCGAGACGACGGGGAAGCCGTCGCAGTGGTGGCAGACCGGACGGTTCGGGACGCGGGCAGGCATGATGAGTGGAGCCCTTTCGGATCGATGGGTCTGGAAGTGGTGAGAGCCGTCCGGGGCGGCGGATCTTTGGCGAGAGAGCCGCCCCGGAGGGCGTTACTTGCCGAGCGCGGGCGGTGCCTTCTTGCGCTTGGACGTGCGGCTGATCGTGTAGCTGACACCGCAGGTGGCCGACAGGACCGAGACGATCGACGCGGCGATGATCTGCGTGACGTAGGCGATCACCAGCAGCACCGCGATCGAGCCGGTGACGACCAGGAGGGTCAGCACGATCGGGCCGGTGTAGGAGCGGGGGGCTTGCTGCACGATCACGACTTGGCGCATGTCGGTGCCCGGCGGGATCTGCCGGTACAGATCGGCGGGAATGTGACCGGCGCGAAGCTGTTCGTCGGGCAGGCGCATGGGATCTCTCCTTGCCCTGTCAGGCGATGCAGCGGTGGGTGCGGGCGGCGAGTTCGGCGGCGGAGCGGTCGCCGTGCTCGGTGGAGAACCCGCACTTCGGGGCGGTGCAGGCGGCGGTGTGCTTGGTCTGGCCACGGCCGTTGTTGAACGTGCCGACCTTCACCGGGCCGATGCGGATCACGTCGTAGAAGCGGTTCGGACGCACGGTGGAACCTCCTTGTCTGTCAAGCGAGTTGGGCGACGATCGCGCCGGCGAGGTCTTCGGAGAGGCCGAGCCGGGCGCGCAGGGTGGCGGTGTCGATGTCGGTGCCCGTGCGGATGCGGTGATCTGTCGCGACCTTGCGGGCGTGGTCGATCAGCGCCGGGGGCACCGCCGGGGCGGGTGCTTCCGGCAGAGCCGGGGCCGGTTCCGGCGTGGTGATCTCCGGGGCCGGGGCGGGTGCCTCGGGGCGGTCGACCACGGCCACGGGCCGGGGCGCGGGCTCCGGGGCGGGCGGGGGGTCGGTGGGCTGGTGGGCGAGCAGGGTGCCGCCGAGGAAAGCCAGCGCGGGCCAGCCGGCGACGAGGATGCGCAGCCAGGCCGGGACGTGTTCGAGGTCGAGGAGTCCGGCGGTGGCGATGTTGGCGCCGAGCGAGGCGACCAGGGCGACCAGGAACCAGAACCAGGCCAGCCGGGACCGTTCGGTGCGCAGTCGGCGCCACACGGCGACCAAGAGCAGGTCGACCGAGACGGGGTAGGCCCAGGCTTTCCAGCCGGTCTGGCCGGCGGCTTCGGCAAGGTCGTGCAAGTGGGCGAAGGACAACGCGCCGGCGATCACGGCCTGTACGAGTACGGCGTCGAGCCGGAACGAGCGGGGCATGGTCTTCACCTCCCTCCGGGGGATCGGGCCGGGGGCGGGGCGGGGATCAGATGTCCGGCCGCCCGGCCCCGGCGGTTCAGTCGTCGTCGGCGGGGATTTCGCCGGCGCCCAGGCAGTTCAGGCACAAGCCGGTCTGCTGACCGACCGTCCGGCGCTTCCGACCCACTCGGACCGTGCGAGAGACCTCGCCGGTGCCCTTGCAGGGCGGGCACTGCTTGGTCTGGGGCTTGGTGGTCTTGCGTGCCATGGGCGATCTCCTGTCGGGTTTTCGGCATGGCTCGGGTAGGGGCCTGGCGCGAGGCGGTCACGCCGACCGTGGAGCTGGGGTGTTACTCGCCGACGAGTACGGAGCCACGAGCGGCGGCGTCGTGGGCATCGGCGGCACGATCTGACCGACCGGACGGAACGGAGCCAGGAACGGCAACTCCGGGGTCAGGTGAGCGAATTCGCGGCAGACGGCCGCCGCCTGAGCCGGGGTGATCTCGGGGGTGCGGATGCGGGACCAGTAGCCAGAGGCGTCGCCGGCCACCGCAACACCGGGACGGTCGGCGCGGACTCCCAGCACGGAGACCACGGCGTCCGGGGCGATGTCGCCCAACCCCATCTCTGCCGTCTGCTTGTCGTTGACACGGTGCACGACACGGCCGGTGAGCTGGGCACGCAGGGCGGTTGCGCCCTTGCCCAGGTCGGAGCCGAAGCGCTGTCCGCACGCCTCCAGGTAGATGCCGACCGCACGGGCCATCTGCCCAAGGCGGACCAGTTGCATGACCGTGTGATCGCGATCGGCTTCTTCCTTCTTGGAAGTCACCAGGAAGAGTTCCGCGACTTCGTCGATCAGCACGACCAGGGGCACGGGCCGCACCTCATCCGGCAGCTCCCACAGATCCGAGACGCCGTACAGGGCGAGCAGGTCGAAGCGGTCTTCCATCTCCGTCACCAGCGCGTCAGCCAGGCGGCCGGCGCTCTCGCGGTCGGTGGCCAGCGCCGACAGTCGGGGTGCGTAGCGGGACTGCTCGACACCGCGCTTGCAGTCGATCCCCACCAAGGCCACCGGTAGCTTGGCCAGTCCCTTGATCAGGTTGCGCTGATACATGGACTTGCCGGACTGGTTGGCGCCCAGGGTCAGGGCGTGCGGGATCTTGCGATAGTCACGCTCGAAGACCGTGCCGTCCTCCCGCAGCGCGACAGGGACGATCAGGTCCCGGGGCTGTGCCTTGCGGGGCATCTTCACGCGGTTGAGGACGTCGTAACCGGTCATCCGCAGCTCGACAAAGCCGGGCTTGGTCTCCGCCACGGTCACCGAGTGCACTCCCCAGGCGTGGCGGAGGCGCTCGGACGACGCCGCGATATCGGTGGGCTCCAGGCCGGCGGGAAGACGGAGCGTGACCCGCAGGCCGGTCGAGGTCGGGCGGACCCGGCGGACCTTCGGCGGCACCGGTCGTACCTCACGGCGGGTGACGTTGCGCGTCATGAACGCCCGGAAGCCGGACGGCTGCACCGTCAGCCCGCACGCGTCCATGGTCGAGCCGTAGGACCAGGTGAACCGGCCCCAGGTGACCGGCAGGCCGACCAGCGACCAGTACACGCGCGGGGCACGGTGCTTGGCGTAGCCGACTCCGCCGGCACCGGTCGCGAGACCGCCCAGCTCGAACCAGGTGGTGAGGTCGGTCATGGTTAGACCGCCGAGGTGATCGCGACCGCGCGGAACGAGATCCCGTGCCGCTTCTGGCCGTTGAACTCGTTCTCCCAGTCACGGGCCTTCAGACCGATGACCTTGACCGGCATGCCCGGCTGGAGGCCCTCCGGGTAGCCCGTCTCCGGGATGGTCACCTGGTACAGGTTCCCCTCCCCCTCGTCCGAGACGAGAAGGCCCACCGTCGACAGGGCCGCACCGGTCTCCCGGTCCATGGCCCGCTCACCGGTCTTCGCGTTGGCCAGCTTCGGCGTCGGCGCGGTCGCCACGAACACCACAGCGGTCGAAGTGTCGATCTTGAACGACGGCATGAGTCATCCCTTGCGCTCGGGAGGCCACCGTGTGCGACCTCTCTAGACATCTCCATGGAAGCGAACATCTCTAGAGACGTCAAGGGGGATGTCTAGAGAGGTTCCGGGGGTCCCATTGGGGCTACACGCAACAGGGCAGGCGTCCTGTACATGGCCTAGGCTGTCTAGAGAAGACAGGAAGGAGGCTCCGGAATGACCAACACCGACGACGACCGTCGGCCGAAGTACCAGCGGATCGCGGATTCTCTGCGCGAGGCGATCCAGTCGGGCGAGTACGGTCCCGGTGATCGGCTTCCGGGGGAGAACGAGCTGATGGCCGCGCATGGCGTGGCACGCATGACTGCCCGGCAGGCCTTGAGTGTGCTCAAGGACGAAGGCGTCGCCGAGGCCCGCAAGGGTGCCGGCGTGTTCGTGCGATCCTTCCGCCCTCTGCGGCGCCGAGGCATCCAGCGGCTTGCCCAGGAGCAATGGGGCAGCGGTCGATCCATCTGGTCCGCCGACATCGAGGACCGCACGCTTGTGGTCGATCGGGTGACGGTGTCCGAGGAAGCCGCCCCGGAAGGCGTCGGTCAGGTCCTGGACCTGGCCGAAGGGGAGACTGTGTGCGTGCGGCGGCGGCGGTTCGTCCTGGATGGGAAGCCCGTTCTGCTCGCGACGAGTTATCTCCCCACGTCGGTGGTGGCTGGGTCAGCTATCACGCAGGAGGACACCGGGCCAGGCGGGACCTATGCACGTCTTGCCGAACTCGGCTGCAAGCCAGTGCATTTCCGCGAAGAGATCCGCTCGCGCATGCCCACGAAGGCAGAGGCGGATCAGTTGAGCATCTCCGCAGGCACGCCCGTGATCCTCATCTGCCGCACCGCATTCGCGGACGAAGGCCGCCCCGTCGAGATCAACGAGATGACGCTTGACGCCGCCTCGTACATCCTGGAGTACGACTTCGACGCGTGACGCTGCGCGGCTGTTACAGGTTTCTCTACCTCATCAAGCCCCGGCTGCGCTCCGCTCCGCCGGGCGCGCTTCCCGGCTCCGCTCCGGGCGCCGCTCCTGCCTCCGGCCCGCTCCGCCCGGGCTGCGCCGACGCGCGCCCACATGTGAACAGGCCGGGTCAGGAGTCGAGAACCGCGGAGCGCGGGCAACGCTCAAAGCATGCCTCCGGCGGGGGCGCTCAGGCTCCGAGATGGCGGGGGCGCCGTCCGCGAGTGCCGGCCGGAGTAGTGGCGTGCGCGGGGAGCTCCCATCCCGTCTGCCGTCGACCCAGGCAGAGCCGAGCAGACGCGGCCCCTGGCGTCCAGGTCGTTCGTACAGTGGCGCGCTCCACCTGGACGCCAGGGACCACGCCCGCTCCACGGTGTGTGGGTCGACGGCAGACGGGATGGGAGCTGGGTGAGTGGTGGTTGAGGAACGCGGATGCGTAGCGGTCCGCAAGAAATAGGTGATCGCCTAGTGAGTGGGCGGCTCAGGCCGGTTCAGCACCATGCGCATCAGGCGGAAGGCTCGCTCACTGATCGTCTCCGACCCGAACATCGCCGCGAACAGGACCAATACTGCCAGCACCAGTTCAGAACCTGCTATCACCAGTGCGAAGGTGGGGCTGATGTAGGTGACGATCCCTTGTGATAGCGCAACCCGGGTCCCGACCGCCAGGTGAGGGATACGGATACCGGAGCGTGATGCGACGCTGTCCTGCGTGATCTGAGACTCGATGTTGCGGGACTTCTTCTTCGCCACGGGAGGCCCTTCGGGGGACAGAAAACCGTCCCGCGTGCTGCAGGCGGGCTGTCCCGGGCACGTTCCTCACTCCCGGCCGTCCTCCGGATGCTGTCAGGTGCCTCCGGCCACCGGAGACTCTACTAGAAGAGGACTTGGAATGCCGCATGAACGCCGAAGGGACCTCGCAAGGGGCGCAGGCGCCAACGACCCCTGGACGGGCCTGAGAGAAGTCACGCGTGCCCTCTGTGTGCCCGATTCCGCAGTGCTGAGCGGGGAACAGCGGAGAACGTCGGCGAGTATCTCAGGAACGCCCTGGTCACCGTCTCGCCAGCTCAGCCCCGATCCGTATACGCGATCTTCCAAACTAGCTACGCGGGTTCGATTCCCGTCGCCCGCTCCATGATCCTCGGCCCGGTTCCTCGGAACCGGGCCGAGGTGTTTTCCGACAGGCCCGAGGTGTCTTCTCAGCGGGTCACGAGGGCGTGGGTGTCGACCGTGTAGACGGAGCGGATGCCGTAGGGGACGTAGAGGGCGTCGCCGACCAGGACGGGGCGGGCGCCTCCGGTGACGAACATGCTGTCGACGCGGCCGCCGTCGTCGCGGCCGGGGCGGGTGCCCTCCGGCTTGCCGGTGCGCGCGTTCAGGGCGGCGAGACGGCCGCTGGGGGACGCCAGGTACACGTGGGTGGCGGAGGCGGCCGGGGGGCCCGGCTGCTCCACGGAGGAGTTCGCCTCCCACAGGGTCCGGCCGGTGTCCGGCGACACCGCGCGGACGCCGCCGCTCGCCCGCGTGAAGTAGAGCGTGCCGCGCACCAGGTGCGCACCGGCGTCCGCGGGCCGGGGCTGGGCGAGCCGGCGCACGGTGAGCACGTGCGAGGAGACGTCGATCAGGGTCAGCGGGCGGTCGGTGTCGACGGTGTCCGCGAGGACCAGGCGTCCGTCGTGCCGGCCGAGCAGATACGCGGTGCCCTCGACCTCGACGGTCCAGCGGGACTTTCCGGTGGCGGGGTCGATGCGGGTGACCGTGGTGCGGCCGGTCATCCCCTCGTCCGTGGGGGTCGCGCAGACGAGGTAGGCCTGGCCGGCCACCGAGTGCAGCAGGCAGTCCATGAGGTCCGGCTTGGGCTGCTTCCAGCGGACCTCGCCGGTGTCGGCGTCGAGCAGGGCGTACTGGTCGCCCTGGTCCCCGTAGAAGGTGACGACGCCCTCGGGGACCGCCACCGCGGCGCCCTGCGTGCTGTCGGGGACGGACGCGCTCTCGCCGGTGCCGGTCGGGGTCCGCCAGAGCACCTTGCCGGTGTCGGGGGCCAGGGCGTGCACGGTGTAGGTGCTCCGGGGGCCGTTTTGGGCCTCGCCGTCGTCGGCCTCGTAGGCGTAGACGCGGCCGTCGCCGGTCCCGATGAGCGCGCCCTCGTCGCCGGAGCCGCCCTCCGGCGTGGGGTCGACGGGCCGGGACCAGGTGGTGCGGCCGTCGGCGAGGGCGAAGCGGGTCGCCATGAGGTCGGCCCCGGCGCACACCAGGGATGTGTCGAGCGCTGCGCAGCCCGTGAGGGCGCTGTCGGGGCCGCCCAGGACGTTCTCGCTGCCCGCCGGGGCCGGTGCGGTGTTGGCCCAGGGCTTCCAGCCCTCGGGCAGGTCGCTGTCCGAGGGGGCGGTGGAGGCGGGGTTCCCGTCGCGCGTCATGGTCAGCGCGCTGGCGATGACCGCGGTCAGGACGGCGATGATTGCCGCCGGGACAAGCAGCAGGCGGCGCGGGACGCGGCGGCGGGGGCGCCCGGCCTCTGTCTTCGGCTTCCCGGCGTCCGCCTTCTGCTTCCCGGTCTCCACCTTCGGCTTCCCGGCGTCCGCCTTCTGCTTCCCGGTCTCCGCCTTCTGCTTCCCGGTCTCTGGCTTCTGCTTTCCGGCCGGGTCGCCCGGCGGATCGTTCCGCTTCGCCGGTGTCGCGCCGGGCCGGTGACGGGGGTCCTGCCGTTCGGCGTCCGGCTCGGCTCGCGGACCGAGCGGTGCCGTGTCCCGGTCGGTGGCGGGCGCGTCCGGCCGGGGGGCCGGTGCGGGGCCGGGCGGACGGGTGCCCGGGGCGCGGTGGGGCGGGGCGGTGGCGGGAGACGTGCCCTCGCGCAGGAGGGTGAACAGGTCGTCCGCCGTGGGGCGGGACTTCCGGTGCTTCTCCAGGCAGAGGCGGATGACGGGGAGCAGCTCGGCCGGGACGCCGGAGAGGTCCGGCTCGCCCTCGACGACGCGCAGGGCCGTCTCGTAGGGGCTCGGGCTGTCGAAGGGGCCGCGGCGGGTGGCCGCGTAGGTGAGGACCGAGCCGAGGGAGAAGATGTCGGCGGCCGGGCCGACGTCCTGCGGTGAGGCGAACTGCTCCGGGGACATGAAGGGCGGCGTGCCCATGACACGGCCGGTCTGGGTGAGGGCGTCGGAGGCGGCGAACTCGGCGGCGCGGGAGATGCCGAAGTCGATGACCCGGGGGCCGTCGTCGGCGAGCATCACGTTGGCCGGCTTCAGGTCGCGGTGGACGACTCCGGCGCGGTGGATGTCGCGCAGCGCCTCGGCGAGTCCGGCAGCGAGTTCGCGCAGCCGGGGCAGTGGGAGCGGGCCGTGCCGGCGGACATGGGTGCCGAGGTCCGCGCCCGGTATGTAGAGGGTGGCCATCCAGGGGCGGGGCGCGCCGGCGTCCGCGTCCACGACGGGGGCGGTGAAGGCGCCGCTGACCCGGCGGGCGGCGGCCACCTCACGGCGGAAGCGGGTGCGGAACTCGTCGTCGTCGGCGTACTGGCCGTGCACCACCTTGATGGCCAGGCGCCGGCCGGAGGCCGAGCGGGCGAGGTAGACCACGCCCATGCCGCCGGAGCCGAGGCGGTCCTCGATGCGGTAGCCGCCCACCTCGGGCGGGTCGGAGTCGCGCAGCGCCATCCCCGTACGTTCCCCCCGTCACGTACCGTCCAGTGGTCGGGGCGAGCGTATCCGGCCGCGCCGCGGGCTTGCGGCGCGGGGCTCGGGTGGCGGGGGTCCGTCCCGTGCGTCAGAAGCTGATGGAGTTGATCGTCTCCGCTATCGAGTTGAGGAAACGGTTGATCGACGGGGCCATGCCGGTCGAGGCGAGGAAGAAGCCGAAGAGGATCGCCACGATCGCGGGACCTGCCTTGATGGATCCCCCTCTCAGCAACACCACAAGGATGATCGCCAACAGCAGCACCACAGACAGTGAAATGGCCACAACTGATCACACCCTCGGTCGGTCCGCTCTCCCGGCCCGGGGACGCGACCCCGCGCACCCCGCCAGAACCATCGTGCCACCAACCCGGCCGGGCTATGCGGCGGCTGACGCATCGACCACCTCCGTGTTGTCCGGACGCGTCCGGGCCGCCCGGGGGCGAGGGCTCAACGACGGGTGCTCGTACGGCATTTCGATGCGCCACCCGCGCGGGGAATTCGACCGGATCGTTTCCGTCTCCACACAACGCGTTCGCCATTAATTCGAATTGTTGCCAGGGCCTCATCAACGCCCCTGTGAGGCAACCCCGAAGAGCACCGAAGCGGACATTCCACCAGAGTCGCCTGCTGGTCTTATGCACTGCTTAGTCCGGAAGTATCCCGACAAGCTGGACCTGCACGGTGGACACCATCCGTCACTGGGCGGTGTGTTGGCCATCACTCCGGTGGCGATGTCAACTACCCGAAATCCGGGGTACCCGGAGCGAATAGCCAGGATTCACATCCGGCGTTTTACGAATAGCTGCAGGGAACGCTAGGGTGCCTCAGATGTTCCACGCTGCCTCGTCCCCCGTAAGCGCAGCGAGGTCCCGGATCGTCTCCCCGAGCTCCTGGTGGGAGGGTCTGTGACGAACTCGCTGCGACCGAACGGCGACCGCAAGGCGCCACTTCCCCCGGCCCGGCCACCGGCCGACGGAGTGCCGAGCCCGCGCTCGCCGCACAGCCCGCAGAAGAAGCAGAACGGCAAGCAGCGCGACGCGTTCTTCGACAACGCCAAGTACCTCGCGATCGTGCTGGTGGCCATGGGCCACGCCTGGGAACCGCTCAAGGGCGACAGCCGCATACTCGAGGCCGCGTACCAGGTCGTCTACGCGTTCCACATGCCGGCGTTCATCATCATCTCCGGCTACTTCTCCCGCAGTTTCGACATGCGGCCCGACCGGCTGAAGCGCCTGATCACCGGCGTCGCCGTGCCGTACATCGTCTTCGAGACGGCCTACCCGCTCTTCAAGCGCTGGATCGACGAGGACCCGGGCCAGGACATCAGCCTGCTCGATCCCTGGTACCTCACCTGGTTCCTGGTCGCGCTGTTCGTCTGGCGGCTGACCACCCCCGTCTGGAAGCTGGCCCGCTGGCCCCTGCCGCTCGCGCTCGGTCTCGCCATGCTGGCGACCGTCAGCCCCTCGATCGGGGACGACCTCGACCTCCAGCGTGTGCTGCAGTTCCTGCCGTTCTTCGTGCTGGGCCTGTCGATGAAGCCCGAGCACTTCCACATGGTGCGCCGCCGCTCGGTGCGGATCGCCTCGGTGCCCGTGTTCGCGGCGGCGCTGGCCGTCAGCTGGTGGGCGGTGCCGCGCATGAACACCGCGTGGTTCTACCACCGCGACTCCGCGCAGGAGCTGGGCGCCCCGTGGTGGACCGGCCCGGTGATGGTGCTGGCGCTGTTCGGCTGCTCCCTGGTGCTGACCGCGTGCTTCTTCGCCTGGGTGCCGCGCCGCCACATGTGGTTCACCGCCCTCGGCGCCGGCACGCTCTACGGCTACCTGCTGCACGGCTTCCTGGTGAAGGCCGGCGACTACCAGGGCTGGTTCGAGGCCTCCTGGCTCCAGCACCCGGCCGGCCAGATCGCCGTGACCGTCCTCGCGGCCGCCGTCGTCACGGTGCTGTGCACCAAGCCGGTGCAGCGCATGTTCCGGTTCGCGATGGAACCGAAGATGGAGTGGGCCTTCAAGCGGGACGCGGCCGAGCTCGCCCGCGAGCGCCAGAGCGCCGAGCGGCGCGAGCGCGAGCGTGAGCGCGAGGGTGAGCGCGAGGGTGAGCGCGAGAAGGTCGACGCCTGACCCTCACCCGGCTCACCCCGCTCAGCCGGCCAGACCGAGAAGTGCGCGCATCCGCGCGTACTTCTCGGTCAGTCTTTTACGGGTCGCCGCGTCGAGGACCGCGAGGCGCGCCGGGTCCGCGTTGTGCGCCAGGTCCGCCTCCTTCACCAGCAGCGCGCCGGGCGTGGCCAGGATGCGGGCCGCGTACGCCTCGGGCGGCTCGCCCGGCCGCTTGGTGAGCGCACGCACGATGTCCTTCGTCCGGCTGCTCAGCGCCGCCTCGCGCAGCCACTGGGCCGGCAGGGCGTCGTCCTCGACAGCGTCGTGCAGCCAGGCCGCCGCGATCTGCTCCTCGTCGCCGCCGCGGGCCCGGACGCCCTCGGCGACGGCCCGCAGATGCTCCTCGTACGGCCGTCCGGCCTTGTCCGTCTGGCCGCGGTGCGCGGCACGGGCGGTGGCCTCGACCTCGGCCGTGGTCAGCGGGGTTCGGGGTGAGTCCGTCACGGCTCCAGTGTGCCCCGAGGGGCGACGGCGCCTCAGCGGGTCGCGGCGGCCGTGGGGCCCTCACGGCAGATCAGCAGCAGGGCCCGGTCGTCGTTGACGTCCTTGGCGACCGCCTCGATGAGGTGCCAGGCGGCGCCGTGGAAGCCGCCGGCCACATAGCGGTCGGCCTCGCCGGTGAGGCGGTCGATGCCCTCGACGATGTCGCGGTCGGAGGTCTCCACCAGGCCGTCCGTGAACAGCATCAGCACGTCGCCGGGGCGCAGCGAGCCCTTCACCGGGTCGAACTGGGCGCCGTCGTAGACCCCGAGGAGCGGGCCCTCCGCCGCCTTCTCCTCCCAGCGGCCGGTGCCGGCGCTGAGCTGCAGCCCCGGCGGGTGGCCCGCGGAGTAGAGCTCGTAGTCGCCGGAGTCCAGGTCCAGGACCAGGTGGATGGAGGTGGCGAAGCCCTCGTCCCAGTCCTGGCGGAGCAGATAGCCGTTGGCGGCCGGCAGGAAGGCGTGCGGCGGCAGGGAGCCGAGCAGACCGCCGAAGGCGCCGGACAGCAGCAGCGCGCGGGAGCCCGCGTCCATGCCCTTGCCGGAGACGTCGGTGAGGACGACCTCCAGGGTGCGGCCGCCGTTGGTCCGGGCCGCCACCACGAAGTCGCCCGAGAAGGACTGGCCGCCCGCCGGGCGCAGGGCCATCTCGCGGTGCCAGCCGTCCGGCAGGCCGGGCAGCTTGCTCTGTACCCGGATGCGTTCTCGCAGGTCGAACAGCATGGTGCCGCCGCGCCGCCAGGGCACGCCGACCCGGCTGCGGAACTGCGCCAGCAGCAGTCCGAAGAAGCCGCAGGCCGCGACCACCAGCACCACGCCGGGAGTGACCCGGGACGGGCCCTCCGTGTAGGGGCCGAGCTGCACCGACTCCACGATCAGCGCCGTGGCGGCCGCCGCATACAGGCCGAGCAGGCTCGCCGGGCGCAGCAGCAGGCCGCCCACGACGACCGGCAGGACCAGCGCGGCCGGGGAGAACCACACCGAGTTGGCCAGCGTCGCCGCCGCGATCACCGGGACCATCAGGAGCAGACCGGCCAGGGCGATCCAGTCCGAGCCGTCCCCGCGGAAGTAGTCCACGGCGGCGCGGCGCACGCCGACGCGGGCCCGGTGCCACTGCTTCTTCAACCGGGCCGTGAACGTCTCGGCTTCCGCGCGCCGCTCTCGTCCTGATGCCATTAGTTCGGGACCCTATCCATCGGACCTGCCCCTTGGCACGGGAGGTCCCACTTGTCCCCCGTCCGAGGGCGCACTTCACAGTGAACGTCACCGCGCGCCGGCCCGTCGTCGCCCGGGAGAAATTCCCTCGCTCGTCCCGCATTGCCCTGGTAGGCATGGCCCATGGCGACTGACGCGACGGCAGCGACCGGCTCTTCGGCCGAGCTACGGGTGCTCCGGCAGGACGAATGGGACAAGTGGTACGACACCCTGCTTCGGGGCTTCGGCGGAGTGCCGGAGTCCGCGGAGGAGCGGGAGTTGTGGAACGCGCTGACCGAGTACGACCGTTCACTCGGCGCGTGGGTCGGGGACGAGTGCGTGGGGACGGCCGGGGCGTTCAGTTTCCGGCTGACCGTGCCCGGAGGGGCGTCGGTGCCGGCCGCGGGCGTGACGATGGTGAGCGTGGCCGCCACGCACCGCCGCCGCGGGGTGCTGACGTCGATGATGCGCCGGCAACTGGACGACGTACGCGCCTGGGGCGAGCCGCTGGCGGTGCTCACGGCCAGCGAGCCGGCGATCTACGGCCGGTTCGGGTACGGCAACGCGACCTTCCACTTGAACACCGAGATCGACACCAGCCGGGTGCGGTTGTCGGTGCCGCCCGGCACGGACGACGTACGGCTGCGGTACGCCGCCCCGGCCGACGTGCTCGACGCGTGCGAGGCGGTGTACGCCCGGCTCGTGCCGACGCGGCCCGGGATGCTCGCGCGGCGGCCCGGCTGGGAGCGGCTCGGGGTGCTCGATCCGGAGAGCGAGCGGGGCGGGGCCTCTCCGCTGCTGTGCGTCGTCGCCGAGCGGGACGGCGAGACGGTCGGGTACGCCCGGTACCGGATCAAGCCGGAGTGGGAGACCGCCGGGCCGAACGGCACGGTGATCGTGGAGAGCCTGGCCGCGCTGGACCCCGCGGCGGACGCGGCGCTGTGGCGCTTCCTGTTCGACGTCGACCTGACGTCGAAGGTGGTGGCGCGGGGACGGCCGGTCGACGACGCGTGGCAGTACCTGGTGTCCGACATACGGCGGTGCCTGCCGCGGCTGCGGGACTCGCTGTACGTCCGTCCGGTCGAGGTGGGGGCCGCGCTGGAGGCGCGGACGTATCAGACGCCGGTGGACGTGGTGTTCGAGGTGGAGGACGCGTTCTGCCCCTGGAACGCCGGGCGTTGGCGGCTCAGCGGGGACCAGAAGGGGGCGTCCTGCGAGCGCACGGCCGACGCGGCGGATGTCGTGCTGTCCGTGCGGGAGTTGGGGGCGGCGTATCTCGGGGGCGTGTCGCTGGCCTCGCTGGGGGCGGCGGGGCGGGTGCGGGAGGTACGGCGGGGGGCGCTGGCCGAGGCGTCACTGGGGTTCGGCGGTGGCGGCGGGGTCGGCGGGGTCGGCGGGGGTGCCGGCCTGGCGCCGTGGTTGCCGCACGGGTTCTGAGAGGCGGTGGGTTCCGGGTGGCGGCGGCCGTGAGTGCGGCGGCCGTCTCCCGGGCCCTCCCGGCTCCGGGCCGGCTCGGCTTCGTGGCAGGTCAGGGGCGCTGGCAGGTGGGGCACCAGAAGAGATTGCGGGCGGCGAGGTCGGCGGTGCGGATCTCGCCGCCACAGATGTGGCAGGGCAAGTCGGCCCTGCGGTAGACGTACACCTCGCCGCCGTGGTCGTCCACGCGGGGCGGACGGCCCATCGCCTCCGGGGTGTGCTCCGGGCGGACCGTGTCGATGCGGTTGTTGCGGACGCCCTCGCGCATGAGGGCGACGAGGTCGGTCCAGATCGCGTGCCACTCGGCGGGGGTGATGTCCTTGCCGGGCCGGTACGGGTCGATGTTGTGCCGGAACAGTACCTCCGCGCGGTAGACGTTTCCGACGCCCGCGACGACCTTCTGGTCCATGAGGAGGGCGGCGATCGTCGTACGGCTGCGGGCTATGCGGCGGTAGGCGATGTCCGGGTCGGCGTCGTCACGGAGGGGGTCGGGGCCGAGGCGGTCGTGTATCGCCCGCTTCTCCGGGGGTGTGATCAGGGCGCAGGTGGTGGGGCCGCGGAGGTCGACGTAGGCCGTGTCGCCGGCGAGGCGCAGGCGGACGGTGTCGGTGGGCGGGGGTGCGGGGGCCGGGCCCGCGGTGACCTTGCCGAAGAGGCCGAGGTGGATGTGGACCCAGTGGGTTTCGCCGAAGCCGAGGAAGAGGTGTTTGCCGTGGGCGTCCGTGGCGGTCAGTTCCGTGCCGGTGAGGAGGGTGGCGGCGGGGGTGAATCTGCCCTGGGGGCTGGTGACGTGGGGGGTGGTGCCGCGGAAGGCTGTGGCGTAGTCCTGGGCGAGGCGGTGGATGGTGTGGCCTTCGGGCACGGTGTGGCTTTCTGTGGTGTGTGACGGTTTTGCCCACCCGCCCGCCCGACACGGTCGGGTCAGGGGCCCGGCTCGACCCGGGGCTCCGCCCCGGACCCCGGTTTTGCCCACCCGCCCACCCGACACGGTTGGGGATGGGCCCGGCTCGATTCGGGGCTCCGCCCCGGGCCCCGGGTTCGCCCACCCACCCGCCCGACACGGTTGGGGGGTGGGTCCGGCTCGTTCCGGGGCTCCGCCCCGGGCCCCGGCGGGGACTTCGTCCCCTGCACCCCTCTCGGGGCTCCGCCCCGGACCCGGGCCGGGGTCTGCCCGGCCGTTGTTACTGCTGGGGGTGGTGCGGGGGGATCGGGGGGAGGTCTGCGGTCGTTTCGTAGGACGACAGCATGTCGATGCGGCGGATGTGACGTTCGTCACCGGAGAACGGGGTGTTCAGGAACACCTCGACGAACTTGGTCGCCTCGTCCTGGGAGTGCATGCGAGCGCCGACGGCGACGACGTTGGCGTTGTTGTGCTGGCGGCCGAGGGACGCCGTCTCCTCGCTCCAGGCGAGGGCCGCGCGGACGCCCTTGACCTTGTTCGCGGCGATCTGCTCGCCGTTGCCGGAGCCGCCGATGACGATGCCGAGGGAGTCGGGGTCCGCGGCCGTGCGCTCCGCGGCGCGCAGGCAGAACGGCGGGTAGTCGTCCTGGGCGTCGTAGATGTGCGGGCCGCAGTCGACGGGGTCGTGGCCCGCCTCCTTCAGCCACTCGACGAGGTGGTTCTTCAGTTCGTAGCCGGCATGGTCCGAGCCGAGGTACACGCGCATGGGACGAGTGTGACACGGGTGTTTCGGGGCAGGCGCGCGGGGTGGCGCTCCGGAAAAGGCCAGGAAAATGTGAGCCGCATTACGGAAGATCAGGAAAACCTCAAGTAACAATCTGGATTCAAAGGTTCTCCTCAACGTTCACCTCCGATTCACTGGACCGGCTCGTACACCGCTCGTACGGGTCCCCGTACACCGTCATGCCGCGACACACCCCGTTCGTACGGCGTGTGCGGTTCGTACGGAAGTACCGCTCCCCGGCGCAAAGGAAATCCGTTCCATGACCTCGCAGCCGACGATGAACACAACCGGAAACGAACCCCAAGGCCCCGGAGAACCCGGGGCGCACGGCTCCGGGCTGCAGGCCGGACTCAAGAACCGGCACCTTTCGATGATCGCCATCGGCGGTGTGATCGGCGCCGGCCTCTTCGTGGGGTCGAGCTCCGGCATCGCCACCGCGGGACCCGGCATCCTGCTCTCCTACGCCCTCGTCGGCACGCTCGTGGTGCTGGTGATGCGGATGCTGGGCGAGATGTCCGCCGCCAATCCGACCTCGGGGTCGTTCTCCGCCCACGCCGACCGGGCGCTCGGCCCCTGGGCCGGGTTCTCCATCGGCTGGCTGTACTGGTTCTTCTGGGTCGTGGTGCTCGCGGTCGAGGCGACCGCCGGTGCCGTGATCCTGGAGGGCTGGATACCGGCCGTGCCGCAGTGGGCCTGGGCCCTGATCGTGATGGTCGTGCTGACCGCCACCAACCTCGTCTCCGTCGGCTCCTACGGCGAGTTCGAGTTCTGGTTCGCGGGCATCAAGGTCGTCGCCATCGCCGCGTTCATCGTCATCGGCGGACTGGCCGTGTTCGGCGTGCTGCCGGGCGTGGACAGCGAGCAGGCCGGACTGAGCAACCTCACCGAGCACGGCGGCTTCCTGCCCAACGGGCCCGGGGCCATCCTCACCGGTGTGCTGCTCGTCGTCTTCTCCTTCATGGGCAGTGAGATCGCGACCCTCGCGGCGGGCGAGTCGGAGAACCCGCAGCAGGCCGTCACCAAGGCGACCAACAGCATCATCTGGCGTGTGGCCGTCTTCTACCTCGGCTCGATCTTCGTCGTCGTCGCCCTGCTGCCGTGGGACAGCAAGTCCATCACCGAGGACGGCTCCTACGTCGCGGCCCTCGACTCGCTGGGCATCCCGCACGCCGGTCAGATCATGAACTTCATCGTGCTGACCTCGGTGCTGTCCTGCCTCAACTCCGGCCTCTACACCGCCTCCCGCATGGCCTTCTCGCTCGGCCAGCGCGGGGACGCGCCGAAGTCCTTCGCCCGGACGACCTCCAACGGCGTGCCGCGCACGGCGATCCTCGCGTCGGTCGCGTTCGGTTTCGTCGCCGTGTTCTTCAACTACAAGTTCCCGGACTCCGTCTTCCTGTTCCTGGTGAACTCCAGTGGTGCGGTGGCCCTCTTCGTGTGGCTGGTGATCTGCTTCTCGCAGCTGCGCATGCGGAAGATCATCAAGGCCGAGGCGCCGGAGAAGCTCGTCGTGAAGATGTGGCTGTACCCGTACCTGACCTGGGCGACGGCCGCGCTGATCGTGTTCATCCTCGGTTACATGCTGACCGACACCGAGCACGACGGCCGGACCACCATCTCGCTGTCGCTGCTCGTCGCGGCCGTGGTGCTCGCCATCGCCTTCGTGAAGGAGAAGCTGCGGGGCGGTCGGCGGGCCGCCGCCGAGGCCGAGGCCCGGGACAAGGTCTCCGCCGGCTGAGCCCTGAGGCGCTCGCCGTCCCCGTGAACGGCAGGGCCTGCGGCGCGTGTTGCTCCGGCGCACGCACCGCAGGCCCTTTTCGCTGCCCGGGCCCCCCTCAGAGCACCGTGAAGCTGTCCTTGACCTTCTCGTAGACGCGCAGGGCCTCGGTTTCGGTGGCCGTGTCGTACCAGGTGTTGACCTGGTACGACTTCCCCTTCACGTTGAAGCCGAGCAGACGGGCGTGCCAGTGGACGCCCTTCAGCGTGAAGGTGTACTCCCAGACGACCGCGGGGTGGCCGCGGAACGTCGTCTCCTCCAGGCGGATCTTGCGGTAGTCCTGGCCCTGTTGGGCGTTGCGTTCCGAGGTCTGCCAGGTCTCCAGAAGGTCGCCGCGGGCCAGGGACGACTTGCCGACCAGTTCCTGGGAGCCGTCCGGGGAGGTGTAGTGCACCTCCGCTCCCGTCTTCACGTCCCTGCGCCAGCCGTCGGGGGGCGCCCAGGCGAAGCCGCCCGCCTCCCGGCGCGTGCCGGGTGGCGGGCTCTGCGGCCTGGCGGTGCCCTCTACGGTGGGTGAGGGGGTGGGTGTGGCCGTTGTGGTGGGTGTGCCCGGTGTGGTCGGGGACGCGGATGCGGTGGCGCCCGCGCGGGTGGGTTTGTCGTCCGGCGGGGTGGAGGACGTGGCCAGCAGGATGGCCACGACGGTTCCGGCGGTGGCGACGGTGGCCGCCGTGGCCGCGAACACCGTCCGGCGGCGGCGCGCACCGGGGCGCCGGGTGAGGCGGGGGTGGGGTGTGGCGGGGCCGGGGAGCTCGCCCGGCGGCATGGGGTCGGGGTCCGGGTGCGGCGCGGGGTGCGGCGCGGGGTGCGGGCGGCGTTCGGTCTCCGCCTGTGCGCGGATGAGGGAGACGGGGCTCGGGGCGACGGGCTGGGTGCCGGGGGTGTCGCTGCTGCTGTTGCTGTGCGGAAGGGGCGGGGAGGGGGAACGGGCTGGGGGCGGTTGGGCGGTGGCGGTGGCCTGTGCTTGCGCTTGCGGGTTGAGGTTCGCGGTGACGTGAACGGGAGCGGGGTGGTCCGGGCTTGGGTGGGGCGGCGGTTGCGGGGGCGGTGCGGGGCTGCGAGGGTCCGGTGGGGTGGGGGGCCGCGAGTCCTGCGGAGTTGGGGCAGGGATCGGAGCCGGACTCGGCGGGGGCTGGTGGTCCGGCCCGGTTGCTGGGCCGGGCACGCCCTCCCGCTGCTCTGCATTCTCTGATTGCACCGGCTGCTCTGCACGCTGCGGCTGCTCTGGCTGCCGCTCCGGCCGGTCCGGGTCAGTCTCCGGGACCGGCTCCTGCACCTGGTTGCCCTGCGGCCTCCGCCTCTCTTCCCGCTCCTCCTCCCCCTCCTCGGCAACCTGAGGCCTCGACGCGGGTCCCAGGACCGGGCCCGGTGCCGTTCGCGGGTACCGTCCTGCCCCGATGTCCGGCCCCGGTGAGTCCGGCTCCCGGGCCTCCGGTGCCGCTTCGGCCGTCCCTCCGCCCGGCGCTCCCACCGCCACCGTCGGTGTCGGGAGGGGGAACGCCACCGGTTCCAGGGCCGTTTCGAGGTCCTCCAGAGTCGGGCGGGTCGACGGGTCCTTCTCCAGGAGGGACGCGAGGATCTCGCGCAGCGGGCCCGCCGTGGCGGGCAGGTCCGGCTCCTCGTAGAGGACCGCGTGCAGGGTCGCCAGTGTGGTGTCGCGGGAGAACGGGGAGCGGCCGCCCAGGGCCGCGCAGAGGGTCGCGCCGAGGGACCAGATGTCGGACGGCGGGCCCTGGGGGCGGCCGGAGATGCGCTCGGGGGCCATGTAGTCGGGTGAACCGACCAGCATGCCGACCATGGTGAGCGCCTTGGCGTCCTGGATCGCGGCGATGCCGAAGTCCGTGAGGACCACGCGCCGGGCTCGCGAACGGGCGCGGGTGGCCGAGACGTTGCCCTCGGCCCGTCCGGATCCGGCCACCGTGCCCGCGTTCTCCACCAGGACGTTCCCGGGCTTGATGTCCCGGTGCAGCACGCCCCGTTCGTGCACCTGCCGGAGCGCCGCGACCAGGCCGAGTCCGATCCGGGCGGTCTCGCAGGGCCCGAGGGCGCCCTCCTCCGCGAGGACGCGTTCCAGGGAGCGGCCGGCCACCAACTCCATGACGATCCACAGCCGTTCGCCCTCGTCGACGACGTCGTAGATCCGTACGACGTTGGGGTGGTCGATACGGGCCGTGGCCCTCGCCTCGCGCAGGGTCCGTTCGCGGCGCGTCCTGCTGTCCTCCGCGTCGAGTCCGTCGATCCTCATCTCTTTGACGGCGACCTGCCGGTCGAGTATTTCGTCGGCGGCTCGCCACACCCGCCCCATTCCCCCCTGGCCGATACTCTCGACCAACCGATAGCGTCCCGTCACCAATATCCCTGGAACACCGCCGCTGTTCGCATTCCCCGGCAATCCGCTGCACCCCCTCCACGACGCCGCGACCGACTCCAGTGAAACACAACGGTCACACTTCGTGCCGCACCAGGATAGTGCGGAGAAATCTTGTGGTACCTCTTTCAGTGCTGCGAATTCAGGCGCAGCCCAGGGGGACGCAAGGGGGACGAACATGAGTTCTCGTCGTACGGCCGTGGTCGTGGGACCGCTGGTCGCGGCATCATTCTCAGCGGTGCTGATCCTTTCCGGCACCGCCGGGGCGGAGGACGAAGGGCCCGCAAGCAGCAAGGGGGGAAAGGTCGTCGACGAAGCACCGGCCGGGGTGAAGCTCACCACGCTGCTGCCCGGGAAGATCTCGGTCGACAACGACTCCGAAAAGACGGCGATAACCGCCACGGTGAAGAACGAGGGGACCAAGGACAGCGGAAAGATGCGGCTGTTGGTCGTGGGTTTCGACGGGCTCGTGGTCAAGAACGTCGACGGGTGTTCCGCGATTGCCGAAAAGGACCTTCCGGAGGGTTCGAACAGCGGTTTCGCCTGCCCGCTCGACAATCTCGCGGCGGGTGAGTCGAAGTCGTACGCGGTCGACGCGACGTACGACCTGGGCAAGACCGGGAAGATCTGCCTGCCCGTTCAGACGAGCGACGGGTCGAAGACGTTCTGGCAGCAGGGGCCGGTGCCGTTCGGCACCACCAACCCGTCGCCGAACGCCCCGGCCACTCCCCTGCTGCTCGGAACGGACAACGAACCGGCGGGCCCGGGCGGCAAGGAGCTGCCCAGGACGGGACCGGCGCGTGATCTGCTGCCGCTGGGTGCGGCCGGTGCCTCGCTGCTGACCGCGGGCGTGGCCGGTCTGTGGTGGTCGCAGCGGCGGCGGCCGGCGGTGCGGGAGGGCTGATCCGGCCACGCGCGCACACGGAAAGAGGCCCGCCGGGACGGTTCGTCCCGGCGGGCCTCCCTCGACTCCCGCGCGTTCAGCGCTTGTTCGCGGCGTTCAGCGCTTGCCTGCGGCGTTCAGCGCTCGTTCGCCGCGTTCAGCGCTTGTTCGCGAACTTCCACGCCGTCGGCAGCGCGCCCATCGCCAGGGCGGCCTTCAGCGCGTCGCCGATGAGGAACGGCGTGAGGCCGGCGGCGATCGCGGCGGTGGCGGACATGCCGGTGGCCAGGGCCAGGTAGGGCACGCCGATGGCGTAGATGATCGCCTCGCCCACGAGCATCGTGCCGGCCATGCGCCACACCGAGCGGTCGGCGCCACGGCGGGCCAGGGCGCCCACGACGGTCGCGGCGAGGATCATGCCGAGGATGTAGCCGAAGGAGGGGGCGACGCCGGAGGAGGCGCCCGCGAACCACGGCACGCCGGCCAGGCCGGCCAGCGCGTACAGCGCGAGGGCGAGGAAGCCGCGGCCGGCGCCGAGGGACGTGCCGACGAGCAGCGCGGCGAAGGTCTGGCCGGTCACCGGCACCGGGGAGCCCGGCACGGGCACGGAGAGCTGGGCGGCGAGTCCGGTGAGCGCGGCGCCGCCGAGCACGAGGGCCGCGTCCCGGACACGGGAGGCGGGGAGCAGGTCGGCGAGGACCTGTCCGGTGCGGGCGGGTGTGGCGGCAGCGGTGCTCATGGGGACTCCGCGAGGGTGAGGGCTGGTGGGACACCGTGACGCTATCCCAGCGCCCACGGCCCGATCACCGTCAGCGCTCGACAAAGGCACGAACCGGCGGTTGGTCGGCTCCGTACAAAGAGTGGGGGTTACACCGAGTACGGCGTGACGCCGGTCACGGTGCTCGGGTGCCGTGGGGCACGGGAGGGGCACGGAAGCCGTCTGTAGGTTTCCCCCAAAGGTGCCCGGCCCGCCGTCTCGCCCGTCGGTCGCCGTCTGGGCAGCCGCGGGCCGTTTTGCTAGCGTCGCGGACATGGTTGCCCAGGCCCGGTTCTTCTCGCAGCGTCGGTATGTCGACCTGCGCCGCCAGGGCACGGCCACCTGTCGCCGCCCGGTGTGAGGCGGGGCGGAGCGGATCCGGCTCGCCGAACGAGACGGCGCAGTGTCGGACCGGCCCCAGGAAGACTCCCATGCCTCGTACCGCGGCTCCCCTTCTGACGTCCCCCATCCCCGTGTCGCCGACAGCGACCGGCGTCGCACCAGTGCGAGCGTCGTCCTGCGGTCCGTGCTGGAGCACGGGCCGGTCGCCCGCAGCACCATCGCCCGGCTCACCGGTCTGTCGCCGGCGTCGGTGACCGACTACTGCGCCCGCTTCGCCGAGTTGGGCCTGATCCGCGAGTCCGCCGTGCTGCGGCGTTCCAAGGGGGTGGGGCGGCCGCACCTGCCGGTCGACCTGGACGACTCCCGGTTCGTCGTGGGCGGGGTGCACGTGGCGGTGCCGCACACCACGGTCGCGCTGCTGGACCTGCGCGGGCGCGTGGTGGCGCGGCGCGAGCTGAAGCACGAGGGCACCGAACCCGCGCGGGTGCTGGCCGGGGCCGCCGAAGGGCTGGCGGCGCTGCTCGGCCGGGCCGTGCACAGCACGGCCCTGGGCGTGGGTTTCGCGGCGGGCGGCTGGGTGGACCGGGACTCGGGCACCGTCGTGGAGCATCCGCTGCTGGGCTGGCGCGAGGTGCCGGTGCGCGAACTGCTGGGCGCGCGCACCGGGCTGCCGGTGCATGTGGACGGGCACGCGCGGGCGCTGGTCAACGCGGAGCGGCTGTTCGGGCGGGCCCGGGGCAGCCGGAGTCTGCTGCACCTGTTCGCGGGCAACGTGGTCGACGCGGCGTTCGCCACCCATGACGAGGTGCACCACGGGCCGCGCTCCCAGGCCGGGGCCATCGCCCATCTGCCGGTGCCGGGCGGCACGGAGCGCTGCGACTGCGGCCGGACGGGCTGCCTGCAGGCGGAGTTGAGCGAGCGGACCCTGTGCCGGCGGGCCCGTGCGGCGGGGGTCGCCGACGGGGCGAACCCGATGCACGTGGTCGGTGCGGCGGCGGCCGGTGACGCGGTGGCGGCCGGGCTGCTGCTGGAGCGGTCACGGCGGGTGGGGCGCGCGGTGGGGCTGCTGCTGGACGTGCTCAATCCGGAGCGGGTGGTCGTGACGGAGATCGGGGTCATGCACCGGGAGGACTGCCTCGCGGCCGTGCGCGAGGAGGTCGGATCCGGCCGCGCCGGAACCGTCTCGCCGATCAGTTTCCCGGATTCCGTCCTGGCCGTGGCCGGTGGCGCGGTGGCGCTCGACGTGCTCTACCGGGATCCGCTGGCCGCATCACCTGAGGTTATTTAATTCAGAAACTCGGAATGTTGACAGGGCGGGCCGCTGACCAGGAACATCCTGTTCATGAGCCCGCTCACGAGCTGTCGCACCCTCTGTTGCTGACCCGTTGACGCGCCCCCGGCGCCCCTTCACGGAGCGCTTTCTCCTTTCTTTGTGACATTCGCGTGAATTCCCTCGCGTCATTTTTTCCTGCCCGGAATTCCGTGCGCTGTGCCCTCTTCCATCTCCAGGGAGCCACCCATGTCCTCTCCCCCTGTCTCCGGACTCGACCGGCGTCTGTTCCTGACCTCACTGCTCGGCGTGACCGCCGCGGCGGCCGGACTGAGCGGCTGCGCGGACAGCAGCGCCGCGGCCGACGAGACGGCGGCCGACGCTCCCCTGGCCACGAAGGTCCCCGCGGGAACGAGCCTGAAGATCGCCTCGTACCAGAACGCGCAGCAACTCCAGTTCCGGCTGGCCGGGTTCGACGACCTGCCGTTCACGGTGTCCAACTGGCTGAACATCGGCGCGGGACCGGATGTCATCAACGCCTTCCGCGCCAAGTCCCTGGATGTGGCCAACAACGCCGGCATCCCGCCGATCCAGGCGCACTACCAGGGCTTCGACGCGAAGATCGTCGCGGTCAACATCACCCGCAAGCCCAACTACCTCTTCGCGACCAAGCCCGGCAGCGACATCCGCACGGTCGCCGGCTTCCGGGGCAAGCGGCTCGCCTTCTCCCAGGGGCAGGCGCAGGGCGTCGTCCTGCTGCGGGCGCTGAAGCAGGCCGGGCTCGCGTACGACGACGTGGAGCTGGTGCCGCTGACCAGCAACCAGTTCCTCACCGCGCTGCAGTCCGGGCAGGTGGACATCGCGCCGCTCGCCAACACGCAGGTGCCCGCGTACCTGACGCAGTACAAGTCCGCCCGCACCATCAAGACCGACGTGGTGGACCTGCTCAGCGTGCTGTGGGCGCCGGTGTCGGTGCTGAACGACCGGGCGAAGGCCGCCGCGGTCGCCGCGTACATCCCCTACTGGGCGAAGGCCCAGGTGTGGACGTACGAGCACCCCGAGGAGTGGAACGAGCAGTTCTACGTGGGGACGCAGAACCTGACCCTCGCGCAGGCGAAGGCGGTGACCGCGCTGGCCAACAAGCCGCTGTTCCCGCCGCGCTGGGACGAGGCGATCCGGTGGGAGCAGGAGACCGCGGATCTGCTCGCGGAGGGCGGCTTCGTGAAGAAGTTCGACGTCTCCGAGCTGTTCGACCACCGCTTCGAGTCGCTCGCGGCCAAGGCCGTGCCGGCGGAGTACCGGAGGTGACCGCCGTGACCGCGACCACGCACACGACCGCCGCCGCCCCGCTCGCCCCGGTCGAGGAGGCGCACCAGGTGCGCAGGCGCCGGCGGCTGGCCCCCGGCCGGCGGCTGCCGGCCACCCGGCTCGTCGGGCCCGTCGTCGTCCTCGTCCTGTGGATCGCCGCCTCGGCGGCCGGGCTGCTCGACCCGGGCGCGATCCCCGCGCCCTGGACGGTGCTGGAGACCGGCACGCGGCTGTGGACGGACGGCACGCTGCCGGACGACATCCTGACCTCGCTGCAGCGCGCGGCGAGCGGGTTCGTGATCGGCCTGACCGTGGGGATCCTGCTGGCGCTGGTGTCCGGGCTCACCCGGACCGGCGAGGCGCTGATCGACGGCACCGTGAACCTGAACCGGGCCATCCCCACGCTGGGTCTGATCCCGCTGTTCATCCTGTGGCTGGGCATCGGCGAGACCTTCAAGATCGCCATCATCGCGATCGTCGTCTACATACCGATCTACCTGAACACGCATGCCGCGCTGTCCGGGATCGACAGCCGGTTCGTCGAACTGGCCGAGGTGCAGGGCCTGTCGAAGCTGCGGTTCATCCGCGAGGTCGTCATCCCCGGCGCGCTGCCCGGCTTCTTCGTCGGGCTGCGGCTCGGGGTGACCGGCTCCTGGCTGGGCCTGGTGGTGCTGGAGCAGATCAACGCCACCAGCGGGCTCGGCTACATGATGTTCCAGGCGCAGAACTACGGCCAGACGGACGTCATCCTCGTCGGCCTGGTCGTCTACGGGGTCTTCGGCCTGATCTCCGACAGCGCGGTCCGCATCATCGAACGGAGGGTGCTGTCATGGCGCCGCACACTGAGCAGCTGACCCGCCCCGCCGTGCAACTGCGCGGCCTGACCAGGTCGTTCGACGGGCGTACGGTCCTCGACGGCATCGACCTCGACCTGCCCGCCGGGCAGCTCACGGCCCTGCTCGGGCACAGCGGCTCCGGCAAGAGCACGCTGCTGCGGGCGATCGCCGGGCTCGACCACGGGGTGACCGGATGGGGGTCCCCCCTGCTCGAGCGAAGCCGAGAGCTCGGGGGAGGGCAGCTCACCGCGCCCGAGCGGGTGTCGGTCGTCTTCCAGGACTCCCGGCTGCTGCCCTGGCGGCGGGTCCTGGACAACGTGCTCCTCGGTGCGGAGGGCAAGGACGCCGGGCGCCGGGGCCGGGCGGCCCTGGAGGAGGTCGGGCTGAAGGGCCGCGAGCGGGCCTGGCCGGGCGAGCTGTCCGGCGGGGAGGCCCAGCGGGCCGCCCTGGCCCGCTCCCTGGTGCAGCAGCCGGAACTGCTGCTGGCCGACGAACCGTTCGGGGCGCTCGACGCGCTCACCCGGATCCGGATGCACGGGCTGCTGCGGGAGCTGTGGGAGCGCCACCGGCCCTCGGTGCTGCTGGTCACCCACGACGTGGACGAGGCGATCGTGCTGGCCGACCGGGTGCTCGTCCTGGACCAGGGCCGGATCGGCCTCGACCTGGCCATCGACCGCCCCCACCCGCGGTCGTACCGCGACCCCCTGCTCGGCGAGTACCGGGAGCGGCTGCTGGCCGCGCTCGGTGTCACGGAGGATCACCGATGACCCGCGGACGGCTGCACCTGAACGCGTTCCTGATGAACACCGGCCACCACGAGGCGTCGTGGCGGCTGCCGGAGAGCGACCCGTACGCGAGTGTCGACCTGGCCCACTACGTGCGGCTCGCGCGGATCGCCGAACGGGGCACCTTCGACTCGCTGTTCCTCGCCGACGGCCCGCAGCTGTGGAGCAGTGTGGCGCAGCGGCCCGCCGGAGCGCTGGAGCCGATCACGCTGCTGACCGCGCTGGCGACGGCCACCGAGCACATCGGCCTGATCGCCACGGCCTCCACCTCGTACAACTCGCCCTACAACCTGGCCCGCAAGTTCGCCACGCTGGACCACATCAGCGGTGGCCGGGCGGGCTGGAACATCGTCACCACCGCCGGTGCCGAGGCCGCCCGCAACTTCGGTCTGGACGCCGAGCCGGCGCACGCCGAACGGTACGCGCGGGCCGCCGAGTTCCTCGACGTGGCGCTGAAGCTGTGGGACAGCTGGGAGGACGACACGGTCGTCGCCGACAAGGCGGCGGGCGTGTGGGGCGACGACGCGAAGATCCACCCGCCCCGGCACAAGGGCCGTTACTTCAGCGTCGAGGGCGCGCTCAACGTGCCCCGCTCACCGCAGGGGTACCCGCTGCTGGTGCAGGCCGGCTCCTCCGAGGACGGCAAGCGGTTCGCCGCCCGCTACGCGGAGGCCGTGTTCACCGCGCAGCAGACGGTGGAGGACGCGCGCGCCTTCTACGCCGACCTCAAGGCCCGCACGGTCGCGGCCGGCCGGGACGCCGACCACGTCAAGGTGCTGCCGGGGATCGTCCCGGTGATCGGCTCGACCGAGGCCGAGGCACGGGCGCACGAGCGGGTCCTGGAGGACCACATCGTGCACACGCACGGCGTGCGCCACCTGGAACGGCTGCTGCACCTGGAGCCGGACACGCTCGACCTGGACGGCCCGCTCCCGGCCGACCTGCCGCCGGAGAGCGCCATCGAGGGTGCCAAGAGCCGCTACACGCTCATCGTCGAACTGGCCCGGCGCGACCGGCTCACCGTCCGGCAGCTGATCGGGCGGCTCGGCGGCGGGCGCGGGCACCTCACCTTCGCCGGGACGCCCGAGCAGGTCGCCGACACGATCCAGCTCTGGTTTGAGTCGGGCGCGGCGGATGGCTTCAACATCATGCCCGCGGTGCTGCCGTCGGGCCTGGAGGCCTTCGTCGACCACGTCGTCCCCCTGCTGCGCGCCCGCGGTCTGCTGCGCACCGAGTACGGCGCCCGCACCACCCTGCGGCAGCGCTACGGCCTTCCGCGCCCCGCCAACCAGCACGTCACCGCTCCCGCCCTCGTCTGATCCGGAAGGAAACCGTCATGGCCATCGAGATCCACAAGATCACCGCGCACATCGGCGCCCGCGTCGAGGGCGTCGACCTCACCCGGCCCCTCGACCAGGAGACCGTCACGGCCCTGCGCGAGGCGCTCAACGCCCACAAGGCCCTCGTCCTGGACGCGGAGGGCCTGGACGACGCGGGCCAGCAGGCCTTCGCGCGTCACTTCGGCGACATCACCACCGCCCATCCGACGGTGGCCGCCGTCGACGGCGCCCCGAACGTGCTGCCCGTGGACAGCGGGGGCGGCCGGGCCGCCAACCACTGGCACACCGACGTCACCTTCGTCCTGAACCCGCCGCAGGCCACCAGCCTGCGCAGCATCACCGTCCCGCCCTACGGCGGCGAGACGCTGATCGCCAGCTCGGCCGCCGCCTACCGGGCCCTGCCCGAGCCGCTGCGAAGCCTCGCGGACACGCTGTGGGCGGAGCACACCAACGACTACGACTACGCCGTGCCGGACGAGGACGTCGACGAGGACCAGGCGGCCCGGCGCGCCGAGTTCACGTCGATCAAGTACCGCACGGTCCACCCGGTGGTCCGCGTCCACCCGCTGACCGGCGAGCGGGGGCTGTTCATCGGCGGCTTCGCCCAGCGGATCGTGGGCCTCTCACCCGGCGAGTCCCGCAGGATCCTCAATCTGCTGCAGGCGTACGTGACCCGGCCGGAGCACGTCCTGCGCCACCGCTGGTCGCCGGACCAGCTCGTCCTGTTCGACAACCGGATCACCCAGCACTACGCGGTCGACAACTACGACGGCCTGCCGCGCCGGCTGCACCGGGTGACCGTCGCCGGGGACGTCCCCGCCGGGATCGAGGGCAAGGAGAGCTACGTCATCGAGGGCGACGCCTCCCACTACACCCCGCTCGCCGCCTAGCCACACTGAGCGACGCGGACGTCCACATCGTGGGATGCCTCTCCGTCCGGGCGGGGAGGCATCCGAGACTGGCGGCGTTTTGCCCACGTACGCACCTCACGCATTGGACGAGCCGCGCCCATGCCCAGCAGCACCACCCAGGAGACCCCGACCGGCACGGACGGCGTCTCCCTCTCCCACGGCCTGAAGCAGCGCCACCTGTCGATGATCGCCCTCGGCGGGGTGATCGGCGCCGGTCTGTTCGTCGGCTCCGGCGCGGGTATCGCCGCCGCCGGTCCGTCGATCGTGGTCGCCTACGCCCTCTCCGGTCTCCTCGTGATGCTGGTGATGCGGATGCTCGGCGAGATGTCGGCCGCGTATCCCTCGTCGGGCTCGTTCTCGGCGCACGCCGAGCGGGCGATCGGCCCCTGGGCCGGGTTCACCGCGGGGTGGTCCTTCTGGGTGCTGCTGTGCACGGCCGTCGGCCTGGAGGGCATCGGCGCCGCCAAGATCGTCAGCGGCTGGCTGCCGGGCACGCCGGAGTGGGCGTGGGTGGCGCTGTTCATGGTCGTCTTCTGCGGCACGAACCTCGCGGCGGTGAAGAACTTCGGCGAGTTCGAGTTCTGGTTCGCCGCGCTGAAGGTCGCCGCGATCACCCTGTTCCTGGTGCTGGGCGTCCTGGCGATCCTGGGCGTCCTGCCCGGCACGGACTCCCCCGGCGCGAGCCACCTCACCGACTTCCTGCCCAACGGCGCCGAAGGCCTGGTCATCGGGTTGCTCGCCTCGGTCTTCGCCTACGGCGGCCTGGAGACGGTGACCATCGCGGCGGCCGAGTCGGAGAACCCCGTCCAGGGCGTGGCGCGCGCGGTCCGCACCGCGATGTGGCGCATCGCGCTGTTCTACATCGGCTCGATGGCGGTCATCGTCACGCTCGTGCCGTGGGACTCGAAGGAGGTCGTCGAGAAGGGCCCGTACGTCGCCGCCCTCGACGAGCTCGGCATCCCGGGCGCCGGCCAGCTGATGAACGTGGTCGTGCTGGTGGCGCTGCTGTCGGCGATGAACGCCAACATCTACGGGGCCTCCCGCATCGCCTACTCGCTGGTGGAGCGCGGCCAGGGCCCGAAGGGTCTGGGCCGGGTCTCGGGCGGGGTGCCGCGGATCGCGGTCCTGGCCTCCTCCGTGTTCGGGTTCCTGTGCGTGCTGCTGAGCTACTGGCGGCCGAACGATGTCTTCGCCTGGCTGCTGAACATGATCGGCGCGGTGATCCTCGTGGTGTGGATCTTCATCGCCGTCTCCCAGCTGCGGCTGCGCCGCCGGATGGAGCGCGAGGCGCCCGAGCAGCTGGTCGTGCGGATGTGGGCTTTCCCGTGGCTGACGTGGCTCGCCCTGGCCGGCATGGCCGCGGTGTTCGTGCTGATGGCCCGCGAGCCGGACACCCGGGTGCAGCTGTACTCGACGGGCGGGATGACGCTGGTCCTCGCGGCCGTCGGCTACGCCTGGCAGAAGGCGCGCGCCCGGCAGTAGCACCCTGACGTCGAGCAGGCCCCCGCGGGACACGCGGGGGCCTTTTCGCGTGCCCGGGGCACCCCTCGGGCCCTCTTGCTGCTAGCGTGCAGTTGCAAGCTAGTTGCAATAAGAGGTTCGGAGGGGAACCCGCCCATGCCCGTCTACACGCTGCCCGACCTGCCGTACGACTACGCGGCACTCGCCCCCGTGATCAGCCCCGAGATCATCGAGCTGCACCACGACAAGCACCACGCGGCCTATGTGAAGGGCGCCAACGACACGCTGGAGCAGCTCGCCGAGGCGCGGGACAAGGAGGCCTGGGGGTCGATCAACGGGCTGGAGAAGAACCTGGCCTTCCACCTGTCCGGGCACATCCTGCACAGCATCTACTGGCAGAACATGACCGGTCCGAAGGACGGCGGCGGCGAGCCGCTCGCGCAGGACGGCGTGGGAGAGCTCGCGGACGCGATCACCGAGTCCTTCGGTTCCTTCGCCCGCTTCAAGGCCCAGCTGTCCAAGGCCGCGGCGACCACGCAGGGGTCCGGCTGGGGCGTGCTCGCCCACGAGCCGCTGAGCGGCCGGCTGATCGTGGAGCAGGTCTACGACCACCAGGGCAACGTCGGCCAGGGCGCCATTCCGATCCTGGTCTTCGACGCCTGGGAGCACGCCTTCTACCTGCAGTACCGCAACCAGAAGGTGGACTTCATCGAGGCGATGTGGCAGGTCGTCAACTGGCAGGACGTGGCCCGGCGCCACGCGGCCGCGAAGTCCCGCACGGACGTGCTGCTCCTGGCCCCCTGAGGCCGCCCCCGTGAAGCGTCCTGCCTCGTGATCGTCTTCTCACCCTTCACGAACGGCAGGCGATGAGAGGAAGACCCCCGCGAGGACAGGACTCGCGGGGGTCTTCCGGTGCTAGGGCAGATCCGGCTCGCACGGCACGTTGAGGGAGAGGAGCGCGGCGGAACCGTCGGGACGCAGGCCCAGTTCGCTGATCGCCGCGTTGCGCAGCCGCGGGAACACCCTGCGGTACTCGCGCGCCGGGATCGACAGCAGGTTGCACAGCACCAGGCGGAGCAGGGTGTTGTGGGCGACGACCAGGACGCGTCCGCCGGGATGGGCCGCGGCGATCTCCCGCAGGGCGCGCACGCCCCGGGCCGCCGCCGCCGTCGGGTCCTCGGCGCCGGGGAAGGAGTGCGCCACCGGGTCGGCCCGGTACGCCGCGGCCCACTCCGGGTCCTCGGCCTCGAACTCGGCGAGCGTGCGGCCCTCGACGACGCCGAAGTCGCACTCGCGCAGGTCCGGTTCGATCCGTGGGGTGAGGCCGAGAGCGCGGCAGGCGGGGTCGGCGGTGGCGACGGCCCGGGACAGCGGGGACGTGCGGATCGCGTCGACCGGGTGGGCGGCGGCCCAGCGGCCGAGGGACTCGGCCTGGGCGCGGCCGGTGTCGGTGAGGGCGATGTCGCTGACCCCGGCGTAGCGGTTCTCGGCATGCCAGACGGTCTGCCCGTGACGGGCCAGCAGGAGGGTGGTGGTCATGGACTGGTCCGTTCGCGTGCGGTGGGGTGGTCGGTCCTCGTCATGATGGCTCCGCGTCCCGTCGGTCCTCGTCATGCTCGCCCCGCGTCCCGTCGGTCCTCGTCATGATCGCCCCGCGTCCAGGTGCAGCCGGGCCCGGGCGTGTTCCGCCACCGGGGCCGGGAGCCAGCCGCGGTCCCGGAGGGCGTCGACGAGGCGGGCGTACGGCTCGGCGAAGGCCGCCGTGCGGGCGGGGCGGGGTTCGAGGACGGTGCGGACGCGGACCATGCGCTCGGCGACGCCGGCCAGCGAGCCGGCCCCCGACGCCCCGTACGCGGCCAGCGCCGCCATCCCCAGGGCCGGTTCCGTCTGTTCGGGGACGCGGGCCGGGCGGCCCAGGATGTCGGCGCGCAGCTGGTTCCAGTACGGGCTGCGGGCGCCGCCGCCGGTGAAGGTGAGCGGGCCGTCGAGCGGGGCGCCCAGGTGGTGCAGGTAGTCCAGGCACAGCCGTTCCGCGAAGCCGACGCCCTGGAGCAGCGCGGCCCACCGGTCGGCGTCGTCCACCGGGTCGCCGAGCAGGAGCGAGGTGGCCTCCGGGGCCCGGAAGGGGAACCGCTCCCCCGGCGAGACCAGCGGATAGGCGACCGCACTCGACGGCTCGAACGCCCCGGCCCGCTCGTCCATCACGGCGGGTTCGGCGTCCGGGAAGTGCGCCGCGAGCGCCCCGGCCCCGACGCTGGAGGCCCCGCCGGGCAGCCAGGTGCCGTCCGGGGCACGGTGGTTGTAGACCACTCCCGCCGGGTCCCGGACCGGATCGCGGGCCGCGCCCTTGAGGACGAGGGTCGTGCCCAGCACCGAGTTCCAGGAGCCGGGCCGCAGCGCGCCGGAGGCGATCTGGGCCGCGCAGCCGTCGGTCATCCCGGCGAGCACCGGCGTGCCGGCGGGGATGCCGGTGGCGTCGGCGGCGGCCGGGACGACCTCGCCGAGCAGCGTGCCCGGGCGCACCACCTCGGGCAACAGGTCCTCGGGAACGCCCAGTCGGGCCAGGGCGGCCTCCGGCCAGGCCTCGCGTTCCACGTCGTAGCCCGTCTTGAGGGCGTGGCTGGAGTCGGCCGGGGGCGGTGTGCCGGTGAGCCGGGTGACGATCAGGTCGGGCTGGTGGGCGAGCCGCAGGCCCGGGCCGTACTCCCCGAGCAGCCGCAGGGCCTTGGGCAGCGCCCAGGTGTCCTGGACCGCGAGCCCGGCCGCCCGGGCCCGGGCCGCCTCCCGCGCGGCGCGTCCGTCGTCGTACATCAGCGCCGGGCCGGCCGGCCGGCCCGAGCCGTCCGTGAGCAGCACCGTGCCCGACGTGCCGCACACCGCGAGGCCGCCGACCGGCCTGCCCGGGGGCGCGGCGCCGAGGGCCGCCCGGGACGCCGTGCACAGGGCCGCCCACCAGCGCAGCGGGTCCTGCTCGTGCCGCACCCCGTCACGGCGCCCGGTGAGCGGGGCCGAGCCGCTGCCGAGGACCGTGCCGTCGGCGGTGACGAGCAGCACGCGCACGCTCTGCGTGCCCAGGTCGACGCCCAGCCAGGCCGCGCCCTCGTCCGCACCGTCGTTCACCATCCGGAACCTCCCACGCCGTCGCAGCCGGATCTGTGAACTTCTCACTGTGCCCCGATATTTTCCGGTGCGCGAGGGATTGACGCCCAACTTCAGCCGTTCCACCCTCTGTTAGCGAGTCGACTCGACGTGTTAACCAGGCTCCACGCGGAGGTACGGATGGACACGCACGTGCACGACCGCCGGCGCTTCCTCGCCCTCGCCGCCGGGGCCGCAGCCGCCCCGCTGCTCACGGCCTGCGGCGCCGGTTTCGGCGGGAACGACAGCAAGAGCGACGGGTCCGCCGCCGACGACATCACCGGCTCCTTCGACTGGAAGCGGGAGAAGGGCACGACGGTCAAGGCGCTGCTCAACAAGCACCCGTACACGGACGCCCTCATCGCCGACCTGAAGTCCTTCACCGCGCGGACCGGCATCGAGGTCGAGTACGACGTCTTCCCCGAGGACAACTACTTCGACAAGCTCACCGTCGACCTGTCCAGCGGGCGGGCCTCCTACGACGTCTTCATGCTGGGCGCGTACATGGTGTGGCAGTACGGGCCGCCCGGCTGGCTGGAGGACCTCGGTCCCTGGATGCGCAACTCCGCGGCCACGGGCGACGAATGGGACCGGGCGGACTTCTTCCCGAACCTGCTGCAGGCCGACCAGTGGTCGCTGAAGGCGGGCGCGCCGCTCGGCCGGGGCGGGCAGTACGCGCTGCCGTGGGGCTGGGAGACCAACGTCGTCGCCTACAACACCGAGGTGTTCGGCAAGCTCGGCCTGAAACCGGCGGAGTCCTTCGACGAACTGACCGAACTGGCCGGGACCATCAAGCGGAAGGCCCCGGGCGCGGGCTTCGACGGCATGTACGGGATCGCCGTCCGCGGCTCCCGGAGCTGGGCCACCATCCACCCGGGCTTCATGACGATGTACGCCCGCAACGGCCTGAAGGACTTCACGGTCGACGGCGGAAAGCTCACCCCCGCCATGAACAGCCCCGAGGCCGTCGCCTTCACTGAGGACTGGGCCCGGATGGTGAAGCGCGGCGGGCCGCCGTCCTGGACCTCCTACACCTGGTACCAGTGCTCCAGCGACCTGGGCGCGAAGAAGGCGGGGATGCTGTTCGACGCCGACACGGCCGCCTACTTCCAGGCGGTGAAGGGCGCCAGCCCCGCCTCCGGGAAGATCGCCTTCCACCCCGGTCCGAAGGGCCCTGACGGCTCCCTCGCCACCAACATGTGGATCTGGTCGCTCGGCATGAACGCCAAGAGCAAGAAGAAGAGCGCCAGTTGGCTGTTCCTGCAGTGGGCCACCGGCAAGGAGCACCTGCGCAAGAGCGCGATCACCCACAACCACATCGACCCCGTGCGCAAGTCGGTCGCCGAGGACGCCGCCTACAAGGACAAGATGCGGCACCTGCCGGGCTTCCTGGAGACCTTCGAGACGGTCGTCGACCAGACGAGGATCCAGTTCACCCCGCAGGCGCAGTTCTTCGACGCGACGACCAGCTGGGCCGCGGCCCTCCAGGAGATCTACGGCGGCAAGGGGGCGCAGTCGGTGCTGAACGGGCTGGCGGACGACCTCGCCGCCAAGGTGGGCTAGCCGTGCGGCCGGCGCTGCGCCCGTACCTCCTGATCGTCCCGGCCCTGCTGCTGACCGGCGGGATCCTCTACCCCTTCGGGCTCGGGCTGTACTACACGCTGTTCGACTTCTCGGCGAGCAAACCGCAGCCGGACATGGTGCGGCTCGAGAACTACCGAGCCGTCTTCACCCAGGAGGCGTTCTGGAACTCGGCGTGGGTGACCGTGCTGTACGCGGTCGGCGCCGCGCTCGCCGAGACCGTGCTGGGCGTGTCCGTCGCCCTGCTGCTGCACCGTTCGACCGTCGTCGGGCGGGTCCTGGAGAAGATCCTGATCCTGCCGCTGATGATCGCCCCGGTGATCGCGGCGATCATCTGGAAGCTGATGCTCCAGCCCTCGGTGGGGGTGGTGAACCACCTGCTGAAGCCGTTCGGTCTGGGCGGGGTGCAGTGGACCGACACCCCGACGGGCGCCCTGCTGTCGTCGATCGCCGTGGACGTGTGGGTCTACACGCCGTTCGTGGCGATCCTCGCCCTGGCCGGTCTGCGGTCGCTGCCCGCCTCCCCGTTCGAGGCGGCGGCCGTGGACGGCGCGGGGTGGTGGTACACCTTCCGGCGGCTGACCCTGCCGATGCTGTGGCCGTACGTCCTGGTGGCGGTGATCTTCCGGTTCATGGACTCGCTGAAGGTGTTCGACATCATCTACGCCCTGACCGAGGGCGGGCCGGGCGACTCCACGGTCGTGCTGCAGATCCGGGCGTACCTGGAGGCCATCCGCTTCCAGCGCTACTCCTTCGGGATCTCCTACACGATCGTGCTGTGGGCCGTGGTGTACCTGGCGGCGATGGTGCTGGTGAAGCACCTGGGGAAGATCCAGCGGAAGGCCGCGGAGGTCACCACATGAGGAAACGTGCCCTGGGGTGGCTGGGGGACGCCGCCCTGATCCTCTACTTCGTCTTCGCGCTGTTCCCGATCGCCTGGATGGTGATCCTGTCGCTGAAGCCGGCGGACCAGCTGTTCTCCACCTACTTCTCCTTCTCCCCCACCCTCGACGGCTACCGGACGGTCCTCGGCGACAGCGAGGGCATCCCGTTCGTGCGGTTCTTCGTCAACAGCCTGGTGGTGTCGGTCGGCGCGGTCGCGCTGTCGCTGGTGGTGGGGCTGCCGGCGGCGTACGCCTCGGCCCGGTGGCGGTTCAAGGGCTCCGAGAACCTGATGTTCACGCTGCTGTCGTTCCGCTTCGCGCCCGAACTGACCGTGATCATCCCGCTGTTCGTGCTGTACCAGAAGCTCGGTCTGTTCGACACGTACGTCGGCATGGTGTGGGTGCTGCAACTGGTGACGCTGCCGCTGATCGTGTGGATCATGCGGTCCTACTTCGCCGACCTCACCCCCGAGCTGGAACAGGCGGCCCTGCTGGACGGCTACACGCGCAAGCAGGCCTTCTTCAAGGTGGCCCTGCCCCTGGTCAAGCCCGGCATCGCGGCGGTGTCGCTGCTGGCGTTCATCTTCGCCTGGAACAACTTCGTCTTCCCGCTGATCCTCACCTCCAACGAGGCCCAGACGGTGACCGTGGGCGCCCTGTCCTTCCTCGGCGGGGACCGGCCCAAGTACAACCTCACGGCCGCCGCCGCGCTCGTGTCGGTCGTCCCGCCGCTGCTGCTGGCGCTGACGATCCAGCGGTATCTGGTGCGGGGCCTGTCGTTCGGGGCGGTGAAGTCGTGATCCGGTTGAGCGGGATACGCAAGGCGTACGGGAAGACCCTCGCCCTCGACGAGCTCGAACTGGAGGTGCGGGAAGGCGAGTTCTTCTGTCTGCTGGGCCCGTCGGGCGCGGGCAAGACGACGACCCTGAAAACCGTCGCCGGACTCGAACGGCCCGACTCCGGCACGGTTCTGCTCGGCGGCGAGGACATGCGGGGCGTCGAACCGTACGACCGGGGCGTGGCCATGTGCTTCGAGAGCTACGCCCTCTACCCGCACCGCTCCGCCTACGACAACCTCGCCTCGCCCCTGCGTTCGCCCCGGCACCGGCTGCCCGCCGCCGAGGCCCGGCAGCGCATCGGCGCGATCGCCGAACTGCTCGGCATCTCCGGGCTGCTGGACCGGCCCGTGGGCCAGTTGTCCAACGGCCAGCGGCAGCGGGTCGCCCTCGGCCGGGTGCTGGTCCGCCCGGCCCGGGCCTTCCTGCTCGACGAGCCGCTGTCCCACCTCGACGCCAAGCTGCGCCAGCAGATGCGGGCGGAGCTGAAGGCCATCGGGGCCGTGCAGCGCACCACGACCCTCTACGTCACCCACGACTCGGTCGAGGCACTGGCACTGGGCGACCGGATCGGGGTCATCCGCGAGGGGCGGATCGTGCAGACGGGCACGCGGGAGGAGATCTGGTACCGGCCCCACGACACCGAGGTCGCGCGGGCCTTCGGCCGGCCCCGGATCAACCTGCTGCCGGGGGTGGTGGCGGAGGGCGGGGTGCGGTCGGACGGCGGGGTGGAACTGCCGGTCCGTACGCGGGCCGCGGCGGGCACGGACGTCCTGGTCGGCATCCGCCCCCGGGACCTCGCCCTCGGCGGCGAGGGCCACGAACTGACCGGGACCGTGTACATCACCGAGGTGCTCGGCCGGTCCGTGGAGGTCACCGTCCGCCTCGGGACCGGGCAGCGGCGGGTCTCGCTCGTGGCGCCCCGGGCCGACGCGGCGCGCCTTCGTCCGGACGATCCGGTACGGCTCGTGGTCCGGCCTGAGAACCTGCTGCTGTTCGAGGCCGACCGGCCGGAACGACCGGGACGACGGATAGAGACACAGCCATGAGCAACAGCAGCGGTGGACAGCAGGGGCCCGCGGCGCGGCAGGCCGCCATGGCCGAGCGGGTGCTGGCCGACGGCTCGGCGACGGCGGCGGAGCTGGCCGAGCGGTTCGGGGTGAGCCTGATGACCATCCACCGGGACCTGGACGAGCTCGAACGGCAGGGCATCGTACGGAAGTTCCGCGGCGGGGTGACCGCGCAGCCGTCGGGTGTCTTCGAGTCGAACGTGCAGTACCGGCTGAAGACCATGCGGGCCGAGAAGGCCGCCGTCGCCGAGCACGCCCTGCGGATGGTGGAGCCCGGCATGGCGATCCTGCTCGACGACTCCACGTCCACCCTGGAGATAGCCAGGCGGCTGCGCACGGGCGAGGTCACGCCCCTGACGGTCGTCACCAACTTCCTGGAGGCGATCAACCTCCTGGCCGACCAGCGGGGCATCCATCTGATGGCCCTCGGCGGCGACTACGACCCGCTGCACTCCTCGTTCCTGGGGGTCTCGTGCGTGGAGGCGGTCCAGCAGCTGCGGGTGGACGTGTGCTTCGCGTCGACGTCGGCCGTGCACGGGGGTCACGCGTACCACCAGGAGCAGCACATCGTGTCCGTGAAGCGGGCGATGCTCGACGCGGCCGCCCGGAACGTGCTGCTGATCGACCACACCAAGCTCGGCCGGGTCGCCCTGCACCGGGTCGTGCCGCTGTCCCGCTTCGACACGGTCCTCGTGGACGACGGGGCGTCGGCGCAGGCGCTGCGGGACCTGGACGAGCACAAGGTCCGTTACGAGGTTTGCGCGATGAAGGGCGGCCATGACGGGACTGGAGCTCCGTGAGCTGAGGAAGACCTACCGGGCCCGGGGGCGGCCCGCGGTGGACGCCGTCCGCGGGATCGACCTGAGTCTGCGGTCCGGGGAACTGCTCGGGCTGCTCGGGCCGTCCGGCTGCGGCAAGTCGACCACGTTACGGATGATCGCCGGGCTGGAGTCCGTCACCGGCGGGGACATCCTGGTCGGCGGCGCTTCGGTGGTGGAACGGCCGGCGCAGCGGCGCAACATCGGGGTCGCGTTCGAGAACTACGCGCTGTATCCGCCGCTGTCGGTCGCGGAGAACCTGGCGTTCGGGCTGAGGGCCCGGCGCAGGTCCGCCCGGGGTGACGTCGACCGCAAGGTGCGGGAGATCGCCGAGCGGGTCGGCCTGACCGAGCTGCTGGACGCCCGCCCGGCCGGTCTGTCCAGCGGCCAGAAGCAGCGCGTCTCGCTCGCCCGGGCCCTGATCCGCGAACCGGACGTGCTGCTGCTCGACGAGCCCCTCTCCCATCTGGACGCGGCCCAGCGCGACACCACCCGCCGTGAACTCAAGCGCATCCAGCAGGACCTGGGCCACACCACCATCCTGGTCACCCACGACCAGGAGGAGGCCCTCTCCCTCGCCGACCGGATCGCCGTCATGAAGGACGGCGTCATCCAGCAGCTCGGCACTCCCTACGAGATCTACGACAGCCCGGCCAACGTCTTCGTCGCGGACTTCGTCGGCGAACCCGCGATCACGCTGCTGCCCGGAGTCGCCGACGGCGACGGCCACGCCCGCCTGTCCGGCGCGGTGCGGCTCGCCCTGCCCGTGCCCGTGGAGCAAGGCCGCGCGGTGGTGGTCGGCATCCGCCCCGAGGACGTGCGGCTCACCGCCGAGGGCGGCCTGCCCGCCCGGGTCGTCGCGCACGAGCCGCTGCTGGAGTCGGGCCTGGCGACCCTCGCCCTCGACGGCGTCAACCGGCACCTGGTCGTCCTCACCGACCCCGAGGTGCGGCTCGCCCACGACGACCGGGTCCGGGTCGCCGCGGATCGGGCACACACCCATGTCTTCGACGCCGAGACAGGAGACTCCCTGCGATGACTGCCGAGAACAGCGTGCGTGTCGTGGCCGCCGGCGACCACTTCGTCCTGCCGTCGCTGATCACCCGGGCGGTGCAGCGCGATGTCGAGCGGGCCGAGGTGCGGGAACTGCGGCTCGGCTGGCCGCTGGAGCCGTTCGGGCCGGTCGCCGAGGTGCGCGAGGCCAGTGACGCCGAGGACGAGATGATCGAGGCGCTGGCCGGGGCGCAGGTCCTCGTCACGCAGATGGGGCCGGTCACCGAGAAGGTCCTGGCCGCCTGCCCGGACCTGAGGCTGGTCGTGGTGTGCCGGGGCGGGCCGGTCAACGTCAACCTGGACGCGGCGATCCAGCACGACGTGCGGGTGTGCTTCGCGCCCGGCCGCAACGCCGCCGCCACCGCCGAGTTCACCCTCGCCCTGATGCTCTGCGCCCTGCGCCGCATTCCCCAGGCCCACGAGCCGCTCGCCCGGCGGGGCAGCTGGGAGGGGGCGTCGTACTACACGTACGAGGAGAGCGGCCACGAGCTGGAGGACCTGCCCGTCGGGCTGGTCGGGTACGGGGCCGTCGGCAGCCGGGTCGCGCGCGTGCTGTGCGCGTTCGGGGCGCGGGTGATGGTGTACGACCCGTATGTGCACGGCGAGATCCACGGCCTGCGCATCGCCTCGCTCGACGACCTGCTGCGCCGCTCCCGGGTGATCACCCTGCACGCCCGGCTCACCCCCGAGACCCGGGGGCTGATCGGCGCACGCGAGCTGGGCCTGCTGCCGCGCGGGGCGGTGGTGGTGAACGTGGCCCGGGGCCCGCTGCTGGACGAGGACGCGCTGTGCGACGCGCTGGACAGCGGACAGGTCTCGGCGGCGGCGCTCGACACGTACGCCCAGGAGCCGCTGCCGGTGGAGTCCCGGCTGCGGGGATTCACCGGACGCGTGGTGCTCACGCCCCACCTGGGCGGCGCCTCGCGCGCGGTGGCGGAGAAGGCCGCGCGGATCGCCGCCGAGGAGGTGGGCCGCTGGGTGCGGGGAGAGCCGCTCGCGCACTGTCTGACCTGACGACCCTGAGGAGAGCCGCATGTACGTCGGGATCGATGTGGGCACGTCCGTGGTCAAGGCGGCGGCCTTCGACGCGGAGGGCCGCCAACTGGCGGTCGAGGCACGGCCGGTGGGCCTGTCCCTGCACGGCGGGGTCGTCGAGCAGGACATGGAGGAGGTGTACGGGGCGGTCACCGGCGTGCTCGGGGCGCTGACCGCCGCGGCGGCGGAGCCGGTGGAGTTCGCCGGGCTGACCGGGCAGGGCGACGGGGTGTGGCTGGTCGACGACGGGGGCCGGCCGGTGCGGGCGGCGGCCTCCTGGATGGACGGGCGCGCCCACGAACTGGTCGACCGGTGGCTCGCGGACGGCACGTTCGAGGCGGTGTTCCGGCGGACCGGGAGCGCGATGTTCCCCGGGTGCCCGGGGCCGCTGCTGGCCTGGCTCGACCGCCACGAGCCGAAGGCGCTGGACACCGCGCGGGCCGCCCTGTACTGCAAGGACGTCGTCTTCCAGCGGCTGACGGGGGCCGGTCCGACGACGGACGTGTCGGACGCGTCCATGCCGTTCCTCGACCCGCGCACCCGGACCTACGACGACCGGGTCGTCGAACTGCTCGGGCTGACCCACCGGCGGGGTCTGCTCGCCCCGGTCAGCGACCCGGTCGCCACGGCCGGGAGCCGGGGCGAGGGTCTGCCGGCCGGCACGCCGATCGCCGACGGCCCCTACGATCTGCCGGCCTGCGCGCTGGGCGCCGGGGTGACCTCCCCGGGCGACGGGCTGCTGATCGTCGGCACCTGCCTGGCCAGTCTGGTCGCCACCACCGAGCTCGACCTGACGGGTGAACCGGCCGGGCTGTACATCTCCACGGACCGGCCCGGGCACTGGCTGCGCGCCATGCCCGCGATGGTGGGCACGGCCGCGCTGGACTGGGTGCTCTCGACGACCGGCGTACGGCACGACGAGGTGGACGGCCTGCTGGCGCGGACTCCGCCCGGCGCGCACGGCGTGCGCGTGCTGCCCTATTTCGCGCCCTCCGGCGAACGCGCCCCCTTCGTCGAGCCGCGGCTGCGCGCCGAACTCACCGGTGTCTGCCTGGAGTCGACCCGGGGCGATCTGGTCCGCGCCACCTGCGAGGGCATCGGGTACGCGGCCCGGCACTGCCTGGAGGCGGCGGGCCTGACGGGGAGCCTCGCCGTCTGCGGCGGGGGCACCCGCAGCCCCGCCTGGATGCGGCTGCTGGCGGACGTGCTCGGACGGCCCCTGCGGGTCGTCGAGGGCGAGGTGGGGGCGCGGGGGGCGGTGCTGGCGGCGGCCGAGCGGTTCGGGGCCGGGCTGGACGCCCGGGCGTGGACGAGGCCCACGGCGGTCGTCGAACCGGACCCGGAACGGGCCGCGGCCTACACGGAGGGCTACGCGGAGCATCTGGAGCGGCTGGCCGGGGCGCGGGCCCGGGCACGTGCCTGAACGTCCCGTCGACGAAGGGGAATCGCATGCAGCTCGGACGGAGATCCCTCCTGCTCGCGGCGGCCGCGACCGCCCCCGCCGCGGCCGACCCGGCGGCGGCCTTGTCCCGTCCCCGCGGCCCGGTCGTCATCGGCCACCGCGGCGCGGCCGGCTGGCGCCCTGAGCACACGGCGGCCTCGTACGCCCACGCGGTGGAGACGGGCGCCGACTGGATCGAACCGGACCTGGTGCCGACGAAGGACCACGAGCTGGTGGTCCGGCACGAGAACGAGATCTCCCAGACGACCGACGTGGCCGCCCGGCCGGAGTTCGCCGGCCGGCGCACCACGAAGACGGTCGACGGCCGGCAGGTCACCGGCTGGTTCACGGAGGACTTCACCCTGGCCGAGCTGAAGACCCTGCGGGCGGTGGAGCGGCTGCCGGCGGTGCGCAACCGCAACACCGTCTTCGACGGGCGGGAGCGGATCCTGACCTTCCAGGAGGTCGTGGACCTGGCGCGGCGGCTGTCGAAGGCGCACGGCCGCACGATCGCCGTCTTCCCCGAGACCAAGCACCCCACGTACTTCCGCTCGATCGGACTGCCGCTGGAGCCGAGGCTGGCCTCGGCCGTCCGCCGCAACCGGCTCGGGCGGCGCGAGTGCGTCGTGCAGTCCTTCGAGCCGACGAGCCTGCAGCGGATCGCCGCGCAGCGGCTGGGCGTGCCGCTGTGGCAGGCGCTGGGGACCACGGGCGGCCCGTACGACCTGGTCTCCTCCGGCGATCCGACGACGTACCGGGACATGATGACCCCGGCCGGGCTCGCCCGGATCGCCGCGTACGCCGACTGGATCGGGCCGGACAAGTCCTCGGTCGCCGGCTCCTCGCTCGTCGCGGACGCGCACGCGGCGGGGCTGCGGATCGGGCCGTACACCTTCCGCGCGGAGAACCAGTACCTGCCCGCCCGGTTCCGGCGCGGCAGCGGACCGAACGATTTCGGGGACGCATTCGCCGAATACGCGCTGTACTACGACATGGGGGTCGATGCGGTCGTCACCGACTTCCCGGACCTGGCGGTGACGGCGAGGGGGGACTGATGTTCTTCAAGGACAAGCACTGCCCGACCTGCGGCGGCGGTGGCACACAGGTGTTCACGCCGCTCACGCCCGAGGAGCGCAGGGCGCTGGGGACGGACCGCACCGACCTGTGGCGATGCACCGCTCCGGGCTGCCGGTGGTACCAGCCCTGGAGCCATCGGGCGGGCGGGGGCCGGCTCCCGGAGGAACTGCAGAACCCGGGAGCCGACGCCGCGGTGTGAGTCCTCTGTGAGTCCTCTGCGGGTCCTAGAGGTTGGAGAAGTCCGGACCCTTGGTGCGCGTGCGCTTGATCTCGTAGAAGCCCGGCACGGAGGCCACGGCGAGGGTGCCGTCCCACAGGCGGGCGGCCTCCTCGCCCTTGGGGGCCGGGGTGACGACCGGGCCGAAGAAGGCGATCTGCTCGCCGTCGGCACCGGGCACCGCGATGACGGGCGTGCCCACGTCCTGGCCGACCTTGTCGATGCCCTCCTTGTGGGAGGCGCGCAGCTCGGCGTCGTACGGGGTGGAGTCCCAGTGGTCGATGAGGGAGTCGGGCAGGCCCACGTCCTTCAGGGCCGCGGCGACGGTCTCCCTGCCGTGGCCCTCGCCCTGGTTGTGGATGCGGGTGCCGAGCGCGGTGTAGAGGTCGCCGAGGACTTCGGCGCCGTGCTCCTGCTGTGCCGCTATGGCGACCCGGACCGGACCCCAGCCCGTCTCCAGCAGCTCGCGGTACTTCTCGGGCAGCTCGTCGAGCTTGTTCTCGTTGAGCACGGAGAGGCTCATGACGTGCCAGCGGACCTTGATGTCCCTGACCTTCTCCACCTCCAGCACCCAACGGGAGGTCATCCACGCCCAGGGGCACAGCGGGTCGAACCAGAAGTCGACGGGGGTCTTGTCCGACATGTCTCTCCTCGTGAGGAAACCGTTTCCCCGGGAAACGCCCCGGCGCTCCCCGGCCATTCCCGGCTGACCGGCGTCAGGGGCCCGTGGCAGGATCGGTGCTGTTCAGCCGTATCCACGACGCTTGAGGAGTTCCGCCCGTGCCCGGTGAGAATCTGTCCCGCGACGAGGCCCGGGAGCGGGCCGCCCTGCTGAGCGTCGACGGGTACGAGGTGTCCCTCGACCTGCGGTCCGCGGTCGGCGAGGACAGCGGCGACGGGCCCCGCACGTTCCGCTCGGTCACGACGATCCGCTTCCGCTGCAACGAGCCCGGCGCGAGCAGCTTCGCCGACCTGATCGCCCCGAGTGTGACGTCCGTCTCACTGAACGGCCGTGATCTGGACCCCGGGGAGGTCTTCGACGGCTCCCGGATCACGCTGGAGGACCTGGCCGCGGACAACGAGCTGGTGGTCGACGCCCAGTGTGCCTACTCCCGCACGGGCGAGGGCCTGCACCGCTTCGTCGACCCGGAGGACGGCGAGGTCTACCTGTACACGCAGTACGAGCCGGCCGACTCCCGCCGGGTCTTCGCCAACTTCGAGCAGCCCGACCTCAAGGCCCCGTTCCGCTTCGAGGTGCGGGCCCCGGAGGACTGGACGGTGTGGAGCAACGGCACCGGTGAACGGTCCGACGGGGTGTGGCGGTTCGCGGAGACCCGGCCGATCTCCACGTACATCACGTGCGTGGTGGCGGGCCCGTACCACTACGTGACGGACGCCTACACGCGCACGTTCGCGGACGGCACGACGCTGGAGATCCCCCTCGGCGCGCTGTGCCGCAAGGCCCTCGCGCCCCACTTCGACGCCGACGACGTCTTCCTGGTCACCAAGCAGGGCCTGGACTTCTTCCACGACCACTTCGACTACCCGTACCCGTTCGGCAAGTACGACCAGGCGTTCGTGCCCGAGTACAACCTGGGCGCGATGGAGAACCCGGGGCTGGTGACGTTCCGGGAGGAGTTCATCTTCCGCGGCAAGGTGACGCAGGCGTCCTACGAGGGCCGGGCCAACGTCGTGCTGCACGAGATGGCGCACATGTGGTTCGGCGACCTGGTCACCATGGAGTGGTGGGACGACCTGTGGCTGAAGGAGTCGTTCGCGGACTTCATGGGCGAGTTCTCGCTGGTCGGCGCGACCCGCTTCAAGAACGGCTGGGTCACCTTCGCCAACCGCCGCAAGGCCTGGGCGTACCGCGCGGACCAGCTGCCCTCCACGCACCCGATCACCGCGGACATCCGCGACCTGCAGGACGCCAAGCTGAACTTCGACGGCATCACGTACGCCAAGGGCGCGTCGGTGCTCAAGCAGCTCGTGGCCTACGTCGGCCAGGAGGCGTTCCTGGAGGGCGCCCGGCGCTACTTCAAGCGGCACGCGTACGGCAACACGCGCCTCGGTGACCTGCTGTCGGTGCTGGAGGAGACCAGCGGCCGCGACATGAGCGCCTGGTCGCGGTCCTGGCTGCAGACGGCCGGGGTGAACGCGCTGACGCCGCAGGTGCTGCTGGGCGCCGACGGCCGCGTCCAGGAGCTGGCGGTGCTCCAGGAGGCCGCCGAGTCGCACCCGGAACTGCGCCCGCACCGGGTGGCCGTGGGCCTGTACCGGGTGGCGGACGGGACGCTGGAGCGGTACGCGCGGGTGGAGACCGACGTCGACGGCGCCCGGACGGTCATCGCGGAGCTGGCCGGAAGCGACGCCGCGGACCTGGTCCTGGTCAACGACGACGACCTGACGTACTGCAAGAGCCGCTTCGACGAGACGTCACTGGCCACCCTGCGCGAGCACCTGGGGTCCGTCACCGACCCGCTGGCCCGCGCCCTGTGCTGGTCGGCGCTGTGGAACATGACGCGCGACGCGCTGCTCCCGGCGCGGGACTTCGTGGACCTGGTGCTGCGGTTCGCGGGGGGCGAGTCCGAGATCGGCGTCCTGCAGATGCTGCACGCGTGGGCCGAGTCCGCGCTCGCGCACTACTCCGCGCCGGCCCGGCGCGAGACGACCGCGCGGCTGCTCGCCGAGGGCGCCCGGCGCGAGCTCCACGCGGCCGGGGCCGGCAGCGAGCAGCAGCTGGCCTGGGCCCGCTTCTTCGCCCGGACGGCCACCGCCGAGGCCGACTTCGACCTGCTGCGCGACCTGCTGGCGGGCACGGCGACGGTCGAGGGCCTGGAGCTGGACCAGGAACTGCGCTGGGCGTTCCTGGAGCCGCTGGCCGCGCACGGGGTGGTGGACGAGAAGGTGCTGGCCGAGGAGCTGGCCCGGGACGACACGGCCTCCGGCAAGCGGCACCAGGTGCGCTGCCTGGCCGCGCGCCCGTCGGAGGCGGTCAAGGCCCAGGCGTGGGCGCAGGTCGTGGAGTCGGACGCGCTGTCCAACGCCATGGTCGAGGCGACCATCGCGGGCTTCTCCCAGGGCTCCCAGCGGGAGTTGCTCGCGCCGTACGCGCAGAAGTACTTCGCGGCGATCGAGCGGGTCTGGGCCGAGCGGTCGATCCAGATCGCGATGCACGTGGTGCAGGGCATGTTCCCGTCGCTGCAGCAGTCCCCGCGCACGCTGGACGCCACGGACGCCTGGCTTGACTCCCACCGGGAGGCGGCGCCGGCGCTGCGCCGGCTGGTGCTGGAGGCCCGGGACGATCTGGCCCGGGCGCTGCGCGGACAGGCGTGCGACGAGGCCGCTGACCAGTAGCTTTGGCCTGAGATTCGGGCGTTCCGGCTTCGTTACGAGATGGTGCCCGCCGAGCCGTGTCCCCTGGTCCGCACCCGAACGGACCAGGGGCTTTCGGCATCCGAACACCCGTCCTTTAGTGTCGGGTTGTCCGTCTTTGTCGACGGACCTGTAACAGCGGTTCAAGAGCGCCCCGGACACGGGAAATTGCGGGTCATGACCCAGAACACGCCGCTCTCCCCCCGCCCGCTGCACGACCTGACCGGTGGCGGCCGGCCCCGCGTCATGACGACCGCCCAGCTCCGTTCGCACGGAGTCTCCCCGGCCGAGACGAACGCGCAGTGCCGCCCGGGCGGCCCCTGGCAGCAGCTCCTGCCGGGCGTGGTCCTGCTCCACCCGGGCCCGCCGACCAGCGAGGAGCGGCTGCACGCGGTGCTGATGTACGCGGCACGGGAGCGCGGCACCGGGGTTCCGGCCCAGCCCGGCGCGAGCACGGCACACGCCCCCGCCTACCCGGAGGTGATGATCACGGGGCTGGCCGCCCTCACCCTGCACGGCTTCTCCTCCACGCCCCCGCTGCCGTCCCTGGACGCCTTCGACGTCCTGGTCCCGCGCATGCGGCGGCTGCGCTCCACGGGCTGCGCGCGGATCGTCCGCACCTCCGCGCTGCCCGCCCCGGAGCAGGTCACGGGCGTCCCGGTGGCCCCGGTGGCCCGGGCGCTGGCGGACGCCGTCGCCGGCCTGGCGGACGCGGGCGTGGTGCGCCGGCTGATGACGGAGGCGGTGCGCGGCGGCCACTGCGACCCGGCCTCGGTGGTGCGCGAGCTGAACCAGGCGCGGCTGCTGAGCCGCCCGCACGTGGTGGACGCGGTGGACTCGCTGCTGGCCGAGGGCCGCGCCATCGCCGAGGACCGCCTGTACCGGATGGTGCGCGAGCACGGCCTGCCCGACCCGGTCTGGAACGTGGACCTGCGCCTGCCCGGCGGCCCCTATCTGGGCGGCCTCGACGCCTACTGGCCCGACCAGGCGGTGGCGGTCGAACTGGACACCCGGGCGCCCCGGCAGCACGACGACGCCCTGTGGTCCGAGTACGCCCGCAAGCGCGAGCACCTGGAGCGGCTCGGGATCACGGTCGTCCACATCACGCCGAGGAAGCTGCGCGACAGTCCGGAGCAGCAGGCGACGGTGGTGCGCACGGCGCTGATGGCGTCGGCCGACCGTGAACCGGCCGCGTATGTCGTGGTCCTGCCCCGTCAGTGACGGACGCGTGCGGGACCAGGAGGGGAGAGGAGGGGCCGCCGGAACGCACCGGCGGCCCCTCCTCGTGTCCGCGCGCCGCTCGTGGTGTCCGGGCGCCGCCCTTGATGCCGGGTGTCAGCCCTTCTTCAGGACCAGTTCGGTGTTGCGGTCCTTCGCGTTGCCGCCGAGGGTCGTGCTCGCTCCCGGGGCGTTGAGGGACAGTTCGCGGTAGAGCGACGCGAGGCCGGTCTGGGAGAGGTCGGAGAAGTCCGTGCGGTGCGGGGCCGAGGACTCCACCAGCGTGGTGAACAGGGAGATCGTGCCGTCCTTGTTGTCGGCCAGTTCGACGACCCGGGCGAGCTGCGGGAAGTCGACGTGGGAGGCGGTGGAGATCTCCCAGAAGGAACGGCCGTCGGGCGCGGAGTGCGGGGTGATGACGTTCTTGTGGATGTGGCCGTTCACCCAGGCCAGCACGTTGCGGTGGCTGCCGAGCAGGGCCAGCACCTCCTGGCCGGTGCGGCGCCGCTCGTGCGGGCGGGCCGGGTCGGGCCGGGTGTTCGTCATCGTCCCGCTCGTGTGGTGGCTGAAGATCACCGCGTAGGAGTCCTTGTTCTCCCGCAGTGTCCGGTCGAGCCACCTGAGCTGGGCCGAGCCGATGGAGCCCTCGTAGTGGCCGCCCGCGTCGGTGGTGTCCAGGCTGATGCCGATGACGTCGTCGGAGATGCGGAAGGCGTAGTACTGGGTGCCCGCGTCCAGGTTCGCCGAGGAGTAGCCGTGGCCGGCCGGGCCGACGCCCCGGAAGGCCGGGTCCAGGTGCGCCTTGAGGTACTCGGCGGTCGTGAAGGGGGCGCGGCGCTCGTCCGGGGTGACCGGACGCATGGCGCGGGCGTGGGACTTCAGGAAGTCGTGGTAGCGCACGCCCTGGGGGTCCCGGGCCTTCTTGATGAGCGTCTGGAGCTGCTTCGCCTGCGCGGCCGGCACATCCATCAGCTTCCGGCCGCCGACGGCCAGGTCCGTGAGGTAGGAGTCGCGGTGCGAGGCGTAGCAGCCCATGGGCAGGGAGTCGTGGTTGCCGACCGTCGAGTACCAGGGCAGGTTCAGGCCCGGGCTCTGCACCTCGCGGACGGCGGCCTTCAGGAAGCCGTCGAGGCGGGGGAAGCCGGCCTGCTTGTCGGCGTCGCGGAGGGCGGCGTCCGGCTGCCAGTACAGCTTCAGGCCGCTGTTCTGGACGCCTTCGTAGCGGCGCGGGTCGCCGGTGTTGGGCGTGATGCGCCCGCCGCTCATGACCTTCAGGAACCACTCCAGCTCGGACTTGGCGTTGTTGTCCGTGTTGTCGCCGGTGGTCATCGCGAAGTGCAGGGGGGCGCCGGTGACGGGGGCGCCGCGCAGCGCGTTGATCCGCTCCACCAGGGCGATCGCGCCCTGCACGGTCAGCGCCTCGTGCGGCCGCCAGGCGTGCACGTCGGCCGAGCGCAGGTACTCCAGGCGCAGCGGGTGCTGGGCGTCGATGATGTGCAGGTCGGTGAGCTGCACGAACGCGGCGAGCGCGGTACGGCGGCCGGCGCGGCCGGACTTGGGCGCGGCCAGCTCGGAGCGCACGACCCGCTGCCAGCCGGGCCCTTCGCCCAGGCGCCGGTATCCGGATCCGGCGCGCGGGGTGGCGACGGAGGCCACCGTCGTGCCCTTGGTGTAGGGGGCCAGGGGTGCGGCCGGAGCCTGGCGCGAGGAGGCGGCGACGGCCTCGGTGGCCTCCCCGGCGGTGGCGGCCTGACTGTCGCTGGGCCGCAGGGCGTAGCCGACGCCCCCGGAGAGGGCGACCGCTCCGGTGGCGGCGAGGACGGAACGACGGTGGATGCCCTGGCCGGAGCCGGCGACTGAGCGTGTGCGCGACATGCGCTTCTCTCCCCGAGTGCGAACGCGTCGGCAGTGGTCGCGGGACGTTCACGACTCGAACACCCCGCTCGTACTGGATCGTTGGCACCGGGAATGACCTGCGTGTGAACAAGGCGGCAACGCGCAGCGCCGATCACCGTACGTGGATCTTGGACTACCGAGCGCGTCGCCGGCCGCTCCGGGAACGGCCCGGAGCCGGTCACGCGGCGTTCATCTACCGGGGTACTCCACCTAGGGCCTGTCGTATGGATCACGACGCAGACGCGGGGCCTGGCACGCACATCTGCCGCGTTGTCGTCACTCGCCGATGCTCCGCATCGACTCCCTCCTCCGCCTTGCAGCTGCACGCACCAGGCCCCGCTCACCGGCGTTCGACAGGTGCTGCCGATGCCCTGCGCCATGATCCAAACGACAGGCCCTACTCCAGGGCGCCGGCCGCCCTGCCGGTCACCGGACGCTCCCGCCACAGGCGCAGGGCGGTGTCGACCAGCGAGACCCGGGTCAGGCCGGGCACCGCGTCCAGGTCCTGCCAGGCGGCGAGGTCGGTGGAGCCGTTCACCTCGATGGGGGCACCTCCCTGCTCGAGCGAAGCCGAGAGCTCGGGGGAGCAGTTCGCCGCCGGTGACGCGGCCCTCGTAGACGAGCCGGACGGCGTGGTGGTCGACCGTGCGCCCGAAGCCGTCGCGGAAGACGCGGCGGGAGGAGTCCACACCGAGCAGACCGGTCACCTCGATCCGGTAGCCGGTCTCCTCCTCGACCTCGCGCCGGACGGTGTCGTAGGGATCCTCTCCGTGTTCCATGCCGCCGCCGGGCACGACCCACTCGGGGGTGCCGTCGAAGGCGGGCGAGCGGGCGAGCAGGATCTGTCCGTCGCGGACGCATATGGCGTAGGCCGCCACCCTCAACTTCTGTCGCACTCCGGGACGTTAACCGATTTCGCCGCCTTCGGGACTGATACCCGCAAAACGCACCGGGGGTTTTCCCCATACATCCATTTCGTTTCGGTCAACCCTCCCCAAACAACATCCCCTTGCGTAAGGCTGTGCGATCGTCCGGGCCTGCCGTTCCGGACCGTGACGACCAGGTGCCGATCGGCCCCGGTCGTTCCCGCTCGTTCCTTTACCACCAAGGGATGCCGATGAGCCTCACCCCCCAGCGTGACCCGATATCGGGCCGGAGACGCGTGGCACGCATCGCCGTGGCCGCCGGACTCGTCGCCGCGCTCTCCGCGGCCGGGCCGGTGCCCATGGTCCTCGCCGCGGACGGTCCCGGTGCCGCCGCCCCGGCCGACCCGGACGTCAAGTCCGCGCACGACAAGCTCGGTTCGGACGACGCGGACCTGCTCGCCGAGGCCAAGGCCGACGGCGACAAGACCGTCACGATGATGATCGCCACCGCGCCCGGGCAGACCGAGCAGGTATCCGGGCAGCTGGACGCGGTCAAGGGCGGCACGGTGGGCCGGGCCGACGACAAGCTGGGCTACGTCCGCGCCACCGTCCCGACCTCCCGGGCCGACGCGGCCATCGCGGCCGCCGCCAAGCTCTCCTCCGTGCACGGCATCGACCTGCGCGAGGAGATCCCGCTGGACGACCCGACGCCGAGCGCGGACGCCGCCAAGGGCGCCCGGGCCACGGGCACGTACCCGGCGCCGGGCAGGAAGACCCCGGCCGAGAACCCGTACAACCCGTCCTTCGAGACGGGCGCGGTCGACTTCGTCGAGGACCACCCCAAGGCGGACGGCCGCGGCGTCACCATCGGCATCCTGGACTCCGGCGTCGACCTCGGCCACCCGGCGCTGCAGAAGACCACCACCGGCGAGCGCAAGATCGTCGACTGGGTGACGGCGACGGACCCGGTCGTCGACAACGACAACACCTGGCGCCGGATGGACACCTCCGTCGCGGGCCCCACGTTCACGCACGACGGCACGGCCTGGACGGCACCGGCCGGCTCCTACCGCGTCAGCACCTTCAAGGAGTCGTACACCACCGGCGGTGACGCGGCCGGTGACGCCAACCGCGACGGCGACACCACCGACGACTGGGGCGTGCTGTACGACCCGGCCGCCGGCACGGTCCGCGTCGACCTCAACGACAACCACGACTTCACCGACGACACCGCGATGAAGCCGTACAAGGACGGCTTCCAGGTCGGGTACTTCGGCACCGACGACCCGAAGACGGACGTCGCCGAGCGCCAGCCGTTCGTCGTCGAGATCCGCAAGGACGTCGTCCACAACGCGGCCGGCGCCAAGTCCGACTACGTCAACATCGGCGTCATCGAGTCCGAGCACGGCACGCACGTCGCCGGCATCACCGCGGCCAACGGCCTGTTCGGCGGGAAGATGAACGGTGCGGCGCCCGGCGCCAAGCTGGTCTCCTCGCGCGCCTGCACCTGGTCGGGCGGCTGCACCAACGTGGCGCTGACCGAGGGCATGATCGACCTCGTCACCAAGCGCGGTGTCGACATCATCAACATGTCGATCGGCGGCCTGCCGGCGCTGAACGACGGCAACAACGCGCGCGCCGAGCTGTACACCCGGCTCATCGACACCTACGGCGTCCAGCTGGTGATCTCCGCGGGCAACTCCGGCCCCGGCGCCAACACCATCGGCGACCCGGCCCTGGCCGACAAGGTCATCTCGGTCGGCGCGTCCGTCTCCAGGGAGACCTGGGCCGCCAACTACGGCTCGGTCGTGGAGAAGAAGTACGCGATGATGCCGTTCTCCTCGCGCGGCCCGCGTGAGGACGGCGGCTTCACCCCGACCCTGGTCGCCCCGGGCGCCGCGATCAACACCATCCAGACCTGGCTGCCGGGTGCCCCGGTCGCCGAGGCGGGCTACTCCCTGCCGGCCGGTTACGGCATGCTGCAGGGCACCTCGATGGCCTCCCCGCAGGCCGCCGGTGCCGCCGCGCTGCTGCTGTCGGCCGCGCAGCAGAAGAAGATCGACCTCACCCCGGCGACCCTGCGCACGGCCCTCACCTCCACCGCCGACCACATCAAGGGTGTGCAGGCGTACGAGGAGGGCGCGGGCCTGATGAACATCCCGGACGCCTGGGACGCCATCCGTGACGGCGCCACCTCCCACGCGTACACGGTCAAGGCCCCGGTCGACACCGCGATCGACCAGTTCCTGAAGACCCCGGGCTCCGGCACGGGCCTGTACGACCGCGAGGGCGGTCTGAAGGCCGGCCAGAAGAAGACCTACGAGGTCACCATCACCCGTACGTCCGGCGCCGACAAGGCGATCCGGCACGAGCTGCACTTCGAGAACAACGCGGGCGGCACGTTCCGGATCGTCGGCTCCGACGAGGTGAAGCTGCCGCTGAACCAGCCGGTGACCGTCAAGGTCCAGGCCGCGCCGAAGTCCGCGGGCATCAAGAGCGCGATCCTGGAGGTCGACGACCCGCGCACCGAGGGCATCGACAAGCAGGTCCTGCACACGGTGGTCGTCTCCGAGCCGCTGAAGTACGCCTTCTCCGCGGCGGGTTCGGTGCAGCGCAACAGCTCGCAGCACTACTTCGTCACGGTCCCCGAGGGCGCCAAGTCCCTGGAGGTGGCGCTGAGCGGTCTGCAGGACAAGAGCCAGACCCGCTTCATCTCCATCCACCCGTACGGCACCCCCGCCGACCCGACGTCGACGATCAACTGCTACCCGAACTACCCGAACCCGGCGAACACCTGCCGTCCGGACGTGCGGTCCTACGCCGACCCGCAGCCCGGTGTCTGGGAGATCGAGGTCGAGTCGCGCCGTACGTCGCCGCTGCTGGACAACCCGTACAAGCTGGACGTCTCCGTCCTCGGCGCGGCCTTCGAGCCGGAGACCGTGACCGTGCCCGAGGCGAAGGTCGGCACCCCGGCCACCGCCTCCTGGAAGGTGACGAACGGCTTCGCGGCGATCGACGGCAAGCTGGCCGGCGGCCCGCTGGGCTCCGCCAAGACGGCCCGCCCGTCGATCAAGCAGGGTGAGACGCAGACCACCAAGGTCGAGGTGCCCGCGGGCGCCAAGTCGCTGGACGTCGTCATCGGCAACGTCTCGGACGCCGCCGCCGACCTGGACCTCGCGGTCTACGACGCGGCCGGCAAGCAGGTCGGCAGCTCCGCCGACGGCGACTCGGAGGAGTCGGTCTCGGTGCCCTCCCCGGCCGCCGGCACCTACACGATCCAGGTCGTCGGCTACGGCGTGCCCGCCGGCACCACCGCCTACGACTACCGGGACGTGTTCTTCTCCGCCTCCCTCGGCAGCGTGAGCGTCGACGGTGCCGCGGTGAAGCTCGGCACGGGCGACTCGGCGACGGTCTCCGGCAGCGTCACCGCCGCGGCGGCCGCTCCCGAGGGCCGTGAGTTCTTCGGCCGGGTCCAGCTGGTCACCGCCCGCGGCACTGTCGCGGGTCTGGGCAGCGTGAAGATCGAGAAGGTCGTGCCGTAACACCCGGGACGACGTAGGAGGGGCGGGTGTCCGGCCGGACACCCGCCCCTTTCTCGTGCCCCCTCACCCCTCGCCGCAGCCGGTGCGGTCCGGCTCCCGCAGCGCGGGCGTGATCCAGGCCCGCTCGCGCGCGATCTGCGCCTCCCCGCGGGCCCACAGGTCCGGGGTGGCCGCGCCGGGCCGGATGCCGACCAGCAGGTGGTCGCCCTCGGCGGGCCGGGGCCAGGAGCCCTCCGTCAGGGTGAAGGTGATCTCGTCCTCGCCCCGGGCGGGCTTGTAGAAGCGGGTCACGTCGAGGGTGACGCGGTCCTCGTCGCCCCCCGGCAGGGGCGTCACGGAGTGAACCGTGCCCTCGACGACCAGTTCGGCGCAGGCCAGGTAGGCCGGGCCGCGCGGGGAGGCGGCCTTGTCCGCCGCGCTCCCGCTCTCGCCGCTCGCCGCCGAGGTGTCGGCGGAGCTCCCCTCGTGCGAGGCGAGCCAGCCGAGGCCCACCGTCGCGGAGCCGATGGCGGCCGCGACGGCCATGCCGAGGGCCGCGGCCTTGATCCCGGGATGCCAGGACCACCTCCCGGACCCTCCCGCCGGCCGTGGCCTGCGCCGGGACCGCAGCCGCCGTCGCCGCCGGGCGGCACCCGGCGCCCCGGACGGACGCACCGCCTGCTCGGGGCCGGCGAGCGCGTCCCCGATGAGGGCCAGCTGCTCGCGCAGCAGGGCCACGTCCGCACGGGCCGCGTCGTGCTCCGCCCGGGCGCCGGCCCCGGCGTCCCGCGGCAGCGGCTCGCCGGTGAGGGCGGCCATCAGCGGGTCCCTGTCCGCACCGCCCGCCTCGCTGTCGTACCCGGACACCTCACACCACCTCGTCCTCGTGCAGGCGGGCGCGCAGGGCCCGTACCGCCGTGTGCAGCCGGCTCTTGACCGTGCCCTCCGGGACGCCGAGCTGCTCGGCGATGGAGCGGACCGGCAGATCGGCGTAGAAGCGCAGGACGACGACCTGCCGCTGGGCGGCCGGCAGCTCGTCCAGGCCCTGGGCGACCGCGACGGACAGCACGCTGGTGTCCTCCCCGGAGGGGTGCTCCAGCTGCCGCAGCGCGGCCAGCCGCTCCCCGAGCCGCTCCTGGCGGCGCTTGGCCCGGTGCCAGTCCATGGCCAGGTTGGAGGCGACGACCGCCGCCCACGCCGAGACGTCCCGCGGCGCCTCCCGGCCGTCGGCCGCCCGCTCCAGCAGCCGCAGGCGGACCTGCTGTACCCCGTCCGGCAGGTCCGCCTGCGGTACTCCGCCGAGTGCGAGCACCGCCCGCACCCGGCGTTCCTGTGCCGCGTCCAGCGGATCGTCGTCGGCGTGCCCCTCCCGGCCGCGCCGGGCCCTTCCGCGCAGCAGCACAAGCCACCCCCCTCACCGTGTTTGTCCTACGACGCGGACACGGCCCGGAACGTTCGCCCGGGTGCGCATGAGTTTGCGCCTGAGTTTTCCGGCGGAGCGGCCGAGGCATACGTCACACTCCCGTGTGGCCGGAAGCGACATGGGCAGGCGAGCTTGCGGCGCGCGACCCCCGCAGGACGAATTCCTCCAGCTCAGCGGGGTCGACACCGCAGGTCCGCAACCATCGGGCGGGACGCCCCGTCCCACTCTCCGGGCAGACCGGGGAAAGAAGTGGACAGACGGGGCGTGGTCGGCCGCATGATGGAAAAGCCTCGGCCAAGCAACGAGCACGTGAGAAGACGCAGGAGAGGGAGTCACCGTGAGGGTCGGAATCGTCGGAGCCACCGGACAGGTGGGCACGGTCATGCGCAGGATCCTCACGGAGCGGAACTTCCCGGTCACGGAGCTGCGTCTGTTCGCCTCGGCCCGCTCGGCGGGCACGGAGCTGGACGGCGTGACGGTGGAGGACGCGGCGACCGCCGACTACACCGGCCTGGACATCGTGCTGTTCTCCGCGGGCGGCGCCACCTCCAAGGCGCTGGCCGAGAAGGTCGCCTCGCAGGGTGCCGTCGTGATCGACAACTCCTCCGCGTGGCGCAGGGACCCCGAGGTCCCGCTGGTCGTCTCCGAGGTGAACCCGCACGCGATCGCCGACCGCCCCAAGGGCATCATCGCCAACCCGAACTGCACGACGATGGCCGCGATGCCGGTACTGCGTCCGCTGCACGCCGAGGCGGGCCTTCAGGCCCTGGTCGTCGCCACCTACCAGGCGGTCTCCGGTTCCGGTCTCGCGGGCGTCGCCGAACTGCACGGGCAGGTGCAGAAGGTCGTCGCCGACGCGGACAAGCTCACCCACGACGGTGAGGCGGTCGACTTCCCGGAGCCCGGCGTCTACAAGCGCCCCATCGCGTTCAACGTGCTGCCGCTGGCCGGTTCGATCGTCGACGACGGCCTGAACGAGACCGACGAGGAGCAGAAGCTCCGCAACGAGTCCCGCAAGATCCTGGAGATCCCCGAGCTGAAGGTCTCCGGCACCTGTGTGCGCGTCCCGGTCTTCTCCGGCCACTCCCTCCAGGTAAACGCCCGCTTCGCCCGCCCGATCAGCCCCGAGCGCGCGACGGAGCTGCTGCAGGACGCCCCCGGCGTCGAGCTCTCGGACATCCCCACCCCGCTGCAGGCCGCCGGCAAGGACCCGTCCTACGTCGGCCGCATCCGCCGCGACGAGACGGTGGAGCACGGCCTGTCGCTCTTCATCTCCAACGACAACCTCCGCAAGGGCGCGGCGCTGAACGCCGTGCAGATCGCGGAGCTGGTGGCCCAGGAACTGTCCGCCCGGTAGGGCGACGGCGCGCCACACGCGCAGCGGGGCGGTCACCTCAAGCCGGGGTGGCCGCCCCTCGCGCTGTCCGGGGCCCGCCCCCGTCAGGGCCGGCGCACCTCGTACAGGAAGCAGCCGTACTCCACGGCCCGGACGTGCACGAGCGCCACGGCCGGGTCCGCGAAGGCCTCGGCGAAGGCCGCCCCGAAGTCCGCGGGCTCCTCGGCCAGCCGCCCGCCGAGGATGCGCCCGTCGGCGGAGTAGCGGCGGACCGTGCGGTGGCTGTTCGTGAAGGGCAGGGCCTCACCGAGGTACCCCTCGCAGGGCTCGGCGTGGAGGAAGACCGGCCCCTGCTCGTCGTACGGCCCGGGATCCGCTCCGGTGGCGGACGCCCAGCGGCGCAGGGGCGCGTAGGAGACCAGGGCGATGCGCTCGCCGGGCGCGCTGCGCCGCAGGCAGCAGCGGAGCGGGGCGCCGCCCTCGGGGTCGGTGAAGCCGGCCGTGGCACGGCCCGCGTCGTCGGTCGTGCGCAGCTCCTTCAGGGCCCGCGGGTCGATGGGGCGGGCGGTGTACGTCGTCGTCATGGTCCCCAGGGTGGTGCGCGCGGGGCGGGATCACCGGCGGTTTCCGGACGTGGCACCACCCCGGGCACCGGCCCGGCAGCCGGTCGCCGGTACCCCCGCGAGCCGAGGGGTATCCCTACCGGACACCTGGGTCGTCGCCCCGCGCCGAGCCGCCGTGGAAAGATGACGCAACCCACCCATAACGAGGAGATGACCGCGTGCCTGGCACAAACCTGACCCGCGAAGAGGCGCAGCAGCGGGCGCAGCTGCTCGCCGTTGACTCGTACGAGATCGAACTCGACCTCTCCGGCGCGCAGGAGGGCGGCACCTACCGGTCCGTGACCACGGTGCGCTTCGACGTGGACGCCGACAACGGCGCGGAGACGTTCATCGACCTGGTCGCTCCGGCCGTGCACGAGGTGACGCTGAACGGCGACTCCCTCGACCCGGCCGACGTCTTCGCGGACTCCCGGATCGCCCTGCCCGGCCTGCTCCGGGGCCGCAACATCCTCCGGGTGGTCGCGGACTGCGCGTACACCAACACCGGCGAGGGCCTGCACCGGTTCGTCGACCCGGTCGACGACCAGGCGTACCTCTACACCCAGTTCGAGGTGCCGGACGCCCGCCGGGTGTTCGCGAGCTTCGAGCAGCCGGACCTCAAGGCGACCTTCCGGTTCACCGTGACGGCGCCGGAGGGCTGGACCGTCATCTCCAACTCGCCGACCCCCGAGCCCGAGGGCAACGTCTGGGCCTTCGAGCCGACGCCGCGCATCTCGACGTACATCACGGCGCTGATCGCCGGTCCGTACCACTCGGTGCACAGCGTGTACGAGAAGGACGGGCAGAGCGTGCCCCTGGGCATCTACTGCCGTCCCTCGCTGGCCGAGTACCTCGACTCGGACGCGATCTTCGAGGTCACCCGGCAGGGCTTCGACTGGTTCCAGGAGAAGTTCGACTACGCCTACCCGTTCGAGAAGTACGACCAGCTGTTCGTGCCGGAGTTCAACGCGGGCGCGATGGAGAACGCGGGCGCGGTGACCATCCGCGACCAGTACGTCTTCCGCTCGAAGGTGACGGACGCGGCGTACGAGGTGCGGGCCGAGACCATCCTGCACGAGCTGGCCCACATGTGGTTCGGCGACCTCGTGACCATGGAGTGGTGGAACGACCTGTGGCTGAACGAGTCGTTCGCCACCTACACCTCGATCGCCTGCCAGGCCGCCGCGCCCGGCTCGCGCTGGCCGCACTCGTGGACGACGTTCGCGAACTCGATGAAGACCTGGGCGTACCGGCAGGACCAGCTGCCCTCGACGCACCCGATCATGGCGGACATCCGCGACCTGGACGACGTGCTCGTCAACTTCGACGGCATCACGTACGCCAAGGGCGCCTCCGTGCTGAAGCAGCTCGTCGCCTACGTGGGTGAGGACGAGTTCTTCCGGGGCGTGCAGGCGTACTTCAAGGCGCACGCCTTCGGCAACACGCGTCTGTCCGATCTGCTGGGGGCGCTGGAGGAGACCTCCGGCCGCGATCTGAAGACCTGGTCGAAGAAGTGGCTGGAGACGGCCGGCATCAACGTCCTGCGGCCCGAGATCGAGACGGACGCCGACGGCGTGATCACCTCCTTCGCCGTCCGTCAGGAGGCTCCGGCCCTGCCCGCCGGCGCCCAGGGCGAGCCGACGCTGCGCCCGCACCGGATCGCCGTCGGCCTGTACGAGCTCGACGACGCCACCGGCAAGCTGGTCCGCGACGAGCGCATCGAGCTGGACGTCGACGGGGAACTGACGGCCGTGCCGCAGCTGGCCGGCCGCCGCCGCCCGGCCGTGGTCCTGCTCAACGACGACGACCTGTCGTACGCGAAGGTCCGGCTGGACGAGCGGTCCCTGGCCGTGGTCACCGAGCACCTGGGCGACTTCGAGTCCTCCCTGCCGCGCGCCCTGTGCTGGGCCTCGGCCTGGGACATGACCCGCGACGCCCAGCTCGCGGCCCGCGACTACCTGTCGCTGGTGCTCTCCGGCATCGGCAAGGAGTCCGACATCGGTGTCGTGCAGTCGCTCCACCGGCAGGTGAAGCTGGCCATCGACCTGTACGCCGACCCGGGCGCCCGCGAGACGCTGCTGGCCCGCTGGACCGACGCGACGCTGGCGCACCTGCGCTCGGCCGCGCCCGGCAGCGACCACCAGCTGGCGTGGGCCCGGGCGTTCGCGGCGACCGCCCGCACGCCCGAGCAGCTGGACCTGCTGGACGCGCTGCTGGACGGCTCGCAGACCATCGAGGGCCTGGTCGTGGACACGGAGCTGCGGTGGGCGTTCGTGCAGCGGCTGGCCGCGGTCGGCCGGTTCGACGAGGCGGAGATCGCGAGCGAGTACGAGCGCGACCGCACGGCGGCCGGTGAGCGGCACGCCGCCACGGCCCGGGCCGCCCGGCCGACCCCGGAGGCCAAGGCGGAGGCGTGGGCGTCGGTCGTCGACTCCGACAAGCTGCCGAACGCCGTGCAGGAGGCGGTCATCGGCGGCTTCGTCCAGACCGACCAGCGCGAGCTGCTCGCCCCGTACGCGGACCGGTACTTCGAGGTGGTCAAGGGCATCTGGGAGTCCCGCTCCCACGAGATGGCCCAGCAGATCGCGGTCGGCCTCTACCCGACCGTGCAGGTCTCGCAGGAGACCCTGGACAAGACAGACGCGTGGCTGGCCTCCGCCGAGCCGAACGCGGCCCTGCGCCGCCTGGTCTCGGAGTCCCGCGCGGGCGTCGAACGCGCCCTGCGGGCCCAGCGCGCGGACGCGGCGGCGGCCGGGCAGTAGCGGCTCCGGCTCCACCAGCAGCACCGAGAAGGGGCGTCCGGCCTGTGCCGGACGCCCCTTCGACTGTCGTACGCCACGCCTCACCGGGCGCGCCCCTCCGCTACCGCCGCGCCGCCCCGGCCGCCACGCCCCGGCGTTCCCCCTCGGCCGGGGCGTGGCGGGGCTTCGTTCCGGTGACTCCGCGGGTGCCCGGGCCGCCCCGCCCGGCGAACTGCCCCGCCACCGTCGCCCCGAGGGCCAGCGCCATGCCCACCAGCTGCACCGGCGTCAGCGCCTGGCCGAGCGCCGCCCAGCCGACGACGGCCGCGGTCAGCGGGGAGAGCGGCCCGAGGAAGGTGACCTGCGTGGCGGTCATGCGGCCGATGCCGCGGAACCACAGCCAGTACGCGACCGCTGTGTTGGCGAGGGCGAGGTAGAGGTAGCCGCCCGCCGCCCGGCCGTCGAGTGCCGGGGGCGCGCCCTCCACCAGGAAGGCGAGCGGCGCGATGAGCAGGCCGCCCGCGGTCAGCTGCCATCCGGTGAGCGCCAGCGGCCCGACCCCCTCGGGGCGCCCCCACCGCTGGGTGAGGACCGTGCCGGCGGACATGGACACCGTGGCGGCCAGGGCCGCGAGCAGGCCGAGCGCGTCCAGCGCCCCGGCCGCGCGCAGCACGACGAGGCTCACGCCGAACGCGGCCACGGCCCCGGTGAGCAGCGTGCGCCGGGTCGGCCGCTGCCCGAGCAGCAGCGCCGAGAGCCCGGCGACGAACAGCGGCCCGGCCGAGCTGACGACCGCCGCCATGCCGCCGGGCAGCCGGTACGCGGAGAGGAACAGCAGCGGGAAGAAGGCGCCGATGTTGAGCGCGCCGAGCACCGCCGCCTTCCCCCACCAGGCGCCGCGCGGCAGCGTCCGGGCGAGGGCGAGCAGGAGCAGCCCGGCGGGCAGGGCGCGCATCAGGCCGGTGAACAGGGGGCGGTCGGCCGGGAGGAACTCGGTGGTGACCGCGTAGGTGGTGCCCCAGGAGACGGGGGCCAGGGCGGTGAGGGCGATGAGAGCCGGGCGGGAGACGGCCATGGGAGGCACCCTTCGAAGTAGGTCGGCGCTAATTAGCTTAGCGCTAAGCAACTTTCCGTCAAGCTACTTTCTTGCGGGTGACCGAGAGCGCGCCGATACTCGTGCCATGAGCGAACGCCCGGAGCAGCACACGGAGCAGCACAGGGACCCCGTCGACGCGATCGTCGAGCAGTGGGCGAAGGTCCGGCCCGACCTCGACACCACCGCGATGGAGGTCTTCGGCCGGATCAACCGCATCGCGCACGCCATGGGGGAACGGGCCACGAAGGTCTACGCGACGTTCGGGATCTCCCGCGGCGAGTTCGACGTCCTGGCCACCCTGCGCCGCTCCGGTGAGCCCTACACGCTCTCGCCCCGGCAGCTGTCGGCGACGCTGATGCTGACCACCGGCGGCATGACGGGACGGCTGGACAAGCTGGAGCGCGCCGGGCTGCTGCGGCGCTCCCCCGACCCGCACGACCGGCGCGGACTGCACGTGACGCTCACCGACCAGGGCCTCGCGCTGGTCGACGAGGCGGTCGGGGCGGGACTGGCGGTGCAGACGCGGGCGCTGTCCGCGCTCGACGCCGAACAGGCCGGCCTGCTGGCCGGCCTGCTGCGCGCCCTGCTGACCGGGGCGGACCGCCCCTGACACACCGAGGGCGCCGTCGCGGTGACCGCGACGGCGCCCTCGGTGAAAAACCCCTGATCAGGCCTTGACTTCGGTCTTCGCGTCGGCCTTGGTGGTGATGTTGGAGCTCGTCGGGTCCTTCTTCTTGTGCGACTTGTCGCCGACCATCACCAGTCCGGCGATGACCAGGTACAGCACGATCGGGGCCACGACGAAGAGGCCCAGCGTCTCGATGACGCTCAGGCCCGTGCCGGGGTCGTCACCGTCGTCGCGGGTGAGCGCGGAGGCGGGGGACGACATGAGCAGCATCATCAGCGTCGTTCCGGCTGCCAGGGCGCCGGCGCGCAGGGCGTTCTTCTTGTCCACGGTGTCAAAGTATCCAACGCCCCCCGGGCCCGCGCGCCCGGGGTGCCGTAAGAGACCCCGCCTCAGGGTCCGGCCTCCTTGAGCACCTCCATCAGCGCGTGCAGCCGCGGCGAGGCCGCGAGCTCCTCCAGCGCCACCGGACGGCCCTCGGCGTCCGCGATCGGCAGGCGCCAGTTCGGGTACTGGTCCCACGTCCCCGGCAGGTTCTGCGGGCGGCGGTCGCCGACCCCGTCCGGGAGCCAGACACCGACCATGCGGGCAGGGGTGCGCAGCAGGAAGCGGTGGACGGCCTGGATCTCGGCCTCCTCCGAGGAGGTGTCGGCACCGCCGCCGGTGCCGTGCAGCAGGCCGAGCTCGGAGAGCAGCGCGAGCCACTCGGCCGTGTCGGCGGCGGCCTCGGCGCGCTCCTCGGCCAGCGGACGGGTCAGCAGGCCGAGGCTGTCGCGCAGTTCCACGTGCTCGCCGGTGAGCCGGGCCGCCGTGGAGGGCAGGTCGTGCGTGGTGGCGGTGGCCAGGCAGTCGGCGCGCCAGCTCTCGGGGGCGAGAGGGCGGCCGTCGCCCTCCCAGTCCCGCTCGAACCACAGCACGGACGTGCCGAGCACCCCGCGCTCGCGCAGCGCCTCGCGCACCCCGGGCTCGACGGTGCCGAGATCCTCGCCGATCACCGGCGCTCCGGCCCGGGACGCCTCCAGGACCAGGACGGCGAGCATGGCCTCGGCGTCGTAGCGGACGTAGGTGCCCTCGGTGGGCGGGTGGCCCTGGGGGACCCACCACAGGCGGAACAGGCCCATGACGTGGTCGATGCGCAGGGCCCCGGCGTAGCGGAACAGGGCGCGCAGCAGGTCGCGGAAGGGCGCGTAGCCGGAGCCGGCCAGGCGGTCGGGGCGCCAGGGGGGCAGGCCCCAGTCCTGGCCGCGGGCGTTGAAGGCGTCCGGCGGGGCGCCGACCGACATGCCGGCCGCGAAGTACTCCTGCTGCGCCCAGGCGTCGGCTCCCGCGGGGTGCACGCCCACGGCCAGGTCGTGGACGATCCCGACCGGCATGCCGGCCTCGCGTCCGGCGCGCTGGGCGGCGGTGAGCTGGGTGTCGGTGAGCCAGGCGAGCCGGGAGAAGAAGTCGACCCGGTCCAGCAGGCCGTTGCGGGCGCGCGTCGTCTCGGCCGAGCGGGGGTCGCGCAGGCCACTGGGCCAGCGGTGCCAGTCCGAGCCGTGCACCTCGGCGAGCGCGCACCAGGTGGCGTGGTCCTCCAGGGCCTGGCCCTGCTCGGCGAGGAAGTCGCAGTAGGCGGCGCGCCTGCCGGGGCCGAGGGGGACCTCGCAGAGCAGTTCGAGCGCCTCCCGCTTGAGCTCCCAGACGGCGTCCCGGTCGATGAGCGCCCCCTTGTGCAGCACCGCCTCGCGCAGCCGGGCCGCCTTCTCCCGCAGGTCGCGCAGCCGGTCGGGGTCCTCGACGTGGGCGGCCTCGGGGACGTCCTCGATCCGCAGGTGCACCGGGTCGGGGAAGCGGCGTGAGGAGGGGCGGTAGGGGGAGGGATCGGTGGGGGCGCCCGGCACGGCCGCGTGCAACGGGTTGACCTGGACGAACCCGGCGCCGAGCGACCGCCCGGCCCAGCCGGCCAGTTCGGCCAGGTCGCCGAGGTCGCCCATGCCCCAGGAGCGGCGGGACAGCAGCGAGTAGAGCTGGACGAGGAGTCCGTACGAGCGGCCGGGCGGAGTGGGCAGGCGCTCCGGCGCGACGATCAGGTGGGCGTGGGCGGTGCGGCCGTCCGGTGCGGTGACGGTCAGCCGGTGGACGCCGGGCGGGAGCTGTTCGGCCGAGGCGCGGGTCTCGCCCTGCTCGGTCTCGACGCGCAGCCGGGTCCCCTCCGGCAGGGCGGCCAGGGCGGCCGGCGGGTTCGCTCCCCAGGCGACGACGGTCGGCGGCAGCAGCCGCGCGCCCAGCTCGCGCTCCCGGGCGGCGAGCGCGGCGCGGACGGCGCCGGGCGTGCTCGCGTCCACGCCGAGAGCGGCCAGGGCGAGGGTGACCGCGGTGGCCGAAGCCGCGACCGTGCGGTCCGGGGAGGGGCTGTAGGAAGGGGCGACGCCGTGCAGGACGGCGAGGCGGGACAGGTCCTCGGAGAGCGGTTCGGCCGGCCGGGGAGCGGTCATCTAGAGCCTCGAGTGGTCCGGGACGAAGGCGGGGGGCTCGCTGGTCAGGGGGGCGGCCTCGGCGAGCGGCGGCTCGCTGGTGAGGGGCTCGGCGTCGGGCAGCGGGGGCTCGCTGGTCAGCGGCGGCTCGGTGCAGGCGCTCTCGGAGCTGAAGACGCAGTACTGCGGGTCGTGGTGGCGGGGCGCGTCGGGTTCGGCGGACGGGTCGTCCGCCACGGGTTTGGACGGGGCCGGGAGCGGAAGGAACGTCATCGCAGCCACGGGGGCCTCCTTTTCGGGTACGGCTTGCGGGTTATCGCAGCCCTACCCAGTCGGCGCGCGGGCAGACGCCCTGCGCCGCACATCGTGCTCCTGCTCACATTCCGCTCCCCTCCACTCCTTCCATATTCCGGCAAAAGCCGTCACATCGGCCACTCTCGTTGACACCCTCGGCGGGCGGGTGGTGGGCTCGTTCCGCCGGTCGAACACACCTGGAGGGGGCCTGTGGGACTGCGGCACGGGAAGCGGGCGGCGGCTCTCGCGGTCGCCGTCGCGGCCGGAAGCCTGGGGGCCGCGCCCGCCGCGGTGGCGGCTCCGCCCCCGCCGGGAACGGCCGCCGCGCCGGCCCCCGGCGTCACCGAGTCGGGCCCGTCCGTCTGGCCGCGCCCGCAGTCCCTGCGCGCGAACGGCGCCCCCGTCGCCGTGCCGGACCGGGTCGCGCTGGTTTTTGATGCACACGCCGACCCGTACGCCCTCGACGCGCTGCGCGCGCTCCTGCGGCACGCCGGGGCGCGCCGGATCACGGACACCGCCGAGCCGGGCGCCCTGGTCGTGCGCGCGCGGACGGAACCCGCCCGCCCGGGCGACCGGCACGCCCTGCCCTCCGGCGGCTACGAACTGACCGTGGGCGCGGGCGGCGTCACCCTCACCGGCACCGGCGCGGACGGCCTGTTCCACGCCGTGCAGACCCTGCGCCGGCTCGTGCGCCCGGACGGCACGATCGCGGCGGCCGTCGTGCGCGACTGGCCCGGCACCGCCGTCCGCGGGGTCACCGAGGGCTTCTACGGCACCGCCTGGACGCACCGCCAGCGCCTGGCGCAGCTCGACTTCCTGGGGCGCACCAAGCAGAACCGCTACCTGTACGCCCCGGGCGACGACCTCTACCGGCAGGCCCGCTGGCGTGAGCCGTACCCGGCGGCGCAGCGGGCGGCGTTCCGGGAACTGGCCGAGCGGGCGCGCCGCAACCACGTCACGCCCGGCTGGGCCGTGGCCCCGGGCCAGGCGATGTGCTTCTCCTCCGACGACGACGTCCGCGCCCTGACGCGGAAGCTGGACGCGATGTGGGCGCTGGGGTTCCGGGCCTTCCAGCTCCAGTTCCAGGACGTCAGCTACAGCGAGTGGCACTGCGAGGCGGACGCCGAGCGGTTCGGCTCCGGGCCCGGGGCGGCCGCCCGGGCGCAGGCGCGGGTGGCGAACGCGGTCGCCCGGCACCTGGAGCGACGCCACCCCGGCGCCGCGAGGCTGTCGCTGATGCCCACGGAGTACTACGAGGACGGCGCGACGGACTACCGGCGCGCCCTGGCGCACGCGCTGGCCGAGGGCGTCGAGGTGGCGTGGACGGGCGTCGGGGTGGTGCCCCGCACCATCACGGGCCGTGAACTGGCGGCGGCGCGCGAGGCGTTCGGGCATCCACTGATCACGATGGACAACTACCCGGTCAACGACTACGCGCCCGGCCGCCTGTTCCTCGGCCCGTACCAGGGCCGCGAGCCGGCCGTCGCGACCGGCTCGGCCGCGCTGCTCGCCAACGCCATGCAGCAGCCGGAGGCGTCCCGCATCCCGCTGTTCACCGCCGCCGACTACGCCTGGAACCCGCGCGGCTACCGCCCCGGGGAGTCCTGGCGGGCCGCGATCGCCGACCTGGCGGGCGGGGACCGGCGCCGCGAACAGGCCCTGGCGGCGCTCGCCGGGAACGACGCGTCGTCGGTGCTGGACGACGAGGAGTCGGCGTACCTGCGGCCGCTGACCGAGGCGTACTGGCGCTCCCGCGCGGCGGGCGGCGCGGGCGGCGACGACGCCGTGCGGCGGCTGCGGCAGGCCTTCACGGTGCTGCGCGAGCTGCCCGGCCGGCTGGCGGGCACGGGCCTGGCGGCGGAGGTCGCGCCCTGGTCGGAGCAGCTGTCACGGTACGGCGAGGCGGGCACGGCCGCGCTCGGCATGCTGGACGCGCAGAGCGCCGGGGACGCGGCGGCGGCCTGGACGGCGTACCGGAGGCTCGGGGCGCTGCGGGACGGCCTGCAGTCGGCCCGCGTCGAGGTCGGCACGGACGTCCTGGACACGTTCCTGCAGCGGGCGCAGAAGTCGTACACGGCCTGGTCGGGCATCGATCACGAGCCGCCGCGCAACCCCGGCGACGGCCACACCCGGCGCTTCGCGCCCGCCCGTCCGCTGACCGCCCTGACCGTGCTGGCCGAGCCGGGCACGCGGGGCCGGGTCGAGGCGCGGGTGCCGGGGCGGGGCTGGCGGGAGGCGGGCCGGCTGGACCCCTCGGGGGCGACCGAGGTGCGGCTGCCGGGCGGGGCGCGGGCCGGGCAGCCGGTGGACGCCGTGCGCGTCGACGGCCCCTCCCCCTCCCGCGTGCGCCATCTCGTCCCCTGGTTCGCGGACTCCCCCGAGGCCTCCCTCGGCCTGGACCGGGACCGCGTGGACGTGGAGAGGGGCCGTACCGAGCGGCTGACGGCCCGGCTGGACACCCCGCGGCCGGCCGACACCCGCGGCCGGCTCACCGTCGAGGCGCCGCCGGGTGTGCGCGTACGGGTGCCGCGGGCCGAGTCGGTCGTGCCGCGCGGCACGACCGTGGAGGTGCCGGTCGAGGTGACCGTGGAGCGCGGCGCCCCCACCCGCTCCCACGAGGTCCGGCTCCGCTTCGCGGGCGCGGCCCGCACCCTCACGGTCCGGGCGTTCCCGCCCACCGGCGGACCCGACCTGGCCCGCACCGGAACGGCCCGCTCCGCGGCCGACGAGACGCCGGACTTCCCGGCGTCGGCGGCGAACGACGGCGACCCGGACACCCGCTGGTCGTCCCCGGCCGACGACGGCGCCTGGTGGCAGGTCGAACTGCCCCGCCCGGCCCATCTCGGCCGGCTCGAACTGCGCTGGCAGGACGCCCACCCCGCGGCCTACCGCGTCCAGGTCTCCCTCGACGGCCGCCGCTGGCGCACGGCGGCGACGGTACGCGACAGCCGGGGCGGCCACGAGAGCATCCGCATGGACGAACGGAACGTGCGCCACGTCCGCATCCAGGGCGAGAAGCGAGCCACCCCGTATGGCTACTCCCTGTGGTCGGCGGAGGTGTACGCGGTCACGGAGTAATCCCCGAGGGACCCCGCGCGATCTTTTTGCGGGCGACTATTCACTCAGTACATGTACTGAGTACATAATGATCGCCATGAGCACCCGCCACATCCTGCTGGGCCTGCTCGCCACGGGTCCGAGCCACGGTTACGACCTCAAGCGACGCCACGACGAACGCTTCCCGCAGGCCCGTCCACTGGCCTACGGGCAGGTCTACACGACCCTGCAGCGCCTCGTCCGCGACGGTCTCGCCGAGGTCGACGGCACCGACTCCGACGGCGGCCCGGAACGGACCGTCTACCGCCCGACCGGCGAGGGGACGCGCGAGCTGTCCCGCTGGGCCGCCGAGATCGCGCCGCCCGCGCCCTTCGTGGCCAACGAGATCTTCGCCAAGGTCGTGGTCGCGATCCTCTCCGGCGGCGACCCGGCCGGGTACCTGAGCGCCCAGCGCGCCGCCCACATGGAGCGGATGCGGGAGCTGACGGCCCTCAAGGCGGCCCCGGGCACCGACCTGGCGACCGTGCTCTCGGCGGACTACGCCCTCAACCACCTCGACGCCGATCTCCGTTGGATGAACACCACGGCGGCCCGGCTCACCACCCTGACCGCGGAGGTCGATGCACCATGAGCAGACCCGTCCCCCTCCTCACGGCCCGTGGCCTCGTCAAGGCACACGGCAGCACACCCGCCCTGCGCGGCGCGTCGGTCGAACTGCACGCCGGGGAGATCCTCGCCGTGACCGGCCCGAGCGGCAGCGGGAAGTCGACGCTGCTGCACTGCCTGGCCGGGATCGTCCGGCCGGACGAGGGCTCGGTGACGTACGACGGCCGGCGGCTGGAGGAGCTGTCCGAGCAGCGGCTGAGCGCGCTGCGGCGTACCGAGTTCGGCGTGGTGTTCCAGTTCGGCCAGCTCGTCCCCGAGCTGACGGTCCTGGACAACGTCGCCCTGCCCCTGCTGCTGGCCGGTACCGACCGGGCCGGCGCCCGGACCCGGGCCGGTGCGTGGCTTGAGCGCTTCGGGGTGCGCGGACAGGACGGGATGCGCCCGGGCGAGCTGAGCGGCGGCCAGGCCCAGCGGGTGGCGCTGGCCCGGGCCCTGGTCACGAGCCCGCGAGTGGTCTTCGCCGACGAGCCGACGGGGGCCCTGGACTCCCTCGCGAGCGAGCAGGTCATGACGGCCCTGGTGCACACGGCCCGCGAGGCGGGCACGGCGGTCCTGCTCATCACGCACGACGCGCAGGTGGCGGCGTACGCGGACCGTGAGGTCCGGCTGCGGGACGGCGCCGCGGCGGCGCTGGGGGTGACGGCATGAGACGCCTGCGCTCCGATCTGCGCCTGGCCTGGGAGCTCACCCGGGGGTCCGGCCGCGGCGAGTGGTGGCGGATCGCGCTGACGGCGGCCGGCGCGGCCCTGGCGACGGGGTTCGCTCTCACCGCCGCCGTCCTGGCCTCCCTGCGCGGCACCCACCGCGTGCCCGTCGCCCACGGCCTGCTGGACCAGCCCGGCACGCGGTCCGGTGTGGTCGTCGGCCTGCTGCTCCTGCTCGTGCCGGTGCTCGGCCTCCTCGGGCAGTGCGCCCGCGTCGGGGCGGTGCACCGGGACCGGCGGCTGGCCCGGCTGCGGCTGGCCGGGGCGACGCCCTGGCAGGTGCGGCGGATCGCCGCGCTGGAGACCGGCCTGGCCTGCCTGCCGGGCTCGGCGGTCGCCGTCTGCTGCTCGGTGCCGCTGCTGCTGCGCTGGTGGGAGCGGCCCAGCGCGCCGGCCTGGGCCGGGATCGCCCTGGTCGCCCTCGCCGTGCCGCTGCTGGGCACGGCGGCGGGCGGGCTCGCGCTGCGCCGGGTGCTGGCCGACCCGCTCGGCCGGGTCCGCCGGGCCGGACCGCGCGGCGGACGGGGCCCGGGCCTGCTGTTCCTGGCCGGGCTGTGCCTCATCGGCCTGGTGGGCGTGCTCACCGTGTCCGGCGCGTCCACCACCGCGGGCGGCCGGGCCGGCGGCGGTGCGCTGCTGCCGGTGCTGGGCGCGGCCGTCGCGGTCGGCGCGGGCGCGGTGTGGCTCTCGGGAGCCGTCGCCGCGGCCACCGGCCGGCTCCTCGCGGTCCGGGCCCGGTCGGCGGCCACCCTGATCGCCGCCGAGCGGCTGCGCGACGACCCCTGGGCCGCCGCCCGCGCCCACGCGGCCGTGCTGCTGGTGACGGTCGCCGGGACCGGCTTCCTGGGCATCCGGCAGGTCCTCGTGGACGTGGTGCGCGCCAGGAAGGACCTCGACACGTCCTATTACCTGGCCGGCCTCGACCTCACCGGCGCGGCCGTCGCGGTCGCCGTCGCCGTCACGCTGTCCGCCCTGGCCGTCGGCACCGCCGAGTCGGTGGCCACCCGCCGCCGGAGTCTGGCCGCGCAGGTGGCCGCCGGGGTCCCGCGTGCGGTGCTCGGCCGGGCCCTGCTGCTGGAGACCGCGCTGCCGCTGGCCCCCGCGCTGCTGCTCGCGGGTCTGGGCGGGACGGGCATCGGCGCCTGGTACGCCCTGCTGGCCGGCCGCCCGGTGCCCTGGGCGATCGCCCTGGTGCCCGTCGTGGCCTACGCCGCCTGCCTGCTGGCCGCGGCGGGCTCCCTGCCCCTGCTGCGCCGCTCGGTGCGCCCCGGGGAGCTGCGGTACGCGTGAGCGGAGGCACGCCGGAACCCGGGGGGACGGGGGTCCCCCGGGCCCGGCGGGGTGCCGCGCGCCTACACGAAGGCCCGGATCGTCGTCAGGCGGAAATGCCGTCGATCCGGGCCAAGGCGTCGTCCGCGCCGTACGGCTGCAAGTACGGCAGCCAGCGCGGGTCCCTGTGGCCGGTCCCGATGATGCGCCAGGCCAGGCCGGTGGGCGGGGCGGGTTTGTGGCGCAGCCGCCAGCCGATCTCGACCAGGTGGCGGTCGGCCTTCACGTGGTTGCAGCGGCGGCAGGACGCCACCACGTTGTCCCAGACGTGCTTGCCCCCGCGGCTGCGCGGGATGACGTGGTCGACGCTGGTTGCGACGCCACCGCAGTACATGCACCGGCCCCCGTCGCGGGCGAACAGCGCCCGGCGGGTGAGAGGAACGGGCCCCCGATAGGGAACCCGGACGAATCGCTTGAGCCGGACCACGCTGGGTGCGGGGACTGTGACGGTCGCGCTGTGCAGATAGGCGCCGGACTCCTCGAGGCAGACGGCCTTGTTCTCGAGGACGAGGACGAGCGCGCGGCGGAGCGGTACGACGCCTAGCGGCTCGTACGACGCGTTGAGGACCAGGACATGCGGCACGGATGCCTCCTTGGACGCCGGCGGCGCGTGGCTCGCGCCGGGACGATTCGTAGTCAGTCTCCCCTCATGCCTGGTGGACGCGCCACCATGTCCCGGTAACGGGCTGGGAGTGTTTTCGACCACATCTGGAGGATCCCCCGGATCATGGCCTGTTCAAGCGCAGGTGAGTCCGGTCTCTCCTTCACACATTCGTCAAAGGCACACACAATGCCCCGTTAGTGTGGTGGTTCTGCCCCTTCGGTGACCCAGCCGTGACCTTGACCCCCCTGAACCACCGCGCCGGGGCAGACCGCTGCACCTGGAGGTACCTGCCGTGTCCTTGTCCGTTGCGGACGTCGTCCTGTCGGCCGCCGGCCCGTCACCCTCGCCGATCCCGTCGGATACGCAGTCCCCGAGAGTGCCCTCGCTCCAGGACGCCCAGGAGAGCGCCACGAACGCCGCGGGCTGGGTCGAGCAGAACTGGTCGACCTGGCTCGCCATCGGCCTGCAGGTCCTGCTGGTCCTGGTGATAGCGGCCGTGCTGCGGGTCGCGGTACGGCGGGCGATCACCAAGCTCATAGACCGGATGAGCCGCACGGCACAGAGCTCGGACGGCAGCCCGCTGGGCGGCCTGCTGGTCAATGTCGAACGCCGCCGCCAGCGCTCGCAGGCGATCGGCTCGGTGCTGCGCTCGGTGGCCAGCTTCCTCATCATGGGCACCGCGGCCCTGATGATCCTGTCCGCGTTCAACATCAACCTGGCCCCGCTGCTGGCCTCCGCCGGTGTCGCGGGCGTGGCGATCGGCTTCGGCGCCCGCAACCTGGTCACCGACTTCCTCTCGGGCGTCTTCATGATCCTGGAGGACCAGTACGGCGTCGGCGACACGATCGACGCGGGCGTCGCCTCCGGCGAGGTGATCGAGGTGGGCCTGCGCGTGACCAAGCTGCGCGGCGACGACGGCGAGATCTGGTACGTCCGCAACGGCGAGGTCAAGCGCATCGGCAACCTCTCCCAGGGCTGGGCGACGGCCAATGTCGACGTCACGGTCGCCGCCTCCGAGGACCTGGACAAGGTCAAGTCCACGCTGGACGAGGTCGCGGAGAAGATGGGCGCCGAGGAGCCCTGGAACGAGCTGCTGTGGGGCCCGATCGAGGTCCTCGGCCTGGACAGCGTCCTGCTGGACTCGATGGTCGTGCGGCTCTCGGCCAAGACGATGCCGGGCAAGTCCCTGACCGTGGAGCGGGAGCTGCGCTGGCGCGTGAAGCGGGCCTTCGACGCGGCGGACATCCGGATCGTCGGCGGCGCCACGGCCCCGGTGGAGGAGACGCCCGCGGACCCGACGGCGGGCATGGCCGCGCCCTCGGCGTACGCCAGCACCAGCTCGCCGCAGTCCCAGGCGGCGACGCCCCTGACCCCGCCGAACGTCACCAAGTAGCGACCAGCACGGCACGGAGGGCCCCCGGCACAGCCGGGGGCCCTCCGTCGTTTTCCCCGCCCCGCTCACCCGGCCCCTTGACGCGGGCCGTGCGGCGCCCTACGGTCCTCGCATCCGATAGGTAAGTTTCCTAACAATGATCGGTGGACTTCCCTCCCCGATCACTGAGAAGCTGAGCAGCCGAAGGGCAGGTGTGGACACGCATGGCAGGATTCGCCGGAACGCCGGGCACCCCGCGCGTCCTGCGCGCCATGAACGACCGGGCCGCCCTGGACCTGCTCCTGGAGCACGGACCGCTGTCCCGCACGCGGATCGGCAAGCTCACCGGCCTGTCCAAGCCGACCGCCTCCCAGCTGCTGGCCCGTCTGGAGGCGGCGGGCCTGGTCCTAGCCACCGGCACCACCGAGGGCCGCCCGGGCCCGAGCGCCCAGCTCTACGAGGTCAACCCGGCGGCCGGGCACGCGGCCGGGCTCGACGTCACCCCCCAGCGGATCCTCGCCGCGGTCGCCGACATCACCGGCCGCACGGTCGGCCGCTTCGAGCTGCCCACCCCCGGCCGGCGCACCGGCACCCCGGTCGTCCAGCAGGTCACCGACGCCCTGGACGGCGCGGTGAAGGCGGCGGGCCTGGCCCGGGACGACATCCACCGCCTGGTCATCGGCACCCCCGGCGCCTTCGACCCCACCACGGGCCGCCTGCGCTACGCCTCCCACCTGCCCGGCTGGCACTCCCCCACCCTCCTGGACGAACTCGCCGCCGCGCTGCCGATGCCGTTCGAGTACGAGAACGACGTCAACCTGGTCGCGCTCGCCGAGCAGCGCCTGGGCGCGGCCCGGGGCCACGCCGACTTCGTGCTGCTGTGGAACGAGGAGGGCCTGGGCGCCGCCCTGGTCCTCGGCGGCCGGCTGCACCGCGGCTGGACGGGCGGCGCCGGCGAGGTCGGCTTCCTGCCGGTTCCGGGCGCGCCCCTGGTCCGCCAGGTCACCAAGGCCAACAGCGGCGGCTACCAGGAGCTGGCCGGCTCCCAGGCGGTCCCGCGCCTGGCCCGGGAGCTCGGCATCGACGACATCCCCGCGGGCCCGTACGCCGAGGCCGCCGCGCGGCTGCTGGCCCGGGCGGCACAGGCCGACGACGACGCCCACCGCGGCCTCCTGCGGACCTACGCGACCCGCCTCGCCACCGGTCTGGCCTCCCTCGTCTCGGTCCTCGACCCCGAGCTCGTCGTCCTGGGCGGCTCGGCCCTGACCTCGGGCGGCGAGCCGCTGCGCGCGCTCGTCCAGGCCGAGCTGGAGGAACTGGCCGCGTCCCGCCCGCGCCTGGTCGTGGGCGACGTGCGCGAACACCCCGTGCTGCGCGGCGCGCTGGAGAGCGCGCTCGCGACGACACGCGACGAGGTCTTCGACACCTCCCACTGACCCCACCCCGTCTCTGCCCCGTCTCAGCCCCGCCTCCGCCCTCCCCTTCCTTCCCCGTACCTTCCTTCCCCCGTACCTCAGGGAGCTTCGCCATGCCCGGAATGCCCCGGAAAGCGGTCCTCGCCCTCGCCGCCTCCGCCTCCCTCGCCCTCCTCGCCACCGCCTGCACCGGCCAGTCCGGCGCCGGCGCGAGCGACGACGCCTCGAAGGAGACGACCCTCACCTTCTGGCACGCGTGGAGCGCGCCCTCGGAGGTGAAGGCCGTCGAGGACCTGGTCGCCGGCTTCGAGAAGGCGCACCCCAACCTCCACGTCGAGGTCGTCGGCAACATGACGGACGACAAGATCAACCAGGCCCTGCGCGCCGGCGGCGACAAGGCCCCGGACGTGATCTCGTCGTTCACCACGAACAGTGTCGGAAAGTTCTGCTCCTCGGGCGCCCTGGTGGACCTCGACCCGTTCTTCGAGAAGTCCGGCGTCGACCCGGCGAAGACGTTCCCGAAGGCGATGAACGAGTACACCCGGTTCGAGGGCAACCGCTGCGCGGTGCCGCTGCTGGGCGACGCCTACGGGCTCTACTACAACAAGACGGCCTTCGAGAAGGCCGGCGTCACCGCCCCGCCGAAGACCTGGTCGGAGTTCGAGCGGGTCGCCAGGAAACTGACGATCCCTCAGGGCGACACCTACAAGCAGCTCGGCTTCATGCCGAACTACCACGGCTGGGAGACCACCACCGAGCACTACCTCGGCCAGTTCTCCCCCACGTACTTCGACAAGGACGGCAAGTCGAACGTCGGCAAGGACCCGGCCTTCGAGAAGGCCTTCCGGATGCAGAAGAAGCTGGTCGACACCCTCGGCGGCTACCGCAAGCTGGAGACCTACCGCTCCAAGCTGGGCGACGAATGGGGCCCCAGGCACCCCTTCCACACCGGCCAGGTCGCCATGCAGCTGGACGGCGAGTGGCGCCTGGGCATGGCGCTGGACACCAAGCCGAAGTTCGAGATCGGCGTGGCCCCCCTGCCCGTCCCCGACGACCAGGCCGACGAGTACGGCAAGGGCTACATCACCGGCACGATCGCCGGCATCGCCGCGACCAGCAAGAAGCAGAACGCGGCCTGGGAGCTGGTGAAGTACATGACCACCGGCACGGACGCGGTGGTGAACTTCTCCAACGCGATCCACAACGTGCCCTCGACCCTGGCAGCGCTGAAGTCCCCCAAGCTGAAGTACGACCCGCGCTTCAAGACGTTCCTGGAGATCGCCGCGAACCCGAACTCCACGACCGCCCCCGCCTCCGTCAACGGCGGCGTCTACCTCACCACGATCCAGCAGTTCGGCTACGACTACGAGAGCGGCAAGGCCACCGACCTCAAGGCCGGCCTGCAGAAGACGGCCGCGCAGATCGACACGGACATCGCGCAGGCGAAGTAGCCCATGAGCACTCTCACGTTGCGGGCGAAACGGCGCCGCTCCACCCTGCGCACCCTGGCGTTCCTGTCCCCCTGGCTGATCGGCTTCTCGGTCTTCTTCGCCTATCCCCTGCTGTCCACCGTCTACTTCTCCTTCATGCGCTACGACGGCTTCAAGCCGCCGGTGTGGGTGGGCACGAAGAACTGGGCGTACGTCTTCGAGCACTACCCGCTCTTCTGGCCCGCCCTGCGCAACACCCTCTGGCTGGTCGTCGTGATGGTCGCGCTCCGGGTCGCCTTCGGCCTGGGCGTGGGTCTGCTGATCACCAGGATCAAGACGGCCACGGGCGTCTTCCGCACCCTGTTCTACCTGCCCTATCTGGCCCCGCCCGTCGCGGCCACGATGGCCTTCGCCTTCCTCCTCAACCCCGGCACCGGTCCCGTCAACTCGATCCTGGAGCGGGCGGGCCTGCCGGCACCGGGCTGGTTCAACGACCCCACCTGGTCCAAACCGGCCCTGACCCTGCTGGCCCTGTGGGGCATCGGCGACCTCATGGTCATCTTCATGGCGGCCCTGCTGGACGTGCCGAGGGAGCAGTACGAGGCGGCGGAGCTGGACGGCACGTCCCCCTGGCAGCGCTTCCGTTACGTCACCCTGCCGAACATCTCCCCGATCGTCATGTTCGCGGTGGTCACGGGCGTGATCCAGACGATGCAGTACTACACCCAGCCCCTGATCGCCGGGAAGGTCGCCTCGGGCGTGATCCAGGGCGCGGGAACCCAGTTCGAGCCGGGCTACCCGGACAAGTCCACCCTCACCCTCCCCCAACTCGTCTACAACCTGGGCTTCCAGCGCTTCGACTACGGCTCCGCCTGTGTGGTCGCCCTGGTCCTGTTCGCCCTCTCCATGGCCTTCACGGCCCTTCTGATGCGCCGCAGGGGCGGCCTGATCCAGGCAGGTGACCGATGACGCAGGTACTCGACAAGCCCCTGGACCTGAAGAAGGCGCCGCCCACTCCCGCGCGACGCACGGCCCACCGCAGGGCCCTGCTGGAATGGATCGCCGTCCACTCCCTCGGCATCGCGGCGGCCCTGTTCTTCACGCTGCCCTTCGTCTTCGTCCTCCTGACCTCCCTGATGAGCGACAGCCAGGCGCTCAGCCGCGACCTGGTCCCGCACACCTGGGAGTGGGGCAACTACGCCAAGGTCTTCGACACCCCCGGCTTCCTCACGTGGTGGCGGAACACCCTGCTCTACGCGGGCCTCGGCACGGTCCTCACGGTCGTCTCCTCGATCCCCGTCGCCTACGCCCTGGCCAAGTTCCGCTTCCGCGGCCGCAAGTTCGCCCTGATGCTGGTCATCTCGATGATGATGCTGCCGCCGCAGGTGGTCGTCATCCCGATGTACCTGTTCTGGGCCAGGCAGCTGGACCTGTCCGGCACACTGTGGCCCCTGATCATCCCCATGGCGTTCGGCGACGCGTTCTCCGTCTTCCTGCTGCGCCAGTTCCTCACGACGATCCCCGACGAGTACGTGGACGCGGCCAGGGTGGACGGCTGCGGCGAACTGCGCACCCTGCTCAGGGTCGTGCTCCCGATGGCCAGACCGGGCGTGGCCGCGGTGGCCCTCTTCCAGTTCTTCTACGCGTGGAACGACTACTTCGGCCCGCAGATCTACGCCTCGGAGAACCCGGGCGCCTGGACGCTCTCCTACGGCCTGGAGTCGTTCAAGGGCGCCCACCACACCGACTGGAACCTCACCATGGCCGCCACCGTTCTGGTCATGGCCCCCGTGATCCTCGTGTTCTTCTTCGCCCAGAAGGCGTTCGTCGAGGGTGTCACGCTCACCGGAGTAAAGGGTTAGAACACGTATGAAACTCACCGTGGTCGGCGGAGGCTCGACCTACACCCCCGAACTCGTGGACGGCTTCGCCCGCCTGAGGGACACCCTGCCCGTCGAGGAACTGGTCCTGACCGACCCGGCGCAGGACCGCCTCGACCTCGTCGGGGGCCTGTCCCGCCGCATCCTCGCCCGCCAGGGCCACCCCGGCCGCATCACCACCACGACCGACCTCGACGCGGCGGTCGACGGCGCGGACGCGGTCCTGCTGCAGCTGCGCGTGGGCGGGCAGGCGGCCCGGCAGCAGGACGAGACCTGGCCCCTGGAGTGCGGCTGCGTGGGCCAGGAGACCACGGGCGCCGGCGGCCTGGCCAAGGCGCTGCGCACGGTTCCGGTCGTCCTGGACATCGCGGACCGCGTACGCCGTGCCAACCCCCACGCCTGGATCATCGACTTCACCAACCCGGTCGGCATCGTCACCCGCGCCCTGCTCCAAGAGGGCCACAAGGCGGTCGGCCTGTGCAACGTGGCGATCGGCCTCCAGCGCAAGTTCGCGGCCCTGCTCGCCCTGGAGCCGTCCGGGCTCCACCTGGACCACGTGGGCCTCAACCACCTCACCTGGGAGACGGGCGTCCGCCTGGGCGGCCCCGGGGGCGAGGACGTCCTGCCCCGGCTGCTGACGGACCACGGCGACACCATCGCGGCGGACCTGCGCCTGCCCCGCCCCCTGCTCGACACCCTGGGCGTGGTCCCGTCCTACTACCTGCGCTACTTCTACGCCCACGACGAGGTCGTACGGGAGCTGCGCACCAAGCCCTCCCGGGCGGCCGAAGTGGCCGACATGGAACGGCGTCTGCTGGCGATGTACGCCGACCCGGCCCTGGACGAGAAGCCGGAGCTGCTCGCCCGGCGGGGCGGGGCCTACTACTCGGAGGCGGCGGTGGACCTGGCCGCGGCCCTGCTGGGCGGCGGCGGCTCGCCGTACCAGGTGGTGAACACGTACAACGACGGCACGCTCCCGTTCCTGCCCGACGACGCCGTGATCGAGGTCCAGGCGGCCGTGGGCACCAAGGGCGCGGCCCCCCTGCCCGTGCCGCCCGTCGACCCCCTCTACGCGGGCCTGATGTCCGGCGTCACGGCCTATGAGCACCTGGCCCTGGAAGCCGCCCTGCACGGCGGCCGCCACCGCGTCTTCCGCGCCCTGCTCTCCCACCCGCTCATCGCCCAGTACGAGTACGCCGAGACGCTCACCGACCGACTGATCGCACACAACCGGGAGCACCTGGCGTGGGCCTGACCGCACGTGTCCTCGCGATCGACGCGGGCAACAGCAAGACGGACGTGGCGATCGTGACGGCCGGGGGAGACGTCCTGGCCACGGCACGCGGGGGCGGCTTCCGTCCCCCGGCCGTCGGCCTGGACACGGCGATGCGGGAGCTGGCCGCGCCCGTCACCGAGGCCCTCACGGCCGCCGGACTCACCTCGGTCACCCACCTCTCGGCCTGTCTCGCCAACGCCGACTTCCCCGTGGAGGAGGAGCGACTGGCGGCCGCGCTGCGGGACCGCGGCTGGGCCGACACGGTGACGGTCCGCAACGACACGTTCGCCATCCTGCGGGCCGGCGTCACCGAACCGCGCGGCGTGGCCGTCGTCTGCGGCGCCGGCATCAACTGCGTCGGCATGCGCCCCGACGGCCGCACGGCCCGCTTCCCCGCGCTGGGCCGGGTCTCGGGGGACTGGGGCGGCGGCTGGGGCCTGTCCGAGGAGGCCATGTGGCACGCCTGCCGGGCGGAGGACGGCCGCGGCGCCCCCACGGCCCTGGCCCGCACCCTGCCCGCCCACTTCGGCCTGTCCTCCATGTACGCCCTCGTCGAGGCACTGCACCTGGAGCACGTACCGCCGTCCAGGCGCCATGAGTTGACGCCGGTCCTCTTCGCGACGGCCGCCGACGGCGACCCGGCCGCGCGCGCGATCGTGGCGCGCCAGGCCGAGGAGGTCGTCGCCATGGCGGTGGTGGCCCTGACCCGCCTCGACCTGCTGTCCGAGGAGACACCGGTCCTCCTGGGCGGCGGGGTCCTGGCGGCCCGGCACCCTCAACTGGACGACCTCATCCGCCACTTGCTCACGGAGCGCGCCCCCAAGGCGGTCCCCCGGGTGGTGACGGCGCGCCCGGTCCTGGGGGCGGCGCTGCTGGGCCTGGACCGCTTCGCCGTGGGAGAGGAGGCGCAGGAACGGCTGCGGCGGCACTACGGCGTCTGAGCGGACCCGCACCCTCCGGTGGCCGGGCGCCGCGCGCACCCCACCACCCCGGGAACCGAACAACCACCCCGAACGTGTACCTGGGCAGGGGTGGTGTTCCGCGCTGCGATCCGATCAAGATCGAGGCAAGCCCGGTGCGCATGCCGGTCCCGGCGGCGATACTTGCGGCGACGGATGACCATGGGGGAGGTCACAGTGACGTACACGCCGAGGAGCAGCACACCGCCACCGGCGGGCTCCGGCCTGCCCATCCTGCCGGCCGTACCGGCCCAGGCGTCCCCGCCGGCCCCGGCCCGCCCCCCGGGCAGCCCGGCGGCACCGCGGCCCTCCCCCCAGTCCCCCCGCCGTACGGCCTTCGCCGAGGGCCTGGACCGGCTCCGCGCCGCCGCCACGACGGAACCGGGCCGTCTGCGCATCATCGGCGCCCTGCTGGCCCTGCTCGTCGTCGCCTTCGGGTCCGTCACGGCCTGGCAGATGACCGACCGCGCGTCCGCCGCCGACGACGTCCTCACCAGCAGCCAGCCCCTCACCTCCGACGCGGCCGACATCTACCGCTCCCTCGCGGACGCCAACACCGCGGCCTCCAGCGGCTTCCTCGCCGGCGGCCAGGAATCGGCCACCACCCGCGACCGCTACGAGAAGGACATCCGCACGGCCGCCGAGAAGCTCGTCAACGCGGCCGCCAACGCCGACCCCGGCTCCCCCTCCACCGCGACGATCGCCGAACTCAACCGGCTCCTGCCCGAGTACAAGGGCCTGATCGAACGCGCCCGCACCTACAACCGCCAGGGCTTCCCCGTCGGCGGCGCCTATCTGCGCTACGCCAACGAGAAGATGCAGCAGCACATGCTCCCGGCGGCGGAGGACCTCTACGAGAAGGAGAACCAGCGCCTGGAGGCGGACTACGCGGACGCCCGCCCCTACCCCTGGGCGGCCATCGCGCTCGGCGTCCTCGCCCTCGCCGCCCTCGCCTGGTCCCAGCACCGCACGTACCGCCGCACGAACCGGGTCCTCAACCACGGCCTGGTCGCCGCCACGGCCACCGCCACGGTCGTCCTGCTCTGGCTGGTCGTCGGCCACAGCGTCGCCCGGGCCGCCCTGGACGACTCCTACGACCACGGCGTCCGCTCCCTGAACGTGCTGCACGACGCCCGCATCGCCTCCCTCAAGGCCCGGGGCAACGAGAACCTCACCCTGGTGGCCCGGGGCGCGGAGACGAAGAAGGTCGGCGACCGGACGTACGACGCCTACGACCACGACTTCGGCGCGGACATCAAGGCCCTGGGCGCCCGTCTGGAGGCCGCCGGGAAGCTCGCCGACGACGCCGCGGGCGAACGCCCCGTCACCACGGCCGTGGGCAACATGAAGGAGTGGCAGCGGCGCCACGCCGCGGCCCGCGAGCAGGACGAGAACGGCAACTACCAGCAGGCGCTCGACCTGGTCATCGGCGCCAAGGGCGCGACCGGCGAGTGCTTCGACAGCGTCGACGCGAACCTGCGCGCGGCGCTGGTGCACGAGGAGACGGAGTTCCGGCACGCGGCGGGCGACGGCCGGGACGCGCTGACGGGCCTCCCGGCGGGCGCCGCGGTCCTGGCGGTCCTGGGCGCCGCGGGCGCGGTGCTCGGCATCGGCCGCAGGCTCTCGGAGTACCGGTGAACGGGCCACCGGCGAAAGGAGGAGGCACGATGCGCAGCAGTCTCAGGGGCTGGGGCGGAGTGACCGCGATGGCGGTCGTCTGCGTCCTGGTGGCGCTCCTCGCGCTCTGCCTCCCGAAGTCCGCGGTGTCCACGCGGACCGGCGGGACCGAGAAGACCGCCACCAGCACCGCCGCCACCTCCACGGCCACCACCGGATCCACGGCGGACGAGGACTGCGAGGACCCCGAGAAGCAGACCCTCTCCCCCTCCTCCGCCGACGGCCCCACCATCCAGGAGATCAAGAACCGCAAGGGCGAGAGGCGCAAGCTGATCGTCGGCGTCGACCAGAACAGCTACCGCTGGGGCTACCGCAACCCCAACAGCGGCAAGAAGGCGGAGCTCGAAGGCTTCGACATCGACCTGGTCCACCGCATCGCCGAGGACATACTGGGCGACCCGAAGGCCGTCCAGTTCAAGGCGATCCCCACCGACCAGCGCATCCCGGCGATCCAGGACGGCCGCGTGGACATGGTCGTGCGCACGATGACGATCAACTGCGCGCGCATCGCGGACGTCGCCTTCTCCGCGCCCTACTTCAAGACGGGCCAGCAGGTCCTCGCCCCCAAGTCCAGCCCCGTCACGGGCTACGACGACACGCTCGCGCACAAGAGGATCTGCACGGCGGCCGGTTCGACGGCGTACTCCACGCTGGAGGCGGACCAGAAGAGCGGCGAACTCCCCGCGACGACCGACATCTCCACCACCGTCCCGAACCAACTCGACTGCCTGGTACGCCTCCAGCTCGGCGAGGTCGACGCGGTCGTCACCGACGGCGCCCTCGCGGCGAGCCAGGCGGCCCAGGATCCGACGGTCCAGCTCAAGGGCGACGCCTTCACTGCCGAGTACTACGGCGTGGCGATGAAGAAGGACGCGGACGATCTGGTACGCCGGGTCAACCAAATCCTGGTGGACTACCGCAAGGACACCGCGAACGGCTGGCAGGCGTCGTACGGGAAATGGCTGTCCGCGACACTGGGCAAGGATGCGAAGAAGTCGGAACCCCCGGCACCGCAGTACCTCCGCACCGGCTGAGGGTGGCCGGGACCGACGAATGAACAAGCCCCAACTCCCCGACCGGCACACAGGCAGCGAGAGGTGATCGATGGGCGTCACGGGACCCACCGGGCCGGTGATGGACCGGGACGAGGTGGACCGTGCGCTGGCGCGGCTCGGCGCGGAGCACGAGGCGATCGAGACCTCGCTCCTCGCCCTGCAGGACCACGCGGGCCGCAGACTCCTGGAGGGTGCCGAGCTCACCGGCGTGACGCGGGAGCGCTGGGCGTCCACGGAGGCGTCTATCACGCTGCTGTGGACGTACTTCGACGCGTACTCCGACGCGCTGCGCTCTGCCCGGGACATCCGGGCCCGGCGCCGCTGGTCCAGCCGCGAGGACCTGGCGGAGCTGACGGAACTCCTCAGCGGTGAAGCCGTCACGATCGCGGGCAGTGCCGCGGCGACGGCCAACGCCCCGACGCCGCACGGCAGTCCGGGCAGGCTCAGTGAGCGCTACTCGCTCGCCACGCTCGTCGACCGGATGAACGAGCTGTACGCGACGAGCCTGGACATGGTGGTCGCGGCGGACGCGGTCTGGTCGGCGCTGCCGGCCCGGATCGACCTGCTGGCGGCCGAACTCCAGCGCACCCGCCGGCTCGCCCACTCGGTCGGGGTGCGGCCCGGCGAGCATCCGGCCGGCGACGACCTGGAGCGCATCACCCGCACGCTGACGAAGCTGCGCGAGCAGGTGATCTCGGATCCGCTGGCGTTCTGGCAGCCCGCCGAGGGCAGTTCGGCCCCGGGCGGCGGCCGGCCGGACACCACGGTGTACGACCGCGAGGCGCGCGCCCTGGAGGACGTGCGGCGGGAGATCGACGCCGTGCTGACGGTCCGCCAGGACGCGGAGAAGCGGATCGTCGCGCTGCGGGACGTCCTCAGCCGGGCGGACCGCACGCTCGCCGAGGCGCGCACCGCGCGCGGCGAGGTCCTGGCGAAGATCGCCGCGACGGAGGTGCCGGTCGTCAGCGGCCCGCCCACGGCGCTGCAGGAGCAGCTGGCGACGGCCGCGGAGTACCGCAGGCAGGGCCAGTGGCACCGCCTGTCCCCGCTGCTGGAGTCGCTGGAGCAGAAGGCCGAGGACGAACTGCTGCGCGCCCGCGAGTCGTTGACGGCCGTCACGGCTCCCCTGGCGGTCCGCGCCGAACTGCGCGGCCGGCTCGACGCGTACAAGGCCAAGGTCGCCCGGCACGGCTTCGCGGAGGACGCGCTGCTGGTGGAGCGGTACGAGAAGGCGCGCCGCATGCTGTGGAGCGCCCCCTGCGACCTGCGCGCCGCCGAGCAGGCCGTGCTGCGCTACCAGCATGCGGCCGCCGAGCTGCTCGGCGGCCCGCGGGTGCCGGACCAGGGCGGGCCCGAGGACGACCGGAGGGGGCCGGGCGCATGAGCGACGAGGGGGAGTCCATGAGTCAGGCACCGCACGAGCCGTCCGGCCCCGCGGGCGGCTGCCAGCGCCCCACCTGCGAGGGCGTGTACGAGGACGTGGGCGGCGGCGAGCTGTACTGCGACACCTGCGGGCTGGCGCCGGTCGTCGCGCCGGACGGCATGGTCGGTTCGCCCCCCACCGGCATCACCGCCGGCGGCAGGGGCGGCTCGCGCGGCTCCGGCAGCGCCGGCTCCCGCTCCAGCGGCCGCAGTTCCCGTACGTCGTCGCAGTCGTCGAAGTCGCGCCGGTCGGTGTCGGGACGTCTGACGCGCGCCTCGTCGGGCAGGTCGACGGGCCGCTCGGTGTCGGTGCGCAGCTCGGGTTCCGCGGCCGGTTCGTCGTCCCGGGGCCGGCTGGGCGCCGGGCTGGTGCAGGTGCCCCCGATCCCCCGGCCCGATCCGCGCGAGATGGTCCTGGACCACCCCGAGGTGCCCGAGCGGAAGCGGTTCTGCTCGCGCTCGGACTGCGGCGCGCCGGTGGGCCGGGCACGCGGCGACCGGCCGGGGCGCACGGAGGGCTTCTGCACCAAGTGCGGCCACCCGTACTCGTTCGTGCCGAAGCTCAAGGCCGGGGACGTGGTGCACGGCCAGTACGAGGTGGTCGGCTGCCTGGCGCACGGCGGGCTCGGCTGGATCTACCTCGCCGTCGACCGGGCGGTCTCCGACCGGTGGGTGGTCCTCAAGGGCCTGCTGGACACGGGCGACCAGGACGCGATGGCGGCGGCGATCTCCGAGCGGCGCTTCCTCGCGGAGATCGAGCACGCCAACATCGTGCGGATCTACAACTTCGTGGAGCACCTGGACCAGCGCACGGGCTCGCTCGACGGCTACATCGTCATGGAGTACGTCGGCGGCAAGTCCCTCAAGGAGATCGCCAACGCCCGCCGCACGGCGCAGGGCAGACGCGACCCGCTGCCGGTGGAGCAGGCCTGCGCGTACGGCATCGAGGCGCTGGAGGCGCTGGGCCACCTGCACAGCCGCAATCTGCTCTACTGCGACTTCAAGGTCGACAACGCGATCCAGACCGAGGACCAGCTGAAGCTGATCGACATGGGCGCCGTGCGCCGGATGGACGACGAGGAGTCGGCCATCTACGGCACGGTCGGCTACCAGGCCCCGGAGGTGGCCGAGGCCGGCCCGTCGGTGGCGAGCGACCTGTACACGGTCGCGCGCACCCTCGCCGTGCTGACCTTCGACTTCCAGGGCTACACGAACGTCTACGTCGACTCCCTGCCCGACCCCGACCACATCGAGGTCTTCCGGCAGTACGAGTCGTTCTACCGGCTGCTGGTGCGCGCGACGGACCCCGACCCGGCCCGCCGCTTCGCCTCGGCGCAGGAGATGACCGAGCAGCTGACGGGCGTGCTGCGCGAGGTCGTCTCCCTCCAGACGGGCCGCGCCCGCCCGGCGCTGTCCACCCTGTTCGGGCCGGAACTGCGCGTCACGGACACGGAGTTGTTCCCGAAGCCGGCCGGTGAGGTGTCCCGGCTGGGGGCCCGGGCGGTACGGACGCGGCGCGGCTCCACCGCCGCACCTCCCGCCCCGCCCGCGGCGGCCCTGTCCACGGCGTCCGCCGCTGCCCCGCTCTCCCCGGGGGCCGCCCCGTACGGCGGCGCACCCGGCGCGGCCCTCACGCACAGCCCGCCCCCGGCGGCCGGCCCCGCCGCGCCCGGCCTCGTCAAACCCGTCGACGCCCCCGCCGCCGCCCTCGCCCTGCCCGTCCCGCGCGTCGACCCGACCGACCCCAACGCCGGTTTCCTGGCGGGCCTGATGACCTCGGCCCCGGCCGAGCTGCTCGGCGCCCTCGCGGCCGCCCCGGCCCCGTCGACCGAGACCCGGCTGCGGCAGACCCGGGCCTGGCTGGAGACGGGCGATCCGGGCTCCGCCCTGCAGACGCTGGTCGCCCTGGAGGGCGAGCGGCCCGACGACTGGCGGGTGGTCTGGTACCGGGGCGTGGCCGCCCTGGTCACGGGCGACGACGAGGGCGCCGCGCTGGCCTTCGATGCCGTCTACGACGCCTTCCCGGGCGAGATCGCGCCCAAGCTGGCGCTCGGCCTGTGCGCGGAGGTGCTGGGCCAGCTGGACAACGCCGCCGAGTACTACCGGCTGGTGTGGTCGACCGACCCGAGCCATGTGAGCGCCGCGTTCGGGCTGGCCCGGGTGCAGCTGGCGACCGGGGACCGGCGCGGCGCCGTACGGACGCTGGAGTCGGTGCCGGAGTCGTCCATCCACTACACGGCTGCGCGCGTGGCGGCCGTCCGGGCCCGGCTGCGGCAGCGCACGGCGACGGCGACGGACGTGCCGTTCCTGGAGGACCTGACGGCCGCCGCCGCGCAGGTCGAGGCGCTGGAGGCGTACGGTCTGGATCCGGCGCGCCGCGAGCAGCTGTCGGCCGAAGTCCTCGGTTGCGCCCTGGACTGGGTACTCTCCGGGGGCCAGGGTTCCGCCCCTCCCGCCGCCGGAGGACGGACGCTGCTCGGCAGCGGCCTGGACGAACGGGGCCTGCGCTTCGGCCTGGAGCGTTCGTACCGCACGCTGGCCCGGCTGGCGCGCGGCGGCGAGGAGAGGATCGACCTGGTGGAACGTGCCAATCGTTACCGCCCCCGGACATGGGTGTAGTTGATGTCGCAGATGCCCCAGTTGTCCGCCTGCCCGAGTTGCGAGGAACCCCTCGAATCGGGTGACCGTTTCTGCGGCGCGTGCGGATACGACCTGTCCGCCGTGCCGGAACGGCCGCAGGACAACCCGACCATCGCCATGAACGGCTCGGTGCCCGCACAGGGCGCGCCGGCCGGTGCGTATCCCGAGGCCCAGGCGGCGCCCCCCGCCGGCCAGGCCTGGCCCGCCCCCGGGCCGGACGGCCCGGACGCCCCGGGACCGGCGCACCCGCCGACGCACCTCCCGGGCGCGGCCCCGGGCGGCACCACGCTGCCACCGGGCACGCCCCCGCCCCCGAGCGCCCCGCCGGCCCCGGCCGCGGGCGTCCGCTTCGACCGGCGGCCGGAGCCGGGCGGTCACGCCGTTCCGGCCGGGGCCGGGCCGACCCAGCCCGACGAGTACCTCCTCCAGGCACCGGACCCACGGGTGTCCGCCGACCCCGCGGCGCCGGCCGCGGACGCCGGCGGCAAGGTCTGCGTGGCCTGCCGAGCCGGCCGCGTGGACGACGACGGCTACTGCGAGAACTGCGGCCACGCCCAGCCGCGCGAACGGGACCACATGGAGCAGGAGTCCGGCCCGGTGGCCGCGGTCAGCGACCGCGGCCTGCGCCACCACCGCAACGAGGACGCGTTCGCCATCGGCAGCACCGCGCTGCCCGACGGCTCCCCCGCCTCCGTGGCGATCGTCTGCGACGGCGTCTCCTCGGCGACCCGCCCGGACGACGCCTCGCTGGCGGCGTCGCAGGCGGCGAGCCAGTCCCTGCTGGCCGCCCTGCCCCGGGGCACGCACCCGCAGCAGGCGATGCACGACGCGATCGTCGCCGCGTCCCGCGCGGTCAACTCGCTGGCCGAGGAGCCCGCCACGGCCCGCGAGCACGCCCCGCACCAGAACGCGCCCGCGTGCACCATCGTCGGCGCGGTGGTGACGTCGGGCCTGCTCATCGTCGGCTGGGTCGGCGACAGCCGCGCCTACTGGGTCCCGGTCGACCGGAGCGCTCCCCCGGCCCGGCTCACCGAGGACGACTCCTGGGCCGCGCAGATGGTCGCCGCGGGCCTGATGAACGAGGCCGAGGCCTACGCCGACGAACGCGCCCACGCGATCACCGGCTGGCTCGGCGCCGACGCCTACGAACTGGAACCGCACACCGCCGCGTTCAAGCCGGACCGCCCGGGCGTGGTCGTGGTCTGCACGGACGGCCTGTGGAACTACGCGGAGGCGGCCGAGGAGATGGCCCGGGTCGTCCCGCTCGACGCGGCCACGCATCCGCTGCACAGCGCCCGGGTGCTCGTCGGCCACGCCCTGGACGGCGGGGGCCACGACAACGTAACAGTGGCGCTCGTGCCGTTCCCCGCCGTCCCGCAGGGGGCAGGATCGGCCTGAGGCCACGTACGGGGACGCCTCGGCGGACCGGAGGGGACCGGTCCGCCTACCGTCATCACCCTGCCTCGGCGGGGGCTTTGAAGGGGGATCGAAGCAGGCATGGCCAATTTCTCGAAGTCGAACGTGCCCCGGTTCTCGGTGGACGTGTACCAGAACGAGTACCTGCCGGAGGGGTCCGGCGAGGTCAACGCCATCGTCACGGTGACGGCGACCGGCGGCGGCACGATCGGCAGCGCGGTCGCGGCGCCCCAGCTCTACGCACCCGGGCAGGGCCCGTCCGCCGCCGTGGCGATCATGGTCGACTGCTCGGGGTCGATGGACTACCCGCCGACCAAGATGCGCAACGCCCGGGACGCCACGTCCGCCGCGATCGACACCCTGCGCGACGGCGTGCACTTCGCCGTGATCGGCGGGACGCACGTGGCCAAGGAGGTCTACCCGGGCGGCGGCCGGGTCGCGGTCGCCGACGCCACCACCCGGGCCCAGGCCAAGCAGGCGCTGCGCTCGCTGAGCGCGGGCGGCGGTACGGCGATCGGCACCTGGCTGCGCCTGGCCGACCGGCTGCTGTCCTCGGCGGACGTCGCCATCCGGCACGGCATCCTGCTCACCGACGGCCGCAACGAGCACGAGTCGCCCGAGGACCTGAAGGCAGCGCTCGACGCGTGCGCCGGGCGTTTCACCTGTGACGCGCGCGGCGTGGGCACCGACTGGGAAGTGAAAGAAGTCACAGCGATCGCCTCCGCCCTGCTCGGCACGGCCGACATCGTCGCCGATCCGGCCGGGCTCGCCGCCGACTTCACGCGGATGATGGAGACGGCGATGGGCAAGGAGGTCGCGGACGTCTCCCTGCGGCTGTGGACCCCGGTCGGCACGACTGTGAGGTTCGTCAAGCAGGTCGCCCCCACCGTCGAGGAGCTGACCGGCCGCCGCACCGAGGCGGGCCCGCGCGCGGGCGACTACCCCCTGGGTTCCTGGGGGGACGAGTCCCGTGACTACCACGTCTGCGTGGAGGTGCCGCCCGCGAACCTCGGCCAGGAGATGCTGGCGGCCCGGATCTCGCTGGTCGTTCCGCAGCCCGACGGCAGCGTCCAGAACCTCGGCGCGCAGGGCCTGGTGCGGGCCGTGTGGACCGACGACATGGTCGCCTCGACGTCGATCAACCCGCAGGTGGCCCACTACACCGGGCAGGCCGAACTGGCACAGGTCATCCAACAAGGGCTGGATCTGCGCAAGTCGGGAGATATCGACGGAGCAACGGCCAAACTGGGCCGGGCCGTTCAGCTCGCGAGTGCCTCGGGGAACGCCGATACTGCGAAACTGCTTGCGAAGGTGGTGGACGTGGTCGATGCCGCGACCGGTACTGTGCGACTGAAGGCGAAGGTCGAGGAGGCGGACGAGATGACGCTCGAAACCCGGTCCACCAAGACCGTTCGCGTGAAGAAGTGACCTAGAAGAGATCGAAGGAGGGACGCGCCGACATGCCGACCTGCCCGAACGGACACCAGTCGGGTTCCGACGACTGGTGCGAGGTCTGCGGTCACCGCATGGCGGGTGCCGTGCCTCCGCCTCCCCCGCCGCCCCCGCCCGGCGGCGGCTACGGCTTCCCGCCCCCCGCCGGTCCCGGCGGCCCGGGTGGCCACCCCGGCGGCCGCCCGCCGCACCTGTCCGCCGTGCCGAACGCCGAGCCGGAGCTCTGCCCGCAGTGCCGCACGCCCCGTGAGGGCGGCGCGCCGTTCTGCGAGGAGTGCCGGTGGAACTTCCTGACGAACACGGCGACCTCGTACACCCCGGCGGCCCCGCCCCCGCCGGCGCCCGGCGGCCCGGGCATGCGCTTCCAGCCGCCGGGCCGGCCCGGCCCGGGCGGTCCGTCGTACGGCGGCGGTGACGGGTTCGACTACCAGAGCTCCCGGCCCTCGCAGATGAACCGGCCGGCCGAGCCGATCCCGCCCTTCGGCGACCCGTCCGGCCGGCCCGGCCAGGGCGGCCCCGGCGGTCCTCCCGGACCCGGCGGCCACCCCGGCCCCGGTGGTCCCGGCGGCCCCTCCGGCCCGCCCGGATTCGGTCCCGACCCGTCCCGTCCGGTCCCGCCGCCGCCCGGCCCGGGTGGCCACGGCGGTCCCGGTGGCCCCGGAGCCCCGCAGGCCTACCACCAGTCCGGCCCGCCGGCCCCGCCCGGTTTCCCGCAGGAGACCCGGCGGCCGCCGCAGCAGGGCGGTCCGTCCTTCGGCGGCGGTGAGGACGACTGGGTGATCTCCCCGCCGTCCGGCGGCCCGGGCGGCCCCGGTCAGGGCGGCGGCTACGGCTACCCGCAGCCGGGCGCGACCCAGGCCCCGCCCGGACCCGGCGGCTTCCCGCAGCAGCCCCAGGGCCCGGCGGCCTGGACCGCGACGATCGGCCCGGACCGCGAGTACTTCATGGCGATGATGCAGCGCTCCGGCCCCGAGGCCGCGGGTCTGAACCTGCCCGCGTACTCGCCCGAGCAGCAGCGCACGCTCACCGGCAACCAGATCACGATCGGCCGCCGCCGGCACTCCACCGGCGACACCCCCGACATCGACCTGTCGACGCCGCCGGAGGACCCGGGCGTCTCGCACCAGCACGCGGTGCTGGTGCAGCAGCCGGACGGCAGCTGGGCGGTCGTCGACCAGAACTCGACGAACGGCACGACGGTCAACGGCTCCGAGGAGCCGATCCAGCCGTTCGTCCCGGTACCCCTGCAGGACGGCGACCGCGTACACGTCGGCGCCTGGACGACAATCACCATCCGCCGCGGCTGACCCCGCCCGGCCGGCTCATGGGGCCGGGCGGGTGGCCGAGCCCCGGGCCGGCCGGCAAGCCGTGCGCGGGGCCGGAGCTTCATCCGGGTATCAGGCCAGGCGCCGGGTCAGGCATCGAGTCGGGCGCGCCGGCAAGCGGTGCGCGGGCCCAGGGGGTTCAGCCGGGCGCGGGGCCGGGCATCGGCAGGCGGCCGGGCGTCAAGTCGGGCCCCGGGGCGTGCCGTCAGGACGGGAGGGGCCAGGCGTAGGGGCCCTCCGGGTCGTCCAGCCAGGCCCATTCCCGGTCCCCGCTGACCGTGATGCCGTAGCGCTCGCGCTGCGGCCTGCCCTCCTGCTCCCACAGCGCGTGCGCCTCCTGCGGGTCGAGCGTGCCGCGGGTCAGGGCCAGCAGGAAGCGGAACAGGTCGTCCTCCCTGGCCCGGTGCGGCACCCCGCCCAGCTGGAGCGGTTCGCCCCCGGGCCGGCTCGCGCCGCGCAGCGGCACGAAGTAGGCGGGCGTGTGCAGGAAGCGCCCCTCGGCGTTCCCGTCGCCGCCGACCGTGAGCACGATCAGGCCGGTGGCCAGCGGCATGAGGACCCGGCCGCCGGGACGGCTCTGCGCGAGCCAGGCCCGCGGCACGGTGCTGAGGGCGCAGGTGGCGATGATCCGGTCGAAGGGCGCCCGCTCGGGCACGCCCCGGGCCCCGTCACCGGTGACGACGACCGGGTGGTACCCGGCCGCGGCCAGATGCCGGCGGGCCGACTCGGTGATCTCCGGGTCGAGGTCGACCGTGGTGACCCGGTCGTCGCCCAGCCGGTGCGCGAGCAGCGCGGCGTTGTACCCGGTCCCGGCGCCGATCTCCAGGACACGGTGCCCGTCCCGCACGTCCAGCGCGACCAGCATGTCCGCCATCAACGACGGCTGGCTGCTGGACGACAGCAGCTCACCGTCCCGCAGCCGGGTCGCCAGCGGAGTGTCCTCGTAGGCGCCGCGCAGCCACCGCTCGCGGGCCCCGCGCTCCGGGCTCTCCCCCCAGCGGCGTTCGAAGCCCCCGGTGACGCCGACGTAGTAGTACGGCACGAACAGATGCCGTGGCACCGCCGCGAACGCCTCCCGCCACACCGGGTCGGCGGCCCAGGCTCCGCTCGCCTCGATCCGCCGCACCAGCGCCGCCCGCGCGGCGGCGGCGAGTGTGTCCAGTTCCCTGCCGGATGCGTGGCCGCCCATGTCTCCACAGTAAGGCGGGGATCTTCGGGCGGGTCCTAGGTCTGGAGTCCTATGCCGGCGCGTCTGAGACCATGGACGGCGTGAAAGAGATTCGGCGCGGCACGCTTCAGGAGCAGACCTTCTACGAGCAGGTCGGCGGGGAGGAGACCTTCCGTCGGCTCGTCCACCGTTTCTACGAGGGAGTCGCCGAGGACCCGCTGCTGCGGCCCATGTACCCCGAGGAGGACCTGGGCCCGGCCGAGGAGCGCCTCACGCTCTTCCTCATCCAGTACTGGGGCGGCCCCACGACGTACAGCGAGAACCGCGGCCACCCCCGCCTGCGGATGCGGCACGCCCCCTTCACGGTCGACCGCGCGGCGCACGACGCCTGGCTGAAGCACATGCGCGTCGCCGTGGAGGAGCTCGGCCTGTCCGAGGAGCACGAGCACACGCTGTGGAACTACCTGACGTACGCGGCGGCGTCGATGGTGAACACCCCGGGCTGACCGGACCGGCACCCGCGGCGGGAGCCGGTCAGCGGACGCTGACGTCCAGCGCCCCGAGGCCGGCCCGGCGTACGGCTATCGACCCGTAGGGCGTGCGCAGCCGGAGCCAGGCGCCCGAGGAGAGCAGGGCGGGCGGCTGACCGGGCCGCAGGAAACCGAGCGACTGCGCCGCGTGCACGGCCCGGACGGGCAGCCGGGTCTCGCCGACCGTGCGGGACCAGATGTCCCGGCCGATCCGGTCCAGCTCGGCGCGGGTGCGCCGCTCCGCGGGCAACTCCTGCGTGCGGGAGCGGAACTCGGCGACCACGGCGGCCACCAGGGCCCGCAGCGCGTCCGGCGCGGGCAGCCCCGGCTCGGGGCGCCAGCCGCCGCGCGGCGGCAGCACACCGGCCCAGGGCGGCCCGGTCACCGCGCCCGGCACGACGGCCGTGGCGCCCTTCTCGTCCACCGACTCCAGCAGCTCACCGGCCGACACGGTCACGTCGAGCGTGACGTCGAGCCCGTTCTCGTACGGCTTCGCCAGCCGTACCGCGCGGACGGCCAGCACCTCGAAGGAGGGCGGCCGCCCGAAGACGGCGAGCGCGGTGCCCGCGGCCTGCAGGCGCACCGCGGCCCCGCGGTCGTAGTGGAGCAGCCGGGAGAGGAAGGCCGCGAGATCCGCCGCCTCCCCCTCGTCGGCGAGGTGGAGCACCGTCATGCGGCGACGGCCCCCTCCTCGTCGCCCTCCACGTCGTCGTCCACGTCGTCCATGTACTCGCGCAGGAACTCCCGCTCCTCCGCGGTGAGCCGGCGCGGGCGCTGCGCCTCGAAGTCGAACGGCACGATGACCGTCGAGGCCTGCACATAGACCTGGTCGTCGTCCTTCACCACGTAGGTGAGGGTGAAGGACGCCGCCCTGATCTCCGTGACCCACAGCTCGATGTCCACCGGGTGGTGCCGGTGGACGAGCTGCCGCTTGTAGTCGATCTCATGGCGAGCCACCACGGACCCCTGCTTGAAGTCCTTCTCCGGGCGGAACAGGAAGTCGATACGGGCCTCCTCCAGGTAGCGGAGGAACACCACGTTGTTGACGTGGCCGTACGCGTCCATGTCCGCCCAGCGCAGCGGGCAGCGGTAGATGTGCCGCAAGATCAGCCCCGGGTCAGCTTCTTGTAGGTGGCGCGGTGCGGACGGGAGGCGTCCGGGCCGAGCCGCTCGACCTTGTTCTTCTCGTAGGACTCGAAGTTGCCCTCGAACCAGAACCACTTGGACTCGCCCTCGTAGGCGAGGATGTGCGTGGCGATGCGGTCCAGGAACCACCGGTCGTGGGAGACGACCACGGCGCAGCCGGGGAACTCCAGCAGCGCGTTCTCCAGGCTGGAGAGGGTCTCGACGTCGAGGTCGTTGGTCGGCTCGTCGAGGAGCAGCAGGTTGCCGCCCTGCTTGAGGGTGAGCGCGAGGTTCAGGCGGTTGCGCTCACCGCCGGAGAGCACGCCGGCCGGCTTCTGCTGGTCCGGCCCCTTGAACCCGAAGGCGGACACGTACGCGCGGGAGGGCATCTCGACCTGTCCCACGTTGATGTAGTCCAGCTCGTCGGAGACGACGGCCCACAGGGTCTTCTTGGGGTCGATGTTCTCGCGGCTCTGGTCCACGTACGAGATCTTGACGGTCTCGCCGACCTTGATCGAGCCGGAGTCGGGCTCCTCGATGCCCTGGATCATCTTGAACAGCGTGGTCTTGCCGGCGCCGTTCGGGCCGATGATGCCGACGATCCCGTTGCGCGGGAGCGTGAACGAGAGGTCGTCGATGAGCAGCTTGTCGCCGAAGCCCTTGGTGAGGTTGTTGACCTCGACGACGACGTTGCCCAGGCGGGGGCCCGGCGGGATCTGGATCTCCTCGAAGTCCAGCTTCCGCATCTTGTCGGCCTCGGCCGCCATCTCCTCGTAGCGGGCCAGACGCGCCTTGGACTTGGCCTGCCGCCCCTTGGCGTTGGACCGCACCCACTCCAGCTCTTCCTTGAGCCGCTTCTGCCGCTTGGCGTCCTTCTGCCCCTCGACCTTGAGGCGGGCGGCCTTGGTCTCCAGGTACTTGGAGTAGTTGCCCTCGTAGGGGTAGAGGCGACCGCGGTCGACCTCGCAGATCCACTGGGCGACGTTGTCGAGGAAGTACCGGTCGTGGGTGACCGCGACGACGGTGCCCGGGTACTTGGCCAGGTGCTGCTCCAGCCAGTTCACCGACTCGGCGTCGAGGTGGTTGGTGGGCTCGTCGAGCAGCAGCAGGTCGGGCTGCTCCAGCAGCAGCTTGCACAGCGCGACGCGGCGGCGCTCACCACCGGAGAGGTTGGTGACGGCCCAGTCGCCGGGCGGGCAGCCCAGAGCGTCCATGGCCTGCTCCAGCTGGGCGTCGAGGTCCCAGGCGTTGGCGTGGTCGAGCTGCTCCTGGAGCTTGCCCATCTCGTCCATGAGCTCGTCGGAGTAGTCGGTCGCCATCTGCTCGGCGATCTCGTTGAACCGGTCGAGCTTGCCCTTGATCTCGGCGACACCCTCCTGGACGTTCTCCAGGACGGTCTTCTCCTCGTTCAGCGGCGGCTCCTGCAGCAGGATGCCGACCGTGTAACCGGGCGTGAGGAAGGCGTCACCGTTGGACGGCTGCTCGATGCCGGCCATGATCTTCAGGATCGTCGACTTGCCGGCGCCGTTCGGGCCGACGACGCCGATCTTCGCCCCCGGCAGGAAGCTCGTCGTCACGTCGTCGAGGATCACCTTGTCGCCGTGCGCTTTGCGCGCCTTGCGCATGGTGTAAATGAACTCAGCCAAGAGAAACCGTCCGGCAGCTTGAAACTGGCAGTGGGCAGATACACCCCATCTTGCCGTACCGCTACCCCTGGGCGGAAACGCGTCTGGGCCCGGGGCTGTGACCTGGTGTTTCCCGGATGCCGACGGCCGGACGGCCGCCGCCGTCGGCCGCCTTCGCCCGACCTCGGGCAGCGTCGCACGACTCAGGGACGGCCCAGTGGTGATCCCGACGCCTCGACGAGGGCCCCGCGTGCGGACCTCCCCCGGGGAGAACGACGACGGTCCCTGCGGTGAACCGTAAGGCAAAAGACCGCTCGCCGGTGTTCCGTACGGGGCTTTACCCCGCCCCCACTGGCCCTGAAGTCGACCGGATATTCATTTCCCCCTCAACAATTGATTCGGATACGAGTCGGAATCCTGTCGATTACACCACGCACAGAGTGCAGGTCAGGCGGGGTGAGAGTAACGTCGTGAGAGGAATTGCACCAGCATCTCGGGCGGCGGAATCAGGAATTCGACGCCCGGGTCGAATCACTATTGAAAGAAGCGGAACGGAGGACCGACAATGTCGGATCGCATACTCTTCTACGGCGCGGCCAAAGGACGCGGAGTTGTCGCCGCTATTGACGAAACAAACCATCTGGGGGACGTGACGGTCATACCCGCGGGCAGCTTCGCCAAGGACTGGACGGCCTTCACGGGTCTGAGCGGCGATCGCATTCTGTTCTACAGCGCGACCAGGGGCGGCGGAGTCGTCTGCTCCGTCGACGACGACAACACCATCGAAGACGTCACCGTCATACCCCCGGGCAGCTTCGCCAACGACTGGACAGAGGTCACCGCGCTGAGCGGCGATCGCATCCTCTTCTACGGCAAGTCCAAAGGACGCGGAGTCGTCTGCTCGATCGACGACGGCAACAACATCGAAGACGTCACCGTCATCCCACCGGGCAGCTTCGCCAAGGACTGGACGGAGATCGCCGGTCTGAGCGGCGATCGCATTCTGTTCTACAGCGCCACCAGGGCCGGCGGAGTCGTCTGCTCCATCGACGACGACAACACCATCGAAGACGTCACCGTCATACCCCCGGGCAGCTTCGCCAACGACTGGACGCAGATCACCGCCGTGAGCGGCGATCGCATCCTCTTCTACGGCAAGTCCAAAGGACGCGGAGTCGTCTGCTCCATCGACGACCACAACACCATCGAAGACGTCACCGTCATACCCCCGGGCAGCTTCGCCAAGGACTGGACGGAGGTCAGCGCTCTGCGTCCGCCGGAAGGCCATGTGCGCATCGGCCGCTCCGCGGCGGAACTGCACCATGCGTAGAACCCACCACGGTCACGGCGCCGGATTCGCCGGGCGCGGCTCCGGCGCGGCCAAGAACCGAAACGGGGCGTTGCGGGCGGTGCCGAACAAGGCGTAGCGCACACGCCGACGCAAGCACGTCAGCCGTGGAGGAGGCGTTGTGGCACCTCTGACTCGGATACCACTGGACGGCGGGGGTTCCGTACTGGTGGAGCAACCGGGGCTGCCGGACGGTGGGCCGGTGAAGGCCGGCCGGGTCGGTGACGCCGTGCGGGACCTTCCGGTCGCCCTGGGCGATGCCCTGGAGCCGGTCACCCAGGCCGCCCGCGCAGCCCTCGCACAGCTGCGTAAGGCCCGCCCCGACGAGATCACCATCGAGTTCGGTGTCGACCTCGCGTGCGAGGCCGGGGCCGTGATCACCAAGAGCCAGGCCGGCTGCCACCTGAACGTGACGGTGGCCTGGAAGGGCGACGGCTCGGGTCACCCGCCCCAGGATGCAAGTGAGGCTTGATCCTCATGACCAGTACGGACAGTGCGCCCCATAGCGGCATGGCCTCGGACCTGCCGACCGCCGTCGCCCGGATCCTCGGGCCCGACGGCAGGGTGGCCGGGACAGGCTTCAGGGTGGCCGAAGGGGTGCTGGTCACTTGTGCGCATGTCGTCGAAGCGGCCGGGGGCGGTCCCGGCAGCACGGTCCGGCTCTCGGTCCCGCATGTGGCGGACGCCGACCGGCTGGAGGGCACGGTCCCGGCCGAGTGGTGGCGTTCCGTCGACGACGAGGACGTGGCCTTCATCCGGCTCGGCGACCCGCCGGACGGGGTGCGGATCCTGCCGCTGGGAGCCGCTGAAGGCTGCCGGGGCCACAACGTGCGCTCGTTCGGGTTCCCCGCGCAGGCCCCACCGGAAGGACACTTCGGCTTCGGTGTGACCGGCGATCTACTGCCCGCCGTCGACGGCCGGGGAACACATCTCCAACTGACCGACGCCAACGACCTCACCACCGGGTTCAGCGGCGGACCCGTCCTCGACGAGGTGACCGGCCTGGTCATCGGCATGCTCACCGAGATCACCGCACCCGACGCGTACGAACGGGGGCTGGGCATCGCCTACGCGACCCCCACCCGTGTACTGCGGGAGATCCTGCCGGAGCTGGCGGAGCGCGAAGTGTGCCCGTACCGGGGCCTGGAGCCGTTCACCGCCGAGCATGCCCGGTGGTTCCAGGGCCGGTCGGAGGCGGTACGGCAGGTCCTGACGAACCTGGCCCAGCGACGGCGGCTCACACTGCTGCTCGGGCCGTCCGGGTCGGGCAAGTCCTCGTTGATCCAGGCGGGTGTGCTGCGCGCCCTGGCGGCGGGGGAACTGCCCGGCAGCGACCAGTGGCTGCCGGTGCTCGCCCGGCCTCGCCAGGACATGCTCGCCGCGATCGAGCGGGCCGGGCTGACCGGGGCGAGCCAGGACGGCATCGTCGCGGCGGTCAACCGCAGACTGGCGGCGGAGCCGTCCTGCGAGCGCGTCGTGCTCGTCATCGACCAGTTCGAAGAGCTCCTGGTGCAGAACACCGACGGCCGGCTGCGGGACCTGCTCGCCGTCGTCGACGAGGTCACCTCGGCCGCCGACGCGTACACGAAGATCACCATGATCCTGATCATGCGCGACGACTTCTATCCGCAGCTGGCGGCACTGGCGCCCAGACTGCTGGAAGCCGCGACGCCCGGCCTGCTCAACGTGCCGGGCACCCTCAGCCAGCAGGATCTGAACGACATCGTCGTCCTGCCCGCGCTGGACGTGGGACTGCGCTTCCAGCCGGGACTGCCCGAACGGATCATCGGCGACGTCCTGGACATCACACCTGAAGCGACCGTCACCCGCGAGGCGCCGGTCACGGTACTGCCTCTGCTGGAGATGACGCTCAGCCAGCTATGGCACCGGCGGCAGGACGGCTATCTCACTCACGAGGCGTACCGGCGTATCGGAGGGGTCAGTGGCAGCGTCACCACGTGGTGCGACAGCGCCCTGGACGAACTGTCCGCCGAGCAACAGGTCATCGCCCGCCGGGCTCTGACCTCTTTGGTGCATCCCGCTGACCCGCGCCACAACATCTACGCCGTACGCACCCAGGTCCCCCTCGACGAGCTGCGCGACTTGGCGGCCGACCCGGGTGACACCGGGGAGCAGGCGGCCGTCGACTCCGTCATCGCCGCGCTCGCCCGTCGACGCATCATCACGACGCAGACACTCCAGGCTCCGCAACACCCCGGCGCCCTTCCGGGGGAACCGGTGGCCGAGTTGATCCACGAGGCGCTGATCCGCGACTGGGGAGCACTGCGTCAGTGGGTCGACCAGGACCACCGCTTCCAGGAGTGGCTCGACCTCACCCGCGAGCGGCAGGTCCGCTGGGCCGCCCAGAAGGATCCCGGGGACCTGCTCGGCGGGAGCGCGCTGGCGGAAGGAGTCGAGTGGTCCCATCAGCGGCGGCTTCCGGCGGACATCGCCGAGTTCCTCACCGCCAGCAAGGAGCGGCAGAGGGCCGCCATTCGGCGGAGCAGGCGGCTCAACGCGGTGCTCGGCGGTCTGCTGGTGCTCGCGCTCGTGGCAGCGGGGGGTGCGATCTGGCAGTGGCAGACGGTGGCCGCGGAGCGGGAAGCGGCGATGTCGCGGCAGCTTGCCGACCAGTCCCTCGAGCTCAGCGGCACGAACCCCGAACTTGCCGCGCTGCTGGCGGTGAAGGCGTACCGCACCAGCCACACGTCCGAGGCCATGGAGAGCCTGCGGTATGCCGGGGCCTTGCCCGTTCATCGTCGCCTGTCCGGGCACACCAACGAGGTGCGCTCAGTGGCATACAGCCCGGACCGCCGCACCTTCGCCAGCGCCGGCGCCGACCGAACCGTGCGTCTCTGGGACACCGCCACCAACAAAGTCCGCACCACACTCGAAGGACACAGTGATGCGGTCAATGCGGTGGCCTTCAGTCCCGACCGCCGCACACTCGCCACGGCGAGCGCCGACAAGACGGTCCGCATATGGGACCTGAACACCGGCAAGACGCGCACCACGCTGAACGGACACACGGACCAGGTGAGGTCGGTGGCCTTCTCCCCGGACGGCGACACGATCGCCACTGGTGGTGCCGACTCCATCGCACGGCTCTGGGATGCGGACACCGGCGAAGCGCGCGGCACACTCAAAGGGCACACACAGGCAGTGACGTCGGTGGCCTTTCACCCGGAGGGCGACACCATCGCCACCGGTGGTGCCGACAACACGGTTCGCCTGTGGCATCCGGTCACCGCCGAAGCTCGCGGCACGCTCGAAGGACACGACCAGGCGGTGACATCCGTGGTCTTCAGCCCGGACGGCCGCACACTCGCCACCGCCGATGACTGGGACGTGCGCCTGCGGGACGCGAGCACCGGCGAAATTCGCAAGACTCTCGATGGTTCAGCACTTCTGCTGGCCTTCAGCCCGGACAGCAAGACCCTCGCCACCGCGACCGACCGCTACGTAGCACTGTGGAACCCGACCACCGGTTCGTCCCGTGCCTTCCTCGAAGGGCATGCCAACGCCATTCTCGCCCTGGCCTTCAGTCAGGACGGCCGCACAGTCGCCACCGCCGGCGCGGACAAGACCGTCCGCCTGTGGAGCACGGCGACAGGAAAGACCCGCACCACACTCAAAGGGCACGGAAACGAGGTGAATGCGGTGGCCTTCAGCCCCGACAGCCGCACCGTAGCCACCGTCAGCGACGACTCCACCACACGCCTGTGGAACACAGAGACCGGCGAGACCCTCAGAACCTTGAAGGGACATGACGGACAAGTCTGGGGGGTGGCCTTCAGTCCCGACGGCCGCACACTCGCCACCACCGGCGCAGACACCACCACTCGCCTGTGGAACCCGGCCACGGGAAAGACCCGCACCATACTCAAAGGGCACGGAGACGAGGTGAATGCGGTGGCCTTCAGCCCCGACAGCCGCACCGTAGCCACCGTCAGCGACGACTCCACCACACGACTGTGGAACGCAGAAACCGGCAAGACCCGCATCACACTCTCCGGTCACAACGCCGCAGTCCGGGCAGTGGCCTTCAGCCCCGACGGCCGCACACTCGCCACGGGCAGTGGCGATGCGACCGTTCTGCTGTGGGACGCAACCACAGGAGAATCCAGAATCACTCTGACTGAGCACACGGCGGGGGTGAGCGGTGTGGCCTTCAGCCCTGACGGCCACACACTCGCCACCACCGGCGACGACGGAACCGTCCGCGTCTGGGAGGCGGCCACCGGCAAGACCCGCACCACGCTCAACGGCAACACCATCATGAATGCCCTGGCGCTCAGTCCCGACGGCCGCACACTCATCACCGCCGGCTCAGACGGAACCGCGCGTCAGTGGGACGTGGCCACCTCCCCTGAACCCGCCCGGGCCATCGAGCAGATCTGCCGAGTCTTCGGCCGCGACCTCACCGCCGAGGAACGCGCGGCCTACCTCCCCGATGATTCAGGGGCATCCGTCTGCTCGGAACGCTGACGGAACAGACAAGGTCAGCCATGGTCCCGGAGGGCCCCCTCGGGGCCTCCGGGACCGCGGGCACCCGCGTTACGGGTGGAGCACCACCGAGTTGACCGGTCCCAGGTCGATCTCATTGGCGTAGCCCTGGTTGATCGTCCAGCAGTCGGTGCCGTTGGAGTTGGCGCAGATGTCGACCTTCCACCCATCGGTCTGGTTGTTGTAGATCATGTGGGTGCCGTACTGGTCGTACAGCCGGTGCACGCCCTGGGCCCAGTACACGTGCGACGGGACGTTGTTGTTGAAGCCCGCGTTCTGCGGATAGATACAGAAGGCGCCGTCCGGGCAGCCGTAGGAGCCGGCCGCCGTGGCGGCCTGGGTCTCGACGGCCCCGAGCATGAGGAGGGCCGCGGCAGCGGAGGCCGCGGCGGCGGCCTGGCGGAGCACCTTGGAAGTCATCATCGTCACCTCTGTGGGAAGGGCGCAGGTCCGTTTGGTCGCGGGTCGGCGCCGCGACCGCTCTGCAGCCGAAATCGAGCGCGAGCGTAGTGAAGATCCGCCTCCGCGGGTCCTGACACATGTCTGGGTGCGCCCTCGCTGCTCAGCACCGGTTCCGAACCCGTGCGACCGGCCGCCCCTGCGACACCGCCGGGCGTGGCGCGACACCCCGAGTGGCCGTCCACCGGCTGACCTCGCGGCCTGCGAACACCTCGACGGGTCAACGGGTCAACCGGCACCCACCCTGACCAGCAAAAAGCCCTCCCCAAAGGGAGGGCGGAGACTTGCGCCCCCGGCAGGACTCGAACCTGCGGCCAAGCGCTTAGAAGGCGCCTGCTCTATCCACTGAGCTACGGGGGCCGGGTGTGGTGGCCTCTGTCTGGGTGCCCGGGTGTGGGCCGATCCGTGACGTTGCCGGGGACAAGGATAGGGCTCCCGCGTCCTGGTCCCTGTTGCTTCGCCTCCGTGGCTCGATGTGGAGGTTCGGTGAAGCGGTCCTGATAATCGCAGGCAGGTACGAATCGTGCATCGCTTTTGGCGTCCGGCGCATCGGGTGTTGTGCACTCGTTATGCCTGGACTGTGCCCGCGCCCCACTCGTCCCTTCCGTCCCTTACGTCCTGTCGGCGCGCAGACATGCTCATATGCTTCAGAATTCCCCTAAAATTGGGCATTCTTCACATGTGGTGACCTTGGACGTACGGCCTCAGCTGCTCGACGCACTCTCCGCCCTGCGCGACCGTGTCGCCGCCGCACGCTTCCCGCTGCCCCTGGCGGGGGCCCCACGCGCGCGTGCCAACCGCGACGAACTGCTCGCGCAGCTCGACGACTACTTGGTGCCCCGGCTGCGGGAGCCCGAAGCGCCGATTCTGGCCGTCGTCGGCGGCTCCACCGGCGCCGGGAAGTCCACCCTCGTGAACTCCCTCGTGGGGCGCCGCGTCAGCGAGGCGGGCGTGCTGCGGCCGACGACCCGGACCCCCGTGCTGGTCTGCCATCCGGAGGACCACCACTGGTTCAGCGGGATGCGAGTGCTGCCCGACCTCACCCGCGTGTGGGTGCCCCAGCAGGACGCCACGGACGACCTGCTGCTCCCCGGCGAGAACCCCGCGCGCGTGCTCCGCGTCGAGACCGCCGAGACCCTCCCGCCCGGCCTCGCCCTGCTCGACGCGCCCGACATCGACTCCCTGGTCGCCGACAACCGCGTCCTGGCCGCCGAACTCATCTGCGCCGCCGACATCTGGGTGATGGTCACCACGGCCGCCCGCTACGCCGACGCCGTCCCCTGGCACATGCTGCGCACCGCCAAGGAGTACGACGTCACCCTCGTGACCGTGCTCGACCGGGTGCCCCACCAGGTGGTCAACGAGGTGTCGCGGCAGTACGGGGCCCTGCTCACCAAGGCGGGGCTCGGCGAGGTGCCGCGCTTCACCGTGCCCGAGCTGCCCGAGTCCGCCTGGGGCGGCGGGCTGTTGCCGGCCACGGCCGTCGCGCAGCTGCGCAACTGGCTCATCCACCAGGCCCAGGACCCAGCCGCCCGGCAGCACGTCCTGGCCCGAACGGCGTACGGCGTCCTCGACTCGCTGAAGTCGCGGATGCCCGAGCTGGCCGGTGCCGCCGCCGCCCAGTACGCCGCCGCACTCCGCCTCACCTCGGCCGTCGAGGGCGCGTACGACAGCGAGCACGCGCGCGTGCGGGGCCGGTTGCAGTCCGGTGCCGTGCTCGCCGGGGACGCGCTCAAGCGGTGGCGGGCCTTCCCCCTGGACTGCACGGCCGCCGAACTCCTCGACGCCCTTGTCGAGAGCCTCAGCGCGCTGCTGCTGTGCGCCGTCACGGCCGCCGACGAGCGCGTGGACGACGCCTGGCGGCGCGAACCGGCCTCGGCCGCCCCGGAACTCGCCGCACGCGAACCGGCCGCGGACAGCGCCGAGCACCGCATCGGGCTCGCCGTCCGGCGCTGGCGGCGCGAGCTGGAGGAGCACGCCGAGGAGGAGGTGCGTGAACTGGACCGCGCCCTCGCGCCCGATCCCGAGCTGGTCGCCGCCCTGGTCGCCACCTCCCTGCTCGGCGGCCGCCGGGGCCGCATGGCCGGGGAGGGGCTCGCCGAACGGATCGGCGCCCACGGCGCGCTGCGGCTGCGCGACCGGGCCGGACGGCTGCTCACCGAGCACGTCGACCGGGTCCTGCACACCGAACGCGAGCGCCGGCTCGCCCCCCTCGACGCCCTCGACGTCCACCCCGAGCCGCAGGCCGAACTCATCGCCGCGCTGTCCGTACTGCAGAAGGAGAGGTGACCGGTGACCGCCATCACGGACCGGGACTCCACCGAGCACGCCGACCAGCCCGACGACGGCGCGAACCGGGCACGCTCCGGCGCCCGTCCGTCCCCGGGCGCCTCGCAGGGCGAGCGCGCGGCCCGTACCGACTCCCCGGAGCCCTGGGACGACGGGCTCATCGCCCGCCGGGTCACGGAACCCGCCGACGCACCCGCGCTGCCCGCCCTGGACAGCCGTTCCATCGCCCCGGCCACGGTGACCCCGCTGGTCTACGACGCGCCCCTGCGCACCCGGCTCGAAGCCCTGCGCGAGCTCGTGGGCCTCTCCCGCACCCGGCTGGACAGCCGCACCCTGTCCGAGGCCGGCCGGGTCCTCGACGAGGCGTCCGCCCGGCGCAGGCTCTCCGGGCAGCACACCGTCGTCGCCATCGCGGGCGCCACCGGCAGCGGCAAGTCCCAGCTGTTCAACGCGCTCGCCGGGGTGACCATCTCGGAGACCGGAGTACGCCGTCCCACCACCGCAGCGCCGATCGCGTGCAGTTGGAGCGACGGGGCCGCGAGCCTCATCGAACGGCTCGGCATCCCGCCCCGGCTGCGGCGGCGGCCCCTGCCCTCCGGGGACGGCGATTCTCCGCTGCGCGGACTCGTCCTGGTCGACCTGCCCGACCACGACTCCGCGGCCGTACAGCACCGCGAGCACGTCGACCGCATCCTGGCGCTGGTCGACGCGGTCATCTGGGTCGTCGACCCGGAGAAGTACGCCGACGCCCTCCTCCACGAGCGCTATCTGCGGCCGATGGCGGCCCACGCCGAGGTCATGTTCGTGGTCCTCAACCAGATCGACCGGCTGCCCGGGGAGGCGGCCGAGCAGGTCCTCGACGACCTGCGGCGACTCCTCGACGAGGACGGCATCGCCCTCGGCGAGTACGGCGAGCCGGGTACGACGGTCCTGGCGCTCTCCGCGCTCACCGGTGACGGCGTCGGCGAACTGCGCGAGGCGCTCGGCCAGTTCGTCTCCGAGCGCGGCGCCCCGGCCCGGCGCGTCTCGGCCGACGTCGACCTCGCCGCGGCCCGGCTCCGGCCCGTCTACGCCACCCGGCGGCGGACCGGGCTCAGCGAACAGGCCCGGGAGGAGTTCGCCGACCGGCTCGCGGACGCGGTCGGGGCCACGGCGGCGGGCGAGGCGGCCGAACGCGCCTGGCTGCGCAACGCCAACCGCGCCTGCGGCACGCCCTGGCTGCGGCTGTGGCGCTGGTACCAGGACCGCGGCGAGCCCGCCACCGGCCGGATCCCCGCCCGCGCACAGGCCGACGAGGAGGCCACCGCGCGGCAGCGGGTCGAACAGGCGGTGCGGACCGTGGCCGACCGGGCCTCGGCCGGACTGCCCGCGCCGTGGGCCCAGGCGGTGCGCGAGGCGGCCGCCCGCGGCGCGCAGGGGCTGCCGGAGGCGCTGGACGAGCTGTCCGTGCGCGCGGGGGTGCCGGCCGGGCGTCCGCCGCGGCCGGGGTGGTGGCCGGTGGCCGTGCTGTCCCAGGCGTCCATGACGATCCTGCAGTTCCTCGGCGGGCTGTGGCTGCTGGGGCAGATCATCGGGTTCATGGCGCCGAACCTGGGCGTGCCGGTGCTGCTGATGGTGATCGGCATCGTCGGCGGTCCGCTCATCGAGTGGAGCTGCCGGATGGCGGCCCGTGGCCCGGGCCGGCGCTACGGCCTGGAGGCGGAGCGGCGGTTGCGCGAGGCGGCGGCCGGGTGCGGCCGTGCACGGGTGCTGGATCCGGTGGCGGCGGAACTGCTGCGATACCAGGAGGTACGGGAGCAGTACGGGAGGGTGGTGGGGGCTTGAGGGCCTGGTGGACACCCCTGGCTCCGTCTTCGGCCGCTCGGCGTCACCCGTGCCGGTGACGGAGTTGTCCACAGGCTGAGGGTGGTCCACAGCGCTCAGCGGGCCCGGCCCGGCGGCGGCAGTCTGGCAGACACAGCCGTACGGGGCGGGCCCGTACGCGTGTCGGCCCGGCGCCGAGTCCGGGCGAGGGAGGGGTACGCGATGAACGAGACGATGGTGTGCGCGGTCGGCAGGGTGGCGACGCAGCCGGTGTACCGGGAGATGGCGTCCGGGCCGTCGGCGAGGTTCCGGCTGGCGGTCACCGCGCGCTACTGGGACCGCGAGAAGAACTCGTGGACGGACGGGCACACCAACTTCTTCACGGTGTGGGCCAACCGCCAGCTCGCGACGAACACGGCGGCGTCGCTGACGGTCGGCGAGCCCGTGATCGTGCAGGGGAGGCTCAAGGTGCGCACCGATGTGCGCGAGGGGCAGAGCTGGACCTCGGCGGACATCGACGCGGTCGCGATCGGCCACGACCTGGCGTGGGGCACCTCCGCCTTCCGGCGCGGAGGCAAGCAGGAGACGACGGCGTCGCCCTCCCAGCCGGAGCCCAACTGGGAGTCCCCGCCGAGCGATTCGGACGAAGCTCGGCCCGGAGCCCCGCAACAGACGGACAACGCACCTGTCTTGACGTGACGTCAATCACCGCACCCCTGCCCGAACTGCGGCCTTTCTACGGGTGCGCCCCCGAACGACCGGCGCGGAACTGTCGATAACCCCTGCTCACAAGGGGTCTCGGCGATAACGATTCCGAGTCGGAATACTCATCGGACCGTCTGACCGGCGGGCGGGCTCCGCCGCCTCCCTAGGATGCCGGAATGGCTCTTGAGGCTCTCGGGGCCAGAGAGGCTTCCGAAATCTGCAGGTGGGACCGTCCCCCCACGACCCGGGTCCTGCTCGAAGGAGATGTGGTGTTTGCTTCGCTGTCGGCGGTGTTCACACGCAGGCGAGGGGCGGCCCGCGTCGCCGCCACGACGCTGGTGACCGGGCTCGCCGCCGCGGGCGCGCTGGCCGGTGCCGGCCGGGCGGCCGCCGACGAGACGACGCCGGGCCAGGGCGGAGCGACCGCGACGATAGCCGGGCTCAAGACGTACGGCACCGCCGTCATACACGGCGCCACCGGCGAGCAGCAGGTGTCGGCGGGCCTGTTCGAGATGTCCGTCGACGGCGGCGGCACCCTGCAGACGTACTGCGTCGACCTCCACAACCCCACGCAGCGGGACGCCAAGTACCACGAGACGCCCTGGAGCGGCACGTCCCTGGGCGTCAACAAGGACGCCGGCAAGATCCGCTGGATCCTGCAGAACTCCTACCCGCAGGTCAACGACCTCGCGGCGCTCGCCCGCAAGGCGGGGGTCCGCGGCGCGCTGACCGAGCAGGACGCGGCGGCCGGCACGCAGGTGGCGATCTGGCGCTACTCGGACGACGTGGCCGTCGACGCGCTCGACCCGCAGGCCGAGCAACTCGCCGACTACCTGCACAAGAGCGCCCGCGCGCTGCCCGAGCCGCAGGCCTCGCTGGTCCTCGACCCGCCGGCGGTCTCCGGCCGTCCGGGTGAGCGGATCGGCCCGGTGACGGTGCGCACCAACGCGGCCGGCGCGACGCTCACCCCGCCCGCGGACGCCGCCACGACCGGGGTGCGCATCGTCGACGGGCGCGGCAAGGAGGTCACCTCCGCGTCCGACGGCGGGCAGGTGTTCTTCGAGGTGCCCGAGGACGCGGCGGCCGGTTCGGCGGAACTGACCGTGCAGGCCTCGACGACCGTGCCGGTCGGCCGCGCCTTCGCCTCCGAGAGCCGCAGCCAGACGCAGATCCTGGCCGGCTCCAGCGAGTCGACGGTCTCGGCGACGGCCGGGGCGACCTGGGCGAAGGAGGGCGCGATCCCGGCCCTGTCCGCGGCGAGGAACTGCGTCGAGGGCGGCGTCGACGTCATCGCGGCGAACAAGGGCGACGAGCCGTTCACGTTCGACCTGGTCGGCCTGGAGCACACGATCGCCCCCGGCGAGACCAGGACGATCACGGTCCCCCTCCAGGAGGACCAGGCCTACGACTTCACCGTCCACGGCCCCGGCGGTCTCACCCGGCGCTTCACCGGCATGCTGGACTGCCAGACCCAGGGCGCCGAGCCGGACACCGGCACCCGGACCCTGACCGAACCGAGCCCGGCCGCGCTGGGCTCGACCACGGACACCAACCTCGCCGAGACCGGCGGCTCGGGCCTGACGCCCCTGATCGGTGGCATCGCCATCGGCCTGGTGCTGATCGGCGGGGCGACCCTGATCGTGCTCCGGCGCAGGGAGACACCGGCCGGGGACTGACCCGGGGGGGCACGGCTTCCGAGCCCGTGGTTCCTGGCGGACCGGTAGGCCCGGGGGCACGGCTTCCGAGCCCGTGGTTCCCGGCGGACCGGTACCCGATCCCGCCTCGCCGAGTGCGCGGGACGGGTCCGTTCCGCACACGACCCGCGGCCCTCCGACCCGGCCACCGTTGCCCGGCAGACGCCACGGGTTCGCCCCGATGGGCTCCGTCCCGGTCGGTTTCGGGCAAGTGGTGGGGTGGACCGGTCATCGGGTCATGGCCGGACCAGGCCTTCCCTACGATCGCTCTCCCGTTCCCTCGCTCCGGGGGCGTGCGGTCCCGGGCCTCCGCGAAGGCGGCGACGTCCGTCACGCCCGGGAAGGCAGGCCATGACATCCCGCCGACGCAACCGACGACCAGGCGGCCCGCGCGCACAGGGCCGCCCCCGGCCGGCACAGCCGCGGCCGGGCCCGGTCGACGACAAGGTGCTGGCGGCCTGCCTGTCCTTCCTGGCCAGGCTGCCCCAGCCCTACCGCCGGATCCCACAGCCCTGGCACTTCATCGCCAAACTGGTGACGGTCACCGCGCTCCTCTACGTCTCCTGGGGCGTCATCACCACCGTCGTCAGCGCGATCGTGTCGTTCCTGCTGATGCTGGCCTTCGGCGGCTTCACGCTGGCCGTGCTCGTCGGCACGTTCAAGTACTCCATGAGCGAGGAGGGCCGACGCGAGGAGGAACGCTGGTACGAGGAGAACGACCCCCGCGGCAACGGCCCCCGCGGCGCCCTCTAACCCCGGGCGCCGCCCTCCAGCCCCGGGCGCCGCCCTCCAGCCCCGGGCGCCGTTCCGGGCCGGTTCCCTTTGATGTTCGTCTCCCCAGGAGGGACGGCCGACTACATGGCAGCGCAATGGCCGGCTGCGGCGGCCACGAAGGCGTCCATGGCCGCCATCGACACTTCCGCCCTCGCCGTCAGCTCCGCATGGCTTGCTGCCTCCTCGATGACGATGGAAGCCTCGAAGGCATCACCAGCCAGGAGTACGACTTGTTCCGGGACACCTGCGAGCCTGAGCCTGAGCAGGCAGGCCCTGCTCGTCGTGCGAGCCTCGAAGCAGGCGTCCTTGGCCTCTCGGTACGTGTCGTTCTCGGTCCCGTAATCGCGTCTGGTGGACCACCGCCAGATCTGCCGACGGCGCAGCTCCACAAGCGCCTCCGCCAGGCCGCAGATGGCCGCTCGCTGCTCTTGTTGCTGACGATCACGACGGGCGAGCTCGGCAGCCCGATCGGCATGACGGCGTTGAAGCAGCCCTGTGACGACGGAGCCGCCGAGCGTGCCCAGGACTGCGATGAGCGCAACCAACACGGCCTGCATGCCACAAGTTCAGCAGCCGCGGTCGTTCTTGGCGAGGGCGCGAGCCGCACGTCGAGCCGGTGCCAGGCCGGGCATCGGGCCGAGGCTTTCCCCTGCCGCCTGTGAGGCGCGATCATGGGAGTCCTGACCACGGTTCATGAAAGGGGCATGCCGTGCGGCTGCGCTGTGCTGTGCTTGACGACTTCCAGAAGGTGGCGACCGAGGTCGCCGACTGGTCGGCCGTCGCCGACGACGTGGAGGTCGTCTCGTTCGACCGGCACTTCGACGGCGAGGACGCCCTGGCCGCCGCCCTGGCCGACTTCGACATCGTCGTGACGCTGCGCGAGCGCGTGCCGTTCCCCGGCTCGCTGATCGCCCGGCTGCCCCGGCTGAAACTGCTCGTCGCCTCCGGCATGCGCAACTCCGTCATCGACTACGCAGCCGCCGAGGCCCACGGCGTCACGGTGTGCGGCACGGCCAGCTCCTCCACCCCGCCCGTCGAACTGACCTGGGCGCTGCTGCTCGGCCTCGCCCGCGGCATCGTCGAGGAGAACAACGCCCTGCGCTCGGGCGGCCCCTGGCAGAGCACGGTCGGCGCCGACCTGCACGGCCGCCGGCTCGGGCTCCTCGGCCTGGGGAAGATCGGCAGCCGGGTCGCCCAGGTGGGTCTCGCCTTCGGCATGCGGGTGAGTGCCTGGAGCCAGAACCTCACCCGGGAGCGGGCCGAGGAGGTGGGCGTGGAACTCGCCTCGTCCAAGGAGGAACTGCTCGCCGGCAGCGACTTCGTCTCGGTCCACCTCGCGCTGAGCGACCGCACCCGCGGCCTGCTCGGCCCCGCGGAACTCGCCCTGCTCAAGCCGACCGCCTACCTGGTCAACACATCCCGCGCGGCGATCGTCGACCAGGACGCCCTCCTCGACGCCCTGCGCAGCGGCCGGATCGCGGGCGCCGGCGTCGACGTCTTCGACATCGAACCCCTGCCCGACGACCACCCCGTGCGCACCGCTCCGCGTCTGCTCGCCACCCCGCACCTGGGCTACGTCTCGCAGGCCAACTACGCGACCTACTACGGCCATGCCGTCGAGGACATCCGGGCGTTCCTGGACGGCTCTCCGGTGCGCCGGCTGCCCTGACGTGCCTTCAGGACGGGTGATCCGGCCATGATCGCCGTGACCCGGCGTGAGCGGGCGCGTTGAACGGGAAGCACGGCGGCTCCACCTGCCGCCTGCTCACCGAGTCAGAAGGAGAACGTGATGTCTCGCATCGCGAAGGCAGCCGGTGTCGCGCTGGGCACGGGGGCCGTGGTGGTCAGCGGGGCCGGTCTGGCCCTGGCCGACGCGGGCGCCCAGGCCAAGGCCGTCGGGTCGCCGGGCGTCCTGTCGGGCAACGTCCTGCAGGTGCCGGTCCACATCCCGATCAACCTGTGCGGCAACACGGTCAACGTCATCGGCCTGCTGAACCCCGCATTCGGCAACGAGTGCGAGAACAAGGACGACCACAAGGGCCACCACGGCGGCTACGGGTACGGTCACTGAGCCTTACGCACCCCCGTTCACACACGGAGAGCCCCGGCACGTTCCGCGCCGGGGCTCTCGGCATGTTCCGGGCCGACGACCCGGTGCGGTGAACCCGCGCGAGCCGGACCGGCGCCCAGGTGCAGTGAACCCGCAGGGGCCGGGCCGACTCCCCGGCTCGGGGAACCCGCAGGG